>DDYF01000059.1:0-72710 GCA_002347645.1 Thermoleophilia bacterium UBA2241 | reverse complement strand
GTCTTCCTCTCGTATGCCGGCTGCGGCCTGCCCTACTATGTCTCGGGCGTCGTCGCCGACCAGGCCGACCTCATGTCCACGCCTGCCGGCGCCCTGCGCGACGAGGTGTTCTTCCTCAACGTCAAGAATGTGCACGTCCACAGCCGGACGGTGGCCACCGCGATCGACCGTGACGGCCGCTGCGTGACCGCACGCGGCGTCGAATCCGGCGAGGAACGCCAGTTCCCCTACGACAAGCTCATCCTCGCGACCGGCGCCACACCGGTGCAGCCGCCGATCGACGGCCGCGACCTGCAGAACGTGCTGACCCTCCACGGCGTGGAGGACGCGGAGCGCATGCGCGCCCTGCTCGCGGGCCGCACGGCGCTCGACGTCGTCATCGTGGGTGGCGGGCTCATCGGCGTCGAGGTGACCGAATCGCTCGTGCACTCCGGGTGTCGCGTGACGATCGTCGAGGCGCTGCCCCAGATCCTCTCACCACTCGACGCGGAGATGGCGGCTCAGGTCGCCGCACACATGAAGTCGCACGGCGTGAAGGTGCTGACGGACACGACCGTCACCGAGTTCAGACCGGCGGACGACGACCCCACGCGGGTCGGGTCCGTGGTGACCACCGGCGGCACGGTCCCCGCCGACATGGTCGTCGTCGCCGTCGGCGTCCGCCCTAACGTCGCACTGGCGAAGGAGTGTGGCCTCGAGATCGGCGAGACCGGTGCCATCGCCGTCGACGACCACCTGCGCACGTCCGACCCCGCCATCTTCGCCATCGGCGACTGCGCCCAGTCGACGAACCTCATCACGGGGCGCCCGGCGTACGTGCCGCTCGGCTCTACGGCGAACAAGCACGGGCGGGTCGCCGCCATCAACGCGACCGGCGGCGACGACACGTTCCCCGGCATCCTCGGTACCAGCATCTGCCGCGTCTTCGACTTCAACGTCGCGGTGACGGGGCTCACCGAGCGCGAGGCACGGAAGGGCGGTTACGACGTCGTGACGGCGCTCTCACCCGCCCCGGACAAGCCGCACTTCATGCCCGACGCGAAGCTGCTCATGCTCAAGGCCGTGTCAGACCGCGCGACGCGGCGCCTGCTCGGCCTTCAGGCCGTGGGGCCGGGCGACGCGGCACGCGCGGTCGACGTCGCCGCCATGGCGCTCCACGCCGGCATGACGATGGACGCGCTCTCGAAGGTGGATCTGGCCTACGCGCCACCGTACGCGCCGGCCATGGACAACGTCATCACCGCCTCGGACGTCGTGCGGAACAAGCTGGACGGCGTCGCCGTCGGCCTCAGTCCCGCCGAGGTCAAGCGCAGGCTCGACGCGGGCGAGGACCTGCTCCTGCTCGACGTGCGCAGCCCGGCCGAGGTGCAGCAAGTCGCCATCCCCGAGGCAGTCAACATCCCCCTCGGCGCGCTTCGCCAGCGCCTCGGCGAGCTGCCCCGCGACCGCGAGATCGTCTGCTTCTGCAAGATCTCTCTGCGAGGCTACGAGGCGGCCCTCATCTTGAACGAAGCCGGGTGCGACGCCAGCTTCATGGACGGGGGCGTCGTGATGTGGCCCTACGAGCGAACCAGCGCGGTTTGAACCGTTCCAAGTGCGGAGAGTATGAGCATGCGCTCATAACCCCCCACGCTCAGGAGGTCCTCATGGCAGACGACGCAGCCCCGCGCATGCCGCTGCTCGGCGACAAGTTCCCCGAGATGACGGTCAAGACGACGCACGGGATGAAGAACCTGCCCGGCGACTACGCCGGCAAGTGGTTCGTCCTCTTCAGCCACCCCGGCGACTTCACCCCCGTGTGCACGACCGAGTTCTACGCGTTCTCCAAGCGCGACGAGGAGTTCAAGGCGCTCGACGCCGAGCTCATCGGCATGTCGGTCGACCAGGTGTTCTCGCACATCAAGTGGGCGGACTGGATCGAGGAGAAGCTCGGCGTCAAGGTACCGTTCCCGATCATCGCCGACACCGGCGACGTGGCCGGCAAGCTCGGCATGATCCACCCCGGCCTGGGCTCGAACACGGTGCGCGCCGTCTTCATCGTCGACGACACCGGCACCCTGCGGCTGATGCTCTACTACCCGCAGGAGGTCGGCCGCAACATCGACGAGATCCTGCGCGCGATCAAGGCGCTGCAGTACTCGACCAAGCACAAGGTCGCGATGCCGGCCGACTGGCCGAACAACGAACTGCTCGGCGACCGGGTCATCGTGCCGCCGGCACAGACCGTGGCCGACGCGGCCGAGCGTCCGAAGCAATACGAGTGCTACGACTGGTGGTTCTGCCACAAGGAGCTCGAGAAGTAAGCTAGTCCCACGAGTGTGGCCCGCCGGCCGCGTCGCGGGCGGCGGGCAGAGACGACATCGAGCGAAGGGCGGCCGCCGTGGCGATCTACGTGGACTCTGCGAGCGTCGACGACGTCACGGCGGCCGCCTCGCTCGGTTTCGTGACCGGGTTCACGACCAACCCCGCGCTGATGGCCCGCGTGACGCGTGACGCGCTCGGCCAGTTCGGCCGCCTGCTGGCCTCCTTCCCCGCCGGTCCCGCCTTCTTCCAGCCCACCGGCGCGACGCACGGCGCGGTACTCGACGACGCGCGCGCGGCGGCCTTCCTTGCACCTGCGCGCGTCGTCATCAAGCTCGGCGCCACGCCGGCCGGAGCGGCGGCCGCGGCCGTCCTCACCAAGGAGGGCATCCGCTGCTCTCTCACCGCCGCGTACGCCCCCGCGCAGGCGCTGGCCGCCCACGGCACCGGGTGCTCGTGGGTGATCCCCTACGTCGACCGCGCCGACCGGCAGGGTGTCGGCGGCTTCGCCCTCGTCGGATCCTTCGCCGCTCTCCTCGCGCAGCTGCGCAGCGACACCCGCGTGCTCGCCGCCAGCCTCAAGACACCCGCTCAGCTCACCGACGCCGTCCTGCACGGCGCGCACGATGTGACCGCTCCGCTCGACGTCCTGCGCGCCCTCCCGCAGCATCCCCTCAGCGACGCCGCGATGCACGAGTTCGCTGCCGCGTGGGACGACGCGCGCAGGAGTCCATAAGTCAACAGGGAATACCGGCCCACTTCATCCGGTTTGACCATGGAGGGGCCGATGATCACCACCGTCACGCCTGCCGCGCCCGCCGCGGCAGAGACCCGCAGGACGCTTCGTCCGCGATCACGCCGCAAACCGTTACCGCTCGCCGTGCTGGCGGTCATGCTGGTCGTCCTGGCACTGCCCGCCGCCGCGTTCGCGGCGGTGACCGATGGCCCGGCCTACGGGGTCGGATCGACCGCCTTCGTCGAGGGAGCCGGCGTCGCTTGGACCGACCCAGGCAACATCGGCGCCGACGACACGAGCTACGCGACGTGTACCGTCGCGGCGCAGGGAAGCACCTATCTGTTGCTCGCCCGCGACTTCGGCTTCGCGATCCCGGCCACGGCCACCATCGACGGCATCACAGTCGAGATCGACCGGCAGAGCACCGGCCCGCCGGCGCCTCTACGTGACGCGATCGTACGACTGACAAAGGATGGAACGACACTCGTCGGCGACAACCTCGCGAGGACGGGGAACAACTGGCCCACGGCGAAACTGCAGACAGTCGCTTATGGTGGTGGAGCGTCCCTGTGGGGCGAGACCTGGACCGTAGACGAGATCAACGCGACCGGCTTCGGCGTCGCCCTGCAGGCCCAGAACCCCAACACCTCGCTCGAGCGCACCGCGACGGTCGACTTCATCCGTGTCAGCGTGACCTGGCACATCGAGCTGACCGTCGAGGGCGCCGTCGCCGTCGACAAGACCTACGACGGCACGACCGCGGCCGAGGTCGACTTCAGCGCAGCCACGCTCGCCGGCGCGCTCGAGGGCGACGACGTGGCGATCGGGAGCTACACGGCCAGTTTCGCAAGCGAGGACGCGGGCGAGGACGTCCCCGTGACGCTGCTCGGCCTCGCCCTCGCGGGCGCAGACGCGAACAAGTACGCGGCGACCCCTCCTGCGGACCTGAGCGCCGACATCACCCCCGCCGAGCTCACGGTCGAGGGCGCCGTCGCCGCCGACAAGACCTACGACGGCACGACGACGGCCGAGGTCGACTTCTCGACCGCGACCCTGGCCGGCGTCGTCGGCGCTGACGACGTCGTACTCGACGCCTCGGCCGCCACGGCCGCCTTCGACAGCAAGGATGCCGGGACCGACAAGCCGGTCGCCGTCGACGGCCTCGCCCTCGCCGGCGCCGACGCGGGCAACTACACGGTCGCCGCGCCGGAAGGCCTCGCCGCCGACATCACCCCCGCCGAGCTGACAGTCACTGCGAACGACCAGAAGAAGCCGTTCGGGGCGACCTTCACGTTCGTCGGGACCGAGTTCACGAGTGCCGGGTTGATGGGCGGCGACAGCGTCACGGCCGTCACGCTGCAGAGCGACGGAGCCGTGGCGGCAGCGAGCACCGGCACGTACCCGATCGTCGCCAGCGACGCCGTCGGCGCAGGGCTCGGCAACTACACCATCGCCTACGTTGACGGCACGCTCACGGTGACCGACGTCTACACGATCAGCACCTTCTCGAAGCCGCTGCGCGTGCGTGACGCTCTCAGGTTCCACCGCGGTGCGTCCATCAGGCTCGCCTTCCGCGTCAGGGTCAACGGCGCGCTCAGGTCCGACGTGCGCGTCAGGATGAAGGTGACCAACACCAAGGGCTTCACCTTCGGCCCCAAGACCGTGAAGTACGACACCCTGAAGAGCCGCTACATCCGGACCTTCAAGACCACGTCCAACTGGCGGCTCGGCATCTACACGGTGAAGGCCTACATCCCGGGCGGGCTCGCGGAGCGTACGATCAAGATCCGCATCATCCGCTGACGCTCAAGGCCTGAGTCGCGGCCGCGCGCACGCGGCCGCGAAGTAGAGGAGGCCCCCGACGGCGTTCGCCGTCGGGGGCCTCCTCGCGTTCGCGACATGCGCCGCGCCGAGCGCACCGCGCACCTTCAGGCGGGCCGCCGCTCCGGAGGCGGGGCGAAGCCGTAGAGGATCCGCAGGACCCCCAGCGCGACCAGGTAGATGCCGACGAGCCAGAGCATCGCCAGGACACCCCCAGCCGGGTGGATGAAGAAGACGATGCCGACGACGACGGCTACCAGCCCCGTGAGCAGGAGCCAGAGCCGCTGGCCCGAGCTCTGCCCCCCGCCGAAGGCCCCGATGACGTCCACGACGCCGGACACGATCATCCAGGTCGCGACGATGTACAGGGCGGTGAGCGCCGAGAGCCCCGGCCAGGCGAGGACAACCACGCCGGCGACGATAGCGAAGAGGCCCTCGACGACGGCCCATCCCCTGCTCTCGCGGCGACCGGCGAGGCCCGCGAGCACCAACACGATGCCGTGCGCGATGGCGAGGATGCCGAACCACAGGATCACGGTCGCGAGGCCAAGGCCGGGACGCGCCAGAAAGATGATGCCGAGCGCGATCATGATGATGCCGGTGATGAGCGAGAGGACGAGCCAGCCGACTCTGCTTCCCATGTGGACCTCCAGTCCGTCGGGGCGAGACGGCGGCTTATACCCCCTGGGGGGCGCATCGTAAGCGCGCCGCCGGCATCGCCCGGCGGCGCGCTTACGCCAGAGCCCCTTGGTAGAGGTCGTCGAGCAGCGCCCGCGCCATGTCGGCCAGCTCCTCGCGGAGGGCGTGCTCGACGTCGTCGCAGGCATCCGCGTCAGCGCGCATCGCCCAGATGCCCGTGAGCGCCGACTGGTGGGCCACGACGCAGCGCACGACCCGCGCCCGCCAGAACGACGGGTACTCGCCCTCCTGCCACTCGCCGCGACCGCGGCCGTAGTGCGCGACGGCGAGGTAGCGGAGGAGCGCCGTGGTGACCAGGCCGTCGAGGAAGACGTCTTCCCAGCGGACGCTGGCATCTGTCGTCCCACGGACCACGTTGACCCCGCGCGCGAGGCCGGCGCCGCCGAGAGCGCCCAGCGCGGCGCCGGCGATCATTCCGGCGCCGAAGGTCAGGCCCCCTGCGGCGAGATCGGCGGCCAGCCCGCTGAGGGCGCCGGAGAGGACGCCGCCCATCACCGCCGCCCTGCCTTCATCGACCGGAGCGTCGGTGCGCACGTCGGTCGCGACCCGCCTCTGGACCACCGCCGCCGCACTGCCCTCCAGATCGTGGATCGTGATGAGCCGCTCCACGCTCGCCTGCAGGTCCGCGTTGAGACGAGCCCCCATCTCGCGCGATGCCTTGCCCGTGGCGCTCCTGCCCAACGCCTTCGTGAGGCCGAGCGACTTGCCGAGCCTGACCATGAACGGGTCGGCCGGCAACACGACCCGGTCGCAGGCGGCGCGCGCGATGGGTCCGGCAAGCGCCGCGACCGAAGCCTCGAACTGCGCCATACGGCGCGACCGCCACGCGTCGACCAGGCGGTCGAAGGCGGGCTTCTTGGCCGGCGGCAGCTCGCGGGCGACGGCGGCGAAGAGCGTGAACTCCTGCACCCAGCAGCGGGCGAAGGCATCGAGCGTCATCACCTCGCGCACGTGCCCGGCCGGGCCGAGCGCCTCGCGCCACCGGCCCTCGTCGGCGGCCTCCTCGGCCCGCTCGCGCGGCCGCCCCGTCTGGTTGAGCAGGACGAGCACCGGTTTGCCGATCCACTCCAGGACCTCGAGCTCGGACACGAGGTAGCCCGCATCGCCGGGCTCTTCGGCGGCGTTCACCAGATAGAGCACGACGTCGGCCTGTTCCTCCACGTTGTGCACGGCACGCTGGGTGAGCCAGAAGGAGCGGTCGCGGTAGCGGTCCCAGACCTGGGAGAGGAACCAGCCGATCGGGTTCCGCACCTGCCTGAGCCGCTTCGCGAGACGGACGCTGTCACCGAACCCCGGTGTGTCCCAGAGCGTCAGGGCGTCGCCCTCGGCGGACTCGATGAGCACGTATGGCGTCGCCTCGGTCGTCACGTGCGGGACGTCGCGCACTTCGCCGACGTCGCGGCCGAGGAGCGTGCGCGCGAGCGTGGTCTTGCCCGCGTTCGTGTGCGAGATCAGAGTGAGCGCGATGACGGTGTCGGTCACGGCGCGTCCTCTCCCCCCGTCGCGCCGGGGCGGGCCTGGAGCGCGGCGTCGAGGGTCGCTTCCGCCGCAGCGAGGTCTGGTGTGACGAGGTCGGCGAACAGCGGCGCGACCCGCCGGCCGGCGAACAGGTCCTTCCAGGCCGTGCGTCGCGCGGCGAGCCGTTCCTCGTCTCCGGGCCACCGCGCCCGAAAGGCGGCCTCGTCGACGACGGCGACGACCGGGCGCGTGACCCCGGCGCGTGCCGTCAGGGCATCGAGGAACGCGCCGTGGGCCTCGGCTTCAGGCGTCGCGGTCAGGTTGAACAGAGCCACGACGGGACCCTCGCCGTCAGGCACCGCCAGCGCGGCGATCGCGTCGTCGTCGCCCCACGCCAGGGGCGCCTGGACCGCGACCGCCGCGTTGCCCCCGAAGGCGCGCGACACGATCGCCTCGAGTCCCGCGAGCGCTTCGGACGGGGCCGCGTAGCTGTAAGGGAAGACGTGCGCCTGGACCGGGCCCGCGCTGAAGCCGCGGAGCAGGCGCTGGAAGTAGGGCTCCGACAGCGCTACGGGAAGACGCGTCGCGCGTCGCCGCTCGACGACGGCCACAACGGCGGCCAGCGCGAGACGCGGGATCACGACGACCGCGGCGACGCTCCCCGCCAGAAGGTGGAGCCACGACGCGGCGTTCTCGCTCGCCGGTGCGCGGATCGCCGCGATCCCTTCGACGCCGGGCACGGCGACGCCCGTCAGCAGGGATCCGGGCGAGAGAGCAGCCGCCAGGAGTGCCCGCACCTCGTCGGCGCCGAGGAAGGTGCTCTCCCAGGTCGCGCGGTACTCGAAGGCCAGCCCGCGGACGTACATGCCGGCGATGACGCCGAGCGCCATGGCGGCGGCGGCCAGATGGAGCACGCGCGCGGCGCGCGCCGAGTAAAGCGGCGTCGCCAGTCGGGCCCAGTCGCCGGGCAGCGCGGCGAGGCCGGCGCCGGGTCCCTCGGCGCCGCGCGCGCCGCGCCGCAGCCCGCCGGCGACCCGTACGAGCAGCGTGCGCAGCGGGCCGATCCACGCGGGGCGCGCGGCGAGGCGCACGGCGAGCATCGCGTAGACGGCGAGGTTCCAGACGAGCAGCGCGTAGACCGGCGGGGCCAGGAGGTTGATGCTGGACGCCCCGCCGACGCGGTCGACGGCGACGCCGGCGACGAACGCGCCGGCGACGACCAGCGCCCCGATCCACGGCCGCCAGCGCAGGGCGCGCACGACGCGAGGCACGGAGGGGCGGAGGCCGCCCAGACGGTCGAGGGCGAACCGGGCGCGATGGGCCAGGTAGACCTCGGGGTCCGCGCCCTCGCCGACCTCGGCCGCCGCCGAGCGGCTGGCCCACTCGCGGTCGGCGTCAGACCAGAGCGCCCGGTCGGCGTCGCCGGTCTCGACGGCCCGCACCGCAGTCACCTCGAGAGCGGCGGATTCGTCCATGATGGCCGATTCTACGCCGGGCCGACACGAAGGGCAGCACGAGGCCGAGAAACGGCGGCTGTCGCCGCTCGCCCTGCTATCCTCTGCGCAACGCGGCCGCCCTGGACCCGTGAAGGTCGCGTGCAGGCCGCGAGCCGGTGCTCGCGGACATTCCGAGAAGGAGGTGCGCAGAGTATGGCGGAGCAAGCCATCGGTTGCGCCCGTCCAACGGGGTCCGTCGCGGGGGACGAGCCGTCCGCGACGGGCGAGGGGAAGGGGCTCGAACAGGAGGTCAAGAGCGTGGCAGACATCATGGTCGGACGTCCTGCCCCGGACTTCACCGCGCCCGCGTACCACAAGGGCGCCTTCACCCAGGTGAAGCTGTCGGACTACCTCGGCAAGTGGGTGGTCCTCTGCTTCTACCCGGGTGACTTCACCTTCGTGTGACCGACCGAGATCTCGGCGGTCGCCGAGAAGTATGACGAGTTCCAGGCGCTCGGCGTCGAGGTGCTTTCCGCCAGCGTCGACTCGCAGTTCGTCCACAAGATCTGGCACGAGCAGGAACTCGCGAAGATGGTCGAGGGCGGCGTGCCCTTCCCCATGCTGGCGGATGCGGGCGGCCATCTTGGGAAGGCCTACGGCGTCTACGACGACCAGGCCGGCGTCGACGTCCGCGGCCGTTTCATCATCGACCCTGACGGCGTGATCCAGGCGATGGAAGTCCTCACCCCGCCCGTCGGTCGCAGGGTCGAAGAGTCGCTGCGGCAGATCAAGGCGTATCAACACGTGCGCGAGACGAAGGGCGCCGAGGTGATGCCCTCCGGCTGGGAGCCGGGCAAGAAGGTGCTGCGCCCCGGGCCCGACCTGGTCGGGCGCGTCTGGGAGGTGTGGAACCCCAAGGACACGTGATCCCCGTCCTGCGGGCGGGGTGAGTCCCTGTCGCGCCGCCGCCCGCCGACGCTGCTCGGCGGGCGGCGGCGCGACTCGTTCCGTCTCGAGTCTGATGGCAGCCGACCGGAGTCACTGCCGGTCATGCGACGGCCGGCCTA
Organism: Thermoleophilia bacterium UBA2241; assembly: GCA_002347645.1. Classification (GTDB taxonomy): domain Bacteria; phylum Actinomycetota; class Thermoleophilia; order UBA2241; family UBA2241; genus UBA2241. The sequence continues at coordinate 63,192 of DDYF01000059.1, read as the reverse complement.
CTCGAACTCCTCGGACTCGTCGGCGGTGAAGAAGAGGTGCAGCTCGTCGGCACCGAGCCGGCCGGGCTCGGTCGCGAGCAGGCGTTCCTCGGCCTCGCGGCGACGCCGGGCGGCCTCGGCCTCGAGCTCGACGAGCCTTCGCGCGACGCCGGAGTCGTCGAGCAGGGCCTTGGCGGCCGCGAACAGGTCCCGGTCGCCGTGCAGGAAGACGCCTTCCTGCAGGACCTTGCAGGCGACCATCCTCTTGAAGGAGTCGAAGGCCATCTGCTGGCGCAGCCGGGACATCCGCTTGACGATGTAGTCGATCTCCTCCCGCGCGGACGGATTGATGAGGTGACGGTACTTCTGCTGGTAGATCTCGTCGTCGAGCCGTTCGAGGAGCGCGTCGGGTGCCGCGTCGTCGACCAAGACGACGAGGTCGAGGTCTGACCCGCGGACCATGCGGCCGGTGCTGCGCTCGGGCCGGGGGACGTCGTGCGCCATCTCGTAGACGACGTCCCCGGCGATGAAGACGCAGGCGCGTCCGGTCGCCGTCGCATCGTCGGCCAGGCGCGCGGCGATGCCGCCGATCACCCCGGCGGCGAGCTCGAACTTGGCGCGGCTCACGGCGCGCGCGTGGGCGAGTACCTCGGCCGCCTTGCGCTCGAGCGCGGTCGCGTCGCCGACGGCGCCGACGACCGTGTACGTCAGGAACTCGCGCAGGATGGATGGCGAGAGGCGCGCGTAGCCTTCGACCTTCTGGTCCAGCCGGAGGTACCGCGCCCCCACGGCCCGGACGTCCACGCGCTCGGACCTCTTCGCCGCCCTCCAGCAGCCGAAGGCCGAGCTACCCGGCGGCAGGGCCGCCAGCAACTCCGCCCCCGTGAGGGGCCCGCGCTGCTCGACGAGGCGCGCGAGCGCGGCGTCGGCATCCACGGCCGTCACTCCGCCCAGGGAGGCGCGCCCGCTACCCCACGAGCCCGCTCTCGGGGTCCCGGCTGAAGGCCAGGTCGGCGACCCGCGTGTACGGCTCGCCGCGGTGGTCGACGATGGCGCAGCCCTTCGCGAGTACCGCCTCACGCTGCGCGAGCACGTCGGCGGCAGCGTCCTCGTCGAGCACGTACGCGAGGTCGCCGCCGCGTACGACGTAGTCCTGCCCGTAGCTGATCGGCACGTCGCACGTGACGTCGCCCAGGACCGACTCGGCGACGGGGCCGGTCTTGCGCCCCCCGTTGGCGAGCAACAGGACCCGACGCGCCTCGTACACGAGCTCGGCGCCCATGGAGATCGCGTAACGGGGGCTCTCGTCGACGGTCCGGAAGTGGCCGTCGGCCACGGCGTTCTCGACCGTGTTGTCGTCGAGCCTGACGAGCAGCATCCTGTTGCCCGGGAAGGGGATGCCGCTCTCGTGGAAGGCCACGTGCCCGCGGCCGCCGACGCCGACGACGTGGAGGTCGATGCCGCCGGCGGCGCCGATCTTCGCGTCGTAGGCGTCGAGGATCTCGTCCTTGATCGTCTTCAGAACGCCGGTCGCGCCGTCTCCGATCACGACCGCCTTGCCCTTGTCCGCGCCCTGCAACTCGCAGTCGCTTCGCCGGCCCACGAGGGCGTCCACCAACTCGGCCTGGTCCACGAGCGTCCCCCAGGGGACGTTCGTCTCGCCGAACTTGCTCCGCATGAGCCCGAAGAGCTCGGTGGTCATGAAGTAGCTGTACGACTCGCGGTGCAGGGCGCGCTGCTGCGCGTTCTCACCCGGCAGGCCCACGTACTCGTCGAGGTTGAACGTCCGGACGCGGGACGCGTCGATCGCGCCGGCGTTGCAGGCCTTGGCGAGGTGCTTGTACAGACCGGTAGGCGAGTTGCCGGTGGCCAGGCCGAGGACGTACGCGCCCTGGCTCTGCAGCTTCTCGCCGACGTCGCGGAGGACGACGTCGGCCGCGACCGCGCTCATCTGGTCGAAGTCGGCCGTGACGTGGATGGTGAACGACATGCGGGCTCCCTCCCGGACGCTCCCGTCGCCTGTGCAGACGCTGGCCGGCCGGCGGTCAGCCGATGGCGGCCTTGACGACCTCGGCGACCTGGGTACAGTACGTCTCGGTCGCCGCCTTCGTCGGGCCCTCTACCATGACTCGGCACATGTTCTGCGTGCCCGAGTAGCGCACGAGGACGCGCCCCTGGTCTTTGAGCTCGGCCTCGACCTGCGCGATCGCCTCGACGATCGCCGGCACAGTGGCGATGTCGGGCTTGCTCTTGACGTCGACGTTGATGAGCTTCTGCGGGAAGACGTCCATCAGGGAGGCCAGCTCCGACAGCGGCTTGCCCGTCTTGAGCATCGCCGACAGCAGTTGCAGCGCCGTGAGGATGCCGTCGCCCGTCGTGTGGTGGTCGAGGAAGATCATGTGGCCCGACTCCTCACCGCCGATCACCGCGCCGAGCCGCTGCATGTCTTCGAGCACGTAGCGGTCGCCCACCTTGGCCGCGTGATGGGTGAAGCCGTACTTCTTGCACGCGACCGTGAGCCCGAGGTTGCTCATCACGGTGCTGACGAGGAGGCCGTTGGCGAGCTTGCCCTCCTCCTTGAGCATGCGGGCGCAGATGATGAGGATCTGGTCGCCGGTGATCTCGGTGCCCTTCTCGTCGACGGCGATGAGACGGTCGCCGTCGCCGTCGAAAGCCAGGCCGACGGCCGCACCGCTCTCGACGACCGCCCGGCGCAGGTCGGCCGTGTGCTGCGAGCCGCAGTCGCGGTTGATGTTGAGGCCGTCGGGCTCATCGTGGATGACCGTCAGGTCGGCGCCCAGCTCCCCCAGCGTCTCCGGCGCCACCCTGTACGTCGCGCCGTTGGCGACATCCAGGGCGATCTTCATGCCCTCGAGCGAGAGGCTGCGCGGGAAGGTGTTCTTGAGGAAGACGATGTACCTCCCGTGAGCGTCCGGCAGCCGGTACGCGCGCCCCATCTCCCCCGACGGGGGCACCATCTCGGGCAGCTCGCCGCCCAGCATGAGCTCCTCGATCTCCTCCTCCTGCTTGTCCGAGAGCTTGAAGCCCCGGCCGGAGAAGATCTTGATGCCGTTGTCCTCGAAGGGGTTGTGCGAGGCCGAGATGACGATGCCGGCGTCGGCGCGCATGCTCTCGGTCATGAAGGCGATGCCCGGCGTCGGCAGGACGCCCACCAGCAGCGGCTCTCCGCCCATCGACGTGATGCCAGATTCGAGCGCGCTCTCGAGCATGTAGCCCGAGATGCGCGTGTCCTTGCCGATGATGATCCGCGTCGTGTGGTCCCTCTTCTTGAGGACGTGCGTGACGGCCTGCCCGGCGGCGAACGCCGTGGCGGCGTCCATAGGGTAGCGGTTGGCCTCGCCCCTGATGCCGTCGGTCCCGAACAACCTACCCATGGCCTCTCCTCACTCTCGGGGACTCGTCACCGTTCGCGGAACGGGCGCAGCGGCTGCAGCAGCTCGGCGGCCTGGGCGCAGAGCGTGTCGACGACCCGTTGCAGCCACTCGGCGCCGGCGGCGATCACGTCGCCGGGCAACTGCTGGACAGTGGTGGTGTAGGCGGCCGCGTCGGCGCCGGCGGTCGCGGCGTCGAACGCCGCGAGGAACGCCTCGCGCCCGGCCGCCGGCGGCTCGTCGTCGAACAGGGCGCCGACGTCGCCGGCGCGTGCGCGCAGGGCGTCCCGGCCCGCCTCGCCGGCCGGGACCTTCGCGGCCATCGCCGCGAGGCGCTTCGCGCGCTCCCGCTTCGCCGCCGCCAGCACCTCGAGCGCGCCCTCGTAGACGAGCTCGCCCAGCTCCTGGGCGACGAAGAAGCGCCGGCGCACGTGCACGTACCACTGTTCGAGCGCGACCAGGTTCGCCATGTAGACGAGGTTGTTGGCGACCACCCGCATCAGGTCCGGATACGAGTTCGGCACGTGGTCGCGTACGACACCGTGATGCGAGGACCCGACGACGAGCTTGCCGTCGGCGAGCACGTCGCGGCGCAGGATCGAGCCGGCGGCCACGACGGTGCCGAACCCGACCCGGACCGGGCCCACCACGCCGCCTTGTCCGCCGAGGAAGATCGGCGGCCGGTCGAGCATGACGCCGCGAGGAACGTCACCGAACAGCGACGGCGTCGTCTTGTTGCCATCCGGCGTGAAGTTGAAGTGGATGTACGAACTGCCGACCTCGCTGTGGTCCTTGCGGCTCGTGCCGCCGGCCAGGAGGCAGTCGCAGAAGTTGATGAGGCTCCCCAGCGTCACGAAGGGGAAGAGGATCGTCTGCTTGAGACCGACGCAGTGCGCGCCGTTGGCCTCCTCCTCGAGGAGGCACGCCTCGCGCACCTGCGCTCCGGGCCCCATGTTCGCCTTCGCGAGGAACACCGAGCCCTTGAAGGAGCCGCCCTTGAGCTCGACGCCCGGGCCGAGACGGCAGTCGTCGACGGTGACGGGGCCCTCGGCGCCGAGCTTCACCCCGGCCGAGATGACGGTCCTGGCGCCGTACACGCGACAGCCCGGGTAGAGCTTGACCCCATTCCCGGAGACCCGGTCCAGGTCGACCTCCGGCCCGATGTCCAGCGTGAGGGGATTGGGGATCTCGACGCCCTTCTGCAGGAGCTGCGCGATCGCGTCGTGGCTCCTGGGTCGCAGGTCTTCGTGCGCTGCTGGCATGGGCCGCCCCGTGATCGGCTGGCCGGTCCGCCTCCGGCGCGGAGCGCCGAGACGGCTGCCGCGCAGGTTCGCGCACCGGGGGGCGCGTGTCAAGCCGGCGGCCCCTGCTTCCGCTGGGGTAGGCGCCGCCGCGGCGTCGTACCCCGGGGGTAGGGCGACGGCGTGCGAATCCTCCGCCCGGGTGAACCCGCAATCACTCGCCGGGGAGTCGTGCCGCGCGACGGCCGCGGCTAGATTCGGGGGCGACGGACACACCTGCGGAAAGGAGCAGTCATGACGAACGCAACACCCGCCGGCGCCGCGCCGGTGATGGGCGCGCCCGGCGGCGCGCCGTCGACTTCGGGAGCACCCCTAGGCACGGGCTCGCGCCGGCCGACGACGCTCGGCTACTGGCTCGCGGTGGCGATCATCGTGGCCGGCCTGATTGGGAGCGGCGTCATCGCGGTCGCGACGGGTGTCGGCGCCTACGACCGACTCGCGGACTTCCCGCGTGCCGACGTCCCGGGCGAGCTCACGGTCGACGTCGACGACGCCGGCAACCAGCTCGTCTACTACCTCGGCACGGTGGACACCTCGCGACACGAGCTCGGACTCGAGGTCACCGGCCCCGACGGGCAGCCCGTCCATGTCACGAACTACATCCCGGCTGTGCGCGCGGCGACGCTCGACCACCACGACGACCTGCACTGGGGCGTCGCCGGGTCGGACGAGCACCGGATCGTGGTCGCGTCGTTCAACGCGGGCACGAGCGGCCGGTACGTCGTGACGACGACCGGGGCCGCCGAGGACGGCGCGGAGCTGGCCGTCGGCGAGAACCTCGTGCGGCCGGTGGTCGTGCTGCTGGCCGTGGCGGCCGGCGTCGCGCTCGCCGGTCTGGCCGGCGGCGTGGTGCTGTTCGTCGTCACCGGCGTGCGGCGTTCGCGGGCGCGGGCCGTGTGACGACCGCTCCCCCACCCCGGGCGCTCTTGCCCCCGGCGCCCGGGCGCGGCGCGGCTGAGGCTGTGTCTCAACCGCGCCGCGCCTTTGCCTTTGGAGCGTCCGTCTGGCCCTCGGGGGTCGGCCCCGCCGCCCTGCTCTTCTCCGCGAGCTCCGCGAGCCGGTCGGCCACCAGTCGGTTCACGGTGCCCTTCGGATACCGGCCCTTGCCGTCCGGCTTGCCGGCACGCACGCCCGTGAGCACCTCGATCCCCTCGTCGATCGTCATGATCGGGTAGATGGCGAACTGCTTGGCCTTGACCGCGTCCACCACGTCCTGGCGCAGCATGAGGTGCTTGACGTTCGCCGCGGGGATCAGGACGCCCTGCTCGCCGGTGAGACCGCGCGCGGCGCAGAGGTCGAAGAAGCCTTCGATCTTCTCGTTCACGCCGCCGATCGCCTGCACCTCGCCGAACTGATTGACCGACCCCGTGACGGCGAGCGACTGCGAGATCGGCACGTCGGCGATCGCCGAGAGCAGCGCGTACAGCTCCGTGGACGAGGCGCTGTCCCCGTCCACTCCGCTGTAGGACTGCTCGAAGACGAGGCTCGCGCCCAGCGACAGCGGATGCTGCTGCGCGTACCGGCCGCGCAGGAACCCCGCCAGGATGAGCACGCCCTTCGAGTGTAGCGGTCCGCTCAGCTCGACCTCGCGCTCGATGTCGACGACCTCGCCCTTGCCCATGTGGACGGTGGCCGTGATGCGGCTCGGGCGGCCGAAGCTGTAGGTCCCCAGCGAGAGGACCGAGAGCCCGTTGATCTGGCCTACCGTCGCCCCCTCGGTGGCGATCATGAGGGTCTCGCGCAGCGTGTCGTCCAGGAGCTGCGTACGGATGCGGTCTGACCGGTACACCTGGGCGTCGATGGCCTGCTGCACGTGCGGGGCGCCGACGAGCGTCGCGCCCTCGCGCCGCGCCCAGTGGTCTGCCTCCTGAAGCAGGTCGACGACGCTGCGCATGCGGGCGGTGACGCGCTCCGCATCGCCGGCGAGTCGCGCGGCGTGCTCGATGACGCGACACACCGCCGCGCGGTCGAAGTCGAGGAGCTCCTCACGCCGCGCCATCGCGGCGATGAGCTGCGCGTACAGCTTCGTGGTCTCGTCGTCGCGCACGAACTCCTCGTCGAAGTCGGCCGCGACCTTGAAGAGCTCGTTGAAGTCCGGGTCGGCCTGCGCCAGGAGGTAGTACAGCTGCCGGTCGCCCATGAGGATGACCTTGACGTTGAGCGGGATCGGCTGCGGTTCGAGCGAGACGGTGCTCGAGAGGTTGAGCATCTCCACCGGCGACTCGATGCGGACCTCGCCGAACTGCAGGGCGCGTTTGAGCCCCTCCCACGCATACGGGCTGCTCAGGACCTTCAGCGCGTCGAGGATGAGGTAGCCGCCGTTGGCGCGGTGCAGCACGCCGGGCCGGATGAGCGTGAAGTCGGTGAGCAGCGCGCCCATCATGGACATCTGCTCGACGCGACCCACCAGGTTCAGGTACGACGGGTTGCTCTCGTAGATCACCGGCGCGCCGGTCGCGTCGCTCGAGTCGACCAGCACGTTGACCTGATAGCGCCGCAACGCCGGAGCGCGCTTGAACGTCTCGGGGACGGGCACACCGGCGGGCGCAGACGCCTCGGACTTCTCGTCCCCGCTCTGGAGGAAGTCGTCGAGGTGGTCGCCGACGCTCTTCTGCACCGCGGCGAGATAGGCGACGACGTCGGGCAGGTCCTTGTACTTGGCCTGCAGGTCGTCGACCACGTCTTCGACGACCAGGGCGGTGACCTCGTCGTTCAGGGCACGGAGTCGGGTGCGGAACTCGCGCTTCCACCGCGGCACCTGCAGGAGCACCTTCTGGAGCTCTCCCTGAAGGAGCTCGACCTCTCCCTGGATGCGCTTCTGCTCCTCCTCGGGCAGCTGCTGGAACGTCTCGGGGGGCAGGATCTCGCCGTCCTTCATGGCCGCCACGGCGAAGCCCGATGGCGTGGACACCACGGTCAGGCCGCGCTCGCGCGCGCGTTCCTGCACGTCCTTGAGGCTCTCCTGCTGACGCTCCTCGAACTCGCCCTCGAGCGCGCGACGACGGGTCGCGTACTCCTCGCTCTCGAAGGCCGACGAAAGACCCGTGCGCAACTCCTCGACGAGGCGCTCCATGTCGCGCTTGAACGTCCTTCCCATGCCTGCCGGCAGGCGGAGGGCGCGGGGCGCCGACGACTGCTCGAAGTCGTTGACGTAGCACCAGTCGTCGGGCGCCGGTTCCTGCGCCGCACGTCGTTCGACGTAGCGTTGCACGACCGTGTACTTGCCGGTGCCGCTGGGGCCGAGGGCGAAGATGTTGTAGCCCTGGCGGTCCATGGTCACGCCGAGCTCGATGGCCGCGATGGGGCGCTGCTGGCCGACGAACTCGACGTCGCCGCCGAGGTCGGCGGTCGTCTTGAAGCGCAGATGAGCGAGGGTGCAGCGCGCGGAGAGCGCTTTGGCGGAGAGGGGACGGACAGGGCTCACGGTCTGGTCCTTTCGTCGGGCGATGCCCCGGGTAAGGGCAGCGGTCGGCGGACGCGCCTATTCTACGGCGACGCGTACGCCCCAAGGGCGCGAACGGGGGGCGGGCCGGGCGGCCCGCCCCCCGTTCGCTCTTTCGGAGCTGATGCCCCGCGCGTCAGTCGCCCTTGCTCAGACCGGCTTGTTGAGCTCGGCCAGCCGCCGCTCGACCTCGGCGTCGGCGGCGAGCACGTCGAGATCGTCGAACTGGGCGTCGAGAGAAGACGCGGCCAGCTCGGCCTGACCCGCGACCCTGGCCTCCTCGCGGCGGATCTTGTCTTCGAACCGGCTCAGCTCGCTGGTCGGGTCGACGATGTCGATGCTCTTGATGGCGTCCTGGACACGGGTCTGCGCCTCCGCCATCTTGGCGCGGGCGACGAGCTCGTCGCGCTTCGCCCTGAGCTCCTCGAGCTTGCCGGCCATGGAGCCGAGACCCGCCTTGAGCTTGGAGACCACATCGGTCTGCGCGGCGATCGACGGCTCGAATTCCTTGGACTGTCCCTCGAGCACGATCTGGCGCTTGAGCGCGATACGGGCCAGGTTCTGGAACCGGTCGGCCTCGGCCGGGTTGGCCATCCGCAGTTCGTTGGCCTTGGCCGCCGCCGCAGCAGCCTTGGCGCCCCACTCGGCGGCGGTCTCGTCCGCCTCCTTCTTGTCGGCCTCCATCAGGCGGAGGTTGCCGATGCTCTGCGCCACGGCTTCCTCGGCCTCGGCGATGTTGTTCGTGTAGTCGCGGATCATCTGATCGAGCATCTTCTCCGGGTCTTCCGCGGCGTCGATGAGCGCGTTGATGTTGGCGCGCGCGAGCTGCGCGATTCGCCCAAGGATCGATTGCTGTGCCATGTGGTGCCTCCTGTCTCCTAGTCGATGTGCCTTGTCGTGTGGATCCCGGCTGCGTCCGAACGGCCGCGCGGACAGAGAACGGCCTAGAAGCGGCCCCCGCCGCCGCGGCGCATGCGGGTGCCGGAGCCCCCGAAGGACGGCGGCGCGAACCCGCCGCCGCCGCCACGCATGCCTCCGCCCGAGCTTCGGCCGAACCCGCCGCTCGAGCGGCCCGACCCGCCGCGCATCATCTCGGCGAGGATGCCGCCGAGGATCGCGCCGCCGAAGCCGCCGCCGAAGCCGCCGCCCGTGTCGGGAAGCCTCGTGCCGCCCGGCAGACCCCAGGGCGCCTGCCCGGCCTCGCTCTGCGCCTCGTCGAGCGCCCGGCGGGCGAGCTCGTGGGCGCTCGACGCGTGCTGCGACGCGGTGACGGGGTCAGACGCGCTGAGCGCGACGGCCTGGTCGAGGTGACGCTGCGCCTCGGCGAGCAGCGACCGCGGCTCGCTGCCGATGCCGCCGCGGTGCGTCGTGATGAAGTCCGCCGCCGCCGCGATCTGGGCGCGCGCGGCCGCGAGAGTGCGCTCGAGCGCCGCTGTCGCCTTGGCGCGCCGCGCCTGGTCGTCGCGAACGCCCTTGAGGGCGTTCTCGAGCGCCGCGTCCGCCTCTTCGAGGTGGCGCAGCGCGGCGAGCGGGTCGCGGCCGCCCAGCGGGCCGGCGGCACCGCCGGCCGCCGCGACGGCCGCTTCGGCGGCCGCGATCAGCGCAGCGAGCTGCGCGCCCGCCCCGGCCGCGTGCGCCTCGGCGATGTCGCGGCGGGTCTCCGCGATGGCGTCGTCGATGCGCCCCTGCGCCTCGGCGAGGTCCTTGCCGAGGCGCCCGACCGCGTCGAGGAGCGTCTGCGCCTGCGCCGCAGCCTCCTGCGCGGCGAGGGCGCTCACCGCCGCCTCGCCGCTCCTGCCGGCCGCGAGATCCTCGCGGCCGGCCACCACCTGCTCGCGCGAGAAGGTGATGCGCGACGCGGCCTCGACCGGGTTCGCCGCGACCGCCTTGAGGGCGTCCGCCGAGTAAACGCGGGCGAGCGCGGCGATCTCCCCCTCGACCTGCGGCACGCGGGAGTCGAGTTCGGCCAGCTGGCGGTCCAGCGCGGCGAACACCTCGGGTGCCTGCCGCTCGAGGTCGCGCAGCTTGTCGAACCTCTCGGATTGAGCGTCGAGCTTCTCGTTGGCGGCGTCGGTGTGCTGCAGCACGGCGGTCAGCACCTCGCGCTGCCGCGCCTCGTCGGCGTCGTCGTCGAACTGCTTGTAGAGCTTGAACGCCTCGGAGAGGTCCCGTTGCGCCTCGTCGAGCGCCTGTTGGAACGGGGCGGCCTGCTCCTCGCCGAACTGGGCGACGGCGAAGCCGACCTCCTGCGCGCTGGTCTTGAGGGCGTCGTCGGTCTCGACGATCGCCGCGCCGGCCCTGCGGCGCAACTCCGCCAAGGGGATCGCCGGGGTGCCTTCGGCGCCCGGCGCCGCCTCCTGCGCCCCGCGCCGCGCCCGGGCGCGGCGCACCAGGAACCAGACGACGAGGGCAACGACGACCAACAGTACGACGACCAGGATCGCCCCGGCGAACCCCGAACCACCTGAGCTCGTCGCCGGCTCGCCGCCAGACCCTGTCCCGCCACCGCCGGCGAGAGCCTCCTGCAACCCCTCCGCGGCGCCGATGGCGGCGTCCGCCCACTCGTCGTCTGCGAGCTGCGGCTCGACCGACTCCGCCATGACGTCGTCGAGCTCGCCGTCCGAGAGCGGGAAGCCCTCGTCGACGGAGTACGCGTAGGCACGGTCCTCGACGGCCACGGCAAGGAGGACGTCGCGCAGGCCGAGATCGCTCCTCACGGCCGTCTCGTAGGCCCACTCCTGGGCGCTGAGCCCCGAGAACGTGTCCACGAACACGGCCCAGAGCTGCACGTTCTCGGCGTCCTGCAACTCCTCGAGCGCGTCGCGGACGGCCGTCTCGTCGCCGCGCAGCACGCCGACGCGGTCTTCGAGCTGCGAGCCGACGCGGAACGGATCGGTGGCGAGCGCGCCGGCGGGAGCCAGGAGCCCCGACACGAGCGCGGCGAGGAGCGCCAGTGTGAGAGCGCCGGCGCGCCACCGCGACGGCGATGACCGCTCCTGCGCTACTCTGGCCCGGCAGTCGCGCGACCACAGCGTTGACATCACGGAAGCCTCCTCGACCGAGAACCTTGTGTGGCGCGGATCACCGGACCGACTCCACCCCATGCCGGTGCGCGTACCCCCTGGCGCCCCTCCAAGACGCCGGCAGGGCCGGCAGCGATCTTCACGCCCCTGCCGAACCTACCCAGCCCCTGCCGATTCTACTACCCGGCGCAGCGATCTAGGCCGTCCCGCCCTACCGCACCCTGAGAATCGCGCTCGGCTTCGTGCTGTCTGCCGCCCAACTGGTCGTCCTGACGGTGTAGGCGGTGAAACGGTACTTGCCCCTGACCTTCAGCCGCACCTTCGCCGCGTACCTGGTGGACGCCCCGTTGTCCGCGTTCGTAGCCGAGACCTGCCTGAGGTACACCCAGCGCCCGTCCTTGAAGCGGTGGATCTTGACTTTGACCGTCTTCTGACCGGCCGGGAACTGCGGCTTCAGCGATCCGTAGACGGTGAACGACCGTCCCCGCTTGACCGAGGACGGCGCCCTGGGAACGCCGAGCAGCGGCCGAACGCTCACCTTGACGAACTCACTGAGCGCATCAATGTAGAGCGAGCCCGGTCCTCCAACGAAGCGCGCGCAGTAGTAGGTGGACCTCTCGGGTGTCACCAAGGCGCCGTACGCGCCGAGCGTGTCCGCCTCGTCGCTGGTGGTCGGAGTCTCGAGGTCCGTCCAGGGCCCCGTGATCGACGGCGCCGACTGGATCACGACGGACGCCTGGCCGATGCCCACCTGGTGACGAACGTCGGCGGCGTCGTACAGCACGCCACTGAGCGCCGTCGAGACCCCGTAGTCGACGAGCTTCTTCGCTACCCGCAGTGTGACCCTCGTCCGGATGCCCAGGGCGAAGCTGGCGCTGATCGTGTGGTCGGCGCTGACCTCCTCGAAGGTGTAGCTCGTGAGGGGGCCCTGCGAGGCGCCGTCGACCTCGACGTCGGCGACGTGGTAGCCGGTCGCCGGGGTGATGGTGAAGGTGGGCCGGTCGCCGTAGTCGGCCGCGACCGCGCCGGCGGGGTCGATGGTGCCGTGGAGGCCGGCCGTGGCGGTGATCGTGAAGGTGTCGACGGCGAAGCTGGCGCTGATCGTGTGNNGCGCTGACCTCCTCGAAGGTGTAGGTATCGAGGGGGCCCTGCGAGGCGCCGTCGACCTCGACGTCGGCGACGTGGTAGCCGGTCGCCGGGGTGATGGTGAAGGTCTGGTCGTCCGGCTCGACGATCACGACTGACCCCTCGGGCGAGATGCTGCCGCCCAAGCCCGCGATCGCGGTGATGACGTGGGTGTCGCCGTCTACCAGGGACCCGGCCGCCTTGACGAGCCCGGGGCCGATGAGTGCGATCGCCGCCGCCAGGACGAGCACGACGGCGGCCGACAGCCGGCGCCAACGCCGCTTGTTCATCGATCGGTCCCCGCTCTCCGTCGTCTGGACATGTCGAATCCCCGCCTCACCGGATCGTGACCGTCACGATGCGACTCCAGGCGGCTTCGTGGGCGCGCGTCGCAAGCACGCGCGCCCGCAGGTGATACGTTTCCGCCTTCGGGGTCCCGAAGGCGCGACTCACCCAGGTCCGCCCGTCCTTGAGCTTGACAGCGCCCTGAAGGCTGACGCGCCGCCAGCTTCCTCCACGGTCGGTGTAGAGGTAGACCTTCTCGCCCGGCAGCCTGGGAGTGACCGTCCCGGAGAGGCGATACACGGCCCCGACCCGCAGACTAAGGCTCGCCGTCGTCGTCGTGACCTTGGGCGCGACGGCGACCTTGACGGGGGCGGCCAGGACGACCGCGGCGCCGCCGTAGCGGAACTCCAGGCGGTAGTCGTGCGTGAGTCGCGGCTTGAGCGTGACCGCCAGGTTGCGATGCCAGTCGGCGGACGTCCACGCGAGCTTCTTCAACGTCGTCCAGGACCGGCCCGGCACGCGCTGTCGCACGCGCACCTCCCCCGGCGCGCCCACGCGAACGTTCGCCGTCAGCCGGGCGCTGCCGCCGACCACGATGCGCGTCTTGGACACCTTGGCCGTCGCGGCCTCATAGCCGGCGCTCAACGTGCGGACCAGCCGCCCGTCGATGCCGAGGACGTAGGCGACGCTCTGGCTTCCCGGCGCCACCGCGCACGCGGCGCCGGCGAGTCCGAGGCTGCCAGCAAGCCACTGCTGCGTGAGAGGCTCGAAGCAGCCCGCGTTCGGAGCCCCGGCGAGAAGCAGCGAACACTCCGGGACGCCGGGGCACACCATGGTCGGCCACGATTGGGAGCTCAGGTCGGGCAGACCGGGTAGAGGGAGGAACATGACCCGGTCGTCGCTGCAGCGGACGTCGTCGCCGTCGGTGGCGAAGAGATCGGGCCGGCCGTCGCCCCACACCGGGGCTGAGGCGGCCGCGACGGAGGTCACGCCCCCGGAGACCGCGCCGGCCACGGTCCAGGCGCCGTCCGCGGCGACGAGGACCTCGCCCGACGCGGAGCCGGCGACGGCCGTGCCGTCACCGGCGATCGCCACCGACGTGAGCCGACTCGCCGTCGGCGACGGGGCGGCACTCCACGTCGCGCCGCCGTCCGCGCTCTCCAGGATCGACCCCTCGTCGCCCACGGCGACTGCTCTCAGGCCCCGCATCGCCGCATCGTTGATCGCCGACCTCGGGCCGGGTCCCGTGTACGAGGGCAGGTGCCAGACGCCACCCCATCCGTCCCGCACGAGCAGAAGGCCGCCGGACGCGACGACGCCGCGGCCCGAGCTGTCGACGGCGATCGTCGTGAGCACGGCCGACTCCAGGCCGTCGAGGACCGCGACGCTCCAGGTCCGGCCGGCGTTGCGCGAGATGGCGATCTGGCCGTCGTCACCGACGGCGGCAAGGCCCAGCGTGCCGAAGGCGCAGACGTCGTTGACGGCCGACGAGGCCCCGAACGGCGAGTTCACCGGGGCCCACGGCGACGCGGCCCGCGCGGGCCGTGGGCTGCCGAGACAGAAGACGGCGATGGCGAGCGAGAGCGAGACGAGGAGAACGGCGCGGCCGAAGTGCGGCCACGTAGGACGTGCCGGATCCTGCGCAGCGTTGGGAGCTTGACGCCCTGCGCCGCGTAGCCGCCGACGGCCTGCCTCGGGTGAAGCAGGTCCGTGCCCGGATGGCACGGTCGCGCTCATAGATCCGGTCCTTCTCATGGGACGGCGCGAGCATATCAAAAGCCGAGTCGTCGGCGTTCGCGCCGGCCCATCGCGATGATACGACCGGCAGCGCGACGGCGACAGACCCGCCGCCGCGAAGGCGTAGACAGGGAGGGCTACCCGCGCGGGCCGGCGGCCCGCGACGGTCGCCTCACTTCTTCCGGGCCGCCCGCCGGCGAAGGATCGCCCTGCCGGCGAACAACGACACGACGACGCCGGCCACGACGGGTCCCACGACGCGGGCCTTAGCCCCCGCGGACTTGACCCGCTGGACGCCGGCGTCCAGCGTCTCGTCGAGACTGCCGCGCAAGGCCGTCAGAGCGTCGTCCAGCCCTGCCCGCTCCGTCTCGATCTCGGCGATGATCTCGGCGGCCGGACGCGCGGGGGCCTTGGCGTCGGGCGTCTCGCTCATGTCGTTCCTCCTTGTGGCGGGCGCGAGGCCTCCGGCGAAAGTGTGGATGCGGCGTCCGACGGCATCGTGTCCCACACCTCGGGCGCGGTCTCGGTCCACGCCGCAGAGGACGGAGCGTTCGGGCCCGTGCCCGGCGCCGGGCGCAGCGCCGCGAGCTTAGCGCGCATGCCGGACTTCGCCTCACGCAGGTGCGACTTCAGCAGGTCGGCCGTCTTCTTCGCCTCGGCCTGCGCCTCCTGGGGCGCGGGCTTCTCCATCTGTCGTGCCAGGCTGCGGCCCACCAGGCCCAGGATGACCGCGAGAAGGATGAGCGCCGCGGTCACGATGAGCAGCGCGGCCCACAACGGAAGGACCAAGGCAAGGGCGACGGCGACCGTAGCCAGGGCGAACCCGACGGCGTAGACCGCGACGACGCCGGCGGCGGCGAACAGGCCTGCCGCGGCGCCGGCCTTTCCGCCCTTCTGCTTAAGCTCGCTCTTGAACAGCTCGGCGTTGAGCCGCGCGAGGCGCTGCCCCCGGTCGCGGATGTCGGTGACCGATGCCACCAGGCGTTCACCAAGTGCCACGCTCCCCCCCTCTCACTCTCTCCTCCGCGGCGCGCGGCTCGACGCCGCGCCCGCCCCATGCAAGGACGGGGCGGCGCGGGCGATCAGCCGCTCGCCGCCCCGTCGTCACCGCGCCGTGGCGCTCAGTCCAGCGCCGCCGTGAGCTGCATCCGCAGGTCGGCGATCCACGCCACCCCGGCCGACGCGATGCGTCGCATCAACTTCACACCGTGCCGAGGATCGCGTTCGATGATCTCCTCGAGCACGGACACCGGCACCTCGACCAGCGCCGTCTCGCGCAGGCAACGCGCCGTCGCCACGTAGCGCCCAGGGTCTGAGAGGGACGTCCACCCGAACGGCTCGCCCGGACCCTCGTCGAGCACCTTGATCTCGTGCCCGTTTGGCAGGCTGAGCATGAGACCGATGCGCCCCGTCTCGACGACGTACAGGTTCAGCGCCTTGTCGCCCTCCTCGAACACCACCTCCCCCGGGTCGAACAACCGCTCCGTGGACCGCGACGCGATCTCCGCGACCACCTCGCCGTCGAAGTCCCGGAAGAACTCGCAACGGCCCAGCACGTCGCTGGCCAGCCCTGGCTCGAACTCCGCCACTTCGCACCCCCTTGCTCGCGGCCGAACTTCGCCTCCAACGTACCCGGAAACTCGTGGACGGACACGGCCGCCGCCGTTCCCGGCAGGCGCGTCCCGGCCCCGTCGCCTCGTGCCGGTGGGCTACTTCACGGTGACGTAGTCGTAGCCGCTCGACCAGCTCTTGGCGTGGCCGGCGTCGGCCGGGTGCAGGGCGCGCAGACGCCACTTGCCCTTGTAGGGCAGCTTCACGCTCGCGGTGTACTTCGTGTAGGAGGAGTAGTTCTTGGCCTTGGCCTTGACGTAGCCGTAGCTCTTCCACTTCCCCGACACGTACCTGTACTTGTAGATGCGCACCGGGAAGGTGCCCGCGGTGTGGCGCGGCTTGAGGTAGCCGTAGACGGCCTTCGCCTTGCCCTTGTACATCACCTTCGGGGCGATGGGGGTCCTCACCCAAGCGCGCGGCAGGGCGGAGACGAGCGGGTCGCTCGTGCACGTGCCGTAGTCGCCGTCAGTGGTGAAGCGCGCCCGGTAGAAAGTCTTCGAGCGCGGCACGTGCCTGAGCGCGAAGCTGCCGTCGCCCGCGGTCGTCGCCGTCACCGCCGTGCTGCTCCACGCGCCGTCCTCACGCGAGGCCTTCTGCAGGATCACGGTGCGGCCCTCGAGCGGTGTCGCCTCCGAGGTGAGCACGCCCGTGAACGTGTACGCGGCGCCGTATTTAGCGAGGGTCACCGACGACGACGTCACCTCGATCGTCGTGGGCAGCGTCTCGACGAGGGTGAGCCTGGCGACGAAGGCATCAGCGTAGTCGCTGTACGGCCGAAGCGGGGCACCCCACGTCGGTACGTCGGTTTCCCCTCTGTCGGTGTACCCCGCCACCAGCAGGTTGCCTCGCGCGTTCACGGCGAGCGCCGATCCGAAGTCGGCCCCGTCGCCCCCGATGAAGGTGTGCCAGACCAGTCCGCCGGAGGAGTCGAGGTGAGCCACGAAGGCGTCGTAGTGGTCGTCGTGCGCCGCGAGCGGCGCGCCCCAGCTCTCGGCGCTCCATCCCGCTACGTAGAGGTTATCGGCGTCGTCGACGACGAGTGCGTCACCGCGATTGGGGTCGCCCCAGATTCCGAAATCGGCGTAGCCACCGAGGAACGTGTTCCAGACGAGTCCGCCGGCAGTGTTCAACTGGGCGACAAATGCATCCTCGCAACCGCTGTGCGACCTGACCGGATCACCCCACGTGGCGTAGCTGTACCCCACCACGCAGACGTCGCCGTCACCATCGACCGCGAGCTCGGCGGGAGCATCGTCCAAGCCGCCGCCCAGGAATGTGTGCCAGCTAAGGGCCCCTGCCGCGGAGAGCCTTGCGACGAAGGCGTCCTCTCCGCTGCCGTGTGGCCGGATCGGTGAGCCCCAGCTGCTGAAGCCTTGCCCCGCCACATAGACGTTGCCGCTACCGTCGACTGCAACCGCACCACCTTCGTCGAAACCGCCGCCGCCCAGGAACGTGTTCCACAGCAGGTCGCCAGCGGTGCTGAGCTTGGCGAGGAAGACGTCGTAGCCGCCGCTGTGCGGGCGAAGCGGGGCGCCCCACGTCTCATCGTAGGTGTCCCCTCCCACGTAGACGTCGCCGGCGCCGTCGACCGCGAGCGTGCCGGCGTTGTCGGTATCGCCGCCACCCAGGAAGGTGTTCCAAAGGAGTGCCCCGGAAGGACTGACCTTGGCGACGAAGACATCCCCGAAACCGTCCCCGCTGTGTGGCCTGACGGGCGAACCCCAGGTCTCGCTGCTCTCGCCCGCCACGTAGACATCGCCGTCGCCGTCCACCGCGACAGCACTTGCGCTCCCAAAGTAGCTGTCGCCGAGGAAGGTGTTCCAGACGAGCGTGCCCGACGGACTGAGCTTGGCGACGAAGGCACTGTTGTTCCCCGTGAACGGGCTGAGCGGGACGCCCCAGGTCGTGTAGCCGGTCCCCACGACGTAGCTGTTGCCGGCCGCGTCGACGGTGATCGCGCTGGCCCACTCGTCGTGGCTCCCGCCGAGGAAGGTGTTCCAGGCGAGGGTAGGCTCGACGCTCGCCCATGCCGGACCGGGTCCGGCGCCCAGCGTGACCGCACAGAGCGTGGCGAGGAGGAATGCGCGGAGGTAGAGCGCGGGACGGAGTCTCACGGCGTGTCTCCTTTCAGCGTGGGCGCCGCCGAAGGGAGCCCTCCCCCCGGCTCTCTTCACGGGAGTGTACCAGCCTCGGCCGCGAGGCGACAGGAAGCCCGGCGCGTCGGCACGGAGCTCTGAGTGCCCGGAGAGGCTCTGCACCCCTGCACGTGCCACGTGCGAGGGTGCATCCCGAACGGCGGAGGGCGGGCAGGCTGCGCCTGCCGGCCCTCCGCAAGGGCTTCGATCTCGTCGCGGCTAGAAGAGCAGGACGAGGATCAGGATGACGAGGACCAGTGCAGCTACTGAACCGATGCCGATATACATGACGGAAGACCTCCGCTGTTCGCGCGAAAGTGTCCCCACCACCTCCCCGGCACCGCCCGGGCAAACGACAACCGGAGTCGCGCGCCCCGGCCGTCCGCATCCTTCGGCCCCCCTCGGGCCCCTCCGCCTACCTCACCGTCACGTGGTCGTGGCCGCGCATGGAGTATCGAGCGTACTTAGAGGTTGATGACGCGCGCGGCGCCGAGCATGGTCTCGGCGATCGCGTACATGTTCGAGATCTCCCCGGCGGCCACCCTGTCCTTCAACTCGAAGTGGCCGAGGCAGGTACCGCACAGCAGGATCCTGACGCCGCGCGCCTCGAGGCGCCGGAGGTCCTCGAGCGCGGGCGACCCTTCCACCGCGAGCTTGACCGCGCTGTTGAAGCAGATGAGGGTGTCCGGGGCGGGGTCCACCTCACCCAGCGTGTGCAGGAAGTTGCGCAGCAGCACCCGCCCCAGGTCGTCGTCGCCCCGCCCCATCGTGTCGCTCGAGAGGGCGACCACGATCGGCCGTCCGGCCCGCGTCGCGTCCGCCTGTTCCATCGTCTCCTCCTTCGCGTCGGCCTGCTCCATCGTCCCCTCTTTCGTGTCGCGCCCGTAAGGCGCGTCGTCGTCAAGGTCAGTCCATCAGGACGTCGTGGATCGCTTCGACCACGGTACCGGCCGCCGTCAGCGCTTCCTCCGTCCTGCCGCGGTCCGCGAAGCGCACGCGCAGGCAGACCCCGCACTGGGAACTGAGGTCGCGGGGCACGGGTATCAGCCGGCAGCCGAGCCCGGCTCGCAGGAGTGCCCGCTCGCCCTGCACCGCATGGTTGGCGGACGGCACGAGGAACAGTGTGTGCGTGGGAGACGCGGCGCTCACGGCGAGTCCCTCACCGGCGCCCCGCCGCTTCCGCCAGGGCCCTCACGGCGCGCAGGGCGCACTCGACGTCCGCCTCGGTCGTGAAAGCGCCCAACGAGAACCGCACCGTGCCGCCGGGATACGTCCCCATGGTCTCGTGGGCGAGCGGGCTGCAGTGGAGCCCGACTCTGGCGGCGATCCCGTACTCGTCGTCGAGATGACGACCCACCTCACCCGGCTCCATCCCCGCGAGCGTGAACGATACGGTGGAGAGCTGGCGCTCCACATCGCCCGTGCCGTAGACGCACACGCCGGGTGTCTCGGCGAGGCCGGTGATGAGCCGGGAAGTCAGCTCGGCCTCGTCGCGACGGACGGCCGCCACTCCGCGCTCGAGAATCCATTCGATCCCCGCCGCGAGGCCGGCCAAGCCGACCACATTCAGCGTGCCGCTCTCGAACTTGTCGGGAAGGAAGTCCGGCTGCACCTGCGACTCCGAGCGGCTGCCGGTGCCGCCTCGCACGAGCGGCTCGAAGCGCGCGAGATCGACCCGCTCGCCGACGATGAGCCCTCCCGTGCCGGTGGGTCCCAGCAACGCCTTGTGCCCGGTGAAGGCGAACAGATCGGCCCCGAGGTCGTCGAGGGAGACCGGCAGGGCGCCGGCCGACTGCGCCCCGTCCACGAGCAGAAGCACGTCGTGTGCGTGGGCGAGTGACGCGACCTCGCTAACGGGCATGATGGTGCCCACGACGTTGGAGGCGTGGGTCATGACGACCAGCGCGGTGTGCGGCCGGAGGGCGCGCTCCACGTCGGCGGGGTCAAGGACGCCTTGCGACGTGCACGGCACGACGCTCACCTCGACCCCCTGCGCCTCGAGCGCGCGCAGCGGCCGCATGACCGAATTGTGCTCCATGCCGGTGGTGACGACGTGGTGCCCGGGGCGGAGCAGGCCGCGGAGGGCCAGGTTGAGGGCGTGCGTGCCGTTGGCGCAGAAGACGACGCGCAGGGGGTCGTCGACGCCGAGCAGCCGGGCGACGGCCTCACGCGCCCCGAAGACGACCCGCGCCGCCTCGACCGAGCGCCGGTGGCCCGAGCGGCCGGGGTTCGCGCCGACCTCGGTGAGGTAGCGACGCATCGCGTCGATGACCTCAGGGGGCTTCGGCCAACTGGTGGCCGCGTTGTCGAGGTACAGCACCGGCTGAGGATCCAGCTGGTTCACGGGCCGACTCGCATGCCGTGCAGGGCGGCGCCGAGGGCGCCGACGAGCTGCGGCTCCTGTGCGGCGACCACCTCGCCGCCGTAGCCCTCGTGAATCAGCGTGCGCATCGCCGGGTTGCGCGCGACGCCGCCGGCGAAGAGCAAAGGCCCCTGGGCGCCGACGCGCTTGAGCATGGCCAGCGTCCGGCGGGCGATGGCCTCGTGCAGGCCGCGGGCGATCCGCTCGCGGGCCTCGCCGCGATGGAGCAGGCCGATCACCTCGCTCTCGGCGAACACCGTGCACATCGACGAGATCTGCGCCGCCCGGCCGCCGCGGAGGGCGGCCTCTCCGAGGCCGTCCACGTCGAGCCCGAGCGCGGTCGCCATGACCTCGAGAAAGCGGCCGGTGCCCGCGGCGCACCGATCGTTCATCTCGAAGTCCTCGACCGCGCCGCTCGCCGTGAGCGTGATCGCCTTGGTGTCTTGGCCGCCCATGTCCAGAATCGCCCGGACGTCGTGGAAGAGGTGACCGGCGCCCAGGGCGTACGCCTTGATCTCGGTGATGACCAGGGCGCCGAAGGCGTCGGCGGCGGCCCGGCGGCCGTAGCCCGTGGCGACCACGACATCGTGGTCGCCACGGGCGACCAGCCGCGCCGCCGCCTCCTGCGGATCGAAGCCCGAATCCACCACGGTACTGTCCAGCACGACGACGTCGACGTCGCGCGTTGAGGCGTCGGCGGCGCCGTAGCGAGCGGCGCCGTTTCCGGCTGCCGCATCCTCCTCCCGGCTCGCCAGCCAGACCGCATCCACCGTTCGCGACCCGATGTCGAGGCCGAGAATGCGGCGCTCAGGCATGCCCACCCCGCCTCATCGCAGCATCTCCACGAAGGCTTCGACCCTGGTGCTCAGCTGCCCGACGTCCTCGTCCGAGTAGTCCGTGTCGAGGCGCAACACGGGATAGCCGGCCTGCTTGACCGCTCGATCCACGGACGTCGCCTCGGTCTGATAGGTCGCGCAGAACTGCAGCGACTGGTGGATGACGCCGTCCGCGTGCAGGTCGCGGGCCAGCCGGAGGACGTCGTATGTGCGCGCGGTGTTGGGCGTGAAGCAGGCGCAGTTGATGTCGAGGTACTTGTCGGCGATGGCGTCGAGCATGCCGTCGAGCGTCTCCGGGCTCTCGTCGACGAGCTTCTCGTAGTAGCGCGAACCGGTGCACTGCTCCTCACCGACGACGACCGCGCCGGCCTTCTCCACGATGGTGTGGATCTTCCAGTTGGGAATCGACATCGGCGTGCCCGTGATCAGGACGCGCGGGGCCTCCGGCGGCACCACGCCCACGCCGTCAGCCACGCGCTGCTCAAGCTCGTCGGCGATCTTGTTCACCATCTGGGTGAAGCGCGGCACGTCGTCGTAGAAGGCGACCTGGACGGCGAGGAGCGCGTCCCTGCCAGAGATCGGCGCCGGGTGCGCCGCCCTGCAGGCGTTGAGGCGCTGCAGCGCACGACGCTTGTCGTTGACCTCGCGCGTCGCGGTCTTCAGCGCCGCCGCCTCGAGCTTGCGTCCGCTGACCTCCTCGAGCTTCTCGACCAGGCGCTCGATCTCGCCCCGCCAGAGGGTGCGGTCCGCCGGACGCTTCATCTGCGGCAGTTCCGTCACGTAGACGGGGACCATCTCGCCGAGGAGCTCCCACGTCTTCTTCTTGCCGTCGCAGGTGGTCTCGCCGATGACCAGGTCGGCCGATTCCGCGTACGGGCAGACCTTGCCGAGCTTGAAGCCCATGGCCGCCTTGATCAGCGCGCAGGTGTTGCGCGGCACGTAGCACTCGGCCTCGTCGTAGGCCCACTCCGCCCCCGCGCAGAGGCCGACGTTGAGCCCGCCGACGGCGCGGATGAGCTCCTCGGGCACGTAGAGGCAGAAGGTGCCGACCACGATGCCGCCGGCGGCCTTGTGATCGACGAGCTCCTTGATGCGCAGGCCGTGGATCTCGCTGACGACGAAGTCGAAGTAGGCCATGCCCTGCGGGCGGCCCTCCTGCGTCAGGTAAGCGTCCTGATACAGCTGCGGGATGGCCCCCAGCAGCATGTCGTGAGCCGGCAGGTCGATGCCGAGCTTTTCCCACATGGGGTGATGGTCTACTGCGGTGTCGCTCATGATCCTCCCTGGTGCATGGGGATGCAGGATGCACCTCGCAGCGAGGAATGAGGGCAGGGTCGCCGCCCGTGCGGGGCGACCTCCCTGTGGACCGGACCGGGCGGCCCGGACGACCGAGCCGGTCAGCGGTGTCGCTCTGACCTCGAGGAGGTGGATGACGTGGAACCCTCACGGGGCTCCGGCCGGCAGACGCGCCCGCAGGCGACGGCCACGCCGGCTCAGCGACTGGGTTCGAGCATGGAGAGCCCCATGATCACCTCCTCATCGTGACTGCCCAAACGCTACCTCAGGGTGAGGCGGTGGCGAAACCCGCGAGGGTCGGCGTGCCGCGCACCCGACGGCGTGGGTGCGCGGCACTCATGCGTCGTTCCGGACCAGCACGCCGGCCCCGGCGAGGAGAGCGAAGAGCGGCGGCATGAGCCCGGGCGAGGCGGCCACCACGGTGGGCCCGGGCCCGTGCGCCGCCGCCGTGACCCGCACCTCGGCACCGGCCTCCCGTGCGATGACGGTGCCGGCCGCGTAATCCCACGGCTTGAGGTGGAGCTCGTAGTAGGCGTCGACGCGCCCGGCCGCCACCTGGCAGAGGTCGAGGGCGGCGGACCCGGCGCGACGGATGTCGCGGATGCGCGGCAGGATGCGCTCCAGCGCCGCCCCCTGCAACCCGCGCTGCACCGCGTCGTACGAGAACCCGGTGGCGACGAGCGCCTCCGACAGCTCGACCCCTCGTCGCACGGCCAGCGACCGGCCGTCGCAGACCGCCCCCTGTCCGGCGACCGCCTCGTAGGTGCGATCCGCGTAGGGTTCGTGGACCACACCGACCCGCAGGTCGCCGTCCACCTCGACCGCGATCGAGACGCACGAGGCCGGGTAGTCGTAGACGTAGTTGGTCGTCCCGTCGAGCGGATCGACGAGCCAGCGCACCCCGGTCGAGCCGGAGGCGAGCGTGCCTTCTTCGGCCAGGATCGCGTCGTGCGGCCTGGCGCGTGCGAGCCCGGCGACGATGACCTCTTCGGCCCGCCGGTCGACCTGACTCACCAGATCCGTCGGCGACGACTTACTCTCGACCTCGAGCCGTTCGGACCGCCCGGCCAGGTGCTCCCTGCCGGCGCGCAACGCGAGGTCGCGTGCCAGGGAGAGGAACGCCTCGAGGTGACGCGAACCGTGGGTCTGCGGAGTCATCACCCGCGTAGTCTACCGGCGAGCACGGTGTCGCACTCTCGGAGGTCGACGACCGGCCGGCCGCAGACCCGCGTGCCGTGCCTGAGAAGGCTTGGCGCGGTCGCCCCGATCACCCAGGCGCGCGGTCGCTCCGGTCACTGCGGGGCGTCGGAGGCGTCGGCGAACAGCGAGAGATACCGGCCGTAGCCCTCGCGCTCGAGATCCTCCTTTGGGACGAAGCGCAGGGCGGCCGAGTTGATGCAGTAGCGCAGACCCGTCGTCGGCGGACCGTCGGGAAAGACGTGGCCGAGGTGCGAGTCGGCGCCCGCGCTGCGCACTTCGGCCCTCGACATCCCGAGGCTCGAATCGACGTGCGTGGTCACGGCGTCGGGAGCGATCGGCTGCGTGAAGCTCGGCCAGCCCGTGCCCGAGTCGAACTTGTCGAGCGACGAGAACAGCGGCGCGCCCGAGACGATGTCGACGTAGACACCGTCACGGTGCTCGTCCCAGTACTCGTTGTCGAACGGCGGCTCGGTGCCGCCCCGCTGCGTGACGTCGTACTGCAGCGACGTGAGGCGCTCGCGGAGCTCCGCGTCGTCGTAGCCCGCGGACGTCGCGCCGGCCGACGGGCCGCCCGCCGACGTCGCCGGCTCGTCGCCGCCACACGCCGCCACGAGAGTCGCAAGCAGGACGATGCCGAGCACGAGGGAGACGCAGGTCGTCACCTTCACGCGAAGCATGCCCTACTCCCCGCGCCGCTCGTAGTAGTCCTGGTGGTAGTCCTCGGCGCGCCAGAACGGCCCAGCCGGGACGATCTCGGTCACGATCGGATGGCCGAAGATCCCCGAACGCTCCAGACGGTCCGTCACGGCGCGGGCGACCGCTTCCTGCCGCGACGAGTGGAAGAAGACCGCCGAGCGGTACTGCGAGCCGACGTCCGGACCCTGGCGGTCACGGGTCGTCGGGTCGTGCAGGGCGAAGAAGGCCTCGACGAGTCGCTCGTACGAGACCACGTCGGGGTCGTAGCGCACGCGCACCGCCTCGGCATGACCCGTCGTGTTGCCGCACACCTCTTCGTAGGTCGGCTCCTCCGTCGTGCCGCCGGTGTAGCCGACCTCCGCGTCGAGGACGCCGGGGATGGCGGCGAACTGATCCTCGACGCCCCAGAAACACCCGGCGGCGAAGGTCGCGATCGCCGTTCCCGGCGGGTACGCCTTGGGTGACGGCGGGGCAGACCCGGCGGAGCCGGCCGGCCCGCCGCCGTCGCCGCCGTCGCCGCCGTCCGCAAGAGGACCGCCGCACCCGCCGTGCACTGCCAGAAGCGCGAACGCGCCGAGCAAGACGAGGATCGGCACCACCACCGGTCTCGCGCCTATCCGCCGCTGCATCGAGCCCCCTTTGGAGAGTGTAACGACAGTCGCTTCGCCGCCGGGTTTCGTGGGCGGTCGCGCTCTCTATGATAGGGCGACACTCAATCGTGCACGAACCGCGGCGTTTCGTGGGCTCGGGGGGAGCGCGGGCGACTCGGGGCCTCCCGTGCCTTCGCTGCCGACGCGGGCGCCTACTCGTGGCCCGGGCGTCCACTTGACGCCCGGGCCGAGGCCCTCTAGACTGCATAGTTAGTTAGCGTTAGCTAACTTCATTCAAGGAGCGCGACGGTGCGTACGCCACGACAGGACGAGATCATCCACGAGTCCCTCGCCCTCATCGCCGAGCACGGCGTCGAGGGGCTGACCTACCGCCACCTCTCCGAGCGCTTCGGCATCAGCGTCCCCGCCTTCTACCGCCACTTCGCCAGTAAGGCCGACATCCTCGCCGGCATCCTCGACTATCTCCAGGAGGTCAGTCGCGGCGTCTTCGAGAGCGCCGAGCCGAGCGGTTCGGACGCCCTCGACAGGCTGAGGCTCGTGCTGACCGGGTACGCGCAGCGGTTCGCGGAGGACGGCGGCCTCGCGGCCGTGCTCTTCGCCGACGAGATCGGCGGGACCGACCGCGCCCTGCAGGAACGCGTCCTCCTGCACATGGACGAGAACCGGGACCGGCTCACGGCGCTGCTCTCCGACGCGGCCGCCGCCGGCCTCGTGCGGCCCGACGTCCCCGCCAAGCGGCTGGCGTTCGTGACCATGGCCTCGCTCCGCCTCGAGGTCGCCAGATGGCGCCTCGGCGGTCGTACGACCGACCTGGTCGCCGCG
This sequence comes from Thermoleophilia bacterium UBA2241, assembly GCA_002347645.1. Classification (GTDB taxonomy): domain Bacteria; phylum Actinomycetota; class Thermoleophilia; order UBA2241; family UBA2241; genus UBA2241. The sequence continues at coordinate 37,339 of DDYF01000059.1, read as the reverse complement.
GTCGCGGCGCTCTGGGCGGACCTCGAAGTGATCCTCAGACCGCCGCGGGGCTTGACGGTCCCGCGCCACGAGACCACGACGGATACTCCGTACAGCACGACGAGCCAAGGAACCAAGGAAAGGGAGACTATGTACTGCTTTCAGTGTCAGGAGACGGCGAAGAACACCGGCTGCACGGTCAAGGGCGTGTGCGGCAAGCCCGAAGAGACCGCCAACCTCCAGGACCTCCTGATCTTCGTGCTCAAGGGCATGGCGGTCTACGAGGAGAAGCTCAAGGAGCTCGGTCTCCCGCAGCGCGAGCACGACGACTTCGTCAGCCAGGGTCTCTTCGCGACCATCACCAACGGCAACTTCGACGACGCCCGCTTCACCGCCATGATCGACGAGGGCCTGCGGCGCAAGGCCGAGCTGCAGAGCGCCTTCCTGGCCGCGTTCAAGGAGAAGAACGGGCGCGAGTTCGACGGCGCGCTGCCCGAGGCGGCGACCTGGACGACCGCCGACCCGTCCGAGTACGCCGCCAAGGCGACGGCGGTCGGCGTTCTCGCGACCGAGAACGAGGACGTCCGCTCGCTACGCGAGCTCCTCACCATCGGCGTCAAGGGGATCGCCGCGTACAACGACCACGCCGCCGTCCTCGGCTTTCGTAACGCGGACATCGACGACTTCATCGCCGAGGCGCTCGCCTCCACGACCAAGGATCTTTCGGTCGACGAGATGGTCGCCCTGGTGTTGAAGGCTGGCGAGACGGCCGTGTCCACGATGGCCCTCCTCGACGAGGCCAACACCTCAACGTACGGCAGCCCGGAGATCACCGAGGTGAACCTCGGCGTACGCGGCAACCCGGGCATCCTCATCAGCGGGCACGACCTCAAGGACATGGAGGAGTTGCTGGCGCAGACCGAGGGCACCGGCGTCGACGTCTATACGCACGGCGAGATGCTGCCCGCCAACTCCTACCCGGCCTTCAAGAAGTACGACCACTTCGTGGGCAACTACGGCGGCTCGTGGTGGCACCAGAACGCCGAGTTCGAGGCCTTCAACGGACCGATCCTGCTCACCACCAACTGCCTGGTCCCGCTGAAGAAGGACAACACGTACCTCGATCGTCTGTACACGACCGGCGTGGTGGGATACCAAGGCGCGACGCACATCCCCGACCGCGCGAGCGGCGGCGCGAAGGACTTCTCGGCGCTGATCGCCAAGGCCAAGACGTGCTCGCCGCCGACCGAGCTCGAGACGGGCAGCCTCGTCGGCGGGTTCGCCCACGACCAGGTCCTGGCTCTCGCGGACAAGGTCGTCGAGGCCGTCAAGTCCGGCGCCATCAAGCGCTTCGTCGTGATGGCCGGCTGCGACGGCCGCCACAAGACCAGGGACTACTTCACCGAGGTGGCCGAGCAGCTCCCGCCCGACACCGTCATCCTCACCGCCGGGTGCGCCAAGTACCGCTACAACAAGCTGGCGCTCGGCGACATCGGCGGCATCCCGAGGGTGCTCGACGCGGGCCAGTGCAACGACTCGTACTCGCTGGCCGTGATCGCCCTCAAGCTGAAGGAGGCCTTCGGGCTCGACGACATCAACGACCTCCCGGTCTCCTACGACATCGCCTGGTACGAGCAGAAGGCGGTCGCCGTGCTGCTCGCTCTGCTCCACCTGGGCGTCAAGGGAATCCGGCTCGGCCCGACACTCCCCGCCTTCCTCTCCCCCAACGTGGCGAAGGTGCTGGTGGACAACTTCGACATCAAGCCCATCGGTACGGTAGAGGACGACGTCGCCGCCATCGTGGCCGGCAAGTAAGACCCGTTCGCGTCAAGGGCCGCGGGCCCGCCGCCTCGGCGGCGGGCCGGCGGCCCTCCTCGTCTCCTCAGGAGCTGCGGTCGCGCTCCGGTCAGCTCACCTCACCGTCACGTAGTCGTAGCCCTTGGACCAGCTGGCGGCGTGCCCGGCGTCCGCAGGATGGTAGACGCGCAGGCGCCACTTGCCCTTGGCGGGCAGGCTGAGCGACTTGGTGTACTTCGTGTAGCCCGAGTACGCCGATGCCTTGGCCTTGACGTAGCCGTAGGCCTTCCACTTGCCGCCGACGGAGCGCCACTTGTAGATGCGCACGGGGTAGGTGCCCGCCTTGTGCGCGGGCTTGAGGTACCCGTACACCGTCTTCGCCTTACCGACATACATCACCGCCGCCGCGCGGGGGTTGCCGACGAACGCGCGCGGCAGCGTGTACACCACCGACCCGGTCGCGGCGTCGTACCCTGCGTCACCGGCGAAGCTCGCCCGGTAGTACGTCTTGCTGGCCGGCGCGTGGGTCAGCGAGAACGTGCCGTCTGCCGCGGTGGTCGCCGTGACCGCGGTGTCCGCGAACGGGCCGGTCGCACGTGTGGCGGTCTGCAGTACCACCGTCTTGCCCTCGAGCCCCGTGCCCTCGTGCTCGAGCCCGCCCGTGAGCGTGTACGCGTCGCCGTAGGCCTTCAAGGTCGTCGAGGCAGAGGTCGTCACGATCGCCGGGACCGGGAGCGCGCCTCGCGTCGTGTAGAGGTCGTAGTAGTTGGTGCCGCTACCCGGGTAGTTGCGGTCGTCGCGCCAAACGACCATGTCGCCGGAGATGGCGGGGGAATACTGGCCCGACTCGGTGCTCGTGACCGCTGCCTCGGCCCCCTGCGCCCAGTCGTGGACCCTGACCCTGAAGCCGGAGTCGGTATCGTAGGCGTAGGCGACCTTCGTGCCGCTCACCGACAGCGAGCGGAACTCGGCGTAGGGTTCGTAGTCAGTCGTGATCTCGGTCACGCTGTCGTTGCCCCACGAGTAGCGGTAGAGGTACAGGTGCGTACCGGCGCCACGGTCCTCGAACCTGCCGCACACGAACTCGTCGTCCCCGGCGACCAGCGTCGCGCCGTAGGCGTCCTCCATGGGGAACCGGGTCTCGGCGCTATCCGCCTTAAGAACCAGCAGGCCGGCCCGGTACTCGTAGTGGTACTCGAAGGCAACGACGTAGCCGTGACCGGTGACATCGAAGTAGACGTCCGGCGACCGGTCGTCGCCATTGTTGAAGTCCCAGAGACCCTCGAAGCCTGTGCTGATGCGAGCACGGCCGATGTCCCACTGGCCTCTGCGGTAGTCCTCCCAGACGATCATGTCGTCGCAGATCTTGGGTCGCTGCTGGATGCCGGGATCTGTGCAAACGGCACGTTCCTCGCCGGTGACGACGTTCTTCGCGTAGATGTCACCGTTGTCGTTCCGGTAGTCGTAGTAGACCACCCAGTCGCCCCACAGGTCGGGGTCGTTCTGCTCGCTTGGGTCGTCCGTGATCTGCGACTCCTCACCGGTGGCGAAGTCGTACATCCAGATGTCGCCCAGAGGGTCCGATCGGTAGTCGACCCAGACGACCCGGTCGCCGTGGGCCACGGGCTCGGCCTGCGCCCCGTCCGCGGTGCACAACGGGTGGTCGACAAGGCCGTTGCCCAAGGCACGCGCCGGAGCGAGCGCAAGCGCCGCGAGCGCCGCCGCCGTCACGATGGCGGCGAGCGCAAGCCACGACCCGCGCCCCACCCCCGCCTTCTCCGACCCTCTCTCTTGCGTGTGTCTCACTGCGTTCGCTCCTCTGTCTCTTCGTTCATGCAGGTCGCAGCGGCTGCCGCGCCCACGATGCATTTGGCCGTAGTTCGACCGGATCGCGGCAGTCTCCTGCGACCCCGGGGGCACCGCAGTGCAACGCCCGGAGGCGCCCTGATCGACAGGAGGAGCCCGTTATCACACGGTTCTTCGGGGGCGTCGTCAGCGCGACAGGGCGGCCGATCGCCGCCGGCCTACAGGGCTTTCGTTCCGGCGCCGTCCCTGTCGGTCAGCGCGGTCCTCAACGCGAAGAGACGCTCGGGGTCGAGGCCGAGACCCTCCTCGAAGTAGCGCTCGATCGTTCCGTAGCTCGAGGCCATCTCCTCGAGCGCCGCCTCCAGGTACTCGGGTCGAGCGCCGAGAACCTGGCGAAGCATGTCGGGGTCGCCGCCGGCGGCGGCGAAGCGGTCGACGAGCGGCTGCACCGCCGGGACGAGCTGCTCGTTGCTGAGCAGGTAGTCGGTCATCACGTCGGCATCGGAAACTCCCAGCAGCATGAGGAGCGCGGCCGCCGACCATCCGGCACGGTCCTTGCCGGTCGCGCAGTGGAAGAGCGCGGGACGGCGCTCCTCGTCGGCGAGAGCGGCGAACATGGCGCCGTAGGCGGCGCGCGCGCTCGGCAGGGTGACGATGGCGCGGTAGACCTGGACGAGCATGCCCGCCGCCCTGCCGCCACCCAGCGCCTCGAGGGCCTCTCGGGGATGGCTGAGAAGCCCGGAGAGGTCGGCGGGCAGAGCACCCTGCATCTCAGCCGGCAAGCCGAAGGCGGTCTTCGCACCTTCGCCGAAGACGTCGACGGCGACGAGATCGGCCCTGGGCGGCACCCGGTCGGGCTGCGCGGCGCGCTCGTCCTCGCTCCGCAGGTCGAAGACCGTCCTCACGCCGAGGCCGGTCAGCGCGCGCAAGCCCGCCTGGTCGATGTCGGCGAGAGAGGCCGAGCGGAAGACCTGCCCGCGGCGAACGCAGCCACCGCCGCGCACGGGCCACCCTCCAAGGTCGCGCAGGTTCGGGACTGATCCGGTGGCTCCCCGTACTCCAGGCGGGCTCTCGTCGTGCATGCCTTCCTCCTCGTAAGCTCCGTGGCCGGCGTGTCGCGCGACTACTGCTGGCAGTCGGGACAGAGGTAACAGGCGCCGCCGAGATAGCTGATCTTCACGACGGGCGTGCCGCACCGGGGGCAAGGACGCCCTGCCGCCTTCGCGTCCATGAGTCGGGCGTACCCGCCACTCCGGCCGAAGAGGTCGCGCTCGTCGCTCCGGCCTCCGGCGGCGATCACGTCACGTACCGTCCCCGTGATCGCCGCGAAGAGGCCGTCCAGCTGCCCCTCCCTCAGGTCCGCGAGGGAGCGGCGCGGGTGGAGTCGCGCACGGAACATGATGTCCTGAGCGATCGCGTTGCCCAAGCCGGGGATGAGCTGGTCCTGGGTCAGCAGGCCCTTGACGCTGCGCTTGCCCGCCTGCTGGGCCTCGACGACCAGCTCGCCGAAGTACCGCCGGTCGAACGCCTCGTCCAGCGGCGTGGGGCGCATATCCTTCACGTACTTCACCTCGTGCTCTTGCCCGGCCTCGCAGAGGTGCACACCGCCCCACATCTGCGTCGTCGCCGACAGGGCGGCGCCGGTCGTGAACGTGAGATCGAGGTGCCGCTTTGCGGGCAGCGCCTCCCCGGAGGGGTGGTACCGGATGCGTCCACCCCACTCGCCGATGAGCAGCACATAGCCCGGTTCGAGCGGCAGGAAGAGCCACTTGCCCTCGACCCGGGCCAGGCCCACTTCACGGCCGACGACAAGGCCGGCGAACTCCTCCGGCGTCCGGTCGTACCAGACGAACTTGTGCGGGCTGTTGCCGAGGCCGCCTCCGGCCACCGTCAGGCCCGGCAGGACGCCGTTCATCTGACCCGCGATCACCGTGAGCTCGGGCACCTCGAACACGTGGGACCTCCCGTCCGCGCCGGTGGGGCGTCAGCCGCTCCTCGGCGTGCGCGCCGATGCCGCGCAACGCAGTGACTCTACCTCACCGCCGCGCCGAAGCTCCGCGAGCCGGCGTGCTCAGGCTGTACGGCGCTGTACGGCCGGCAAGTGAAGCTCTTCAAGCTGGGGCGCATGCCGGCCCAGGTGCTCATTGACAAGGCCGGCGTCGCACGCTTCGTCCACTACGGGCACGACATGAGCGACATCCCCGAGAACGACGAGATCCTCGGCCTGGCGGACCAGATCAACGCCACGTCGCCCTGAGCCTGTTCAGACTGGACAATCCCGGCACCTTCGCTGGTCCCCGCCGTCGGCCCCCCGCCGGAGCACGGCCCCGATCGCCGCGATACGCTCACAGCAGGCGCCGCGTCGCGGTGCCGCCGGAGGTGAAGCCACGTGGATCTCGACCTTACACCACAACAGGTGCGGGCGACCCAGGCGGCGCGCGCGTTCGCCGAGACGCACCTCGCACCGGGAGTCGCCCGCCGCGACGACGAGGCGCTCTTCGACAAGGCGCTCTTCGAGGCGGCGGGCGGGCGCGGGCTTGCAGGCCTGCCGCTGTCCGAGGAGTGGGGCGGCGGCGGGGCGGGCTTCGTCGCCGCCGCCCTCGCCGTCGAGGAGATCGGCCGCGTCGACCCCTCGAACGCCGACACGCTCTCCGCGCACACCGCCCTCGTGGCGGTCCCGTTGTGGCGCTTCGGCGACCACGGCCAGAGGGAGCGCTGGCTGCGCGATCTCGCCGGCGGCAGGTCGCTGGGCGCCTTCTGCCTCACCGAGGAGGGCGCGGGGAGTGACGTCCTCGCGGTCGCGACGACAGCCCGCCGCGACGGCGACGACTACGTGCTCGACGGTCGCAAGATCTACGCCACCAACGCGGGCCCCGACGCCGCCGACCTGTACCTCGTGATCGCGCGCACCGCCGACGAGACCGCTCGCAGCCGAGCCCTGAGCGCCTTCCTGATAGAGCGGGACACGCCCGGGCTCTCGTTCGGCCCGCCGGAGCGCAAAATGGGTCTGCGCGGCGCCGCCAACTGCGACGTCGTGCTCCGTGACTGCCGCGTCCCGGCGAGCGGCCGGCTCGGCGAAGAGGGGCAGGGCTTCGCGATCGCCATGAAGACCCTCGACGGCGGCCGTATCGGGATCGCGGCGCTGGCTGTCGGACTCGCGCAGGGGGCGCTCGAGCTCGCCACCCACTGGGCCGTGGAGCGGCGGCAGTTCGGACGCCCGCTCAGCGACTTCCAGGCGACCAAGTTCAAGCTGGCCGACATGCTGAGCCGTATCGAGGCGGCGCGTCTGCTCACGCTGCGCGCCGCCTGGCTGCAGGACGCCGGCAGGCCCTTCGGCGCCCAGGCGGCGATGGCGAAGCTCGCCGCCTCGGAGACGGCGATGTGGACGACGAGCCAGACGGTGCAGATCCTGGGCGGCCGCGGCTACACACGGCGGAGTCCCGCGGAGCGCATGATGCGCGACGCCAAGATCTGCGAGATCTTCGAGGGCACGAGCGAGATCCAGCGCATCGTCATCGCGGCGCATCACCTCGGCACGTAGCGTTTCCGCCTGGAGGGAAAGGACGCAGACTGTCCGTGCTGCCCCCCGTACCCTGGACGGGAATGGGGCAGGAGTATCGCCGCCGAGGGCTCGCACCCTGCTCGCTCGGCTACCCTCTGTCCACGAGCGACGGAGCGCAGAAGCAGAAGCGCTCCAATCCCAGCAGGTGCGCGGCACCCGCGATCGTCACGCCGTAGAAGACGACCGGCTTCTCGCTCCAGTAGTCACTCATCGTGCCGTTCACCAGCGTCGTCCCCGTCACCAGGGCGAGGTCACACCACGCCAGGTGGCTGAGCGCCATGTCGGGTCCGTCGATGAGGACCCCGAACTTGCTCGCGCCGATGTTGTCTGGGTCGAGGTCGATCACCCGTACGTCGTACTGCCGGCTGAGCGCCTCGATCATCCTCGGCTGGAACCCGGCGACGAGGATGTTGCGAGCCTCGGGATGCTTGGCGCTCAGGTACTCCGGAAGCCGCCTCGCGCACTCGACGGGCTCATCGTCCCTGCAGTGTTCAGTCCCCTCTATCAGACCGACCGAGCACAGGACGGCGTTCAAGCCCGCGACGAACACCGCGCGCTCGTGGTTGTCGTTCAATGGGAGCCCGATGACGTCGCTCACCGTGCCCCGGAAGTCGCCGAAGAACGTGTCGGTGAAGGCCTGCCCGACCGCCCCTCTGAAGCTGGCCGCCACCATGTACTCGCGCCCGCGGATGATCGGGTAGTCCGTGTGCTGCGGGTCTCCGATCGCCTGCTGAGCCGTCAAGCGGGAGCACGTCACGTCCATCTCGTCGCGAGCAAGGTCGTGCTCGGCGACGAGACGCGAGAACGCGTCCTTCAGCTGGATATACACATCATTCGCTACATCGAACGGGGGCATGGAGCCGATCCTCCCTCTTGGGTCTGAGCAGGCCGCGGAAGATCTGACCGTCCACCGGCCGCGACGCGCACTGAGAAGTCATCAGAGCTCCTCGGGCGAGACGAAGCCGAACGACATCAGGGTCGCCTGGCCGTCCGGTGAACACACATACTCTACGAAGGCGTGCGCCGCGTCCGGGTGTGGCGTCTCCTTCAGGACCGCGATGGGATAGGTGCAGAGGGCGTTCTCGCGGTCTGGTAGTGCGACGCCCTCCACCCTGCCCTCTGCCGCGGCGACGTCGGTGGCCATGACGATCCCTGCGTCCACCTCTCCGAGTTCGACCTTGACGAGGACACCCCGCGCTGATTCCTCGAGTGACTTCGGTTCCACGGCGATTCCCAACTTGGCCAGCACCTGTCTGGCGTACTCGCCTATGGGACGGCCGGGGGCACCCAGCGCCACCGCGATATCAGGGCGCGCGAGATCGGCGAGGACACGGATCTTCAGAGGATTGCCGCACTCCACGACGATCATGAGCCTGTTGTGGGCAAAGACGACCGGGTCGGTCGTGAGATCGGCGACGGCCTCCATCTGCGCCAGATCGGCCGAAGCGAACACGTCGGCGGGAGCGCCTTCCTTCAACTGGCTGGCCGCCGTCGCCGCATTGACGAAGTTCAGCGTGACGATGACATCAGGGTGAGCGACCGAGAAGTCGTGCGCCAAGACTGAGAAGGACTCGGTCAACGTTGGAGACGCGAAGACGACGATCTCGACGTGCCGCTCCTCGCCGGCGCCGGCGGCTTGCTGGCCTGAGACAGAGTCACCGCACCCAGCCAGGAACGGACCGGCACAGCACAGCGCCAGGAGCAGGAACGTGGCCAGCGCCACGGCACGCGCCGGTCCTGGACGCCGTCTGCACATCATCTGCGCTTCTCCAGGCGCCGGCAGGCCCTGGCAAGGTGGCCCACGCCCCTACTCCCGGTCAAAGGTGTAGCAGACCTTACGGCAGAGTGGTGACAGTTCGCGCGTCCCAGCCCCCTGACGGACCGCCGCGACGACGCCCTCTCTCTCGACCGGCACCATGCCTCCCAGCCTGTGGACCAGGAACCCCTCGTAGGCCGAGGGCACCATCGGCGTGGTCGGCCCGAGAACGTAGACCTTCGCTGCCCCGCCGACGGCACTCAGGAACCGCTCGAACGAGGCGCTGAGGATGGTCGTCGCAGTGAGGATCACGAGTTCAGGCCACGATTCGAGCATCGCGAGGAACTGCGCCTCGTCGCCCATCGCGCGATCGCGGTCCAGGACCCGCAGGTCCGCGCCGAGAGTCTCGAGCTGGGCGACCACGGGGCCGAAGAAGCCGACCATGGCGACCCGCGTGCCGCTGCCGATGTTGAACGAGCGCGCGAAGCCGCGCTTGTCCTCGTCCGCCGGCAGCGAGAGCGCTTCGCGCCGGCTGAAGGCGTTGACGGCAGCCACGCCGATGGAGCGCTCCAGGCTGTGGTCGCTGTGCAGCAGGTCGAGGAGCTCGCTCGCGCACTGCCCACCGTAGTCGCGGTAGACGGGCACGCGCGTGCAGCGGACGGAACGCTCGGCCATCGTGTAGCTCAGCCCTACGTCGCCTTCCGCCGTCTCCACCGCCGTGTAGCCCAGACCGATGGTCACCGTGGCCACCTTCGTCTGCGCGGCCCGGCTGCGAAACCCGTCGTGCAGAGCGTCGATCAGCGACATGGCGAAAGGGTCGTGCGCGTCACCGATCGCAGGTGCTCTGCTCCGTGCTCCGCTGGGCGCACCGTCATCATCGTCAAGCCACCCTCGCAGGGCGGGGTCGTCATTGCGAGCATAAGCTCATAATATCACTCGTACCTACACCGGAGACCGCCCTGCGACTAGCATAGGACGCGCGATCCATCAGCATAGCAGACAGGACGCCCGAGGAGGTCCGCTCATGGAGACTCTGGTCGTGGTCGGCGGCGTCGCCGCAGGCCTTTCGGCCGCTAGTGCGGCCAAGCGGCTCAAGAAGAAGGAACTGCACGCCGTCGTCTTCGAGAGATCCGGATACATCTCGTACGGCGCGTGCTCCGAGCCCTACTTCGTGGCGGGCCTCGTCCCCGAGCCGGACGACCTCGTCGAGATCACACCAGAGGAGTTCGCGCGGAAGCGGGAGATCCCGACGCACCGCATGCACGAGGTGCTCGACGCCGACTACGAGAGCGGGCAGGTCACGGTCCTCGACCTCGCCGACGGCCGCCGTTTCAACGAGCACTTCGACTACCTCATGCTCGCGACGGGTTCCGTCGGCAGGCGGCTCGACGTCCCCGGGGAGGAGCTCGCGGGTGTCCACGCGCTGCGAACGGTCGAAGACGCCATCGCCGTGCGTGACAGTGCGCGTGCAGCGGACGACGTCGCCATCTGCGGTGGGGGTTACATCGGGCTCGAGATGGCAGAGGCGTTCGTGGCCATGGGGAAGCGCGTCGTCATCTTGAAAAAGACCGACCAGATGCTTCTGAACTTCGACCCGGAGGTGTCCCGTCTGGTCGAAGACGAGGTGCGAGCGAAAGGCGTCGACGTGCGCACTGGTGTGGACGTCCTCGCCCTTGAGGGACGCGGACGAGTGGAGAAGGTGGTGACGAGCGAGGGCGACGTGAAGGCAGAGTCGGTCCTCGTCGCGAAGGGCGGCGTGCCCAACACGACACTCGCTCGACACCTGGGCGTGGACCTCGGCGCGACGGGAGCGATCGCGGTCGACAGGCGTCAGAAGACGAACCTGGATCGTGTCTACGCCGGCGGTGACTGCGCAGAGGCCTATCACATCGTGAGCGGCAGGCCTGCGTACATCCCGCTCGGCACGACGGCCAACAAGACGGGCAGGGTGGCCGGTCAGAACATCGGCGGCCTGCGAACGGAGTTCCCCGGCATCGTCGGGACCGCCGTCTCGAAGATCTTCGACCTCCAGGTAGCACGGACCGGACTCAGTCTCAAGGAGGCGACCGACATCGGACTGGAGGCCCGTTCCAGCACGATCCAGCAGGGCTCCCGGTCCAGTCACTACCCTGGTGGTTCTCCGATCACCGTGCACCTCGTCACCGAAGCGGGCACGCGCAGACTGCTGGGCGCGCAGATGGTCGGCAGGGAGGGAGTCGCCCACAGAATAGACGTCCTCGCGACGGCGCTGCACGCGGCCATGACCGCCGAGGACATCTACCATCTCGACCTGGCGTACGCGCCGCCTTACGCCCCGGTGTGGGATCCCATCCTCATCGCAGCGAACAAGGCCAGAAAGGCGTAGCGCGCTGATGCGGTGCGAGCAGCGGGGCGCGGCGCGTCACCGCGCCGCGCCCCGCCAGGCCACCGTCGGAAGGTCGTGCCGCTGCGCGACTAGTGCAGGAACAGGCGCAGCCCCGTATGGACCATCGTCATGCCGTACTGCTCCGCCGCCTCCGTGACCACCGCGTCGCGTGCCGAACCGCCGGTCTGGGCGACGTACTGTACGTTCGTCTTGGCCGCGCGGTCGAGGTTGTCGGGGAAGGGGATGAAGGCGTCCGACGACAGGCAGATGCCTTCGATACCCTTGACCCACTCGGCGCGCTCCTCACGCGTGATCGGCTCGGGGTCGGCGTCGAGGCCGGCGAGCAGCTTGTCCTTCTCGATGTCGGAGAGCTCGTCCCAGAGCAGGAAGTAGTCGACGATGTTGGCCTTCTCGGGCTTGGGCAGGTCGGCCTTGATCTTGAGCGCCGTCGTCTTGGGGTGCTGCTGCAGGAGCCACTTGTCGGCCTTGCCACAGGCGAGGCGCGTGCAGTGCACCCGCGACTGCTGCCCGGCACCCATGCCGATGACCTGGCCGTCGTAGGCGATGCAGACCGAGTTGGACTGCGTGTACTTGAGGGCGATGGTCGCCACCATGAGCGTCTCGAGGACGTCGTCGGGGATCGCCCCGCCGACGCCGCCGGCCTTGGTGAACAGCTCCTTCGTGACCAAGGCGGTGTTGCGCTTCTGGGTCATCGTGAAGCCGAAGACCTCGCGGGTCTCGATGTCGCCGGGCTCGTAGGCGGGGTCGATCCGCAGGACCATGTAGGCGCCGTTGCGCTTGGTCTTGAGGAGTTCGAGGGCGTCGGGCTCGTAGCCGGGCGCGATGATGAGGTCGGAGACCTCGTCGAAGAGCAGGCGCGCGAGCGACAGATCGACCGTCTCGCTCACGGCGGCGACGTCGCCGAACGAGCACATGCGGTCGCCGCCGCGAGCACGCGCGTAGGCGGTCGCGACCGGCGAGTAGTCGGCGTCGGGCAGGAACTGCGTGGCGCGGTAGGTGTCGGAGAGCGCACCGGCGACGGCGGCGCCGGCCGGGCTGACGTGCTTGAAGGAAGCGGCGCCCGGCTTGCCCGTCGCCATCTTGAGCTCGCGCACGAGCTGCCACGAGCCGAGCGCGTCGAGGAAGTTGATGTAGCCGGGCCGGCCGCTTAGCACCTTGAAGCCCGCCTCGTCCGGGACGGTCACCCCGGCAGGCGTCTGGTGGGGGTTGCAGCCGTACTTGAGTTCGATGTCCGTCATCTGTCCCTCCGACGTGGAAAGTGAAGCGGTCGCCGCGACGAGCCTAGTCTATCGGCCCGGATGTGCAAGGTCTCGTTCGGATGAATCGGCGAGCGCTCTACGGACAGAAGGCCGACACCGTCGCGCGACGCGCCCTCCGCGCGGGCGGCGGTTTCGGACCGGAGACGAACGAGCATACGCCGGGTGTCCCTTCTCGATCCGCGCCACGGAGGCCGCACGATCGGTCACGGACTCGGCAGGCAGTCAGATGCACGCCACGAGACGCACCCCGAACGCGTCGCGAGCATTCGGCGCGGCCTCGAAGGGATCCTTGGCGTGCCCGCGACCGACGGCAACCGGGTCGACGTGCTGCGCAACGGAGACGAGATCTTCCCGGCCATGCTCGACGCCATCGCCGCGGCAGGGGCGACGGTCGACTTCCTGACGTTCGTGTATTGGCAGGGCGACGTCGGGACGCGGTTCGCCGCCGCCCTCTCCGAGCGCGCGCGAGCCGGCGTCCGCGTCCGCGTCCTGCTGGACGGCTGGGGCGCTCGCCCTATCGACGAGCGGCTCCTCGCCCAGATGGACGACGCGGGAGTGCACCTCCGGTGGTTCCGCAGGCCGGCCGCCCGTCAGTTGCACAAGGCGAACCACCGCACTCACCGCAAGGTGCTCGTCGTCGACGAAGCGGTGGCCTTCACGGGCGGGGTCGGTATCGCCGACGAATGGAAGGGCGACGCGCGCACCGACCGCGAGTGGCGCGACACGCACTTTCGCATCACGGGCCCGGCAGTCGACGGCCTCCGGGCCGCCTTCCTGACCAACTGGGCCGAGACAGACCCGGCGCTGTTCGACCGGGCCGTCGACCGCTTTCCCGACCAACCGCACCAGGGGCCGACCGCGATCCAGTGCGTGCGCGGCGCGTCCACGACCGGCTGGAGTGACGTTTCGACGGTCTTCCTGGCCTTGCTCCAGCTCGCCGAGCAGCGGGTCAGGATCACGACGGCGTACTTCGTTCCCGACGAGCGGCTGACCGCGCAGCTCTGCGCAGCGGCCGGGCGAGGTATCGATGTCGAGGTCCTCATGCCGGGGCCCAACATCGACAAGCGCGTCGTGCAGCTCGCGGGGGAAGCGTCCTACGACCAGTTGCTGGACTGCGGTGTGCGCATCTGGCGGTTCCAGCCGTCCATGCTGCACGCGAAGATCATGACGGTCGACGGAGTGGCGGCGAACATCGGCTCGGCCAACCTCAACGCGCGCTCGGCCAGTCTCGACGAGGAGATCAACCTCGTTGCCCTCGACCCCGAGCTCGTGCGCGTGCTCGACGCCCACTTCGACGAGGACCTCGAGCGCAGCAAAGCGGTCGCAGCGGGAGAGTGGGAGCGCCGCTCCCTGCCCCAGCGCGCGCTCGAACGCGCGGCGAAGCTCCTGCGCCCCGGGATGTAGCCGGCCAGGGGGCGGCACGGCAGCGCCGATGGGGCGGCGAAAGGCGACGAGCCCGCGGAGCCCCATGAGGAGGCCGGCGCGCCAAGGCGACGGTAGAATGCCCGCGACGCAGCTCCAGGTCGCGACGCATCACCCGACCGTGGCGCATCACCCGGCCGTGAAGCAGAGGTGAAGTGGAGAGAGGGACCGACGAGACGACCATGCCGACGCGCTCCGGTCTGCGCCGCGTCTTGCTGACCCGCCGGTGGATCGGGCGCTTCGTCGGTCCGCCTCTGGCCGTCATGGTCTACGTGCTGCTCCCAAGCGGCAGTGACGGGCTCACATCCGAGGGCCGCGCGGTCGCCGCCACCGCCGTCCTGATGGCCGTCTTCTGGATGAGCGAGGCGCTCCCCTTGGCGGCGACCTCTCTGCTCCCCCTCGTCCTGTTCCCGATCAGCGGCGCGGTGCCGATCAAGGAGACGGCGGCGTCCTATGCGGACCCGATCATCTTCCTCTTCATCGGCGGGTTCATGATCGCCCTGGCCATGCAGCGTTGGGGCCTGCACAAGCGCATCGCGCTGGTCGTTCTGAGTCACGTGGGCACGCAGCCACGCACCCTCGTGGGCGGCTTCATGGTGACCACGGCGCTGCTCAGCATGTGGGTCAGCAACACGGCGACGGCGGTCATGATGCTGCCCGTCGGCATGAGCGTCCTGGCCTTGGTCCTCGGGGAGGCGGCACCCTCGGTGGGCGCTCCGCACGACGTGTCCTCAGCATCCAACTCACGCAGCGACGAGCACCGGAATCTCGCCCTCTGCCTGATGTTGGGGATCGCCTTCGCGGCGAGCATCGGCTCCATAGCGACGCTCATCGGCACCCCGCCCAACCTGTTCTTCCGCGGCTTCATGTCGACGACGTACGGTGTCGAGATCGGGTTCGGCCAGTGGATGCTCTTCGGCCTTCCGCTGGCCGTGGTCATGCTGCTCGTGGCCTGGGTCCTGCTCACCCGCGTCGTCTACCCGCCCGGCGATCGCCCGATCGCCGGCAGCAAGGAGATCATCGGACAGGAGCTCGCCGCGCTCGGGGCCATGTCGCGCGGCGAGAAGAACGTGCTCGTCGTCTTCCTCCTGACGGCGACCGCGTGGGTGGTGCGAGAGCCGCTGGCGGGATGGGGCTGGCTCGTCGACCGCGTGCCGCTCGTGACCCGGCTCAGCGATGCCGGCATCGCCGTCGCGGCGGCCCTGGCGCTCTTCGCCCTGCCCGTCGACGTGCGCAAGGGCCGCTTCACCCTCGACTGGGCGACTGCCAAACAGCTGCCGTGGGGCGTGCTCTTCCTGTTCGGAGGCGGGCTGACGTTGGCGGGGGCCATCACGGCGACCGGCGTCGATGTCTGGATCGGTGAGCAGCTCGCGGGCCTTGGCGCGTTGCCGCTCGTCGGCCTGGTGGCGTGCATCGCCGCCGTGGTCCTCTTGCTGACCGAGATGACGAGCAACACCGCGACGGCGGCGACGATGCTCCCTATTCTCGGCGGCGTCGCCGTGACGCTCGGCCTCGACCCGCTCGTGCTCGTCGTGCCCGCGACCGTTTCCGCGAGCCTGGCGTTCATGCTGCCGGTCGCGACCCCGCCGAACGCCGTCGTGTTCGCCTCGGGGTACGTGACGATCCCGCAGATGGTGCGCACCGGCGTGTGGCTCAACCTGGTGGGCGTCGTGCTGGTGACCGCAGCGACGTTCGGGCTGGGAGCGCTCGTCTTCGACCTGCAGCTGTGATGGGGCCCGCGGGGGCCCCTCTCCACGACGGTCCCTGAGCCGCGGGCCCTACAGGGAGACCGGCACTCCCCGGGCCGCCAGGTACTCCTTGACTTCTGCGATGCGGAAGGTACGGAAGTGGAAGACGGAGGCGGCGAGGACGGCCGCTACTCCGGCCTGCTGGACGACCTCGACGAAGTCGTCCAGCTTGCCGGCTCCGCCGGAGGCGGTGACGGGCAGGGAGACGGCGCCGGTGATGGCCCTGGTGAACGGGATGTCGTACCCGTCGAGGGTGCCGTCGCCGTCCATGCTGGTCGGCAGGAGCTCGCCGGCGCCGAGAGCCTCGCAGCGCTGCGCCCATTCCACGCAGTCCAGCCCGGTACCACGACGGCCGCCGCTGACGACGACCTCGAAGCCCGAAGGCATGCTCTCGTTCCGCCGCCCGTCGATGGCCACGACGAGGCGCGCCGAGCCGTAGGCTGCGGCCGCCTCCTCGACCAAGGCCGGCCGAGCCACGGCGGCGCTGTTCACAAGGACCTTGCTCACGCCCACGTCGAACAGCGCTTGCATGTCCTCGGGCGACGTGATGCCCCCGCCGACCGTCAGCGGCACCGTGAGCACGCTCGCCACCGCACGCGCCCAGTCCACCCGGGTCGTGCGGCCCTCGACGGTCGCGGCGACGTCGAGCATGGCGATCTCGTCCGCCCCCTCGGCCTGGTAGAAGCCGGCGTGCTCGACCGGGTCGCCGGCGTCCCGCAGGTCCACGAAGTGGACGCCCTTCACCACGCGCCCGTCCTTCGTGTCGAGGCACGGGACGATCTTGACCGGCTTCATTGCGTCCTCCTCGATATCGCGCCCGGCGCCTCAGACCTCCGCGGCCTTGAGCCCGACCGGCTCGGGGTTGCCGGCGCCGGTCGCGTAGGTCGCCTTGAAGAGCTCCATCAGCATGGGGCTCTCGCGCACCGTGTTGAGGGCGATCGCGGCGTGGTCCTTGGTGTAGCCGTTGCCGATGATCATCGTCGTGTCGGCGCCGATGCCCTCGGCCCCCAGGGCGGCCGAGGTGAAGCTCGTCGCCATCGAGAAGAAGTAGACCAGGCCGTCGTCCTTGGTGGCCAGGATCGAGGCCATCTCGGTGTTGGGGATGTCGACGCAGTTGATGGTCAGGTCGGCCATCGCCCCGTCGGTGATCTTCGCCATCTCCTCGTAGACGAAGAGCTGGTCGGTGGCCGAGCCGGCGATGATCTCGTCGGCGAGGCCCGACGTCGCGAGCCGCCGCCGCGCGGTCGGGTCGAGCTCGATGCCGATGATCTTGCCGGTGATGCCGACGCGCTTGCGCGCCTCGTAGGCGCAGAGGATGCCGGCCTTCCCCCCGGCCCCGACGATGAACACGATCTGCCCCGGCCTGGTGAGCTTCGCCGCCTGCGCCGGGGCGCCGGCCACGTCGTAGACCGCCAGGGCCAGGGCCGCGTCCATGTCGTCCGGCATCGGGGCGTACACGCCGGTCTCGAAGAGGATCGCCTGACCCCTGACCTTCAGTTGGCAGGTGTCCTTGTTGACCGAGACGACCTCGTCGACCTTGAGCGGGACGAGGGAGAGCGAGTGGAGGATGGCGACCGGGTCACCGACCGCGACACCGGGGTCCCTGAACGCCGGGCCGATCGCGGCGACGGTACCGTTGAGGACCCCGCCCGACCCCGTGTCCGGGTTGTGGTGCTTGCCGCGCTCCTCGATGATGCCCAGGCTGTGGCGCGCCATCTTGACGACGTCGCCGCCCTCGGCCTCCTCGATCTGCGTGAAGCTCGCCGCGTCGATGTTCAGCGTGTCGACGTCGATGAGGATCTCGTTGTCGTAGATCGCCATCGTGTTGTCGATCTTCCACGCCGGCTGCGGCAGGACGCCCTTGGGCTCGAGGACCCGGTGGGCGCCGTACTTGTCGCCGTGCTTCACGGAGCGTCGTGCGGGCGTCAGCCCCGGCGCCGGCGCCCGCCGTGCTTCTCGCCGCTGCCGCTGGCCGGGGCCGTGTACGGCAGCAGCGCCATCTCACGGGCCCGCTTGACGGCCACGGCGATCTGGCGCTGGTGGCGCCGGCACGCGCCGCTGACCCGGCGGGTCTTGATCTTGCCCCGCTCGCTGACGAAGCGCCGCAGCGCCGTGACGTCCTTGTAATCGACCTCCGCGACCTTCTCCTTGCAGAAGGAGCAGTAGCGACGGCGCGCCGGGTTGACCGGGCGGCCCTTCTTCGTCGCCCGCGGCTTGACCTTGCTCTTGGCCATTCACGTCCCTTTCGGTAGGCCCGACCCGCGCCACGTGCGCGACGGGGTCTGACGGCCGGTCATACAGCGACACCACGTGTCTGGAACACGCGGAAGACGTAGCCTACCACAGCACCTCGTGCGCAAAGGCGCTGCACGGTCACCGGTTCGGCCCCGGTCCAGTTTCGCGCCGTGGTCAGGCGTGATGGGCCGTGTGGAGGTGCCTCCTGGCAGCCGCCGTCGCCGGTCGCCCCGCGGAGACCCCTCGCGAAAGCGACGCCACGTGCCGACAACAGCAGTACCTTGTCGAAACGCAAGCCCAACAGAGCATCGTGGCAGGGCGGCCATGAGATCACCGGCATGCCCCGCTGGCCTCTGCACCCACGGTCAGCCCTGATCGCCTACCTGCTGATCGGCGGAGCGGTGGCGGTGGTGGCGGCGAGCGGCCTGCTCGGCGCCTGGCAGTCGGTGGCGTTTCTGGCCGTCACCGTGCCGGCCATCGTCGTCGTGGCCGTCTCGGCCTGGCTGCACCGCCCGGCGATCGTCTGGCCCTGGGTCGCCATCACCGTCGCCTTCACGCTGTTCCTGACCGGAGGAGTAGCGCGGTATGCGTTGGCCACGACGGGCAACATCACCGCAAGCCGCTCACTGATCCCCGACCTCATCACGCTGTCAGGGTACCTTCTGCTGGCCGCGGGGCTGCTTCGGTTCTCGCGCAGCTCCTCGGTGGAGCCGCAGCGAAAGTGGAGCGTCGTGCTCGACGCCTCCATCGCCGCCCTCGCCGCGGCCGCCGTGATCTGGGTGATCGCCATCCAGCCGATGCTGGCGGGAGGCGCGGCCCCGGGGGCGACGGTCGTGCTGATCCTCTACCCCTCCATGTCCATCTTCATGGTCGTCGTGACGCTGCGCATCGCGTTCAACCCCGAGCAGGAGCGCGTCCCCGCGTACTGGTTCCTGCTGGCGGCGATGACCTTGATGTTCGTCGGCGACGTTCTGTACATGCTCGCCGACGCCAGCCTGGCCCCCGTGCCGGAGCGGCTGCTCGACGTGCCGTACATGGTCGCGCTCCTCTGCGCCGGGGCGGGAGCGCTGCACCCCACGATGCGCATGCTCACGGAACCCGGCAAGCCGACGCACGTGGCCCGCTCCACGGTCCGCGTCGCGATGGTCGGCATCGCGCTGGTGGTGCCCGCGCTCCTGACCATGAAGGGGGTGGGGAACAGCACGATCGACCGCATCGTTCTGGGCCTGCTCATGCTGGCGCTGGCCGGCGCGGCCGTGCTGCGCATCGTGCAGGCCCTGCACATCGCGCAGTCTTCCGAGGCCCGGCTGGTCTTCCAGGCCCATCACGACAGCCTGACCGAGCTCCCCAACCGCCGGCTCATGGAGCGACACCTCTCACGACTCCTGGAACGGGCGCACATCGACGAGACGCACGTGGCGCTCCTCTACATCGACCTCGACCGTTTCAAGCTGGTCAACGACACGCTCGGGCACCGGCACGGCGACAAGCTCCTCGTCGAGGTGGCCGATCGTCTGCGCGACAACGTGCGGCCGACCGACCTGGTCACGCGCCTCGGCGGCGATGAGTTCATGGTCGTCCTGGGAGAGGTCGTCGGTATCTCACAGGCTCTCGATATGGCGAACCGCCTGCGCTCCTGTCTCAAGGTCCCGTTCACCGCCAGCGGCATGACTTTCTACGTCTCTGCCAGCATCGGTCTGGCCTACGCCTCCGGGGAAGACCCTGCCGCCAGCGCGGAGGCGCTGATCCGCGATGCCGACACGGCCATGTACCGGGCCAAGGACGCCGGTCGCGACGCCGTGGCGGTCTTCGACGAGTCGATGCGGATGCAGATCGAGCAGCGTGTCGAGATCGAGCACGACCTGCACGCTGCCGTCGCCCTGAACCAGCTCCACCTCGTGTACCAGCCGATCGTGCGCCTGCCGCACGGCACGGCGCTGGGGATGGAAGCACTGGTGCGCTGGACGCACCCGAAGCACGGCGTCATCGCACCGGCGAGGTTCATCCCTCTGGCCGAAGAGGACGGGCTGATCTCGGAGATCGGGAACTGGGTGCTGGAGGAGGCGGTGAGCCAGTTTGCCGCCTGGCGCCGACAGTGGCCCGAGATGGCGAACCTCTACCTCTCGGTCAACCTCTCCGGTGCGCAACTCTACGACGGCAAGATCGCGGATCGCATCGCGGATGCGCTTGCTCTCCACAGCTTGCAGGGACCGTCTCTCTGCCTGGAGCTGACCGAGTCGGTGATCATGGAGGATCCCGCCGCTGCCACCAGCGCCCTCAAGAAGCTTCGCAAGCTCGGGGTGCAGATCGCCATCGACGACTTCGGCTCTGAGTACTCCTCGCTTGCCTACCTGAAGCGCTTCCCAGTGACGATCCTGAAGATCGACAAGTCGTTCGTGGACTCCATCGCCACGCCGGACAGTGCCGATGCCACCCTGGTCGCCACGATCATCGCCATGGCGCGGGGTCTCGGCATCGCGACGGTCTCGGAGGGAGTGGCGACCCGGGACCAAGGCGAACGGCTGATCGAGCTGGGCTGTGAGTCGGCCCAGGGCTTCCTCTACTCACGGCCTGTCGGCCCGGACAGGCTGCCCGAGGTGGTGGCGGCGTTGGGATCCCAGAGGCTGCAGCTCGTGAAGTCCTGAGCGCGGTCGCCGATCGCGACTGCTAGCCTGCGACCTGCCGGTCTCCACGGACGGCGAGGCGGTCGGGCTCGTCGAGATCCACGCGGCGCAGCGCCGGCTCGAGCCCGATGCCCTGGACCAGGATCTCGTACAAGTCGCGATTGGTGGACGCGAGCCGCTTCTCCGCCGCGACCACGTCGCACCACGCCGGGATGCTCGTCGGGGAGCCCATGTAGGGTCTCGGTCCGACCCCCTTGTAACCGGCGAAGATCAGACAGAGCTGCCAGCGGATCAATCTGAACACGGGCATGTCGATGATGGTGACGAACCACTGGACACCGCTCGGCAGCGCCGACAGCGCCAGTGACTGGTAGAGGCCCATGAGCACCAAGCCGCGCGCTGCCTTGCCACGGTAGTCCGCGTCTGCCGCGAGGGTCGCGATGTCCCACGTGGTGGTGAGGTCGATGGCGATCCCCGTCCGTGTCATCAGCGTCTCCGCCGACTCACCCCAGATCGGCTCGATGTCGCTGAGGCTCTTGAAGCCCAGCGCCGACGGCACCACCACGCGCATCATGCCGGCGGGCACCATACGCAGATGGTCGACGACGCAGAAGAACAGGCTGCTCGGGTCGTAGGGCGCGTATGCCTCCGCCATGACCTCTTTGGGGTCGCCGCAAGCCTCGAAGAAGACCTTCTGCTCGAGGTAGCGGCAGAGGTCGGCCCCCGCCTCGTCGTGGTGGAACAGGTAAGCGCCGAACGGCTCGCGGGCGCCGTCGGCGGCGACCTGCCGCGTGAGGCGCCGGACCTCGGCGTCCTGCATGTCGACCACGGTGACCACGGCTCAGCCCGCCTTCACCGCCGGCTCGGAAGAAGGGGAGTGAGACGGTTCCCGGCGCAGGTCGGTCATCTCGCTCGCACGGGAGGCGCGCTGTACGGAGCACGTGACGAGCGGTCGCGATACAGGCATCGGGTGCACCTCCTCCCTCGGTTCCCGTACAAGGCCGGCTTCCGCGACCAGGGCGGGTCTCCTGCATCCTAGCTGATTTCGTTTGCCGGTTCCGTGCCGAGGGCATTCCCTCGGTCCTGGGAGGTGTCAGTCGCCGACCAGGAAGCTTCGCGATGGCGTCCTCGCATCTTCCGCCCCAGAAGCAGATGACCGGGATGCTGGGGCATCCGTGGCGGAGAACCCCATCGACCGAATGTTCGACGCGGTCTACACGCACCATGGACTGCCCTGGCAGTTCCGGAAGTTCGACGTCGCGAAGGAGGACCTGCCGGCGGCGATCGCCGGCACGAGAGCGCTGGGCTTCCGCGACCACGGCATCACGGTGCCGTACAAGATCGCCGACAAGCGCGTGGTCATCCTGGGCGCCGGCGCGGACGGACGGGCGATGGCGCTGGAGCTCGGCTGGGCGGGCGCCGTGCCCGCGTGCTGACGCCTTCTGCTGACGTCTTCACAACATGCGCAGGAGGCGTTCACCGGTTCTTCAAGACTGTCGGGTATGGTCGTGCACAGAACCATGATCGGCCGACCCCGACGGCGGCCGGACGGTCTTCCCCGACGGGACAGGCCGTGACCCGACGAAGCAAGGAGCGACACGATGAGACGACACTGGAAGCTGCTCACGATCCTCGCGTCCGTGGCGGTGGCCGGGCTGAGTGTGGTTGCGCTGGCGTCCGCGGCCACGACGACGCCAAGCACCCCCGGTGCCTGGGGAGCCTGCGCGGCGTTGACCGACAACCCCGAGGCCCTGGCGGAGATGCAGGCACTGCGCGCCGACCAGCGGGAAGCGCGGCAGGCGTGGTTCGAGGAGTGGGGCGACGAGCGCAGGAGCGACGAGGCGCAGGCCGCCTTGCAGCAGCTTCGCGAGACCCACTGGGCCAAGATGCGCGCCTTGCTCGAGAAGTACGACATCGAGGTGCCCGAGGGCGCCGGTCCCGGCAACCGTACCGGTCGGGGCGGCGGCATGATGTGGGGCGGCGGCGAAGGCTGCGGCGGCTGCGGCGGCCGGGGCGCACAAGGCGCCGGCATGATGGGCGGCGGCAACTCCTTCTGGGACTGAAAGCAGACGACGCCTTCGGGCAGCGGAAGTGGGCACTCCATCGAGCTCTCTTCCGCTGCCCTCTTCTCTCCCCTCGTAGGATGCCGCTGACCCGCTGCGCACGAAGGGCGACGACACGACGGAGTGAGCTGTCGCCGCCCATATGCGGTCGCCGGGCCGGTGGGCTGCGGCGGCAGAAGCGGCCCGACGCCACTCCTCCTCTTCTAGCGGGTGGAGTACGCCGGGCGCTTTTGAGGAATCTCTCAATCGAATCTGCTCCTTCGGTGAAGCCGCCGGGGCGACGAGGACGAACGACGCATGACGACGGAAACGCGCATCCTGCTGGTGGAAGACGAGGCCCGCATCGCCGAGGTCGTGCAGAGCTATCTGGAACGCGACGGTCACATGGTCGTCGCACACGTTTCTGGCGAAGACGCCCTGGCCGACTTCGAGCGCAGGCCGGCGGACCTGGTCGTGCTCGATCTGATGCTTCCGGGCATCAGCGGCGAGGACGTCTGCCGTCGACTGCGGGAGCGCTCGGACGTGCCCATCCTCATGCTGACGGCGCGTGACGGCGAGGAAGACCTGCTGCGCGGCCTGCAGATCGGCGCCGACGACTACATGACCAAGCCGTTCAGCCCGCGCGAGCTGAGCGCGCGCGTGCGCGCCTTGCTGCGTCGCGCGCACAGCGAGCGCGAGCCACAGGCTGACGTGATGGTCCGCGGCGGCGGCAGGCTGCGCATCGATGCGGGACGCCGTCGTGTGCACCTCGACGATCACGAGGTCGAGCTGACAGAGTCCGAGTTCCGCCTCCTCCTCAACCTGGCGCGCTTCCCCGGACGCGCCTACAGCCGCTACGAGCTCATCAACAAGGTCCAGGGCTACGACTTCGAAGGCTACGAGCGCACTATCGACGCCCACATCAAGAACCTACGCCGCAAGCTGGGCGAAGACGCGCGGAGGCCTCGCTTCGTCGAGACCGTGTACGGGTTAGGCTACCGCTTCAGCGAGGCCGAGAAGTGAGCCTCAGCATGCGCGGCCGTCTGGCCGCGACCCATACGTTGGTCGCCGTCCTCGCCATCGCTCTCGTCGCGATCGCCATCGGCCTGGCCGGCGGCCTGCGGTTCGACCGCTACGCCACAGCCGCCCAGAGCCAGCGGACGCAAGAGGTCATCGACGCGATCACGAGTGGATTCCACACGGGGTCGGGCTGGGACTCCAGCGCGGTCGCCGCCGTGCACATGCTCGCGGCCGCCGACTCCATGCGCGTATGGGTCTACGACAGCGACGGCGGCCTGCAGTTCGCGACCGGCCATCGGGGGGGCATGATGGGCGGCTCGGGTATGGGCTCGAACATGATGGGTGGCTCGGGCACGGCTACGACGCCCCCGCGAGCCGCCGGAAAGGGCATGACGCTGCAGCGTGTACCGCTCACCGCCGACGGCCGGGCCATCGGCACTGCGGTGATCATGCAGCCGAAGGCCCAGGGGCTGCCGTTGATCAGCGCCTTCCGCAATGACCTCTTCCTCTACCTCGCCCTCGCCGCGACCCTCGCAGCGCTCGTGGCCGTGTCGATCGGCATCCTCGCTACCCGGCGCATCACAGCCCCGCTCGAAGCGCTCACGGCGGCGGCGGCGGCGATGGGGCGCGGCCAGCGACGCCAGCGCGCCGCCCCCGCCTACGCCGAACGTCAAGACGAGGTGGGCGCGCTGGCTTCAGCCTTCAACGACATGGCGGACTCCATCGAGCGCCAAGATGCGTGGCGCCGCAGCATGACCGCTGACCTCGCCCATGAACTGCGCACGCCGCTGGCGACGATCCAGGCTCGCATCGAGGCCCTTCAGGACGGCGTTCTCCCGTGGAGCGACGGCAACCTGGCTGTGATCGGCGACGAGGTAGACAGGCTGGAACGCTTGCTCACGGGGCTGCGCAGCCTCGACGCCATCGACGCTGCCGACTACAGCCTGGAGAGGCGACAGCTGCGGCTCGACGACGTGGCGGCGGATGCCGTAGGCGCGGCGCAAGAGCGCTTCGCGAAGGAGGAGGTCCAGCTCGCGCTCGAGCGCCGGCCGGTCGAGGTCTTGGGCGACCGCGACCGGCTGCGCCAGGTCGTCGACAACCTCCTCGACAACGCACTCAAGTTCACGCCGAGCGGCGGTCGGGTGGAGGTGCGCATCACGGCCGCGGACGCCCCGGCCGTCGCGGAGCTGAGCGTCTCCGACAACGGGCAGGGCATCGCGCCCGAGGATCTGCCGCACGTGTTCGAGCGCTTCTACCGGGGGGACGCTGCGCGTCGTGCTCCCGGCGCCGGGCTCGGCCTGGCGATAGCTCGCAGGCTGGTCGAGGCTCACGACGGCACTATCCGAGCCGAAAGCGACGGCCGTGATGGGGCGCGTTTCGTGGTCCAGATGCCACGCCTCGACGCATAAGGCTGAAGATCACGGTGGCGACACCAAGTACCGACGACCCACGGCGCCTCGCCGCCAGAATCGCGGACGTCCTACCGCGTCGGAATGGAGATGTGCCCGCCCGGCAGACGTGACGCGACGTAGCGTCTGACGTGCGAAGATGCTGCAGCCTTCAACGTTCTGCGCGAGTGCAGTACCCACTGGTGTTCAGCCGTGACGGGCCGTGCTGCGGCGTCTCGTCGGCGAGACGTCGGCAAGATACCTGTCACGAGTCCCAGCCGACGTCTGTCGCCAGCGAGTCGAGCAGCCGCTCAGTCTCCGCCAATGCGGGCATGGCGCCGAGGCGGGCGAAGATCTCGCGGGCCGCGGCCAGCGGGGCGGTCGCCTCCGACGCTCTGTCGAACGCCACCAGGCAGCGCCCCTGCCCGAGCAGCGCCTGCGCCTCCTCGAAGGGAACGCCGAACTCGTACCACCCGGTGGCGGCGGCGGCGAAGCCGGCCGCCGCCACTTCATGCTCGCCGCGAGCCTCGGCGATCGAGGCCCGGGCAGTCGTCACCGCGCGCCGGTAGAGGGGCAGCGACGGCTTCAGGTGAGCTGAGAGTCTCTCGGCGAGGGGAGCGTCGTCCACGCTCAGCGCCAGGCGAACGGCGAGCGGGAGACGCAGCGCGTAGTCGCTGTCGACCCGGCGCCCGACCAGCCGCTCGAAGGCGGTCAGCGCGGCACGGGTGCCGGCGGCGTCCGCACGGGCGCCGTCGGCGACGGCTTGCGCAAGGGCGGCGTACAGCAGCCCGACCCGGTCGTCGCTGGCACGGCTCTGTTCGTCGACCCAGGCAGCCATCGCCTGAGCTGCCTCCACCTCGCCGCGTGATGCCAACAGCAGCGCGCGATCGCAGCGGAGCACGACGAGCCACTGGACGTTGCCCGCGGCCTCGAGCATCCGGTCGGTCTCGAGCGAGACTGCGAGGGCGCCGCTCCAGTCACCCGCCCAGAAGAGATCCGCGACCTGTCCCGTGTGGAAGATCTGCACCATACCCTGCAGGCCGCGGCGCTCAGCGAATTCCAGGCCCTCGCGCCGGATGGCAAGGGCCGCGGCAGCACCTTCGAGACACCAGAGCGTGGGACCCGTATTGAAGCGCGAGCGCGCCACGTCCAGCGCCGACCCCCTGTCCTCGGCGGCCGCGAGTGCACGCTGCATGTCCTCAAGGCCGCCGGCGTCACCGAGGTCGCAGCGCGCGATCCCGCGGACATGGCGTGCCCGGATCGGCTCCGGCAGGCCCAGCTCCGCCGCCATGGCGAGGGCGCGCTCGGCGATATCGAGGGCCGCCCGCGAGTCGTCGGACACAGCGTGGTAGCTAGCATTGAAGTCAAGGGCCAAGACCAGCTCGGGGGACGGGCCGCCGGCCTCGAGGACGGCCCGCGCCTCGTCCCCGACCCGGGGGGCCGTCGGGTCGCCGATGATCAGGAGACTGCGCGTCCGGTGCATCATCGCCCCGGCGGCACCGCGGGCGTCACCGGCCTCCTTGAACCCGGCCTCCGCCTCGGCGGCCGCATCCGCCGCGGGCCGGTAGGCGCCGACACAGAAGAGGGCCTCTGCCCGCTTCAGGAGTAGCGGCGGTCGTCCGGGATGACGCGCCGGCAGCAGGTCGAGGGCCCGCGTGTACTGGCGCTCCGCAGAGGCAGTGTCGAGACGGAGGTTGCGGTCGCCGGCCAGCATCAGGTAGCGCACGGCCTGCTCGCTCAGCGCCTCGGCGAGATCGTCTTCTCCAGCTGCCCGGGCGAGCTCGAGCGCCGTCGCGGTGTGGTGCGCGAGGACGTCGGCGAGATCGTCGAGACGGTCGCTCGCCGTGGCCTCGAGCCATGCGGCGACGGCGGCGTGCTTGCGGGCCCGCGCGCCGCGCGGCAGCTGACCGTAGGCGACGTCGCGCGTCAGTGCGTGGAAGAAGGCGAACTCGCGCTGACCCTCGAGCGAGGAGGTCCGCGCGCGCCGCACGAACTGGCGTGCGGCCAGGCGTTCGAGGCGGTCGGCGAGTACCGCCGGCTCACCGCCGTCCATCGCCGCGACGGCGCCGTCCCAGAAGACCTCGCCCACCACGGCCGCGTCGCCGAGCAGCGCCTTGTCCTCTGGAGCCAGGCCGTCGAGACGGGCGGCGACGACGGCCTGTACCGAGGCGGGCACCAGCGACCCCCCGGAGTCGGCCAGCAGGCGCACCGACTGCTCGGCGTAGAAGGGGTTGCCCTCGGCCCTCTCGACGATCGTCGGACCAAGCCCGCCGGCGTCCTCGCCAAGCAGAGAATCGACCAGGGCCGTGGTCTCGGCGACCGAGAGCGGCTCGAGGACGACGCGGCTGATTCGCGCGGAGCCGGCGAACCCAGGGTGTGCCTCGAAGAGCTCGGGCCGGGCCGTGGCGACGATGAAGATCGGCACCGCCGCGAGGTGGGCCGCCAGATGCTCGATGAAGGCCAGGAGCGCTTCGTCGGCCCAGTGCAGGTCCTCAAAGACCAGGACCGTCGGGCGCGCCGCGGCGAGTCCCTCGATGAAACGCAGCCAGGCGGTGAAGTTCTCCTCGCGATCGGCTTGCGGCGCCTCCAAGCCGAGCAGCGCACGGAGCCGCTGACGGAACCACGCCCTGTCCTCGCCGTCGGGCAGCACCGCCTCGAGCTTCATCTCCACGGCGGCGTTGTCGTCGGTCTCGCGGATGCCGGCCTGCGCCTTGACGATCTCGGAGAGCGCCCAGAAGGTGACGCCCTCACCGTAGGATGGGCAGTGACCCTGACGCCAGGTGATCAGCTCGGAGCGTGCATCGATGTAGGCGAACAGCTCGAGGACCAGCCGCGACTTGCCGATGCCGGGCTCGCCGACGATCAAGGCCACCTGGGGGGCACCGGACGAGACCGCCTTGTCGAGCATCGCCTTGACGTAAGCGAGCTCGGCCTCGCGGCCGACGAGGGGCGTAAGCTCAGTACGCGTGGCGTCCATGCCGGTGCGCGAGACGGGGGCCTTCGCCAGCCAGGCGAAAAGCGGCTCTGCTTTGCCCTTGGCCGCGACGGGAGGAAGCTCCTCGTAGATCATGGCGCGGGCGGTGAGCTCGTGGGTGAGGGCGCCGACGGCGACGCCGCCAGGTGGCGCAGCCGCTTGCAGGCGCGCGGCGGTGTTGACGGCGTCGCCGGTCACGAAGCCGCGGCCGGAGGCGGGGTCCACGTCGAGGCGCACGAGGGCCTCGCCGGTGTTGACGCCGGCGCGGGCTTCCAGACGACTGCCGTCCGGCCGGGTCAGGCCCTGGAGCGCCTCGATGATGCGCAGGCCGGCGCGCACGCCGCGCTCGGCATCGTCCTCGTGCACGGCGGGGACGCCGAAGACGCCCATGACGGCATCGCCGACGAACTTCTCGACTGTGCCGCCGTGGGAACCGATGACTGTGCGGGCGAGCTCGCGGTAGCGACCGAGAAGAGCGTCGACGTCCTCGGGGTCTGCGCTCTCGCCCATGGCGGTGAACCCGACGAGGTCGCAGAAGAGCGTCGTCACGACCCTGCGCTCCTCGGAGATGGCGAAGGTAGCCGCCAGCACCGTCGCGCACCTGGGGCAGAAGGCGAATTCGTCGGGAGCCTCGAAGCCGCAGCTGGGGCAGGCGATCATGTCGGTCGCCCTCCGAGCTGTGGGGCTGTCGACCCGCGGCACCGCATCCGAGCGTCCCCCTCCACGCTGCTCGAGACGATTCTAATGCTGAGCCCGCGTCTCGGAGGAGTTGGGTGCGCGTAGAAGGCCGCGCTCTCGTGCCGGCGCACGCCCAGCTGTGCGCAGGGGTACTGCCCGGTCTCGTCGGAAGAACGTCGGCAGTCGTGCCGCTTCCGAAGTTCCGTGCACTGCCAAGCGCGATAGGAAAGCGCCCCGCACGCTGCGGCTGCGCATGCGGCTGCGCACATGCGGCTGCGCAGGACAGAACTCTCCTTGCCGACACCGTGAGACGTGCCGCCGATTGTGATCTCGGCGACACCGTCGCGCACGTGCACGAGAGCGTCGAAAGGAGCGGTGTGCTCGCTGAGGCCCTCCTTGTCGAAGGCGAACGCCGTCACTGTGCCGGTCTTCTTCTTGATGATCTCCCGGCTCACGACCGCTCCGGCTTGGTGGGCCGCGAGCTCGAGCGCATTGCCGCCGGTGAACTTGTCCTCCGTCTTGTCCTCATGCGAGGACCGAGGCAGGAAACGCGAGATGCCGACGCGACACGCCGCTTCTCCGTGCGCTACTCTTGGGCTTCCTGGTGTTCGATGAAGTCCTTGAGCGCTGCCGCTGAGTTGTGTTCCGGATCGCGAGCCGCGTAGACGAAGGTGACCGTTCCAATGGCAGCCAGCCTCGTCAACTCGGCCACTTCCTGCGGTCGATGGCGAAGTTCCTCACGGTAGCGCCGCTGGAATTCGGGCCACTTGCCGAGGTCATGGCCGAACCAACGCCGCAATTCGGGACTCGGAGCCACCTCCTTGAGCCAGAGGTGGAGGGACACCCGTCCCTTGGTGACCCCGCGCGGCCAGAGCCGCTCCACGAGTACCCGATGGCCGTCAAGGGGCGACGGATCTTCGTATGCTCGCTTCAAACGGATCATCTCTTACCCTCCCGCGTCCGGCTGCCTGGCATCGGCGCGCCTCCGGACGCGTGGCGTCTCAAGCGAGTCCGGCGGACGAGAGCCCAGTGGCGATCACGCCCTCGGCGACGGCTGACACGCGAGAGTCCATCGACTGAGCTCACGACGACAAGGGTACCCTTGCACGCCGCCCCAAACGCGCCGCGCTGATTCGAGGACCTCACTCCTGCGCCGCGGCAGCGATCGCGGGAACTGTCGACGGTGACGAGAAGCCCGGCCGAGCGTCGGCCGCGACCGGCTGGCAACGAGCGGAGATGTGATGGACAAGTGGTGCTGCACTCCATGCGACTACGTGTACGACCCCGAATGGGGCGACCCCGATAACGCCATCGCGCCGGGGACCCCGTGGGAGGATGTCCCAGACGATTGGCTGTGCCCGGACTGTTCTCTGGGCAAGGACTTCTTCGAGCGGGTGGAGGACTGATCTACGGCTTCGTCGGCTGCAAGCGCGGCGCCCACCGCGGATAGGGGAGGCCGGCGAGCCGGTTGATCACGTATCCCTGCGCCGTCAGCAGCACGACGGCCAGCATCAGGATCGCCAGTTGCTCCGGGGTGCGGAGGATCCCGATAGAGACGATCAGCGTGGTCGCGCCGGCCGGGGCGTGCGGGATATCGAGCCACGCCATGAGCGACAGCGTGAGGGCGAGGGACAGGGCGAGCGCGCCTACTCTGGCTGCAGTGAAAGCTTCGAGATCCGGGGGCACGTCTGTGAGTCCGAACACCACGAGCGAGAGATAGCCCGCCAGAACGCCGATGAGATGACCGAAGAAGCACGAGCGCGGCGCGGCGTTGGGCGCGAGAGGCTGGTAGAAGAGCAGAAACGCCGTCGGGCCCAGCGAGGGGAAGGCGAAGGGCTGGTTGGTGGCCAAGGCGAGAGCCGCCATGACGCCGATCGCGAGGCCGGAGTTCACGAACACGTAGGCGGCGACCACGCGGCGTTCGTTGTAGCGGCGCGTGAGCATGGGGAGCTGCAGACTGTGCAGCAGCTCGCCGCCGAAGAGCGGCCGACGACGCGAGCGCCGCGGACCTGCGTCGCTCACAGCCTCGGACCCGCGCTCGAACGGCCGAACGTCCGCCATCCACGCGATTCGCCGGGCGACAGGACGACCTCGCCCCTGCGCCTGCGGTAGAGCACGAAGGGCCGCGTTAGGTACCACACCGGGGCGCTCCAGAAATGGACGAAGCGGGTGAAGGGGAAGAGCGCCAGGAAGAGCCAGGCCATGGTGGCGTGCACCTGGAAGATCCACGGCGCCGCGGAGATGTCGCTCACACTCGGACTGAGGGTGAAGATGCCGCGCATCCACAGTGAGACCGTCTCGCGGTAGTCGTAGCCGGGCCCGAGCACGTTGTAGCCGACGGTGACCCCGACGCCGAGACCGATCATCGCCCACAGGAGACCGATGGCGAGCCAGTCGATCCGTGAGGTCGCGGCGCGTACTCGGTCGCTGCGAGCGCGCCGTACGGTGAGCACCGCGAGGCCGATCACGACGAGCACGGCCGCGGTGGTACCGGCGACCTTGGAGAACGCGGAGTACGCGGATTCTGGGACACCGAGCGCCGTCGTCCAGGACTTGGGCACCAGCAGTCCGGTGGCGTGGCCCAGGATCGCCAGCAGGGTGCCGTAGTGGAAGAGCGGCGCGCCTATCAGCAGCAGGCGCCGTTCGTAGAGCTGCGAGGAGCGGCTGGTCCAGCCGAAGCGGTCGAAGCGGTAGCGCCAAACATGCCCCACGACGAAGACGGTGAGCGCGACATAAGGCAGGATCACGAACGCGGCGACCTGCCAGGCGTGCTGGGCGTTCATGTGCGGTCACCTGCGCGGGACGCCGCAGAGGGCTCGGGGCGTGCGTCGCCGGCCTCCTTCAGGACGACGAGCACCGCCGTCACCACCAAGGCGAACGGGCTCCTACGCTCGTCGAGCTTGGCGGCGAGGTCTCTGAGCGCGGGCCGTTCGGCGGCCAGCAGCACCCTGCAGGGTGGTACGTGCGCCGCCACCTCGAGCATCAGCGGCGCGTAGTCGGGCAGCTCGTCGCAGGCCACCACGGCACCCTCGCGCCGGTAGGCCTGTCGCAACTCGAGCAGCGCCGCGCCACGCTCGCGCGAGGTGCGCGGCTTCCCTTCCGTGAGGTAGAGCGACACGTCGCGGTCCAGATCGAAGGTGGCTACGTAGGTGCGCTCACGCTCGGCGGCGCTCAGGTCAAGCCACCACTCAAGAAAGCGCTCGAGGCGGCGCCGGGCCGAATCGTGAGCCAACTCGGCCAGTGCCGCCTGCACGACTGCGAGATCCTCATCGCAGGACTGTCCGGGGTAGTCGAGCAGCAGGGACGCGGCCTGCAGGATGACGGCCGTCGTATCGGGCGCGAGGATCGTGGCCCCAAGACCCCGGGCTGCGGCGCCGACATCGCCCGCCGGCCCTTCGGCTGCCTGTCGCGGCGCCTTCATCACCCTCTCCCCCGCCCACCCAGGGTGTCATCGCCGTGATGAGCCTGGCCGGCTCCGGCGTGCTCGCGACGCGCCTTCGGGATGACGTAGCGCTCGTCGTACGGGGACAACGCCAGGAGGCGGTACAGGCGCTCGACGTCGTCGAGGCCCATCCCTCCCTCGCTCGCGACAGCGGCCGGGCTCCCCTCGCCGAGCTGCCGGCGGCGTTTCACGATGCGCATCGCGAGCAGCCGGCGCAGGCTCTCCTGCACGGGCGCCGGATCGCCGGCGGCCAGCATGTTCGCGACGTAGCGCAGGGGGACGCGCAGATCCCCGACCGTCGGGAAGACCTCGTCAGGGTCCTCCGTGTCGTACCCCGCCGCCGTCAGCGTGTCCAGCACCGGCGAGAGCGGCGGCACGTACCAGACCATGGGTAGCGTGCGGTACTCGGGATGAAGCGGCAGCGCCACGCGAAGCTCCTTTGCCAAAGCGAGCACGGGCGATCGGCGGGCCGCGGCGATCCACTCGTGCGGCACGCCGTCGCGTTCGGCGGCCGCGGCGACGCAGGCGTCGTGCGGGTCGAGGAGCAGCTCGCGCTGCGCCTCGACCAAGTCGGACGCGCGCGTCGTCTGCGCAGCCGCCGCGACGGTGTCGAGGTCGTAGAGCACGACACCGACGGCGCGGATGCGGCCCACACACGTCTCGGAACACACCGTGGGCCGCCCGTTTTCGGTCACCGGATAGCAGAAGATGCACTTCTCAGCCTTGCCGCTCAGATGGTTGAAGTAGACCTTCTTGTAGGGACACCCCGAGACGCAGAAGCGCCAGCCGCGGCACTTGTCCTGGTCCACGAGGACGATGCCGTCCTCCTCACGCTTGTACATGGCGCCCGATGGACACGAGGCGACGCACGACGGGTTCACGCAGTGATTGCAGATGCGCGGCACGTAGAACATGAAGACCTGCTCGTAGCGCAGCAGGACCTCGTCCTCTACGCCACTGAGAGCGGGATCGTCGGGCGCGAGCGTCCCCGCGAGGTCGTCCTCCCAGTTGGGTCCCCAGGTGAGGTCCATCGGCTTGCCGGTCAGTCGTGAACGCGGCGTGACGACCGGCGTCCCCGGCCCGGCTGGGGCGTCGATGAGGTTCGCGTAGTCGTAGGTCCACGGCTCGTAGTAGTCGTCGATGAGCGGCATGTCCGGGTTGCCGAAGATGGTGGTGAGTTTCTTCACACGGCCGCCGGCGCGCAGCGCCAGGCGGCCCTTTCCGTCGAGCATCCAGCCACCCCGCCAGCGCTCCTGGTCCTCCCAGCGCCGTGGATAGCCCGTACCGGGCTTGGTCTCGACGTTGTTGAACCACATGTACTCGGCGCCGTCGCGATTGGTCCACGCCTGCTTGCAGGTGATGGAGCAGGTGTGACAGCCGAGGCACTTGTCGAGCGCCATCACCATCATGAGCTGCGCCCGGATGCTCATCGGTAATCGACCTCCTGGGCGCGTCGACGCACGACGACGACCTCGTCGCGCTGGCTTCCGGTGCAGCCGTAGTAGTTGATCGCATACGAGAGCTGCGCGTAGCCCCCCACCATGTGCGTCGGCTTGAGCAGCACGCGGGTGAGAGCGTTGTGGGTGCCGCCTTGCTTGCCCGTCCTCTCGGTCTTCGGCTGGGCGACGTGCCTGTCCTTGGCGTGGTAGATGTAGCACACCCCGCTGGGCATGCGCGCCGAGACCACGGCGCGGCAGGCGAGCACGCCGTTGCGGTTCCAGACCTCCACCCAGTCGTTATCGGCGACCCCGATCGACACCGCATCTTCGAACGACAACCACACGACCGTGCCGCCGCGGAAGAGCGTCAGCATCATGGGGTTCTCCTGGTAGTCCGTGTGGATGGACCACTTGGAGTGGGGCGTGAGGTAACGCAGGGCGATCGCCCCCTCGCCGAGGTCGGGCATCTCGGGGTAGCGCTCGGGGGTGTTGAGCGGCGGGCGCCACACGGGGAGCTGCTCGCCGAGCTCCGCCACCCATTGGTGATCCAGGAAGAAGTGCATGCGGCCGGTGAGCGTGTGCCACGGCTTGAGGCGCTCGACGTTGATGGTGAAAGCGCTGTACTGACGATCGCCGGCCTCGTCGCCCGACCACTCCGGGCTGGTCAGCGTCTTCTGCGGCCGCGCCTTGACGTCCGACCAGCGGATGCGCGCGTCGCGCTCCCCCTCGACGGCGTCGGCAAGGGGGCGGCCGACGCGCTTCTCCAGCGTGGTGAAGCCGTCGTGCGAGAGGCGGCCGTTGGTCGCGCCCGAGAGCGCCAAGATCGCCTCGGCGGCGTGTTCGGCGCGCTCGAGCGACGGGCGGCCATCGCCGGCGCCGCCCTGTACCGTGCCGTTGGCGGCGCCCAGCCAGGCGACCTCCTCCAGGGGCTTCCAGGCGACGCCCTTGGCCCCCACGCCGAGCGAGTCGACGAGCGGCCCCAGGCTCGTGAGCTTGTCGTGGATGGCGCCGAAGTCGCGCTCCACCACGGTCAGGGCCGGCATCGTCCTGCCCGGCTCGGGCTCGACCTCGCCGGCCCTCCAGTCCCTGACCTCGCCGAAGGGCTGCGACGCCTCAGCGGGCGTGTCGTGGGCGAGCGCCGTGGCCACGAGATCGCGGCGCACACCGAGCCGGTCCGCCGCGAGCCGTGAGAAGACGCGCGCCAGGTCGCTGAAGGCGTCCCAGTCCGAACGCGCCTCCCAGGGCGGGTCGATGGCGGCGTTGAACGAGTGCACGAAGGGGTGCAGGTCGGTGCAGGAGAGATCGCTCTTCTCGTACCAGGTGGCGGCCGGCAGCACCACATCGCCGAACTGCCCGGTGCTCGTCATCCGGAAGTCGATGGTGACGAGCAGGTCGAGCTTGCCGACGGGCGCCTCGTCGCGCCACACCACGTCCTCGGGCCGCAGCTCGGGCGGCGTCTCCGTCGCCAACACGTTGTCCAGGTCCGAGCCCATGAGGTGGCGCAGGAAGTACTCGTGGCCCTTGCCGGAGCTGCCCAGCAGGTTCGCGCGCCAGACGAAGAGCAGGCGCGGGAAGTTGGCGGGGTCGTCCGGGTCCTCGACGCTGAAGCGCAGACGGCCGCCGAGCACTTCGCTCACGACGTAGTCGCCGGGAGTCGTGCCGGCGGCCTCCGCCTCCGCGGCGAGCTGCAGCGGGTTGCGGTCGAATGTCGGATAGGTTACCTGCCAGCCTAGGCGCTCGGCCTGGGCCAAGGCATCGATCGGCGCCTTGCCGCGCAACAGGCCTCGGGCCAACGGCGAGGCGAGGTGGTCGGCAGCAAAGACCTCGTAGCGCCACTGGTCGGTGGCCAGGTAGTACCACTCCGTGCCGCAGTTCTGCCGCGGGGGTCGGCTCCAGTCCAGGGCCGAGGCCAGCGTCGCCCAGCCTGTCCACGGTCGCATCTTCTCCTGCCCCACGTAGTGCGCCCAGCCCCCCCCGTTGCGGCCCACGCAGCCGCAGGCGAAGAGCAGCGTCATGATCGTGCGGTAGGTCATATCGGAGTTGAACCAGTGGTTGATGCCCGAGCCCATGATGATCATGGACCGTCCTTCGGTGACCTCCGCGTTGCGCGCGAACTCGCGGGCGACGCGTGCGGCCACCGCCGCGGGGATACCCGTGAGCCGCTCCTGCCAGGCGGGCGTGTAGGGCTGCCCGACGTCGTCGTAGCCCGCCGGCCAGTCGCCAGGCAGGCCCGGCCGAGCGACGCCGTACTGGGCCAGAAGGAGGTCGAACACAGTCGTCACCAGATGCTCGCCGACGCGGAGCGCCGGCACGCCGCGCCGCACGACGCCCGCTTCGGGCTCGTCGAAGCGCGGCAGGAGCACCTCGACCGACTCGCCGCCCGAGACCAAGAGCGTGAGCGCCGGTTCGATGTCGCCGAGATCGAGGTTCCAGTGGCCCTCTTCGGACGGAGACCAACGGTAGCCGAGCGACCCGTTCGGGACAGCCGGCTGTCCTGAGGCTGCGTCGAAGACGACCGTCTTCCACTCCGCCGCCTCGACCTGCTGCCCGAGGTCGTGTGCCGTGAGGAACCGGTCGGGCGTATGGCCGCCCTCGTGCTCCCGCAGCGTGACGAGGAAGGGCATGTCCGTGAATCTCTTCGCGTACCGCGTGAAGAACGGCACCTCGCGATCGACGTAGTACTCCTTGAAGATCACGTGGCCCATGGCCAGCGCGAGAGCCGCGTCCATGCCCGCCGTCACCGGCAGCCAATCGTCGGCGAACTTGACGTGCTCGGCGTAGTCGGGGGACACGACCACGACCTTCTGCCCGGCGTAGCGCGCCTCCACCATGAAGTGCGCGTCCGGAGTGCGCGTGACGGGTACGTTGCTGCCCCAGATCATCAGGTAGGCCGCATGCCACCAGTCGGCCGACTCCGGCACGTCGGTCTGGTCGCCAAAGACCTGGGGAGAGGCGGGCGGCAGGTCGGCGTACCAGTCGTAGAAGGAGTTCTGCACGCCGCCCGTGAGCGCCACGTACCGGCTGCCTGAGGCGTGCGAGACAGGAGACATCGCGGGTATCGGGCTGACGCCCGCGACGCGGTCAGGTCCCCAGCGCTCGATCGTGTCGACATGCGCCGCCGCGCAGAGCTCGAGTGCCTCCTCCCAGGTCGCGCGCATGAACCCCCCGTGCCCGCGGGCGTCTTTGTAGGCGGCGCTCTTGGCCGGGTCGGTCGCGATGCTCGCCCAGGCGTCGACGGCGTCGGCGTGGCTTCGCCGCGCCTCCCGCCAAAGCTCCAGAAGGGCGCCTCGCACGTAGGGATAGCGCACGCGCCCGGGCTGGTAGGTGTACCAAGAGAAGGTGGCGCCGCGCGGGCAGCCCCTGGGCTCCTCATCGGGCATGTCAGGGGGCGTCTCAGGATAGTCGGTCGCCTGGGTCTCCCAGGAGATGATGCCGTCGCGCACGTAGACCATCCAGGAGCACGAGCCCGTGCAGTTGACGCCGTGAGTGGACCGCACCTCGCGGTCGTGGCGCCAGCGGTCGCGGTAGAACTCCTCCGAGCGGCCGCTGCTCTCGCGCACGACGACTCGACCATCGTCGCTGAGTTTGCCGGGCGTCAGGTAACGCACCCGGGCGAGCAAAGCTCGCGACGCCGCGCCGCGCTCGGCCAGTCGCCCAGCGGCGTTGCCCCGCACCACTCTCGCCCGCCGCGTCACGCCTGCCAGCCTCCTCTTCAGGGGCCTCGCACTCACCATCTCGTCCGCAGCTGTGAACCGGAGTCAGTTGAGTCCCGTAATGTGGTG
>DDYF01000024.1 GCA_002347645.1 Thermoleophilia bacterium UBA2241 | reverse complement strand
CACACAACCCGGGACACTACTCGATCGCGCCCGCCGCGATGCAGGCCTCGACGGTCCATAGGGTGAAGAGCCAGAGGCGCCCTTCCCAGCGGGCCATCACGTGATCCTCCCATGTGTGGAGACCGGTCGCCTCACGTCATCGGCAGCCTGACCGGCAGCCTGAAGGACCCGGCGTGCCGAGGGTGCGTGAACAGGGCCGACAGGGACGGCGACGAGAGCGACGACTGCGGGTGACCGGTGCTGCTTGGTCACAGAAGGGGTGAGGCCCTTCGCCGGTGCGTCTGGCGGGTCGGGGGGGCCGGAGCCAGACGGCGAAGGGCCTCGTGACCGTTCGCGACGGGGGGGCGTCGCTCGCGGTGATGGTATTCGTCAACGGCCTCGCAAGTGCCTCGCAGAGACCTCGTTGCCGAAATAGTCAAGCTCGCCGTTCGGCCCCTTGGGGGCGTACCGGTCGAGGCGGGCGGGACTCACACCAGAGGGGGTGCCGATGGCTTCACCGGCGCCGTCCAGGACGCTCTGTACGAGACTGAAGACGGTGCTGCGCATGACATCCCTCCCAGGTAAATGTTGTAGTTTGTTCCTTCGTGCACAAAGCATATACCCGGCTTCCCGGCGTCGTCAAACGCGCATGACGGAGCAGAGGCGCGAGGCGCGTCCGGGCGTGAGTCGGCGAGGCGGCGTGTCCCGGCGCCCGAGGCAGGCGGCGGGCGTGCCCGGGCTGACGTACGTCAAGGTGCGGCGGAGTCTCTTCGGGGTAGGCACTTGGGGAAGCGCGGCGCCCCGGTAGGGCGTGAGGAACGGCGGGCGTCGCTGAGCGACCACTGAGGGGAGAGATCATGGAAGCACCTGTCCTGGCCGACCTGGGCGAGATGCTCGAGGTGGCCGAGAACGGGATCGTCAGCAAGAGCATCGTCGAGAACGAGCACCACAAGATCATCCACTTCACGTTCGCACCCGGCCAGGAGCTCTCCGAGCACACGGCGAGCGTGCCGGCGGCGATCCAGATCCTCGACGGGCAGGGGAGCGTGGTGCTTGAGGGCGTCGCCCACGAGGCGAGGGCCGGCAGGCTCTTCTACATGCCCGCGGGGATGCGGCACGCAGTGCAGGCCTCGGGCGAACTGGCCATGCTGCTGACGATGTTCCGCACCTGAGAGGGGGTTCGGGCGGGCGAGTCCGGGTCGTGCTCGGCGGGGCGGGCGCGCGCGCGGCTCTGGGCGGGTGGTCCGCCGGGCGCGTTCAGCGGGCGTACGGCAGGCGCAGTTCGGTGACGTGCTGCGCCGGGTCGTGCATGGTCTCGTGCGCTGTCACGTAGACCTCGGTCAGCGGACCGCTCGCGCGGTACCCGACCGCGTCGAGGGCCTCGAAGAGCGCGTGCACGGCATCGTCCATGGCGTCGCGCTGCCCGACGTGTGTCGTCGCCAGCGCGTGATGCGCCGGGACGAGTTCCCCCCGGGCCGGGCCGACGGCGTCGGGGATGGACCCGTCGGCGCGCGGGGCGACGGGCAGACAGACCTCGTAGTCCGGGTCGCGAAGGGCGGGGTCGCCATAGAAGCGCCCCATCATCGGTCCGACCGGCGTCAGACCCGCCGAAGCGACGAGGTCGCGCAGGCGGGTCATCCGTGCGCCGATCTCTGCGATAGGCCCGCGCTCACGCAGGGACACGACCGCCTGCTCGGGCACGCGCACGATGTCGACGTCGTAGATCAGAGCTCCGTCTCCCGGTCGTGAGGTACGAGCCAGAGCTTACCCGAGCAGGCGCCGTCTCAGGCCACGATCACGCGCCCGCCGGCGCGATGAACAAGGCCGTCGCACTCGAGCGCGGCGATCAGGTCGTCGATGACGTCGCGACCGAGTCCGAGGTGGGCGGCCAGTCCCGTGACCGTCTGCGGTCCGTCGTCCAGCAGGCTGCGCAGGAGGCGAGACCGCTGCCACCGGCGCGACCCTTCAAACGGGCCTTGGCGCGTGCGTGGGGCGATGCCGGTGGCACGCGCCGTCAGGACGAGGGCGCCGTAATCCATGACCGCGTTGTGCCAATCGCGGCTGCGGCCGCGAGGGAGGACCTGGTCCGCTACCGCCTGGAGGGTGCGCTCGGGCAGATCGGGCGACAGACGGAGCTCGTGGATCAGGACCCGGCGTACGTTGGCGTCGACGGCGGCGACGTCGGCGTTGTAGGCGAACGCCATCACGGCGCGCGCGGTGTAGGGGCCGACGCCGGGCAGGGCCATCAATCCGTCGACATCGGCCGGCAGCGAGGCCGGCCGGCCCGGAGCCCGTGCGGCGATGCAGGCGTGCGCACAGCGCCAGAGCTGCCCGGCGCGGTTGTTGTAACCCAAGCCGCGCCATCGCCGCAGGACGTCGGCGAGCTGCGCGCCGGCGAGCGTCGCGAGGCTCGGGAAGGCGGCCAGGAACGCGCCGTACGCCGGGATGACGCGCGCGACCTGGGTCTGTTGGAGCATGACCTCGCTGACGAGGATCGCGTACGGGTCGGTGGTCTCTCGCCAGGGCAACGCCCGCCGGTTGGCCGCGTACCAGGCGAACAGGCGCGCATGGAGCACCGACACCTGGCCCGCGGCGAGGACGGGCGCCTGCATGGCCGGTCGGGCGCCGCCCTGGCGTCGCTCAACGGCCACGAGCTACTCCTCGCCGTCCAAAAGGCCGGACCACCGCTCGTACTCCTCCTGGAGCTCCTTCTCGGTCGCAGCTCTCTCGGCGAGCAGTCGAGCCACGCTCTCCCCGTCGGCATACGTGTCCGGCTCGGCGAACTCGGCGTCGATCTCGCCGAGGCGGCGCTCGAGTCTGAGGATCGCGGCCTCGGTCGAGCGCACTCGGGCGCGGTGGCGGCGGGCGTCTTCGGCGCTCCTCTGGCGCGTCCTGGCGGCGCCGTCGGGCGCCGCCGCTCGCCCCGTGTCGCGCCGCCGCGGTGCGCCGGGCTGCGCGCCCGCTCCCGGCTTGAGCGTCGTCTCCGCGCGTGCGCCCGACGTGCCGGTCGCGGTCGCCGCGCGCGCCCCGCGCGCCTCCCAGTAGCGCGCGGGGGAGAGGTGCGTGAGGAGGCGTCCGTCGTGGATCTCGAAGACGCGCGCGGCGACACGGTCGATCAGATGCCGGTCGTGCGTCACCAGCAGGAGGGTCCCGCTGTAGTCGTCCAGCCCGTCGGCCAGCGCGTCGACCGACGTCACGTCGAGATGGTTCGTAGGCTCGTCCAGCAACAGGAAGTTGGCTTCGCCGACCAGAAGACGGAGGAGCCGCAGGCGGCTGCGCTCGCCACCCGAGAGGACGGCGACCTCCTTCTCGACTTCATCCGAGGTGAAGAGAAAGCGCCCGAGCAGCCGGCGGGCCTGCTCCTCATCGTGGCCGACCAGGGGAAGCACGTTCTGGAGCATCGTCCAGTCCTCGCGCAGTTCGCGTCCCTGCTGCGAGTAGTAGGCGCATCGGACGTTGTGACCGAGGTGGACCGCCCCCCGCGCCACGCTCCGCAAGCCTGCGACGGTCTCGACCAGCGTGGTCTTCCCGGCACCGTTCGGGCCGACGAGCGCTACTTTCTCCCCGCGCTCGATCACGACGTCGACGTCGCGCACCAGGGTGCGTACGCCGTCCGGGTCGTCGGCCGACCCCACGCTCACCGCCGGCGTCTTCATCTCGAGGACGACGCGCGCCGACGGCCGAGGCTGGGGAAGGCCCAGCTTGAGGCTCTTCGCCCGGCGCGGCGGCGGCTTCATTCCCGTCCTGATACGTTCGATCTGGGTGAGCTTGGCCTTGGCCTGCTTGGCCTTGTTCTTCTTGGCGTGGAACCGGTCGTAGAACCGCTGCAGTTGCTCGACCTTCTCGAGGTCCTGTTCGTAGCGACGGCGCAAGAGGTCGCCACTGGCCTCGCGTTCTCGCATGTACGTGGCGAAATCGCCCGTGATCGCCTCGACGTGCTCGTGATCGACCGCCAGGACCCGGCGGCCGACGTGCTCCAGCAGGCGCCGGTCGTGCGTCACGAGCACGAAGGCGCGCCCGTAGTCGACGAGGAACTGCTCCAGCCACTCGACGGAGTCGATGTCGAGATGGTTGGTCGGCTCGTCGAGCAAGAGGAGGTCGGCGTCGGCGAGCAGGGCGCGCGCCAGAGTGACGCGGGTGAGCTCCCCGCCCGAGAGCGAGTGCAGCCCGCGCTCCAGCATGGCGGCGGGCAGTCCGAGCCCCTCGACCACGCCGCCGAGCCGGCTTCGGTAGGCGTAGCCGCCGACGTCCTCGAATCGGCGCTGCAACTGCTGGTAGGTCCTCATCGTGTCGCGCAGTTCCGGGCTGTGCTCGTCGAGGCCCGCGAGTGCCTCCTCGGTCGCACGCAGGCGTGCCTCGAGGCTCACGGCTTCGCCGAACGCCTCGGCAAGATAGTCGTTCACCGGCTGGTCGCCGGCGAGTTCCGGCGTCTGCTCGTGCAGCCAGATTCGGCGTCCCCGCGCTCGCGCGACGGTGCCCGAGTCTGGCTGCTCGACGTTGGCCATGAGCCGCAACAGCGTGGTCTTGCCGCTGCCGTTCCGTCCGACCAGGACGGCGTGGTCGTGCGCGTCTACGGCGAACGTCGCCCCGGCGAACAGGCGCTGTCCGCCGTAGGACTTCTCGACGTTGTGAAAGGCGATGACGCTCATCGAAGGCGTGACTCGTGCGGCAGATCGTGAGGGATGACGCGGGAGCGGCAGGATACCACCGGGCGGCCGGGGCATCCAGCCGTGCCCCCGGTGTCCGAGGCGCTCCGGGCTCGAGGCAGTGACGCCCCCGCCACCGGAACGCGGTCGGTCGGGTAGAGTGAGGCCGTCGCTCGGCGAAGGCGGGGGGTCGCGGCCGCCCGCGGGAGGGAGGCCCTGTGCTGACGCGCACGACCACGCTCCACACCCTGCTCGGGGAGTACCCGTTCCTGGACGACTTCCTGGTGTCGCGTCACCCCTTCTTCGCGCGCTTGGGCGATTCCGACGCGTCGCGCCGCTGGCTGCGGGTCGCCGCCTTGCAGGATGTGGCGGTGGCCATGGATCTGCCGTGGCTCGACCTGCTGCGCGAGATCCAGGCCGAGATAGGGAGGGTGACCGGCGCCGCCCCTGCGATCGCCGGGGCGGCGCCGGGCCCCGCCGAGGACTCGGCGATGGGCGACGACGTCCTCGGGGTGCTGCGCGAACTCGCGCACGGCACGTCGATCGGCGCGCTCGCGGCCAGGATCGATGAGCTCACCGGAGGGCTCGATGCGGAGGAGGTCGCCGCCGTCGCCCGCTCGCGTGAGCGCGAAGCCGGCGTGCGGGCCGCGAGTACGGCGGGCATCGTCGGACCGGTGTCCGGGTGGCCCGCGGCGCTGACGGCGCTCGGCCCGTCACATCCGCTTCGGGCGCTCGAGCGAGAGCGCAGTCGGCTGGCCGCTCTCGCGAGCCTCGTCGAAGGCGTCGTGGAGGCGATCGGCGACCCCCCCGACGAGGCGCGTTGGCACGAGGCCGGGCCCGCCTTCGGCGGCCTCGTCGCCAAGCTGGGGGACATGGAGCGCCAGGGGCGGCGCCTGCGGCTCGCCTGGTACCCCGTGGTGGCCGCGAGAATCGGGCCGAGCATTCCGGAGATGGTCGGGGAGCGGGTCGGCGAGGCCGTCGAGGCGCTGGACAGGGCGCGCGCGACGACGGGTCCCGGCGAGGTCGCAGCGGCCGTCGCCGTCGCGCTGGCCCGCGCCGCCGTGGCCGCCGTACGACGCGCCCTCGACGCGGAGGAGGAGTTCCTCGCCCCGGCCGCGTTCCGCGCTCTCGACGACGACGACTGGGCGGACGTCGCGGGCCAGGAAGGCGCCGCGGGCTGGGCGCTCGACGCCGGTCAGGAGCTGTAGCTGGCGAGCTCGTGCGCGAGTTCGCGGTAGTACTCGAGGGCGCCCTCGTCATCCTCGTCGCACTGGACGGTCTCGAAAGCTTGGTGCAGCTCGTCATGGTCGTCTTCCGAGAGCAGCTCTGCCGCGCTGACGACGACCCCGGCCTCTTCCGTCGCGATGTGCTCGTCGACGAGGTCGATGAACGCGTACAGGTCATGGCGCAGCGGCTCGACCGCGTTCTGGTCTCCGCGCCTCAGCTCCGGGATCCACTCGGCGGCGGTCTCGAGGGTGGCGTGCAGGATCTCGTGCTCGTGCACGAGCAGCCGCAACGGGTCCTCGGCCCGGGAGAGCCCCCTGTGGTGGAGCATGGTGAAGAGGAGATGCTCCTTTTTGGGATCGTGGCAGGAGTCCACCGAGGCGGTCTAGGGTGTCCGCCCGGTCTTGGTACGAACGGCCACGTCCGCCTCGCGGCCGCTTCCCGCGAGGGTCTCTTCGACCTCGCGATACCACTTGACCCGCTTGCCCACCCGCGCCCGCAGTCGCCAGCGGAGCGACTTCGACGCCTCGGCCATCATGTCCTGAGCCAGCTCGAGCGTGCGCCTGACTCGGGTGAACTCCCTCACGGTCAGTTCGTAGGAGGCCAGACGGTCGAGGACGATGTCGATGTTGCCCATGACGTCGACGTACAGGCCCCAGTCCCGGGCACAGGCTTCGGCGACGCGCGTCAGGTCGAGGACGCCGGGGTGGTCCTCGAAGTCGACGTAGACGTCCTTGCAGAGCGTGATGACGTCGTGGGCGTCCTTCTCGTTGAGGCGCACGATCTGCAGCTTGCAGAGGAACAGGTCCGCGGGCGAGATCGCGTACGTGTTGGTCGCGAGCCGGTCCCGCATCTCCACCTCGTGGTCCATCTTCATGGCGTCCAGAAAGACGTCCAGGTGGTCGCTGGGCGGGACGGCGGCGTAGACCGGCAGGCTCGCGGCGCCGCGTTTGGCGACGTGCCGGCGCGAGGCAA
Source organism: Thermoleophilia bacterium UBA2241 (assembly GCA_002347645.1). Lineage (GTDB taxonomy): Bacteria > Actinomycetota > Thermoleophilia > UBA2241 > UBA2241 > UBA2241. The sequence continues at coordinate 23,284 of DDYF01000024.1, read as the reverse complement.
GGTCCCGCGCCGGCAGGAAGAACTGGCGCTGGGCGCCGCCGGTCGCCGTCGCCACGTAGATGTTCTCGAGGTAGCCGAGCTCGTCGAGCAACGCGCCGATCTCGGCGCTCTGGCGGCGCAGCCCGATCAGGTCGATGTCGGAGTACTCGCGCTCGGCGAACTCGAGGTCGATCGCGTAGTGACGGACAGCCAGGCCGCCGGTGAGACGGAGCACCACGCCGCGTTCGTTACCGGCGTCGATGATGCGCCGCGCCTCGGTCATCATGCGCTCGTGGCGCGCGGTCGTCGCGCTCAGGGTGCCTTCGCGCAGCCTCGTGGTGCCCGGCCCCGGCGGCGAGGCCAGGGCGGTGCGTGCGGGGTGACGTGTCTCCATCGGCGCGATTGTAACTGCCTCCATCGCGCCGTGAGCGTGCACGCGGCGGGGCGCGGCGTGCGCCCGGCGCCGTCAGACGCGGACGCGGCGCACGTCGACCCCGTCGAGGTCGATCTCGCCGAGGCCCATCTGCGCGGCGGCGCGGACGTAGGGGACGTCACCGCCGTCCAGGCCGAACAGCGTCGCCGCGTAGCTGTCGGCCGCCACTGCGTCCGTCCCCGCGATCACGGTATCAAGCCTCTCGACGTCGTCGAGATCGCCGCCGGTGGGGCCGTTGGCCGTGAGGATGCGCACGGCGTCGACGACCGTCAGGGTCGGGCGGCAGACGCTCAAGAGGTCGGCCGTGCGCTGGCCGATGTCACCGTGCAGGGACCCGGGGTCGAGGATCACTCCGAGCAGGTTCTTGCCGCCCAGTGAGAGCCGCGTGAGCCCGTGATCCTTGGCGATGGGGACGTTGATGAGGACGTCGCAGCTCAGGACGTCGCGGTAGATCGGCCAGCTCGAGATCGCGCGGCCGGCGGGGATCTCGACCTCTTGGAACTTCGCCGGCGCCATGAGCTCCATCTCGCCGCCGGCCTCGTCGACGGCGGCGGCGATGCCGCTCACCCGGTAGGCCTCGTCGGCCGGTCCGCCGAAGGGAGAGTCCATGACGCGCACCCGGTCTGCCCCCGCGCCGCGGCACAGGGCGACCAGCGTGGCCACGACCACGGGATTGGTCGTCGCCGCGTAGTCGGGCCCGTGGTAGCCGGTGCAGATGTTGGGCTTGATGACGACGTCGTCGCCGCGCCGGACGAACCGCTTGATCCCGCCGAGCTCGTCGACGGCGGCGGCGGTGATGTCCCGCGGGTCGCCGCCGCGCGCGACGGCCAGGACGGGCCGCCCTGCCTCTGGACGCGGCGTCTGCCGTGTCGCATCGGTGGGGGCTTCCGAGGGAATCGGGTCCGGACTGCGACGGGCGTTCGTCGGCGGCGCCTGCGGCGTCTCGCCGCCGCAGCCCGCGGCCGCCAACGCCGCCGCGGCGCCTGCCGCGGCGGTCAGTCCCAGGAACCGTCTGCGCGTGATGCGGTCCATGTCGGCCTGAAGAGCGTAGCGCACCGCGGCCATAGAGGACAGGGGCAGTCCTGTTCCAGGCTCTGCAGCGCCGGGCTGGCGGTCTCTGGAAGCAGAGGGTTTGGCCTGCCCGACGGCGAAGGGAACGGCACGCTGCATGCCTGCAGAGGGGACACGACGGCCCGGGGGTGACGGGATGGATATCGGACGCTGCTTCAAAGACGCCTGGAACCTGCTCATGAAGGACCTGGCGCCCCTCGCCGTGACGGCCGTCATCGCGGCGGTCGTCATCGGGGTGGCGGCGCTGCTGCTGGGCGTCGCCTCGTTGGCGTCGCTGCCGACGAGCATGAACGGCGAGACGATCGAGGTCGACGACGTCAACGCGGGCGCGCTGTTCTTCGGGTGGCTCGTGGTCGTGATCGTCGGCGTCGTCGTCGGCGCGTGGGAGTACTCCACCCTCCTCAAGATCATGGTCCGTCGCGTGCGTGAGGGGCGTGCGGCCACGATGGACGACCTCAGGCTGGGGTTCGAGGGCATCGGCGCCTTCATCGCAGCGATGATCGTCCTGGGCATCGCCCTGGCGATCGGGTTCGTCCTGCTCATCATCCCGGGTCTCATCCTCATGACGATCTGGGCGTACGTCCTCGTGCTCATCGCGGACAAGAAGAGCCGTCTCGGCGAGGCGATGTCCGAGAGCAGTGCGCTGGCCAAGAAGCCGGGCTACTTCATGACCTTCGTGACCTTGCTGCTCGGTGCCATCGTGGTGGGCGTCGTCAGCGGCATCCTGGGCATCATCCCGGTGATCGGTCAGATCCTTGGCCTTTTCGTCGGGGTCTACGGCATGGCGTACGTTGTGGCCATGTACTTCCAGGCCACGGGAGAGACCGCCCTCGTCGACCATGCCCTCTATGATGCCCCGCCGCCGTCGGCGGCGGGATTCGGCACCGGGTATCCGCCGGCGCCGCCGGTCGTGCCGCCCGGCACGGCGTACCCGCCGGCGCCGTCGGCGCCGATGGGCGGCGGGAGCGCGGTGCCGGCGCCGCCGGTGATCCCGCCGCCCCCGCCGCCCGCACCGGTGGCGCCCGAGGTCGTGCAGGCACCGCCTGCGCCTCCGCCCGCCGAGAACACATCCGTGGCAGGGCCCGACCCGTGGGCGACGGCCGCAGACCCGCTCGCCACGGCAGCGCCGCCCGCACCGCCGGCCTTCGAGCCTCCTGCGACCAGCGTGCCGCCCTCGGTCGACGAGGAGTCGGGGACCCTCGAGCAGCACTGCTCGCAGTGCGGCGCCGCCATCAACGCTTCCGACGAGTTCTGCCGGGTCTGCGGCGTCGAGCTCAGCGGCGGGCATGCGCACGACGTCCGCGAAGCCCCCGACGTGGTGGCCGAGCAGCCTCCTGCGGGCGAAGACGCCGCGGACGGGCCGGCGGAAGGCGAGAGCGACGCGCCGGCCGTGACCTGAGGAGCGACACGGCGCGGCCCGCGGCAGTCGCCGCGGGCCGCGCCTTCGCGTGAAAGGAGTCCGATGACCGCTGCGCCTCTGACGCACTGGGACGAGGTGGTCGGCCGCCGGGTCGAGGTCGGCCCCATGGCCGGCGTCTGGCGCGACCTCGGTCACGCCGTGGGCACCGTCACGACGGGAGTCCGCCACATCGAGATCGACCCGGGGAGACGTTCGACTCCGGTCCACACCCACGACGGCGAGGAGGAGATCTACTTCGTCCTCGCCGGGGCGGGGAGCAGCTGGCACGACGGCCAGACCCACCAGATCGTCGCCGGCGACTGCATCGTGCACCGTGCCGGCGGGCCGGCGCACACGTTGGTCGCCGGAGCCGGCCGCCTCGACGTGCTCGCCTTCGGGACGCGCCGTCCGTCGGCGCTCGCGCGCCTGCCGCGCGCGGGCGTCGCGTGGGACGGGGCGACCTGGGTCGTGACGGGGACGGAGCCGCACCCCTGGGCGCGGGAGGCGGCGGCGGGTGACCTGCCGGCTCCGCCGCCGGAGCCGCGCCCTCCCAGCATCGTCGGCCTGCAGGACGTGGAGGCCGTCACGCGCGGGCGCGGCGACGCCCGCTTTCGCGAACGAGACCTCGGCACTGCCGCGGGGAGCTCGGCGAGCGGGCTGGGCTACGTGGAGGTCGACCCGGGCATGCTGAGCTATCCGCCGCACGCGCACTCGGCCGAGGAGGAGATCTTCGTCGTCCTGGCCGGTGGCGGGACCCTGTTGCTCTACGACTGCCGGGCGCCGTCCGACGGCCCCAAGGAAGAAGCCCTGCGGCCCGGGCATGTCGCCGCCTTCCCCGCGGGGAGCGGGGTCGCACACGGCATCCGCGCCGGCGCCGCCGGAATCACCTACCTCGCCTACGGGGAGCGCGCCGGCGACGACGTCTGCTTCTACCCGCGCTCACAGAAGATCTCGTTCAGCGCTTTCGGCGTCGTGACGCGACTGCCTCGGCTGAGCTACTGGGACGACGAGCCGCCGGCGGCCCCGGTCGCGGACGACGAGCCGCCCCCCGCCTGACCCGGCCGGCGCCCGAGGTGCGCGCTGCGGGGCGGCCCGCTTGATTAGCCCGCGTCGTCGCGTGGGTATTGACGGGTCATGCAATCGTCCCGACCGTGAAGGAGCGCGTCCGTGAAGGAGAACCTCGGCGACACCAACGCCCTCTACCCGCTCGTGACCACCCTCGTCGGCAGCGTCGTCGACGGCAAGCCCGACTTCGCCACCGTGGCCCACGTCGGCATCGCCCACCTCAAGGGGATCACGCTGGGCATGGGCAAGATCCATCTGACCAACGAGGGCATCAAGGCGAACCGCGAGTTCAGTGTGAGCATCCCGTCCGTCGCCATGGTGGAGGTCACCGACTACGTGGGCATGGCGAGTGGCAAGACGATAGACAAGAGCGGCCTGTTCAAGGTGTTCTATGGTGAGCTGAAGGGCGCTCCGCTCGTCGACGACTGTCCGGTGACGATGGCCTGCCGGCTCATCGAACACGTGGAGTTGCCCACGCACGACCTGTTCGTCGGCGAGATCGTCGAGACGCACGCCGACGTCGACGTGCTCACCAACGGGGTGGTCGACCTCGCCAAGGTGAGGCCGCTGTTGTTCGACATGGCGAGCAAGAAATACTGGTCGCTGGGCGAGCCGCTGGCCAAGTGCTGGAGCGTCGGCAAGGGCTACTCGGCGCCGTGACGGCGCAGGGGCGGCGTCGGGTGTTCGCGCGGTCTCAGCCGGGTGTGTGGTCGGCGACAAAGCCGTCGATGAGTTCGGCCAGCGTGTCACGTACCAGACGGAAGACCTGGAGCCGCTGCTCGTGGTCGCCCTCGGCGGCGGCCGGGTCGACGAGCGACCAGTGCAACCGGTGGGCGACGCCTGGGAACGTCGGGCAGTTCGCCGCGGCGTGGTCGCACACCGTGACGAGGTAGTCGAAGTGCTGCGTGCCGAGGTACTCGACGAGGCCCTTCGCACGCTGGCCCGTGATGTCGATGCCTATCTCGGCCATGGCCTCGACCGCCAGCGGATGGATCGGGGACGGCTCGAGGCCGGCGCTGAAGGCCTTGAAGTTCTCGCCACCCTTCTCGCGGAGCAGAGCCTCCGCCATCTGGCTGCGCGCTGAGTTGCCGGTGCAGAGGAAGAGCACGCGTCGCGGGTGTTGAGGCATCACGGTCACCGTCCTGGTCGCTGGCGCTGTCGTGGCGGGGAGAACTCTACCCGGCCCTTGTTAGGGGGCTGTGAGGCCGCCGGTCCCTGTGTCACAGATACCCCGTGGGGGTATCACTGAGGGCGGGATTGACAAGCCTGTATGGAGGGCGCACGCGATGGAGATGAAGATCAGCTTCCCCGGCAACCTGCGCGTCGACGCCGAGTACAAGGGATTCACGATCCGGACGGACCAGCCGGTCGATGAGGGTGGGGACGGAAGCGCGCCCGCCCCGTTCGACCTGTTCATGGCGTCGTTGGGCACCTGCGCCGGCATCTTCATGCTCTCGTTCATGAAGCAGCGCCAGATCGCGGCCGAGGGCTCGGGCATCACGATGACGACGACACGCGACCCGGTGAGCGGTGCGACCACGAAGGTCGACCTGACACTGTACCTCCCGCCGGCGTTTCCCCAGAAGTACGAGCGCGCGATCGTGCGTGCCGTCGAGCAGTGCTCGGTCAAACGGCACCTGCAGACGCCGCCGGAGTTCAGCGTCACCACCGGCGGCCTTCCGCCGTCCTGAGCCGCGCCCGGCGACGGCCGGCCGCGCCCTGCGGTAGCTCAGCATGTTGCCTCGTCCCGGCGCGGCACACTAAGGTTGGCGCGGAGGTGAGGCCCGGTGGCTGACGAGCACCTCGTCATCGGCATCGACATCGCCGCGTCGCGGCCGTGCACGGCGGTCGCCTTGCGCTGCGGGCGGACGGCGCACGCCGAAGCGTGGATGGAGGCGCTGCCTCACGACGACCCCGATCGCGACGACACGCCCGCGATGCTGGACTGGATCGCGAGCCTGCGCCCCGCCGCGGTGGCGATCGACGCGCCGCAGGGCTACAACCGCCGCCTTCTCGAGCGCGCGGGAGCGACGACGCCCAGCCGCTCGCGCGTGTGCGACCGCGAGCTCCTGCGGCGGCGCATCTCGCTGTGCCAGGTGCCCAGCCGCAAGGACGTCGCCGCCTCGCCGGAGGCCCTGCCGCCGTGGATGCGCGTGGGGTTCCGGTATTTCAAGGAACTGAGGAAGCGCGGCTTCGAGGCGCCGCTGCGGGGCGCCCTCTCGGGCGCCTTCGGGGCGGCACCCGCGCTGCTCGAGGTGTTCCCGTACGCCGCCTTCGTCACGTTGCTCGGCGGGCTGCTCTCGAGGAAGAGTACGCGCGAGGGCCTGCGCTTGCGTGTACTTGCCCTCCGGCAGGCGGGTGTCCACTGGGACACGGGTGACGACGCCTACTTCGACCATGACTCGCTCGACGCTCTGGCGGCGGCGCTCACGGCCTGGCGGTTCGTGCAGGGGAGGGCGAGCGCGGTGGGGGACGAGCGCGAGGGACTCATCTGGCTGCCGGTCACCGCCGACGAGCTGCCCGGCACGCCGTTCGCGCCGCTACCGCCGGCACCGCGGCCGCAGCCCGCTCCTCCTCCGGCGCGCTGAACCGGTCGCCGGTCGCCCGGCGGGCGTCACATGACGATCTTGTTGAGGGGGTACTCGACGATCCCCTGCGCGCCCGCCTCCTTGAGGCGAGGGATGATCTCGCGCACGACCGTCTCGTCGAGGATGGTGTTGACCGCGACCCAGCCGTCGTCGCTGAGCTGCGAGACGGTCGGCTTGCGCAGGGCGGGGAGGACGTCGAGGACGGTGTCGAGGCGCGCGACCTGCACGTTCATCATGAGGCCGACCTTGTCGAGCGCCGCGATCGCCCCGTGGAGGAGCATGACGATGTCCTGCATCTTGCGCCGCTTGGTAGGGTCGTCCCAGCTCGCCGTGTTGGCGATGAACTGCGTCGTGGACTCCAGGACCGTGTCGACGACGCGGAGCTTGTTCGCACGGAGGGACGAGCCGGTCTCCGTGACCTCGACGATGGCGTCGGCGAGTTCCGGCAACTTGGCTTCGGTCGCTCCCCAGCTGAACTCGACCCGCGCCTCGACGCCGCGCTCCGCGAACCAGCGCTTCGTCACGCCGACAAGCTCGGTGGCGACGATCTTGCCCTGGAGGTCGGTGGCGGCGCGGACCGGCGAGCCGTCGGGCACGGCGAGCACCCAGCGCACCTTGCCGAAGCTCTGCTTGGCGTAGACGAGGTCGGTGACGGCGTGGACGTCGGCCTCGTTCTCGATCACCCAGTCCCGGCCGGTGAGACCGCAGTCGAGCGCGCCGTCCTCGACGTACCGCGCCATCTCCTGGGCGCGAACAAGCATGCACTCGATGCCGGGGTCGTCGATGGCGGGAAAGTAGGAGCGCGGCGCGGTGGTGATGAGAAAGCCCGCGCGGCGGAACAGTTCGATCGTCGCGTTCTCGAGGCTGCCTTTGGGCAGGCCCAGCTTCAGCGTCATGACACGTCCCTCGTCCACGGCGCCACGCCGGCGCCCTTCGCCTGTCGGGAGAAGGAGTCTACCGTACGGCGCGCGACGCAGGGAGCGCGAGCGCGTGCGCGTCAGTACTTCTTGGGCGGTTCGCAGGCGAACGAGGTGACGACGGGCTCGGCCTCGCGGCTGCCGCAGTGCGGGCAGACGGCCTCGTCGTTGCGCTCGGCCCAGTGGCAGGTGATCTCGTATCGGGTGCCGCACTGCGTGCAGCGGAACTCGTACGTCGGCATCGCGATCCTCCTCGGGCTCGGTCACACAGTGCGTTTCTACCCGTCTGGGCGCACGTGTAGCATGAGCCCCATGGAGTACAGACGATTCGGAACGCTCGACTTCGCGTGCTCGGCGTTGGGCTTTGGCGCCATGCGCCTGCCGCTCCACGGCGCGGCGCCCGACGACATCGACCGCGAAGAAGCGCGGCGCATGTTGCGCCGCGCCGTCGACCTCGGGGTCAACTACGTCGACACCGCCTACAACTACCACGGGGGCGCCAGCGAGGAGTGGCTGGGCTGGGCGCTGGCTGACGACTACCGCGAGCGCGTCAAGGTGGCTACGAAGCTGCCCGCCTGGAAGGTCGAACGCCGGGACGACTTCGACCGCTTCCTGGGCGAGCAGCTGGAGCGCCTCGGCTGCGCCATCGACTTCTATCTGCTGCACTCGCTCGACGCCGACACCTGGCGCGACAACGTGCTCGCGCACGACGTCCTCGGGGCGGCAGAGGCGGCCCTCTCCGACGGCCGCATCGCCCACTTCGGCTTCTCCTTCCACGACACGTACGACGCCTTCGTCGAGATCCTCGAGGGTAGCGACCTGTGGGAGTTCTGCCAGATCCAGTACAACTACATGGACGAGGAGTACCAGGCGGGGACGCGCGGTCTGAGCGCTGCCGCCGAGCGGGGTCTCGGTGTCGTGGTCATGGAGCCGCTGCGCGGCGGCCAGCTGGCACGACCCACGCCCCAGGTGGCCGCGCTGTGGGACGCCGCTCAGCGCGACCTCGAGAGTTGCGTGCCCGCCGCGGTGTGCCCGCCGGAGTCGCCGGTCGAATGGGCTCTGCGCTGGGTCTGGGAGCACCCCGAGGTCTCGCTCCTGCTGAGCGGCATGAGCACCATGGAGCAGGTCGAGCAGAACATACGCTATGCCGGGCGTTCCACGGTGCCCGTGGGCGCCGCGGAGCACGCCGCCATCGCCCGCGTCCGCGACGCCTATCGCGACGCCATCCCCATCCCGTGCACGTCGTGCAAGTACTGCCTGCCGTGTCCCAACAAGGTCGCCATCCCCGACATCCTCGAGCTGTACAACGAGGCGGTCGCCTATGCCGACCTCGACGGGGCGCGGCGCCGGTACACCTGGATCGACGAAGGGTCCGGCGCCGACGCCTGCACCCAGTGCGGGACGTGCGAGGAGCGCTGCCCGCAACACATCGCGATCGCCGCGTGGCTCGAGAAGGCGCAGACCTTCCTGACCGTCGTCGAGGACTGACCGCCGCCAGGAGGTGGCCGGCGTCGACGCGCCGGCTCAGCGTGGGTCGGTCGCGAGTACCGCTTCGAGCTTGCCGACGAGCGGCGGCAGGTCGATGGCGACGGTGTTCCAGAGGATCTGGGCGTCGATGCCGAAGTACTCGTGCACAACGACGTTGCGCACGCCGCGCATCGTCGTCCAAGGGACGTTGGGGTGGGCCTCGCGGATGGGTCCCGGGATCCAGCGCACGGCTTCTCCCATCATCATCAGGTTGCGGATGACCGCGTCGCGCGTCCGGCGGTCCGCGGCGAACTCCTCGAAGCTCATGCCGTCGGTGTAGTCGAGCGCGGCGCGGACGCCGTCGAGAATGTCGCGCACGCGGAAGCGCCAGTCGCGAAAGCGAAGCCGCTCGCGGCGCTCCTCGCCCGGGTCTGGGGGCAGGCTAGAAGACACGCACCGCCTCGGAGAGGATCTCGTCCCGCATCTCGGCGCGCAGCGCCCCCGGGGTCGCGAGATCGATGCGACTCGAGAGAGCGTCGCCGAGGACCCGCTGCAACTCGACGAACCCGAACAGGCCGATGTGCACGTGCGGCTCGAACTCGACGAGGATGTCCGTATCGCTGTGCTCGGTCGCCTGGTCTCGCGCGGTCGAACCGAAGATCGCGAGGTGACGCACCCCGAACCGTTTGATCTCGGTCTTGCGGCGCTGCAGGCGGCGGATGGTCTCGCGGCGAGTCACCGGTCCATCCTAGCCCAACGCTGGCCGCGCCGGAAGCGCGCGTCGCACGAGGCGCAGGCGGGTTTGCGCCACCGCGTAGGCCGGCTCCCAGGCACAAGGTCCGCCCGGTGCTGCCACCGAGGTTCAGCGCAGGATCTTGAGGACGAGCAGGTCGGAGCCGCTGACTCCCGCGACGTACATCGCGCCCGAGGTCAGGCTGACGGACTGTGCCTGGTCATCGCGGTCGCCGCGGTCGTACAGGAGCGCCGGCCACAGAGGCAGGAGCACGTTCGACAGGCCGGCGACGACCACATCGGGGCCCGTGGCGCCGGCCGTGGTGCCGGCGGCGTAGGTGCGGCCGGTCGCCGCCACGACGACGTCGAGCGCCGCCTCGTCGTGACCGGCTCCCTCGAGCGACCAGTGGCCGGCCCCGATGCCGGACGGGCCGTACCGGACGACCGTGACGTCCTGGCCGTGCTCGGCGGTGGTCGTCAGGCTGCCGGCGACGGTCACTCCGCCTTCGGAGTCGATGGCGACCGCGGCGAAGCGGTCGACCCCGGATCCGCCCTGGCCGCCGTCGACCACGCGCTCCCACCGCAGCACCCCGCCCTTGGAGTACCGCAGGACGAGACCGTCGCCGCCGCTCGCCGGGTTCGTTGTGACGCCGGCCACGGCGACGCCTGCCGGACTCACGGCGATGGCACCTCCATGGTCGGGTCCGCCGCCGGTGCCCGTCCACCGCTTGCTCCACACACGCCTGCCGTTGGGCCGGTAGCGAACGGTGACGGTGTCGTCGCCCGACTGGCTGCCATACATCCGACCGGTGACGTAGATGTGCGCGTCGGCCGGGTCGACGGCGAGCGCCAGAGGCTGGTCAAGGCCTCGGATCGAACGCGTCATGGTCGTGCGCCACAGCAGCGTGCCCGCGGCGCTGTACTTGACGACGCACCAGTCGCCGCCGGTCGTCTTGCGCGTGAGTGCACCGGCGACCACCACGTCGCCCCGTCGATCGACGGCGATCGCCTCGGGAATATCGGCGCGCCGGTACGCCCCGGCGAGCTTGCGCACCCAGCGCCGGCGGCCGTCCGGCGCGTACTTCAGCACGACCCAGTCGTCCTTGCCCGAGACGCTGAACGTCGCGCCGCACACCACCACGTTGCCGCGCCCGTCGACGGCGATGCCCTCCATCCAGTCGATGCCATGGGACGGCCCGTCGTAGAACCTGGTCCACAGGCGCTTGCCGGCCGATGAGAAGCGGAGGACGGAGATGTCGATGTTGCCCGACGGGCGCAAGAGGCTGGCGGCCACGTACACCCCGCCTCCCGGCTTCGCCACCGCCGTCGCCGAGGAGACGGTGCCGGGGCGGGATGTGTTCCAGGTCTTGTCCCACGTGACGGCGCCGGCGGTTCCTCTCGCGGGGGCGGCACAACAGAGCAGGGCGATGAAGGCGGCGGCCAGCACGACCAGTGCGAGGCCCACAGCGCGCGGCCGCTCGTCGACGGCCGCCGCGCAGGCGCGGCCGTATCGCTGCCTCAAGGTCACGATCAGCACCCCCGGTGACGACCCGCTGACGCCTTCTCGACACGTCACTGTACACTGCAGGGCCGCGGGGCGACACCGCTCCGGCAGGAAGTGTCGCCCGCCGTGGCGGCGTGCCGGCCAGGGTCGCCGGCCCTCCGTCAACGTGGACCGGTCCGTCTGGGCCTTGACCGAGGCGGCCCTCATAGGCTGGAACACGCAGGCGCGCGGTGTTCGTGTCGTGCGCGGGCCTGCGACGTCCAGTTGGAACGGGCCGGGCCTGGTCACTCCGAACTGAAGGGGGGAGGGGGACCGGTCCGGCCCCGTTCCGTCCGTCATCCTGTGCAGTGGGCGGCGGCGCGCCGCGAGGGTCAGGGCAGGCGCAGCGCGACGCTCGACGCGACGACGCCAATGTGGACGTCCGTCGGGGTCAACTCGCCGCGCACGTCGTCGCGACTGATCCGTACGACGAGAGTGGTGGCCCCGGCCAGCGTGGAACGCGGCACGGTGACGGTGCCTCGGCACGTGTACCCGAGAGGATCGTCCGCCGGGGAGACGTTCGGCAGCGTGACCGGGAGGCGGCCCGCCCAGCCAGCCGGCTCGGGCGGGACGCTGGGCGCCCAGGCGAAAAAGAAACGCGCGTCCTGGCCGCGCGCTCCGCCGATGGCGTCGGTGGCGAGGAGCTCGAGGACGAAGACCAGGTCGCCGTCTGGCGGGAGCGTGACGAACTGCCACGTGGCGGCGGCATCGTTCGCGTCGTCGCGCAACCAGTACCAGCCACCGGCGTAGTCGCCCGACGCGGTGAATGCCGACGCGGGACTGGCCGACGGCGAGGGGCTCGGGGCCGACGACGGGCTCGTGGGCAAGGACGGGCTTGCGGCCGGTGGGGCAGGGCTGGAGACCGCGGGCGAGGAGGAAGGTGCGCCCTGTGGCGTCGGCGCCTCGTCGTCTCCGGCGACCACGAGCGTGACGATCAGGACGGCTGCGACGACACAGGCGACCACGATGACGAGCCAGCGTGTGCTCACGGCGGCCTCCACTCGGGATCCTGGGGGCGATTGTAGTACAGGTCGGGGCGTGAGTCGGCGTGACGCGAGCAGCACGACGCCCCAAGGGCGGGCGGCGATCGATTCAGGGGACGACGAACCTCGCCGCGCTGCCCGTCTCGGCTGCAGTCACTTCGAGCCGTGCGTCGATGCGCTCGCGAAGCTCGCCGAGATGTGAGATGACGCCGACGAGGCGGCCGTTCTCACGCAAGGTGGTGAGGGTGGCAACGGCCTGGTCGAGGGCCTCCGCGTCGAGCGAGCCGAAGCCCTCGTCGACGAGGATCGTGTCGAGGTGGACGCCGCCGCTGAGTTCTTGCACGGCCTCGGCGAGACCGAGCGCCAGCGACAAGGCGGCCAGGAACGATTCTCCTCCCGACAGCGTACTCACGGGACGGCTCTCACCGGTCCAGGCGTCGAAGACGTCGAGGTCGAGGCCGGCGGCGCGAGAGCGGCCGTGTGCCCGGCCGCTGCGCTCGAGCTCGTAGCGTCGCGCCGTCATCTCGCGCAGGCGCAGGCTGGCGATCTCGAGCACGCGGTCGAGGTGGACGCCGAGGACGAAGCGTTGGAAGTTCAGGCGCAGCGGGTTGTCGCCGGTCGCCACCTGGGCGATGCGGCCGACCACAGCGTACTCGTCGTCGAGGCCGCGGCTCTCGGCGGCGATGCGGTCGAGCTCGCCGCGAGCGTGCGTGAGCGTTCGCAGACGGTTCTCAACGCCGGCCTTCATGTTGGCCGCCTCCTCCGCGCCCGCCAGAGCCTCGGCGGCCGCGGCCCGCAGGTCGTCGACGGCCGGCGGTCGCAGGCCCTCAGCGGCGCGTTCGGCCTGGTGGAGCACGGCCGTCACGGCAAGCACGTCGCCGTCGTACTCCTCGAGGTCGGCCGAAAGCGCGGGGAGCCGTTCCTCCTCGCGCAAAGCGGCGCGCCAAGCCGCCTCGTCGGCGAAGCCTTGGGTGGCGAGGTGCGCGGCGAAGCGCTTGACGGCGGTCGCGGCTGCATGGACGGCGGCCGTGCGGCGCTCTTCGGCGTGAGCTGCGCTGGCGCGGGCCTTCTCGAGGTCCACGGCGGCCGCCGTCGCCGCGCCACGGGCGGCCTCGAGAGCGTCGTCGAGCCGGAGGCGCTCAGCGTCGGCGGCCGCGATCGCCGCCGCGAGAGCCGCCGGGTCGGCCAGCTCGGGGGGGAGGTCGCCGAGACGCTCGGCGAGTCTCGCGGCCAAGGCGTCGGCGGCTCTGCGGCCGGCGACCGCCACCTCGTCGGCGGCGCGCAGGTCCGCTGCCGCCTCACCGCGCGCGGCGAGCGCCTCCGAGTCTGCGATCTCGAGGGCGGCGACCGAGGCTGCGGCGTCGGCGGCGGTCTCGGCTGCCGCCGACGCCTCGCGGGCGGCCCGATCGCATGCCTCCACGCCCAGCGTGGCTGCCGCTCCGAGCGTCTGGGCGAGGTGCTCGCGCTGGGCGGCCGCCTGTTCGCGCTGCTGCTGCGCTGCCGCAAGCGCCTGGTTGGCGGCGTCACGTGCAGCGAACAGCCGGTCGAGCGTGGCGCGTGCCGCGTCGAGATCGTCCAACGAGGGGGGCGGGCCGCCGGTGAGTTGCGCCGGCGAAGGATGCTCGGTCGCGCCGCAGACCGGGCAGGGCTCGCCGGCGACGAGTGCCTCGGCCAGCCGGGCCGCCTGCCCGGCGTGCCATTCGGTCTCGAGCCGGCGCAACTCGTCGACGGCCGCGCCGTACCGTGCATCGGCTTGGGCGGCATGCATCGTGCGCGTCGCGGCGCCGGCCGCCGCACTCTCGCAGCGCCCGGCGATATCGTCGAGCGCACGGCGTTGCGCAGCTGTCGCCGCGGCCTGCCCGGCCACCGCCACGAGGGCCGCCGCCCCGGCCGCCGTCGCCCGTGCCTTCTGGAGTCGCTGCGACGCCTCGGCGAGCCGGTCGTCGGCCGCCGTCGCGGCCGAGCGTGCGCGCGCGCGAGCGGCCTCGGCGTCGTCGCGTGAGGCCTGCGCGGCCTCGAGCTCGCCGGCCAGATCGGCGATACCCGCGACCTTGCCCTCGAGCCCTCTGAGGCGACGCGCTTCTTCGGCGGCGTGCTCGCGTGCCGGGGCGCGAGCGACCTCGGCGGCAAGGCGCGTCTCGGCCGCCGCGTGCACGGCCTCGGCGCGCGCAAGGGCGTCGCGGGCGGCCTCGAGGTCTCGCGCACGCTGCTCGACCTCATGCTGCGACGTGCGCACGGCCTCGTCGTCGGCGGCGAGCGATGCGGCACGGCCGGCCAGCTCGAGCTCGGCGCGCAGGGCGGCGAAGCGGTCGGCCTGTGCCGCGAGGTGCGCTGCCCGCTCGCGCGCCGCCGCGAGCTCGTCGAGGCGGGCGGCGACAGCCTGGGCCTCGGCCAGCACGCGCTGGGCGCGCGCCAGATCGTCGTTGCGCGCGCGGGCCGTGGCCACGGCGGCGGCGAGCGCCTCCTCGCCGGCGACCCGCTGCGCGGCGAGGTCGTCGTCGTCGGCGACGCCGGCCTGCCCGCGGACCGCGGCGCGCTCGACGGTGAGGCGCTCGTGCGCCTTGGCGATGGACGCCGCGCGCGCCTTGAGTGCGATCTCGACACGCGCGTAGAAGCTCGTGTCGAAGAGCGCGGCGAGGATCTTCTCCTTGTCCTGGGACTTGGCCTGCAGGAGCTCCTGGAAGCGGCCCTGCGGCAGCATGACCACCTGACGGAACTGCTCGCAGCGGAAGCCCAGGATGTCTTCGGTCTTCTTCGTCACCCCGGTCCAGCCGTCGGCCAGCGGCTTGCCGGCGGCGAGCGTGCCGTCGGCCTCAGCCTTGAGCGACCAGAGCGTCGCCTCTTGCGGCTGAGCGACGAGGCCCTCGCCGCGTCGTGCCGGACGCACCTGCTGCGGCCGGCGGTGCACCCGGTACAGGTCATGGCCGACGGCGAAGTCGAACTCGACCTCGGTGAGGAGGCCGGGGGGCGCGTGCTGGCTGCGCATGTCGCGGGCGTCGCGATCGCCGCCGCTCGTGTCGCCGTAGAGGCCGAAGGCCATCGCGTCGAGGATCGTCGTCTTGCCCGACCCGGTGGGTCCGGTGATGAGGAAGAAGTCGTGGTCGCCGAGGTCGCCGAAGTCGAGTTGCTGGACGCCGGCGTACGGACCGAACGCCTGCATGCGGAGCCGCAACGGCCTCACGACGCGGCCTCGCGCTGTCGCCCGCGCAGCTCGTCGACCGTCGTCGCGAAGGCCGCGGCCTGAGGCTCGGTGGGGGCCTCTCCGGTGACCTCTTGGAAGAAGTCGGCGAAGAGTTCGGCTTCGCTGCGCCTGAGGAGCTCGCCGGGGGTGACGCCGGGTCTGGCCGGGCGTTCGAGGAGAGGGCGCTCGATGGCGAGCGTGTTGGGATAGACCTCGCGCAGGCGGCCGAGCGGATCGAGCAAGGCGCTGGTGTCGCGGAGGACGGCCTTGACGTAGTCGTCGGCGCAGGGGTCGTCGCGGCCGGCCGCGAGCAGGTCGGCGAGCTCGCCCTCGAGGACGCGGACGTCGCGGGCGGGTGCGAGCGCGATGGTCTCGACGGCGACGCGGGCGCGGCCGGCCGCGCCCGCGTCGCCGTCGGCGCTGCCCGCGGCGCCGACCTCGACCAGGCTGACCGACTTGGCGTGCCCGGCCTCGGAGAACGAGTACTTGAGCAGGGAGCCCGCGTACCTGACGGTGGGCTGGCCGGCTTGCTGCGG
This sequence comes from Thermoleophilia bacterium UBA2241, assembly GCA_002347645.1. GTDB lineage: Bacteria > Actinomycetota > Thermoleophilia > UBA2241 > UBA2241 > UBA2241. The sequence continues at coordinate 7,390 of DDYF01000024.1, read as the reverse complement.
CCCGTGCAGGTGTCCCAAGGCGACATAGTCGAAGCCCTCGAACGTGGCAGGTGCCACGCTGCCGGCACCGCCGACCGAGATGGGTCGCTCGGACTCGCTCTGGGCGCCGCCGGCGACGAACGCGTGCGCCAGCGCGATGCGGCGCTCGCCCGCCGGCGCCGCCGCGAGGGCGCGGCCGACAGCAGCCGCGACGACCGCCTGCTGGTCGTGGATGTCGGCGTCACCGAAGACGTGGCGCGCCATCGCGGGCTCACAGAAGGGCAGCGGGAACAGGTGCACGGGCCCACGGTCGTCGTGGAGGGTGACGGGGGTCGAGTCGGCGTGTGGCCGGCCGAGCACGTGCAGGCCGCGCTCGCGCAGGAGCGCGCCGGCGAACCCCACCCGGGCAGGGCTGTCGTGGTTGCCGGCGATGGCCATGACCGGCACGCCGAGGCCGGCGACGATGCGCGTGAGCACGTCGTCGAGCAGCTCGACCGCCTCGGTGGGTGGGACGGCGCGGTCGTAGAGGTCGCCGGCGACGAGCACGACGTCTGGCCTGACCTCGCGCACGAGGTCGACGAGCTGGTCGAGCACGACCGCTTGATCGTCGGTGAGGTGGACGTTATGGAACAGGCGGCCGAGGTGCCAGTCGGCCGTGTGCAGGAGCCTCATGGCGGCGAACATACCACAGCAGACGGACGGCTCGGGGGCGAAGGGGTCGCCGCGGCGTACGGTCGCCCCGAGCACCCCGAACGGTCGAACGGGCGACCGACTGTCGGCGTGCGGTGTCGCCCGTCCCGAGTCTCCTCTACAATGGAGGCAGTGCGACGATTCGGCCTCTCGAAGTCACGCATCACCTACGGCCTGCAGTGCGGCAAGCGCCTCTGGCTGCAGGTGCACCGTTCCTCCCTCGCGGAGTACCCGCCGGAGACCCGGCGCCTCTTCGCCGCCGGCCACGACGTCAACGACGTGGCCCGCACTCTCCGTCCCGGCGGCGTGCTCGTCGAATGGCAGGACGACCTCGACCGCGCACTCAAGGAGACGGCGGTCGCCCTGGGCGGCGAGGGCGACGTCACCGTCTTCGAGGCCGCATTCCGTCACCGGGGGGTCTTCGTGCGCACCGACATCCTCGAGCGCCGCGAGGGCCGCTACCGCATGACCGAGGTCAAGTCGGCGACGCGCCTCAAGGAGTACCACCTCACCGACGTCGCCGTGCAGACGTGGGTCCTGGAGGGCAACGGACTTCCGCTCGATGTGCTGAACATGGCCGTGATCGACCCCGAGTTCGTCTATCCGGGGGGCGGCGACTATCGCGGCTTCTTCAGCGAGATCCCCATCGCCGACCAGGTGAGGCCGATCCTCGCGCGCGTGCCGGGCTGGGTGACCAACTTCGTCGAGATCCTCAACGGCGGCGAGCCCGCCATCGCCACCGGTCAGCAGTGCCGCAAGCCGTTCGAGTGCCCGTTCCTGCCGTATTGCGAAGGGCGCGACGGTCGGGCGCCCGCCGTGGCGCGCGACTCGGCCGGGGAGCAGGCACCAGAGGCGCCCGACCCCGCCCTGGGCCGCGTCGATCCCGCCGCGTCGGCCTACCTCGCGTCGCTGCCGTTCCCGCGCTTCTACCTCGACTTCGAGACCGTGCAGTTCACCGTCCCCGTCTGGCCGGAGACCCGACCCTACGAGCAGCTGCCCTTCCAGTGGTCGTGCCACCTCGAGCCCGCTTTCGGGAAGATCGAGCACGCCGAGCACCTCGACACGGGCGGCGGCGCGCCCATGCGCGCCGCCGCCGACGCGCTGCTCGCCACCCTCGGCGAACGCGGGCCTGTCTTCGTGTACACCGACTTCGAGAAGTGGCGCCTCGTCGAGCTTGCGGCGCGCTTCCCCGATCTCGCCCCGGCGATCGAGAACGTGACGGGCAGGCTGGTCGACCTCTTCCGCCTCGCGCGCCAGCACTATACGCATCCCGCCCTGAACGGCTCGTACTCGCTGAAGACGGTCCTGCCGACGATCGCCCCCGAGCTCGCCCACGCCGACCTCGACGAGGTCCAGGACGGGCTCTCGGCGCAGGCCGCCTACCACGAAGCCATCGCCGCGGACACCCCGGCAGCGCGGCGTGACGAGTTGCGCCACGCGCTGCTCGAGTACTGCGCCCTGGACACGCTGGCCCTCGTCCGTCTGGCCCATCACCTGGAACGCCGGCCGGCGGCGCCGGCCCGAGAGGAGGCGCTGAGATGAAGGTCGTCGCCTTCAACGGCAGCCCCCGCAGAGACGGCAACACGACGCTGCTCCTGCGGCACGTGCTCGCCGAGCTTGAGGCCGCCGGAGTCGAGACCGAGTTGGTCCAGCTCGCGAGCCGGCGCTTCGCCGGGTGCACGGGGTGCCTGAAGTGCGCCGAGACGAAGGATTGCCGGTGTTCGGGGCTCAGGGACGACGGCGTGAACGACTGTATCCAGAAGATGCTCGAGGCGGACGGCATCGTCATCGCCTCGCCGACGTACTACGCCAACTGCACGGCCGCGACCCAGGCGTTGATGGAACGCGCCGGTTACGCCACGCGAAGGAACGGGAACCCGCTGGCCCGCAAGGTGGGCGCCGCCGTCGTCGCCGTGCGACGGGGCGGCGCCATCCATGCGCTCGACTCCATCACCCACTGGTTCCTGATCAACGAGATGGTCGTCGTCGGCTCGAGCTACTGGAACATGGGCGTCGGCCACGAGGCAGGCGACGTCGAGAGTGACGCCGAGGGCGTCGAGACGATGCGCACCCTCGGCCGCCATATGGCGTGGGTGTTGGCGCGCCTGCGCCCCTGAGCCCCTGCCGCGGTCGTTACTTCCCGCGCTTGATCTCGCCGATGCGGAAGGCGGGATGGTGCATCGTCTTCCCGCTGCGGATCTGCTTCGGGGCGTCCCGTCCGGCGTCGGGGGGCTCCCAACCTGCGCGTCGGTGGCGACGCCGGTGACTCTTCTTGCCGCCGGCCGGTGGGTCGTCGGCGGACGTCGGCTCTTCTCTCATGGTCCCTCCCGCGCTGCGGGTGCGATGCCCCTGTGGTACCCGGTCGGCGCGAGGAGTAACGGGCGGCCCCGTCCGGCCTGCGCGCCGGCCGTCTCGCGGCGGTCAGCTTTCTCCGAGCCGCGCCCTGCGGCATACTAGCGGGCAGCCTCGCGGAAGGAGGACACCGTGGCCAGACAGTTCTTCTCCGGACTGGCCTCGACGGTCGTGTTCGTGGTCGTCGTCACCTTGGTCCTGATGGGCATCTTCATCGCTGTCAACTTCGTCGCCGGTCCGATCGGCGGATAGCAGGAAGGGAGCGGCGCGTGGCAAGGTTCATCCCCAGGCAGGCAGACTGGTGGGGCACCGTCTGGAAGCTCCTCTTCTTCCTGGCCGTGATCGTCTTCGCGATCGCGGTGATCGAGCCGCGGCGCGGCATCTTCTGGACCGCGCTCTTCATCCTCGGCGGGCTGTGGGTGTTCGTGAGCCTGATGTCGAGAAAGGGCGGCTACAAGTGCGGGAAGTGCGGGCGCCCGTTCCAGGTCCCGACCCTCGTCAACTTCTTTACCGTGTCCCAGGTGGGCAAGAACGACGACGGGACGTACTACAGCTACAAGAAGCTCACCTGTCCGTACTGCCACAAGGTGTCCAAGGCGCGCCTGATGAAGCTCAGCGAGGCGAAGGGAGAGGGCAGGCTGCTCAAGTGACGCGAGATGGCCGGTCGCGCTCTGCCTGTAATCTCCGCAGGTGCGCGGCGACGACGGCCGGGATCTCGTCGGGGGCGGCGTGCACGACCGGGACGGGCGGCAGGCTGTCGAGGAAGTCGCGCCCGTAGGTCTTCTGGGTCAGCCGGTGGTCGAGCACGACCACCACGCCCACGTCTGTCTCGGTGCGGATGAGCCGCCCAAAGCCCTGCCTGAACCTGAGGACGGCCTCCGGCAGGTAGAACGTCCGGAACCAGTCGCGGCCCTCCTCGGCGCACGCCCTGCGGCGCGCCTGCACCAGAGGGTCCTGGCGGGGGAAGGGGAGCCGCGCGATGACCAGGCAGATGAGGGCATCGCCGGGGAAGTCCTGCCCAGTCCACAGCGAATCGACGCCGAGGAGCATCGTCTGCGGGTGTGAGCGGAACTCGTCGGCGAGGGCGGCCGCGCTGCCGTGCATGCCCTGGGCGAGGACCAGCAGTCCGTCGTCTTCGAGGTGGGCGCCCACCGCTGCGGCGACCCGGTGCATGTCACGGCGGTTGGTGAAGAGAGCGAGCGTGCGCCCACCGGTCACCTCCGCCAGGCGGGTCAGGCGCGCGGTCTGCCGGTCGGCGACACGGTCCGGGCGCCAGCTGCTCCCGGGGTCGTGCTCGAGGACGAGGACGGCCTGCCGCGCGTAATCGAACGGCGAAGTGAAGACCCGCTCCTGCACGTCGAGATCGGCCGTGAGCCCCGTGGAGTCGCGGTAGTACGCGAACGAGCCGGCGACCGTCAGCGTGGCACTGGTGAGGACCGCCCCCCTCAGCGTGTCCCACAGCTTGTCGCGGCACGCACCGGCGGGGGAGAGCGGGGTGCGCGTGAGGGTCCAGCGGGGGCCGGCGGGGGTCGCGGCGTCCGCGTCCCTCCCGGCGTCGGGTGCCTGGATCTCGGTCCACAGCACCGTCGATGAGCCGCTCGTCTCGGGCAGGTCGACGAGCAGCGCCGCCGCGCGGCCGGCGTCTTCGGCGAGAGTGAGCAGGGCCGGCGTCTCGCGATGCTCTTCGGAGAGCGCTGCGGCGGCCTCCGCCGCGGATCCGGCGACGGCGTCGAGGCGCTCGGCGAGGACCGCGGCCGCGTCGGTGAGCTCGTCCCACGCCGGCGTCTCGCGCAGCCCGGGTGTGAGCCAGGCACTCAGGCTGTAATCGCCGGGTGCCGGCGGTCCGTCTGGCGCACTCGACAGGGTCCGTGTGCGCTCGCCGCCGCGTCGCGCGGGCTCGTCGACGCCGGCCGCCTCGGCGGCGCGGGCGAGGGGCACGAGCGCCTCCCCGACAGCGCGAGCCAGCGCCGGAAGGTCGGCGAGGAGCCGGTCGGCGTCGTCGGCACAGGCGAGCAGAGCCTTGGCCTGCGCAGGCTCGGCGTGACGTCCGAGGGCGCGCAGGCGGGCCGCCAGCGGCCGCTGGCGGCCAGGGCCGCGCAGCGCGCGACCCAGCGCCTCGAGGGCCGTCCAGTCGATCTCCTCGCTGAAGGCAGAGCTGGCCTCTGCGGGCAGCAGGTGAGCCTCGTCGACGACGACGTGCTCGTAGTGGGGGAGGATCTCGGAGCCCGTGAGGAGCAGGGCGTGGTTCACGCACAGGAGGTGGGCCGCCTCGGCGCGCGCGCGCGCCAGTCGCCAGTGACAGAGACGCCGGGCCGGGCAGTGCCGCCCCAGGCAGGTCGCGCGCGAGGAGCGCAGCTCGTGCGCCAGCTCGGCCAATGCGGGCAGCTCACGTTGCGCGCGGAACGGCAGGGCCGAGAGGTCGACCTCTCCCCGCCGCGCACGTCCGACGAGGTAGGCCAAGGCGAGCCCCCGGCGCTCGTCGGGCAGGACCTCTGTCTCGGCGTGCACGGCCTCGTCGAGCCGCCGCCGGCAGAGATAGTTCTCGCGCCCCATGAGGACGCTCCAGTTCCACCCCGGGGGCAGAGCCGCGGCGACCAGGGGAAGCTCATGGGCGGCCAGCTGACGCTGCAGCGCCTTCGTCTTGGTGCTGACCACGACGCGCCTGCCCCGCGCCGCGCTGTCGAAGGCGATGGGCAGCAGGTAGGCGAGGCTCTTGCCCATGCCCGTGCCGGCCTCGAAGAGCCCGATGCCGCCGCGGTCGAAGACCTCGGCGACCGCGGCAGCCATCGTGGCCTGACCGGCGCGCGGGCGGTAGCCCGCCAAGCGGGCGGCGAGGCCCGTGGGGCCGCCGCCCGCGGTGCCGGCGTCCGCGCCGCGATTCTCGCCACCCTCGTCTATGACCAGTTCCGCACGCCACCCGTCTGGAGTGCAGGGCAGCATCGTCAGGGCGCCCTCGCGCGCAGCCCCCCGGGGCTCGTCGGCGACGAGCGGAGGCGGCGCTTGGTCTGGCGGCGCGCCAACTGCGTCGAGGACGCGCAGCGGCGCCCACCGTACCGCCGTGAGCAGGCGCCGTTCTTCCGTCGCGAGGCCGGCGGCGCGCGCGGCCAGACGGCGCAGGAGTTCAGCTGTGGTCTCGGCGTCTGGCAGGGCTCGGTGGCTCGTGCGCCCGATGCCCAACTCGGCCGCGAGCACGGGCAGTGCGTGGCGGTCGTGCTCGGGATAGAGGAGCAGCGCCGCCTCGAGGGTGTCGAACCAGCCGTCGCGCAAAGGTGTGAGGCCCGCGCGGCGCGCCCCGGCCTCGAGGTGCACCCGGTCGAAGGCCGCGTTGTGCCCCACGAGCAGCGCGCCCGCGGCGAAGCGGGAGAAGGCGGCGAACACGTCGGCGAACGGCGGCGCGTCGGCGAGCGCCGCGTCGTCGATGCCGGTCAGGCGCGTGATGGCGAGAGGCACGGGGATGCCGGCGCGCACGAGCGACGAGAAGCGGTCGGTCTCGCCGAGGTCCGCGTCGAGGCGCACGGCACCGATGTCGATGACTCGATCGCGTACGGGGTCGAGGCCGGTCGTCTCGGTGTCGATGACGACGAAGGTCAAAGGACGGTCGGGCACCCGGCGAGCATAGCAGAGCGCCGGGACGCCGCCGCGGCGCTAGCCTTCCTCGGCCCCGCTCTGTGCGAGCAGGCACTCGAGCGCGCGGGCAGCGATCGTCGCGATGAGCGCGAGGAGCTCGGTCTGGCTCTCGCCGCCGGAGCCGGGGAGCGTCAGTGTGAGGGCGAGCTGGCGTCCGCGGCAGGGCACCGTCGCCACGACGACGTGCGCCGGCTTGGCCTGCGCCGCCTGTGGAGACGCGGCGGAGCCGGAAGCGTTCGTCACCAGTGCCGCGGCGTCGCCGTCGGCGACGCCCGACGCACCGGCGTTCTCGTCACCCCAGCTCGCCACGCACGAGAGCGCGTGCAGCGCGCTCGCGGCGAGGGTCGCCGTCTCCTGGAGGACGCGGGCGGGCGTCGGCTGGGCGCCAAGCGCCGGATGCGCGTCGGCGATGGCCTGCACCGCGCCGCGCAGGTCGAGGACGTCCTGGTCGCTGCGCCGCAGCTGCGCGAAGACGTGTGCGTTGTGCAGGGCGACCGCCGCCTGGCCGGCGATCGCCGTGGCCAGCCGCATCTCCTGCCGCGTGAAGCGGCGCTCGCGCGCGTGGTCGAGCACTTCGAGCAGCCCGATCGCCTCACCTCGGTGAACCATCGGGAGAATGAGGAGGCACTTGTCGCCGTCGCGGCGCATGACGGCCACCTCGGCGGGGTCGGCGCGCGGGTCGCCGACGTTGACCACGGTGATCTCGTGTCCTTCAAGGGCGCGCTTGGCCATGGGGAACTGG
>DDYF01000026.1 GCA_002347645.1 Thermoleophilia bacterium UBA2241 | reverse complement strand
GACGTATTTCAGCAGCCTGCTAGGGAATCGAGGGTCGCGGCACACATCGTCCGGCGGCCGCTCGCGGGCTCCGGTGAGAAGGCGTTTGCCGGCGGCGGCTCAGCGCCTGCCGGCAACGGCTCAGGCGCCGGGCGGCGCGGCGGGGGGCGCCCCGGCGGCCAGCGCGTCGGCTGCAGCCGCCGCGGCGGCGTCGGCGGCGCGAAAGCGCCGCGCGAGCGCCGCGTACAGCACCGCGCCGGTCAGTCCGCAGATGAGGGCGACCAGGGCCGCGCCGCGCTCCCCCAATCCGTCCATCGCCATGCCGCCGAACGTCGGTCCCAGCGCGTAGCCGGCCTCCTGCGCCAGTATCCAGGTGCCCATGTACCGGCCGCGCAGGGCGACCGGAGCCATGGCCGCCGAGACGGCCGACGAGATGGGGACGAGGAGCAGGACGCCCTGCCCCAGCACGAACACCGCGACGAAGGTGAGCGGGCCCCACGGGACCAGCACCGCGCCTCCGAGTCCGAGGCCGACGAGGGCGCTGGCGACGGCCATGAGCACGACGTGGTCCTTCGCGCGCAGCAGGCGGATCACGGGGTACTGGAAGATCGCCACGCTGACGCCGTAGAACGCGACCACGAGACCCCAGGTCTGCGCGGGCATGTCCTGGGCGTTGCGAAGCATCACCGGCAGGATCGTCCAGATCTGTCCGAACCCGTAGAGCGGCAGGAGGGCGATCGCGCAGAAGACGAGGAAGCGGCGGTCGCGCAACACCACGCCGTACCCGCGGGCTGTCGCGCGCAGAGAGGAGTCGGCGCGTGTCGCAGCCGGCCGCGTCTCGCGAAATCCTGCGGCCACGATGAGGACGAAGACGAGGCAGATGGACGCTCCCGTCAGGAAGAGCGTGCGGTACGTCGGGTCGCGGGCGATGAGCGCCGACGCGGTGAGCGGCCCGGCCACCATGCCGATGTGGACGGCGACGCGCGTGATGCTGTACGCCTCCGCGCGTCGCCGGAACGGCACCAGGTCGGCGACCATGGCGTTGCTGCCGGTGAGGAAGAGCGCCCAGCCGAAGGCGGCCTCCAGCGAGATCACGACGGCGATCTGCCAGACGGCGCCGGAAAGAGCGAGCGTGGTGTAGAGCGTCGTCACGAAGCAGATGCCGGTGATCATCGCCGGCTTGCGCCCGTACCTGTCGGTGACGATGCCGTTGAGGACGTAGAAGGGCAGCGCGGCCAGCAGGGGGATCCCGAGGAGGAGCCCGATGGCGGTCATCGAGATGCCGAGGCGGTCGTGGAGGTACGTCGTCTGGAACGGGAAGCACATGTCGACGCCCGTGAGCAGGACGACGAACCCCGCGGCGAGCAGCCAGAACTGCCGCGGGAAGGCGCGCAACTCGTCCCGGACGCGTGCAAGCAGGCGCGGGCCGGACGGCGCGCCGGGTGGGGTGTCGGTGATCGGAGTCATGGCAGCGCTCCGATGGTATCGGATGGCCCCGCGCGCCGCCGCCGGGTTGACGGCGTCGCGCGGGGCGAGTTGACTCACCTGGTGCATAGCGGAGCCGTGGGAGGGTCACGTGACGCTGGTCATCGACACCGAGCACTTGACGAAGTTCTACGGCTCGAGTCGCGGCATCGTCGACGTCGACCTCGACGTCGAGGTCGGCGACGTCTTCGGGTTTCTGGGGCCGAACGGCGCCGGCAAGACGACGACGATCCGCATCCTGCTCGACCTCCTCAGGCCGTCGTCGGGCACGGCGACCGTGCTCGGGCTCGACGCCCGCGCCGACGGCGTTTCCATCCGCGGGCGCGTCGGCTACCTCCCCGGCGAGTACGCGCTCTACCCGAGGCTCACCGGCGCGGAGACGCTGCGCTACTACGCCAACCTGCGCGGTGGCGTCGACTGGCCGTACGTCGACACGCTCGCGCGCCGCCTCGACTTCGACCAGGCACGCCGCGCAGGCGACCTCTCGACCGGAAACAAGCGCAAACTGGGCCTCATCCAGGCGTTCATGCACCGCCCCGAACTGCTGATCCTCGACGAGCCCACGGCGGGCCTCGACCCGCTCGTCCAGCGCGAGTTCTACGCCATGGTCGACGAGGCCCATGCGGCCGGCCAGACCATCTTTCTCTCGTCGCACGTCCTGCCAGAGGTCCAGCGCGTCTGCAGCCGCGTGGGCTTCGTGCGCGAGGGCCGCCTCGTCGCCGTGGAGGACGTCGCCGCGCTGGGCAAGAAGGCCGTCCACCACGTCGAGATCGAGTTCGCCGGCGCGGCGCCGGCGTCGGAGTTCGAAACGCTGGCGGGCGTGGGCGCCGTCCGAGCGACCGACCACCGTCTCGGGTTCACGGTCACGGGAACGCTCGACGCCATCGTCAAGACCGCGGCGCGTCACGAGGTCGTCGCCATGACCAGCCACGAGCCCGACCTCGAGGACCTCTTCCTCGCGTACTACGGCGAGGGCGCTGCGGATGCCGCCGCGGGGGAAGGGGCCGACGATGCTGCGTGACGCGTTCTTCAAGGGGCTGCGGGACCAGCGCAGGTCGCTGCTCATCTGGGTGGCCGCCGTCGCCGTGTACGTGGTCATGATGTGCTCCCTCTTCCCGAGCATCCGCGAGGGCGCCGCCGATATGCAGGGCTACATCGAGAGCATGCCCGAGGCGTTCCGGCGGGCGTTCATGGGCGAGTCCACCGACTTCGGTAACGCGGTGACCTACCTGAACGGCGAGCTCTTCTCGTTGATGACGCCCCTCTTCGTCATGATCTTCGGCATCGCGCTCGCGGCGGCACAGATCGCCGGCGAGGAGGAGAACGGGACGTTGAGCCTGCTCCTCGCCTTTCCGGTCTCGCGTGCGCGCCTGCTCTTTCAGAAGTACGGCGTGCTCGTCGCGGGGACGGTCGTGCTCTGCGGCGCCCACCTGGTGACGATGCTGCTCGCGAACGCCGCGATCGGACTCGACGTCGCGGTGAGCGATCTTGTCGGCGCGCACGCCAGCCTCTTCCTGCTGGCGCTGGCGGTCGCGACGGTCGCCTTCGCGGTCGGAGCGGCGACGGGCAGACGGGGCCTGACGATCGCCGTCGGTGCTGGGCTCGGCATCGTCTCCTATCTGCTCAACGTCGTGGCGCAGCTCGTCGAGAGCCTCGGCTGGCTGAAGAAGCTGTCGGTGTTCTACTACTACGGCGGCGCCGAGCCGCTGCGGCTGGGCTTCCGGCCGGCGTACGCCGCCGTCCTGCTCGCCGTGGCCGCCGGTGCGCTGCTGGTCGCCTGGCTCGCGTTCGAGCGGCGCGACGTGCGCGTGTAGCCGGCGGCGGCGCGGTCAGCGGACCGCGGCGACGGCGCTCCGCAGACGCGCGAGTGCCTCTCGCAGCGTGCTGCGCGGGCACGCGAAGTTGAGCCTCACCCAGCCCGGGGCGCCGAAGTCGGCGCCGTCCGAGAGGGCGACGCCGGCCTGGCGGAAGGCGCGCGCGGGGTCGGGCAAGCCGAGCCCGCGCGCGTCCAGCCAGGCCAGGTACGTCGCCTCGACGTGGGTCGTCGTCATCGGCGCCAGTTCCTCCTCCACGTACCGCTCCACGAGGTCGCGGTTGCCGCGCAGGTACTCGAGCAGCTCGGCGTGCCACTGGCCGCCTTCGCGGTACGCAGCCTCGGCAGCCGCGAGCGCGAAGCAGCCCGGGAAGGGTAGCAGGCCCTCGGCGGTCGCCACGAAGCGGTGCCGGAGCTCCACGTCGGGGATGACGGCGAAGGCGAAGTTCAGACCGGGGAGGTTGAACGTCTTGCTCGGCGACATGAGCGTCACCGTTCGCGTCGCGGCGTCGCCCGACAAGATCGCGGTGGGCACGTGCGGGAGGTCGTCAAGGATCAGGTCGCAGTGGATCTCGTCGGAGCAGAGGACCAGGTCGTGGCGGCGGCAGAAGTCGGCGACGACCTCGAGCTCGTGGCGCCGCCACACGCGGCCCGTCGGGTTGTGGGGATGGCAGAGGACGAACACGCGCGTCTCCTCGGTGAGGGCCGCTTCCATCGTCTGGAGCGGTAGCGGCCACGACCCGGTGGCGTCGGGCGCCGTCGGCACGGTGACCAGGCGGTAGCCCTGCGCCGGCAGCTCCTTGAGGAAGGGTGGGTAGGCGGGCGTGAGCAGCATCACCGCCTCGCCGGGCGCCGCGAACGCACGGCAGGTGAGGCTGACGCCCGGCACCACGCTCGGCAGCCAGACGACCCATTCGCGCTCGATCGACCAGCCGTACCGGCGCTCGAGGTGCGCGCCGAGGGCCTCGAACATGGAGTCGGGGACGAGGGAGTAGCCGAAGATGCCGTGGCGCGCGCGTCGCTCGAGCGCGGCTACGACCGGGGGCGGCGAGGCGAAGTCCATGTCCGCGACCCACAGCGGCAGCGCGTCCGGACCGTACACGTCCCACTTGAAGCTCGCGGTGTCGCGGCGGTCGATCGGCGTGTCGAAGTCCATTGTCCTCCTCAGGTGCGTGACGTCGTGTGACCTAAGCCGGATGCGCGCCTCGCGCTCACCCTCCGGTCTCCGCGAGGGTCGTCGCCCGGGTCGGCTGCGGCGCGAAGACCGGCAACGACGTGCGCGGCGAGACGCACCAATCGTGGAGCTCGCCGCTCGCTGCCGGCGATGCTCCGTCGGCGATCGTCATCCCGTAGCGGTTCATCAGGGCGATGCTCGTGTCGCTTAGCAGCGCCTGCCACTTGGCGCGCCCCGGCTCGACAAGGTGTGCGATATCGAAGAAGTCCCCGCTCTCGAAGCCCGCGCGCGTCACGAAGCTGACGAACGGGATGTCGTAGTGGGCGGCCAGCCCCTGGCAGGCGCGCGAGTAGGTGGCGATCGGCACGTCGAGCTGCTCGCCGATCACGGCGGTGTTGCGCGGCAGATCCAGGAGCACGGGGCGGAAGCCGCGCCGGAGGCAGGCGAAGACCACCTGTTCGAGCACGGCCAGGTTGTAGCCGAAGCGCTCGGCGAAGACCGGGTAGCGGCGCGTCATCCATTCCGCGGCGATCCGTGCCTTGCGTTCCGGGGAGAGGAGGCGGCTCTTGCTGTAGCGGTGCTGATCGACGCGCGCGTACGGCCCTGCCCAGGTCGGGAAGGTGATCGTCGGAGGCATGTTGAAGCGCCCGACGTTGACCCCGATGACGACCAGGGTCGGCGTGCGTCGCGGAAGCTGCGTCACCAGCGTCAGGTCCTGGGTGAAGGTCTGGTTCTTGGAGCTCAGGTTGCGGACGACGGCCCGGGGACCGCCACGGCGCACGATCTGTTCGGCCCAGCTCCGGTCGCTGAAGGTGCTCTCGCGCCCGGCCGAGCCGCCGAGCAGCAGGACGACGGGTGTCGCGGGAGGGTGGGTGGCGAGGTCGGAGACCACGTACAGCGAGCGCATCCAGTCGCGCGTGACGACGTGTTCGGCGCGCGCGACGCCGCGCTCGCCCGCGGTGGCGAGCGCGATCACGACGAGCAGGGCGCAGGCGAGGCCGCGCGCGCCTGCGGCGCGCGCGGCCGCCCTGCGCCCGTCCCTGTCGCCGCTCGCCGTCATGCCGTCAGATGCTCGATGAGGATGCGCAGGCCGATAGCGATGAGGATGATGCCGCCGAGGATCTCCATGCGTCGCCCGAAGAGCGCCCCGAAGCGCTTGCCGAGGTGGAGGCCGACCGCCGTGAAGGCGAGCGCGACCAGGCCGATCACGAGCGCCGGATACCAGATGTCGACGCCGAGGAGCGCGAGCGACAACCCGACGGCCAGAGCGTCGATGCTGGTGGCCACGGAGAGGATGACGAGCGAGGCACCCTTCGTCGGGTCCTTCTTGCGGACCTCGTCGTCACGCTCGCTCACCGCCTCGTAGATCATCTTGCCGCCGATCAAGCCGAGCAGTCCGAAGGCGATCCAGTGGTCGACCGGGGCGATCCAATCGACGAGCGACCGGCCAGCCAGCCAGCCGAGAACGGGCATCAGGGCCTGGAAGAGCCCGAAGTGGTACGAGAGACGGAAGGTCTGGCGCAAGCTGACCTGCTTGAGTGTGAGCCCGACGCCGATCGACACGGCGAACGCGTCCATCGCGAGGCCGATAGCCATGCCGATGAGGGTGAGCGGCTCCATCAGGGCCGCAGCCTAGCAGGAGAGGGCGGGCGGCGGCACCCGCTGCGCATGCGCGCGGGCGCCGCCGCCCGCCCGCGGTTCGTCCTTGGGCGTGGCTCGCGTGCCCTGCGGGAAGACTGGGCCTGCAACGCACCCGACAGAGAGGGACACCATGGCCGTCGCGACCTTTGCCGCCGGCTGCTTCTGGGGCGTCGAGGAACGCTTCGCGAGCCTGCCCGGCGTGATCTCGACCGAGGTCGGCTACACCGGGGGTTCGACGGAGAGCCCAGCGTACGAGCAGGTCCGTTCGCACAGGACGGGACACGCCGAGGCTGTGCGGCTCGAGTACGACCCCGACGTCATCACGTACGAGCGCCTGCTCGAGGCGTTCTTCGCCATGCATGACCCCACACAGTGGAACCGTCAGGGTCCGGACGTCGGCTCGCAGTACCGTTCGGCCGTCTTCTACCACACGCCCGAGCAGGAGCGCGCGGCGCGCGACGCCGTGGAGCGCATCGACGCGTCGGGAACGTTGAGGCGGCCGGTCGTGACGCAGATCGTGGCCGCGGGCCCGTGGTGGCGCGCCGAGGAGTACCACCAGAAGTACTTGACGAAGCACGCCGGCCACGACTGCGCGGTCTGACGGGCACAAGGACGCGAGGCTCCGCATACCCGGCTCTTGACCGAGCGGGGCCGGCCCCGTTGAATGGCGGGGCCGTCCACCGACTGGGGAGCCGTCAGTGACATGCTGCTGGGCCCGTCCGCCGGCTGAGTGAGCCGCGAATGCGCGCCAACGCCCTGTTCTTCATCACCCTCTTGTTCGGCGTGTGGTTCACGGCGCTCACGGCGATGGCGTGGACACGCGGGCGGCGCCTGGCCGCCGTCTTTCTTGGACTGCTCGCGGCCGTCGATCTCGCCATTGCCTTCAACGCGCTGGCGCGCTGAGTCCCGGGACCCAGGCGGCCGTCGCCCTTTGAGGCGACGCCGGAACGTCATCTTCGGTCCCGGACCGCGTATCTCGAAGTATTGTGGTGAGCATACGTCACGGCACTTCTCCCTGGGGGGGCAGCATGGGCCGGAACCGGAGGGCCTCGAGGCATCTGCCGGCGGCGCGCATCACGCAGAGCTTGCTGATCGCGCCGCTGGTCGTCGTCGTCCTGCTCCTGCTGCCGGCGGTCGCCGGCGCCGTTCCGGGCGACGACTACGTCGTGCTGAAGTACGCGCGCTGAGCGTGGGGGCGGCGCGGGTCACGCGGTACACTGGCCGCGGTAGGAGGTCGCCGTGGACAAGCTCGTCGTCACCGCCGGGCTGACCGGCTCGCGCATCAGCAAGAAACAGACGCCGTACATCCCGGTGTCGCCCGACGAGATCGTGCGTTCCGGTGTGGAGGCCCGGCGGGCCGGTGCGTCCGTGCTGCACGTGCACGTTCGAGATCCCGAGACGGGGCTCGGCACCCAGGATCTCGCCGTGTTCGCGCCGGTGGTCGAGCGCCTGCGCGCCGAGACCGACGCAGTGCTCTGCTTGACGACGAGCGGCATCCCGGGGCGCAACCTCCCCGTCGAGGAACGCATCGCACCGCTCGCACTGAGGCCGGACCTGGCGTCGTTCGACGCCGGTTCGGTCAACACGCCCGCCGGCGTCTTCCTCAACCCGCCGGAGTTCCTCGACGCGCTCGCGGCGAAGGCACTCGAGCTCGGCGTCAAGCCGGAGCTCGAGTGCTTCGACGCCGGCCACGTCGCCACGTGCGTGCGCTACCTCGCCGACGGCAAGCTGCGCGCGCCGCTGCACTTCCAGTTCGTCCTCGGCGCGCCGTACGGCATGCCGGCGACCGCCGCGTCGCTCGTCTACCTCACCGCGATGCTGCCGGCGGGCGCGACCTGGTCGGTGATCGGCATCGGCCGTGCGCAGACGCCCATGGCGGC
Source organism: Thermoleophilia bacterium UBA2241 (assembly GCA_002347645.1). GTDB lineage: Bacteria > Actinomycetota > Thermoleophilia > UBA2241 > UBA2241 > UBA2241. The sequence continues at coordinate 11,501 of DDYF01000026.1, read as the reverse complement.
CCTGGCGATCGTCATGGGCGGCCACGCACGCGTCGGGCTCGAGGACAACATCTCCTACGCCAAAGGTGAACTGGCCACGAGCAACGCGCAGCTCGTCGAGCGGGTGGTCAGGCTGGCCGCCGAGCTCGGCCGCGAGGTCGCGACGCCGGCCGACGCGCGGGAGATCCTCGGGCTCCCCGTGGAGGAACGTTCATGACGCGACCGCCCGTTCTGGTCGAGGTACTTCACACGCCGGGTTGCGGAAGATGGGAGGCGGCCTTTGGAGCGGTGGTGCACGTCGCTGAAGAGGAAGGCATCGTGGTCACACCGTCAGAGCGAGTCGTGGCCGGCGAGGACGAAGCTCGAGCGCTACGCTTTCCTGGATCGCCCACGGTGCGTGTCGCCGGGCAAGACGTGCAGCCCGAAGTCGATGAGCTGCAAGACTTTGGGCTTGGCTGACGGCCGTACCTCGGAGCCGCCGGGTCCGGCGGCAGGCCTTCGGATGAGTTGCTGAAGCGGGCGCTTCGAGCGGCCTTGGAGGTCGCCGGCTGAGCCGAGTGGCGCTGGGCCGCGGAGGTCGTCCCGCATCTGGCCTTCAAGGCGTCCTCCGACGAACCTAGAATAGACGGGTGATGCACCCGGTCGAAGCTTATCTGGCTGACCTGTACGCCATCCGGGCTTCGGGGGCTGCCGTCCCCGAGACGTCCGGCTACGGCGCGCTGGCCACGCTACTCACCGAGGTCGGCGGCAAGCTCAAGCCCAAGGTCCGCTGCCTGATCAACCTGCAGAACGCCGGCGCCGGCATCCCTGACGGCGGGCTGTTCACGGCGAGCCAGTTCCCCAAGGGCGGCGGCGAGGCGCCCACGGGCCAGCTCCCGCTGCGTGGCGCCATCGAGGTCAAGCCGGTCGGCGAGGACGTCCACGCCGTAGCCTCCTCTGCACAGGTGCTGCGCTACCTCGAGAAGTACCGCCAGGTGCTGGTGACGACCTATCGCGAGTTCGTGCTGGTCGGCTACGACGCGGAGGGCGCGGCGCGCACGCTTGAGAGCTTCTCGCTCGCCGCCAACGAGGCCGAGTTTTGGGCGCTCGCCGCGCATCCTGGCAGCGATGCTGCCCGGCTGGCCGGCGAGCGCCTCACCGACTTCCTCAAGCGCGTGATGCTGCGCCAGGCGCAGATCGCCGCACCCAAGGACCTCGCCTGGTTCCTCGCCAGCTACGCCCGCGAGGCGCGCGCCCGCGCCGAGGAGCGCGACCTGCCCAACTGGGTTAGCACGCGCAAGGCGCTCGAAGAGGCGCTCGGCATGAGCTTCTCGGGCGAGAAGGGCGAGCACTTCTTCCGCTCGACCCTCGTCCAGACCCTGTTCTACGGCCTCTTCGCCGCCTGGGTCTTCTGGGCCGAGCATCATCCGCCCGGTGGCGAGACGGCCGATGGCGGGGCCCCCTCCGCCCGCTTCCGCTGGCGCGAAGCCGCCGGCTACCTGCACATTCCCATCCTGCAGAAGCTCTTCTACGACTTCAGCAACCCCGGGGCGCTCGGCATCCTGCGCATCGACGAAGTTCTCGACTGGGCCGCCGAGGCGCTCGATCGCGTCGACCGCGCCTCGTTCTTCAGCACCTTCGAGCAGTCCCACGCCGTCCAGTACTTCTACGAGCCCTTCCTCGAGGCGTTCGACCCCGAGCTGCGCAAGGAGCTTGGGGTCTGGTACACGCCGCCCGAGATCGTCCAGTACATGGTGGCCCGCGTCGACCAGGTGCTGCGCAGCGAGCTCGACATAGCCGACGGCCTCGCCGACCCGCGCGTCGTCGTGCTCGACCCGTGCTGCGGCACCGGCGCCTATCTGGTCGAGGTACTCAACAAGATCGCCTCGACCCTCGCCGAGAAGGGTGACGACGCCCTGGCGGCCCACGAGATCAAGCAGGCCGCCATGAGCCGCGTGTACGGCTTCGAGATCCTGCCCGCGCCGTTCGTCATCAGCCACCTGCAGATCGGCATGCTGCTGCACCGTCTCGGCGCGCCCTTCGCGGACGAGTCCGACGAGCGCGCCGGCGTCTTTCTCACCAACGCTCTCACCGGATGGGAGCCGCCCACCGAGCCCAAGCAGCACCTGCTCTTTCCCGAGATGGAGGAGGAGCGCGACAAGGCCCAGGCCGTGAAGCAGCACGCACCCATCCTCGTGATCCTGGGGAACCCGCCGTACAACGGGTTCGCGGGGGTCAGCCCGGATGAGGAGGAGGGACTGCTGGAACCATACAAGGCGGGCCTTAAGGAGTGGGGAATCACCAAGAACTACCTCGATGATCTCTACATCCGCTTCATTCGCCTGGCCGAGCGGCGTATCACGCGAGCCGACTCTCGCGGGGTCGTCTGCTATATCAGCAACTTCTCGTATCTTGCCGGTCCGTCCGATGTGACTCTCCGGCAGCGTCTCCTCGACCGATTCGACTGCCTTTGGTTCGATTGCCTGCACGGGGACAGCCGTGAGACGGGGAAGCTGACACCGGAAGGAAACCCTGATCCAAGCGTCTTCTCCACATCGCACAATCGAGAGGGCATTCGCGTTGGCACTGCTGTTGGACTCATGGTCCGACACGAGGCCGGTTCGGACCAACGCAAGGCCACCGTGCGGTTTCGGGAGTTCTGGGGTGCGAACAAGCGAGAAGACCTCTTGCGGGCACAAGACGTCGGCGATAGCGAATACCAGTTGGTCCATCCCCGACACGTTCAACGATTCTCGTTTCGACCAGCGGTTGCCCACCCGGACTACTTGGACTGGCCACGCATCCCGGACCTATCCTTGGAGCCCGGGTATCTCGGGCTGAACGAGAACCGCGCCCAGTCGCTGTACGCGTTGGAGAAGGCGGAGCTCGAGAAGCGCTTCCGGGCCTACTTCGACGCGGACGTCGCTTTCGAGGACCTTGAATCACTGCACCCAGGGCTGGTCTGTGACGCCGCAGCCTTTGATGCGAGGCGCACTCGCACTCGACTGTTGGCCCAAGGCGCCTTCAACGAAGCTCACATCAAGCACCTGTGGTTCAAGCCCTTCGACCTCAGGTGGGCTTACGTCGAACGAGATGCGGGGTTGTGGAATCGTGTCCGGCCCGAACTCGTGCAGCAGGCAGAATGCACGAATCTCTTTCTCCTCGTCCGGTGCAAGGCACCAAAGACCCCGGACGGGTCTATCTTCATGCTGACCGATAGGTTGTCGGATCAACACGCCATGCAGACAGACGCGTACTTCTTCCCGGCATGGCTTCACCGAAGACACATTCACGAGAGTGGACAGGCGGCACTCGACGGGCTCGAGACGAGTGCGGACGTAGCCCGGCCGAATCTGTCCGCCGAAGCAGCTCGTTACATCGAGCAGCTTGACGCTTGTGAAGGCATGCCGGGGGCTGACATCTTGTGGCTGCATGCAACAGCGACGGGCTTCGCGCCGGCGTACATCAGTGAGAACGTGGGAGCTTTGCGCCAGGACTGGCCTCGCATTCCGCTCCCCGCCACCCGCGACGCCCTCCTCGCCTCCGCCGAGCTCGGCCGCCAGATCGCGGCGCTGCTCGACGTGGAGGAGCCGGTCGACGCAGTCAGCACCGGCTCCATTCGTCGCGAGTTGCGCCCGATCGGCGTGCTCACGTCGGTCACCGGACGCCAGCTCGACCCCTCGGCCGGCGACCTCGCCGTCACCGCCGGATGGGGACACGCCGGCAAGGGCGGCGTCACCATGCCGGGTCGCGGCCGCCTCGTGGAGCGCCCCTTCCCCGAGGCCGAGCTCGCCGCCTTCCGCGAAGGCCTCGCCGACCTCGGGCTCACCTACGACGAGCTCATGGCCTGCCTCGGCGGCGCCTGCTACGACGTCTACCTCAGCGACCTCGCCTACTGGCGTTGCGTCCCCGCTCGCGTATGGAAGTACACGATCGGCGGCTACCAGGTGATGAAGAAGTGGCTCAGTTACCGCGAGCGCGCCCTGCTCGGGCGTGACCTCAAGCCCGACGAGGCGCGCTACGTCACCGAGATGGCGCGCCGCATCGCCGCTCTCGTCCTGCTCGAGCCCGCCCTCGACGCCAACTACGAGCGGGTGAAGGCGGACACGTACGCGTGGCCGGGAGCTTGATCGGCGCCCACTGGTCACACCTGCCAGCCCGTGGTCCGGGGCTTGCTTCTGCCGTTTCCTCGATGTACGGTGTTTCACGAATGTGAAACGCCTCCAATGGAGGAGACATGGCAGAGCCACGCGAAATAGCACCCCGGCTACGAAGGGCTCTGGTCGCAGCGTTTTCGGAGTCATCGATCACACTACGCCCGCGGCCTCGCTCGGCTCATGGGCGGGCAGACTGGAGCGCAAGGATTCGCGGTGACACCATCGACTTGGACCTGCTCATCGAGTACAAGTCGGCGCTCACGGGTGCACGACTGCGGGATGCCGTCGCCCAGATCAGGCACCATGCCGCCCTTGATGGCGAGACCGTCTGGATGCTCGCCTCGGACTACCTGAGCGCCACTGTGCAGGACACGCTTCGAGACGCTGGTGTCCCGTTCATCGACCTCGCTGGAAACGCCTGGCTCACGCATCACGGCGTCCACATCGACCGACGCGGCTTCGCGAACCCGGCGGCAGAGACCCGACTGCCACGGGGCCCCTTCTCCGACAAGGCGTCGCTGGTAAGCAGAGCGCTGTTCGCCTCCGAGGGCAGCCGCGGTGTGCGCGATCTCGCGGGCGAGCTGGGGCTAACCGCCGGCTACGTGAGCAAGGTGCTGCAGGAGCTCGACAGACGCGGCTATCTCACCAGGCGGACGGATGGGGTCGCCCTGCGACACGCCAGCGAACTCCTCACCGACTGGCTGCACGCGTACCGGAGTCGGCAGCCCGCCTCGAGCATGACCTACTTCGCTCCTGCCACCAGCGCGACGGCGCTGGTCGAGACAGCGCGCGGCGTCGACTTTGCCTTGTGGCCGGACTACGCCCTGACACTTCAGGCTGGGGCCAGTCTGGTGAGCCGCTACGCGGAGTTCGACACCTTGGAGCTGTATGTGTCCGACGCGTCCATGGCGGATGGGATCGCCGCTCAGTTGAACGCTCGTCCAGTGAGCCGCGGTGCGAACCTCGTGGTCATGGTGCCGTACTACCGAGTATCCGCGTTCTACGGCGCGCGACGCATTCGCGGCCTATCAGTCGTGTCGGACCTCCAGCTCTATCTCGACCTCTACGACTTCCCGCGGCGTGGCCGTGAGCAGGCGGAGCGGATCTTCGAGCGGCGCCTGCTGCCGCGCCTTCGTGAGATGGAGGCGGCAGAGTGACGATGGATCCGGCTCTGATCGAGAGCCTCTCCGCGATTGAGCCGTATCTGCGTGACGTTGTGCTCGTCGGAGGGTGGGTGCCTACGGTGTACGTCGAGCTGCACCACCCGGCGTACGAAGGTGCAACCCTCAAGACCAGGGACATTGACATTGCCGTGCCTCGAGCGCTCAACGTCCGCTCGCGGACCATCGGCGAGCTTCTCGAGGCCAACGGCTTCGAGTGCGAGATGAGCACTACGGAGATACCTCCCGTCATGCACTTCGTGGCGCGGCGCGCCCGACGAGGTGGAGGTCGAGTTCATCACGCCGGCAGTCGGGTCCCAAGACGGACCGCTCGACGTTCAGAGAGGAGTCTCTGCTCAGGCCGTGAAGTTCGGACACCTGTTGCTGGAGTACGCGTGGGAGGTCTCGCTGCTTGATCTAACTGGCGGGAGGATGCGCGGGAGACTGAGCCTTCCTACGCCGGCTGCGTTCGCCTTGAACAAGTCACTGACCTTCTCGCGAAGACGCGACCCCGCGAAGCGCGAGAAGGACCTGTACTACCTGTACTTCGTCGCGTCGGCCTTTCCGGACTGGCACGAGTGGATGAGGTCAGACCTCAGGGCTATCGCGGCGTCGCGGCGACCTTGGGTGAAGAAGGCCGTCAGTCAGGTGGCCGGCGCAAGTCGCGATGTTGAGGCAGAGGGAATCGCGGCCATCGCGCGCCAACGTCCGCCTGCCGCCCTCCCCGCGCTGGACGCCGATCAGTTTCGCCAGTACGCCTTGTCGACGATGCAGAGCTGGCTCGAGATGCTGCGAGGAGCCTTGGCAGACGTCGAATAGACGTGGCGCGCGAACCGATGGCGGCCTTGCCCCGGCCGAGGGCTCAGCTACCCTCCGCCTCGTCGGCCGTGGAGAGCACCTCGTCGAGGATCGCGAGGCCCTCGCCGAGCTCGTCGCGCGTGATCGTCAGCGGCGGCGCGACGAGGACGAGGTTGAAGTGCGTCATGACGTACAGGCCGCGGGCCATGGCCGCCTCGGCGAGGCGGTGCATCGGGCCCGCGGCCTCGCCTTTGGCGTTGAACGGCACCAGCGGCTCGCGCGTATCGCGGTCCTTGACGAGCTCGAGAGCCCACAGCAGGCCGAGACCGCGCGCCTCGCCGATGCACGCGTGCTTCGCGGCGAGGCGCGGCAGCTCGGCCGCCAGCACCTCGCCCATCGCCGCCGCGTTCTCGACGATGCGCTCCTCCCTCATCGCCTCGACCGTCGCGATGCCGGCGGCGCAGGCGATCGGGTTGCCCGTTGAGGTGAGGCCGCTCGCGAACTCGTGGTCCTGCAGCCAGCCGGCGAGCTCCTCCGACACGACCATCGCGCCGAGCGGCACGTAGCCCGACGTGATGCCCTTGGCCAACGTCATGATGTCGGGGATGACCCCCCAGTGCTCGCAGGCGAACCAGCGGCCTGTGCGGCCGAAGCCCGACATGACCTCGTCGAAGATGAGCAGGATGCCGTGCCGGTCGCAGACCTCGCGGATCGACTGCAGGTAGCCGTCGGGCGGGACGAGGGCGCCGTTCGTCCCCGTGACCGTCTCGAGCATGACGGCGGCGACGGTGTGCGGCCCCTCGTACTGGAGGATCTCCTCGAGATGGGGTCCACCGGAACAGACTGGGCAAGGATCGGGGTGTCCCGCCGAGCAACGGTACGGGTACGGATCGAACATGCGGACGACGCCGGGGATGCCGGGTTCCGCCGGCCAGCGGCGCGGGTCGCCGGTGACGCTCACCGCGCCTGCTGTCGCGCCGTGGTACGAGCGGTAGCGGGCGACGATCTTGTGGCGTCCGGTGTACCAGCGCGCGAGCTTGATCGCGTTCTCGGTCGCTTCGGCGCCGCCGCTGGTGAGCAGCGACATCGTGAGGTCGCCCGGCGTGACCTCGGCGAGCAGGCCGGCCAGTCGCGCGCGTGACGCGTCGGTCATCGCGGGCGCGGTCGCGCACAGGCGGTGCGCCTGCGCAGCGATCGCCTCGACGACGCGAGAGTGCTGGTGGCCGAGGTTGGCGTTGACGACCAGCGAGGCGAAGTCGAGGATGCGGCGGCCGTCGGCGCCCCAGAAATGGCGCCCTTCGCTGCCGGCGACGACGAACGGGCTGATCCGTGCTTGCGTCGACCACGTGTGCAGGACGTGCGCCCGGTCGAGGGCGCGGATGTCGTCGGCGCTGAGGTGCTCGTGGTCGGCGGTCATGACGCGCGGGCCGGGGGCTGAAAAGGAAGAGGATTGCCCCGGGCGCTCCGCGGTGAGCCTATCAGGTCGTCCGTGAAGGCGCCCGTCGAGGGGGGCGGCGAGGCTTGGCCTCGCCGCCCCCTTGCCTCTCGACTCGGCGGGTGTGCTCAGACGGTCAGAGCGCCTTCACCCTCCTGGAGAGGTCGTTCAGGACGACGGTCATGTCGGCGACACGGTCGCGCAGGTCGGCGCGCACCACGGCGCGGTCGTCCTTGAGCCCCGCGATGGCACCGGCGAAGTCGCCCTCGCCGAGCATGACGTACTCGTCGATGCAGTCGACGATGAGCGGCGGGGTGCCCATCGCGCCCCAGGTCGCGTGCTCATACTCGGGGTCGTGGCGCACGAGGTCGTCGCGGCAGACCTGCGGGCTGAAGAGCTCCGCATACCAGTTGATGCCGACATACCAGCTCAGCATCTGCTGCGCGCGGGCGGCGTTGCCGACTCGCGCGGCCGCGATGGCCTTCGTCAGGTAGATGGCGTCGCCCACCGCGGCCTCGTGCGGATAGGCGTTGTAGTCCCACTGGTCGCGGCTCGTGAAGGTGGCGTTGATGACCTCCTGCAGGTAGAGAAGCTCGTCGTTCACCTTGGCGGTCTTGCCCGTGGGCGTCGCGGCCTTGCGCAGCTCCCACTGCCAGGCGGCGGCGCGGAACCTGGTCGCCGCCTGCTTGAAGGCGGTCGCCGCCTTCGCGCTCACGCCGGCCTGCGTCAGCTTGCCCGTCTGGATGGTGCTCAGCAACTGGTCGCCGCGAACGCTCATGTCGTACGGCAGCACGCCCTTGTCGAGCGCCTGGATGACGCGGTAGTTCCACTTCGCGACGCCGCCCAGGTAGTCGTGGTTGACACGGTCCATGTTCTCCAGGTTCGTGTGGTAGTAGCGGTCGTACTCCGGGCCACCGGCGGAGGTGCAGACCGTCGGGACGCCGGAGGCGTTCCAGCTCCACTGGTCGGTCCACGTGCTGGGCTTGGGGATCGATGTGTAGCCGTACGGCAGCACGTCCGCCGACGCTGCGGAGACGGATTCGAGGAAGGGTAGAACGTCCGGCGGGGCCTCGAGCTCCAGCGGCCCACCGTCCTCGGCCATGAGTTCTATGAAGATGCCGAGAGCGATCTCGCCGGCCCAGTTGGGGTGCTCTTCGGTGATCGCGTACCAGGCGCCGATCGCCCAGTCGTACCAGCAGTCGGTGTAGCCGTACTCCTCGGCGCAGGTGAAGAAGAAGATGACGGTGCGCTCCGGCTGGACGCCGGCCATCGTCATCGCCTTGGCGGTCAGCAGCTCGTTGGCGACCGCGCCGGTGTCGTCGAGGCCGGCGCGGAAGTGCGCGTCGAGGTGCGACGAGAGCAGGACCGGAGCCGCCTTGGGATCGCTGCCTTCGAGTATGCCGACGACGTTGTAGCCCTCGCCGCCGTTCTCGGCGAGCTTCATCGTGACCTTGCTGTCGACGGTCGCCATGACCGGCTCGTCCGCGGCGGCGAGCTGCTCCTTGAGCCAGTCGCCGTCCTGCCAGGCCACGTACACCACCGGCACGTAGTCGTCGTCGTACTCGCCGTCGTTGCCGCCCAGGGCGTCCGGATACGAGTACCACGGGTAGGTCTTCTCGCCATAGGTCATGACGACCCCTGCAGCCCCGCGCAGTGTCGCCTCGGCGCCGACGAAGTTCAGCCACCAGTCGTCGAACTCGCCGTCGACCAGCACCCACTTGCCGGCGACGTCGCCGGCCGCGTCGAAGTCGCCCTTCAGGCCCATGCCGACGTAGACGAGCTCGGCCGTCACGGGGCCGTCGGTGCCGGGCACGCCGGCGAACGACGACGCGATGATGGCCTTGTCACCCACGCGGTCGCCGACCATGACCCGGGCGCCCTCGAAGTCCCAGGCGTCGACGGGAACGGCCTCGAGGCGGACGTCGGACAGGCCCATCGCATCGAGCTCGTCGAACACGTAGTACGAGGCCTGGTGCTCGGCCCAGGTGCCGGCGAGGCGGAACCCGAGCAGCGGATCGGTGCCGAGGGCGTTGAGGGTCTCCTCGACCTCGATCGTGTAGCCGTCGGCGACGAGCTGGTCGACGGCCTCGTCGAAGGTCGTCGCGCTCGCCGCGGCGGGCGCCGCGAGCGCGACCAGGCAGATGATGAGGATGGGAAGGACGAAGCGCTTCAAGGTACCCCCTTCGACACGCCTGCGGCGCGCGTCGTGCGACGCGCGCCGCCTCAGTGCGCCGGCAAGCGAGCCTCCGCAGTCGCGGCGGCGACGTCCCGGCGGTCTTGGCTGCAACCTACCGGGCTCTCCAGACGGGGTCAACATCGGCGGTAAGAAGCGCTGTCCAGGCTGATAACGCGCGTCGGCCAAGCCGGGGACGGGTAGGCTCTGCGGCATGTTCGCGGACATCGTCACGCCACGTCTACGCCTTCGTCGCCTGCGGCAAGACGACGTGCGAGCCCTGCTCGCATACCGCAGCGATCCGGAGGTCGGGCGATACCAGGTCTGGTCGCCTGAGACGGAGCGCGAGGTGGCGGACTTCGTCGCCGAACAGTTCGAGATCGAGCCGGACCTCGCCGGCACCTGGTTCCAGCTCGCGATCGCGCTGCGTGCGGCCGACGGGCCCTGGCAGGCCGAAGTCGGCATCACGCTCGCGCCGTGGGCGCAGGGTCGCGGCTACGCACGCGAGGCCCTTGCGACCGTGTTCGACTTCCTGTTCGACGGGCTGGGCAAGCACCGTGTCGTCGCCTCGGCGGACCCGCGGAACGAGCCGTCGGTCCGATTGCTTGAGCGCCTCGGCATGCGCCGCGAGGCGCACTTTCGCGAGGCGTTCTGGGGCAAGGGTGAGTGGTGCGACGATCTCGTGTACGGGATCCTCGCCGACGAGTGGAGGGCGAGCCGGAAGTCGTCGGAAGACGCGACCGGCGGCCCGGTCGGCCTCGGCGGAGGTGACGACGGAGGATCCCGGCTTGGGCCCTGACGCACCGGCGCTGCTCCCCGGCGACGACGGTCGCCCGCGCTGCTGGTGGTCACTGAGCGCACCGGAGTACGTCGCTTATCACGACGACGAGTGGGGACGTCCGGTCGTGGACGACGACGGCGTCTTCGAGCGGCTCTGCCTTGAAGCCTTCCAGTCAGGCCTCTCGTGGCTGACGATCCTGAAGAAGCGGGAGGCGTTTCGTGCGGCGTTCTCCCGGTTCAGGATCGACAAGGTCGCCGCGTACGGGCCCGCCGACGTGGAGCGCTTGTTGGGCGACGCCGGCATCGTGCGCAACCGGCGCAAGATCGAGGCGGCGATCGGCAACGCGTGCGCCGCCCTCGACGTGATCGACTCGCGCGGCTCGCTGGCGGCGCTGTTCTGGGCGTTCCGTCCCGAGAGGCGGGGACCGGCGCCGCGGTCGATGGCCGACTTAGCCGCCGAGACGCCGGAGTCGCGCGCCCTGGCGCACGAGCTCAAGCGTCTCGGCTTTCGCTTCGTCGGCCCGACGACGGCCTACGCGCACATGCAGGCGACAGGGATCGTCAACGACCACCTCGAGGGCTGCTGGGTGCGCGACGACGTCGAGGCGGCTCAGGATGCCGCGGCCGTGGCCATCGGCTGAGGGGCCGCAGCGCCGGGCTGACCAGTGACGGCGGGCAGACCGGGCGCGAACGCAGGGGTGGCTAAGAACTCGTTTCAAAATGAAGGCTNNTGGATCGTGTCCGACGAGCTCTGGGCGCTGATCGCGCCGCTGCTTCCCGCGCAGCCACGCCGCCTCCGCTACCCGGGTCGCAGGCGACTGCCCGACCGCGGGGCCCTGCAGGGCGTGCTCTTCGTCTTGTGCACCGGCATCGCCTGGCGGCACCTGCCGCCCGAGCTCGGCTTCGGCAGCGGCATCACCTGCTGGCGACGCCTCGAGGAGTGGCAGCGGGCCGGGGTCTGGGACGGGCTCCATGCCCTGCTGTTGGCGCGCCTGCGGGCCGTCGAGCAGATCGACTTCTCGCGGGCGGTCGTCGACTCC
>DDYF01000053.1 GCA_002347645.1 Thermoleophilia bacterium UBA2241 | reverse complement strand
CTCGCCGAGCAGGTTGGCGAGGCGGGCGATCGACTTGCCGTACGCGATCGGGTCGTCGAACGGCTCGGTGAAGTCGGTGGAGACAAGCACGGCGACGTTCGTCCTGTCGGTCTTGAAGCTCGCATAGCTGTGTCCGTTCACGGTGGTGACGTCGCCGTAGCTCTCGATCGATACCGCGCCGTAGGGGTTCATGCAGAAGGTGCGCACCGGGTCGTCGAAGGTCGGCGTGTAGTAGATGAGCTTGCTCTCGTACATCACGCTGGTGAGTGGCTCCATGACCGCCGCCGCCGTCTCGACGCGCACGCCGATGTCGACGGGGTTGGTGCGCATGGCGATGTGCAGGCGCTTGCACTCCTCGACCAGCCAGGCGGCTCCGTCGCGCCCGGGCGCGACGATCACCGCCTCGGCTTCGATGCGCGTCCCGTCGGCGAGGACCACGCCCGTCGCGCGCAGGGTCCTCTGGCCGGGCCGCTTCTCGGCGAGGATGCGTTCGACCATCGTGCCGGTACGCAGCGCGACGCGGCTGTGGAGGTCGTCGCGCATCGCCTTGAGGATCTCGTAGGCGCGCTCGGTGCCCATGTGTCGCACGGGGGCGGGGACGAGGGTCATGCCGTGCAGGAGCGCCTCGCGGCGGATCTTCTCGACCTTCTTGCCGCCGCCGTGCAGCTCCTGCGGCGCGCCGTACTCGCACCAGATGCCGTCGACGTAGCGGACGAGGGTCTCCAGCTCGGCCTTCTCCATGAAACGGTCGAGCCAGCCGCCGACCTCGGTCGAGACGGTCAGCTTGCCGTCGGAGAAGGCGCCGGCGCCGCCCCAGCCGCAGGTGATGTCGCACACGTCGCAGCTCGCGCAGCGGCCGGTCTTGCGCGCCGGGCAGGCGCGGCTGTCGATGTCGGGGCCGCGCTCGACCAGCAGCACATCGGCGCCGTCGCGGCGCACGAGCTCGAGTGCGGCGAAGATGCCGGCGGGGCCGGCCCCTACCACGATCACGTCGTAACGGGTGCGTGCAGCGTTCATCGTCCGTGCGGGGGGAGTCTGAGAAGCGGAACGGGCGTCCCTTAATGGGATGATAGCCGTCCGGCATGCGCCTGACAATCACGGGCGGCGCGGGCGACGCTGGATCGCGACGCGCGAACCCGCGGCGGGCGTCGCGCGTCCTCGTGTGGTACGGGTGCTTCTCGACGTGGGGAGGGAGTCATGGCCGACGCACACACGAACCGTACCAGGACGCCCCTTTCGGGGTGGGCCGTCATCGCCGGACCTGTTGCCCTGGGGTCGCTTCTCCTGCTCGTGGCAGGGGTGCTGCTCGTCACGGCGGGGTGCGGCGGCGGGGCGGCGCCGTCGTCGCTGGCGGTGACCGAGGAGGAGGACGGCGACACGCTGACCGCCGCCGTCGGCGACGTCGTCACGGTGCGCCTCGAGGAGAACCCGTCGACCGGGTACGCCTGGCGGGCCACCGCCTCAGACGGGCTGACCCTGACCGACGACCGGTTCATCGCGCCGAGCGTCTCGCCCGGGCTCGTCGGCGCCGGTGGGACGAGGGTGCTCGCCTACGAGGTCGCATCGGGTGGGACGCAGCGGATCGAGGCGGTCTACGAACGCCCCTGGGAGTCGGGGACGACAGAGCCGGCGGCGACCTTCTCGGTGACGATCGAGGTGCGGTGATCGGTCGCGGCGTGAGAGGCGGCGCCGGCAGACGGTCACGGCCCGTTCCCGAGCCGGTGTCTCGGGCACAGGATGCCGGCGACGACTCACGACGCGGGAGGGCGGCCGTGAGCGACCCGGTCCTCGAGAGACGAAGCATCCGCAAGTCACCGCCCAGCCGGTCCCCGATGAGCTGGTCGAGACGCTGCTCAGGGCGGCGATGAGCGCGCCGTCGGCCGGCAACGCACAGCCGTGGCACTTCGTCATCATCCGCGAAAGGACAATCCTCGACGCCGTCGGGTCGTTCCACCCGTATGCGCGCATGATCAACAAGGCCCCGGTGGCGATCCTCGTGTGCGCCGACCATCCCGTTCGCGCTGCTCCCGTCGGGTACCCGGCGGAGGTCAAGCGGCCGTCGCAGCGCTACGACGAGGCGCGTATCCACCACGACCGCTGGTAGGCGCCTGGCGCGGCGACAGTTTGCCGCGTCGCCCGCGCGGGAAGGACGGCAGCGACCCGTGACGTGGCGGGTGCCGCGCCGCCCGGCCTGGCGCCGGGGCGAAAGGCCCCGCCCCACGGGTCACGACGAGTCGTCGCTGTCTGTCGGTGTGTGGAAGGGGTGAATCGTGTCAGGACCTCCCTGGGTCGCGACCGTCGACGACGCCAAGGTGCCCGAAGGCGTCCCGGTCGCCGTCTATCCGAAGGGCCTCCCGGTGCTGGTCATCCGGCGCGACGGCGAGCTCTTCGCGGTCGCGAACAAGTGCGCCCACATGGGATGCCCCCTCGAGGCGGGGGCGCTCGACGGTTACACGCTCACGTGCCCCTGTCACGACTGGCGCTTCGACATCCGCGACGGCGAGTTCCTGGACGCTCCCGAGCTGTCCCTGGCGACGTTCGCGGTCAAGGTCGACGACGGCAAGGTGCTCGTGCGACTCGAGGAGGCGTGAGATGGCAGATCAGGTCTTCCTGTACGCGTTGAGCACCTGCCCGTGGTGTCGCAAGGCGAAGCAGTGGTTCACCGACATGAACGTGCCGTTCGAGTTCGTCGACGTCGACAAGCTCAAGCGCCGCGAGCAGAGCGAGATCGCCGAGAAGGTGTTCGAGCTCAGCGGCGGGCGCCGCTACCCCGTGGCTGTCATCAACGGCGAGGTCGTGGCCGGCTACAACCCGGAACGCTACCTCCAGCTGCTCAATTCGGTCGGGTGATGACGATGGCCGACACGAATCGCCAAGACGCCCTGCGCTACCTGTTCGAGCGGGTCGTCGCCCCGTTGGGTTTCAAGTTCACACCGGACGAGGAGCTCGCCGCGTTCCTGCTCGAGCAGGAGGTCAAGCTCGAGCAAGACCACGGCGCGCCGTTCTGCCCGTGCCAGGGGCGCACGGGGGTCCGCGCCGATGACATGAAGATCGTCTGCCCGTGCATCCCCTTCCACCGCGAGCACTTCGACAGGATGAGGCGGTGCTGGTGCGGGCTCTTCGTGCACAAGGACGTGACCGATCCCGGCAGCCTGCCCCAGTTCCCACCGGACGAGGCCTGAGAGGAGGACGCGATGTGGCATGAGGTCGCGCAGCTCGACGACATCGTCCCGGGTGGGACCAAGTACGTGCGCGTCGGCGAGGAGGAGATCTGCCTCTGCAACGACCAGGGCACGGTGTATGCGGTCAGCCGGCGCTGCGGCCATCAGAACGCGCCGCTCGAGCAGGGCGCGCTCGAGGGGTGGATCCTCACCTGTCCGCTGCACGACGCCCAGTTCGACATCCGCACCGGCAAGAACCTGAGCTGGCCGATCGATCACTACTTCGGCGAGGAGCCGCTCTCCGAACCGCGCAAGCGCTTCGAGCGGCTCGAGAAGCGCCTGCAGTGGAAGACGCGTGTCCACGACCTCAAGACGTTCCCCGTGCGCGTGACCGGCGCGGGGGCCGTCGAGGTCGACGTCGCCTGACCCAAGGATCCCATCCAGCAAGGAGGACGAATGGCGTTCGAACTGCCGCCACTGCCGTACGCCGACGACGCGCTCGAGCCGGTGTACTCGGCGAAGACGATCGGCTTCCACTACGGGAAGCACCACAAGACCTACGTCGACACCCTCAACAAGCTGACGGAGGGGACGGACCTGGCGTCCAAGTCCCTGGAGGAGGTCGTCAAGGGCGCCGCTCCGGGCCCGGTCTTCAACAACGCCGCCCAGGTGTGGAACCACACCTTCTTCTGGAAGGGCATGAAGCCGGGTGGCGGCGGCGCCCCGTCGGGGCTGGTCGCCGAGAAGATCGGCGCGGCATTCGGGAGCTACGAGAAGTTCGTCGAGGACTTCAAAGCCGCCGCCGTGGGCCGCTTCGGGAGCGGCTGGGCCTGGCTGGTCGCGGAAGGCGGCGAGCTGAAGATCGTGAGCACGCCCAACGCCGAGACGCCGCTCACGATGTCGGCGACGCCGCTGCTCACGGTGGACGTCTGGGAGCACGCGTACTACCTCGACTACCAGAACCTGCGACCCGCCTACGTCCAGGCTTTCTTCGACAAGCTCGTCAACTGGGACTTCGTCGCAGAGAACCTCGCCAAGGTAGGGTGAACCCGGAGGAAGGACCGCTCGACGGGCCGGGCAGGGGCGGCGCCTCGAGGCGCCGCCCCTGCCCGGCCCGTCTGCGACGCGGACTCCCGGCGGATCGGGCGCGTCGCGGTGCGCCCGCTCCGCGCAGGTTGGGAAACCACCGTGAGTGAGCGTATCCTCCGTCAGTCAAGGAAGGGACCCGTCCCGGGCACGGCGCCCGCGCGACGGTGTCCACGGGGCACATGTCGAGAGGGGCAGAAATGATCAAGGGTTTCCGCGATTTCATCCTGAGGGGGAACGTTGTCGACCTCGCCGTCGCCGTCGTCCTCGGCGCCGCGTTCGGGGTCGTCGTCACGTCCCTGGTCAACGACCTCATCATGCCGATCATCGCAGCCATCATCGGCAAGCCGGACTTCGGCGGCCTGACCTTCACCATCAACGACGCCGTCTTCAAGTACGGCGCGTTCATCAACGCAGTCGTCATGTTCCTGCTCATCGCCGCGGCGATCTACTTCGTCGTCGTCGTGCCGATGAACAAAGTCAACGAGATGCGCGCCAAGGGGCAGGCGCCCGCCGAGCCGAGCGTCAAGCAGTGCCCCGAGTGCCTGAGCGAGATCCCGGTGGCGGCCAAGAAGTGCGCCTTCTGCGCCTCGCCGCAGCCCGCGGCAGGTGACACGCCAGCGGTGGTCTGAGCCTGGTCTCGGGCGTCCCCAGCGGGACGCGGTACGTGAGCGACGGCGCCGCACGCGAAAGGAGCGGATCCATCATGACCGTGCTGTACGAGTCGCACGAGGCCGACTGGAAGCTGCTCGCCCGCGGCAAGGTGCGCGACGTCTACGAGTACGCACCCAACGAGATGCTCATCGTGACCAGCGACCGCATCTCGGCCTTCGACGTCATCTTGCCCACGCCCATCCCCGACAAGGGCGTCGTCCTCACGCAGATCTCCAACTTCTGGTTCGCGCAGACGAGCCACATCATCGCCAACCACGTGATCGACCCGGAGCCGTTCTCGAACGACGAGGCTCACACCCACCTCGCCGGCCGCGCGGTCGTCGTGCGCCGCGCAGACGCACTGCCCGTCGAGGCCATCGTCCGCGGGTACCTGACCGGCTCGGGGCGCAGGGACTACGAGACGACGGGCGCCGTG
This sequence comes from Thermoleophilia bacterium UBA2241, assembly GCA_002347645.1. Taxonomy (GTDB): domain Bacteria; phylum Actinomycetota; class Thermoleophilia; order UBA2241; family UBA2241; genus UBA2241. Next base: position 8,714 of record DDYF01000053.1, on the reverse strand, counting down.
AGCGGCATCCCGCTGCCCGCGGGACTTGTGGAGGCGAGTCGCCTGCCCGAGCCGGTCTACACGCCCTCGACCAAGGCGGCGATCGGCGACCACGACGAGAACATCTCGTTCGCCGGCACCGTGGACCTGATCGGGCAGGAGATGGCGGAGAAGGTGCGCGACGCGGCGCTCGACCTCTATGCGTTCGGCGCTGCCTGGGCCTTGGAGCGCGGGATCATCATCGCCGACACCAAGTTCGAGTTCGGGTTGCTCGACGGTGAGCTCATCCTCATCGACGAGGCCATGACGCCCGACTCCTCGCGGTTCTGGCCGGCGGACGGCTACGAGCCGGGCGAGAGCCAGCCGAGCTACGACAAGCAGTTCGTGCGCGACTACCTGGAGACGCTCGACTGGGACAAGACGGCGCCCGGGCCGGAGCTGCCCGACGACGTCGTCGCGAAGACGGCTCAGAAGTACACAGAGGCCTGGCGACGGCTCACAGCGGCGTGAACGGCGCCCGCGGAGCGGCGCCGGGCGCAGGCCGCGCCGCCCTGCCTCCAGAGTCGGCCTACTGGGACGAGCGGTACCGTCGCGACGGCAAGGTCTGGGGCGACGGCCCGAGCGAGCTTGCTCGCCTGGCCGTCGCCCGCCTCAGTTTCGCGGCCGGGCGCGGCATCGACGTCGTGGACGTCGGCTGCGCGTACGGGCGCGACAGCCTCTACCTGGCGGCCGAGCTGGGCTGCCGCGTCCTCGGCATCGACCCCTCGCCCGCCGCCGTCGCGGCCGCCCGGCGCTCCCGCCGGGGCGGCCTGGACGTCGAGTTCGAGACCACCGATGCCGTCGCCTTGGCCGCCTCGGATGGCATGCGCGACCGATTCGACCTGACCTTCGCCAGCAACGTCTACCACTTGCTGCCACCGGTCGCGCGCAGTGACTTCGCTGCCGCGGTGGCCGCGCTCCTGAGGCCGGAGGGCCTGCTCCTACTGAGCACCCTGTCGCCGCGCGACGCGCAGCACTACGCCAAAGGCGATCCGGTGCCGGGAGAGGAGCGAAGCTGGGTGGAGCACTGCTATCTGCACTTCTGCACGAGGGACGAACTCGAGGCCGACTTCAGCGGGCTGGAGCTCCTCGACCTGGAGGAGCGGTCCTACGAGGAGCGTCTCGCCGACGGGCGCCTGCACCACCACACGGGCTGGTTCCTGGAGGCGCGGCGGCGGGGCTGAGAGCGCTGGTGGCCTGCCGTGTCGGCGGACGCCGCGGGTCCGACGGTCGGCGCGTCTTCAGCAGTAGGCCGCGCGGAAGGCGGCGGCGCTCGCTGCCTCGTCCGCCGTGACGAGCTCGCGGAGTCTCGCGGCCATCTCGCCGTCGACGCGCAGTCGCCGGCCGTCGACGCTCTCGACCGCGACGATGCCGCGCACGCTGCTGGTGAGCAGCATGGCGTCGTCGTCGCGCAGGTCGGCGACCCGCACGTACGCCTCGACGACGGGGATGCCGGCTTCGCCCGCCACCTTCTCGACCTCGGCACGCATGACGCCGGGCAGGATGGCACCTTCGGCGGGCGTCGTCAGCAGGCCGCCGTCGCGCACGAAGAACACGTTGGACGTGGCGCCCTCGAAGATGCGCCCCTCGTCGTCGATGAGGATCGCGTCGTCGGCCTCGGCCCTTCGCGCGGCCTGCTGGGCCAAGTAGCTCTGCATGACGGTCATCGCTTTGAACTGGGCGCTGACGCGGACGCCACGGAAGGCGACGACGCGCAGCGGCCTGGCGGGGAAGACGCGCACCTCGGCCTGGATGAGCAGGTTCGGGCGGCCGTCCGGGGCGCCGGCCGTCACGAGCAGGCGGCAAGCCCCGTCGAGGACGCCGCTCTCCTGAGCGAGGCGGCAGATCTGGACGGCGAGCTCGGCCGGGGTGCACGGCCGCTCCAGGTCGAGTGCCGCGATTCCCTTCTCGAGGCGCTGCAGGTGCTCGGCGAAGAAGACGGGCACGCCACCGACCAGCTTGAGCGTCTCGTAGAGCCCGAGCCCGTGGGTGAGGGCGCGGTCGGTCGCGGGGAGCATCGCTTCGTCGCGGGGCACGAGCTCGCCGTTGAGCATGAGCACGGTCATGTGGCCACTCTATCGCGCGCCTGTGGCAGGGCGCATCCGGACGTCAGTCGTCGAAGCCGAACTCGTCGGCGGCGGCGAGCGTGCGGAATTTGGTGTAGTCGCGCACGAAGCCAAGGCGGACCGTGCCGGTGGGGCCGTTTCGGTGCTTCGCGATCTTGAGCTTGATGACGCCCTTGGCCGAGGGGTCGCTGGGGTCTTCGTAGATGAACATGACCATGTCGGCGTCTTGCTCGATGGCGCCCGACTCGCGCAGGTCGGCGAGCTGGGGCTCGCGGTCGGCGCGCGCCTCGGGCGCCCGGTTCAACTGCGACACGGCGATGACGGGCACGTTGAGCTCGCGGGCCAGTTGCTTCATCGAACGGGAGATCGCCGCGACCTCCTGCTGGCGGTTCTCGGAGCGGCTGTCGCCGACCATGAGCTGCAGGTAGTCGACGATGAGCAGGGCGAGGGGGACCTTGCTCGCCAGGCGCCGCGCCTTGGCGCGCAGCTCAAACATATTGAGGCCGGCGGAGTCGTCGATATAGATGTCGGCCTTCTCGAGCTCGCCGGCCGCCTGGATGAGCTTGGCGTAGTCGTCGCCCGACAGGGTGCCGGTGCGCACCTTGTGCGAGCTGACCCGGGCGGCGGAGCACATCATGCGCTCGCCGAGCTCCTGCGCGCTCATCTCGAGGCTGAAGATCGCGACCGGAGCCTTGCCGTCGACGGCGACGTTCTGGGCGATGTTGAGGGCGAGCGAGGTCTTGCCGACGCCGGGGCGGGCGGCCAGGACGATGAGGTTCGCGGGCTGGAACCCGCCCGTCTTCTGGTCGATGCCCTCGAAGCCCGACGCGATGCCCGTCACGCCCTGCTCGCGCTGCAGCGTGTCGAGGTACTCGAAGTTGCGCACCAGCACCTGGCGGATGGACTGGAACTCCTGTGACCGCCGCTGCTGCTGGATGGCGAACACCTTCTGCTCACAGAGGTCGAGGAGCGTCGCGATGTCGCCGGGGTGGGTGTGCCCGAGCTCGGCGACCTCGTTGCCGACGCGGATGAGGCCGCGGAGGACGGCCTGTTCGCGGACGATCTCGGCGTAGTAGCTGGCGTTGGAGGCGGCAGGCACGAACTCGGCCAAGGCATGGACGAAGTCGCGTCCGCCGACCCTGGCGAGGGTGCTCTCGCGCTCGAGCTGCGCGCTGACGGTGACCACATCGACCTCTTCACCGCGATCGTAGAGGGTGAGGATCGCGCGGTAGACGGTGCGGTGAGAGTCGCGGTAGAAGTCGTCGGGAGAGAGCGTCTCGATGACGACGGCGATCGCGTTGGGGTTGACGAGCATGGACCCGAGGACCGACTGCTCGGCCTCGTTGTTGTGCGGTGGCACGTGGGGCGACGCGGGCGCCGGATGGATCGGTTCTACCGCCACGGTGACTCCTCGGAACGTCGTGCTGGCTCGCGGTTGCGGGAGGGTCGACGGCCCCGCCGCGGCCTCGGCAGCAAAGGCCGAGGATGGGAGTCTATCGCCGGCCCCGGACGGCTCCTAGTGCCAATCCTCAGGCATTGCTTGAGGTCGTGCTCAAGGGGCGGGACGCCCGGGGTGACCCGCGTCGTCGACAGACGCGACGGGCGCGGCGGAGGCCCTGCCTCCGCCGCGCCCGTCGCCCTCACGCCACGCCGCCGGCGGGGCGCGTCAGAGCGCTCAGTCGGGTACGACGATGGTCTTCACCGAGGCCACGAACCCGTCCGCGACCTCGACGTCGACCATGAAGGTGCCGAGCTCCTTGATGGGCTCGTCGAGCAGCACCTTGCGCTTGTCGATCGTGTAGCCGCGCGCCTCCTTGATGGCGTCGGCGATGTCTGCCGTCGTGACCGAGCCGAAGAGCCGCTCGCCTTCGCCGGCGCGGGCACCGAGCGTCAGCACCGTGCGGTTGAGCGTGGCCGTGATCTCCTCGGCCTGCACGGCCATGCGCGCCTCGCGCGCCTTGCGCTCTTCTTCACGCCGACCGAACTCGGTGATGATGCCGGGCGTCGCCACTTGGGCCAGGCCGCGCGGCAGAAGGTAGTTGCGCGCGTACCCCTTGCTCACCGTGGCGAGATGGCCCTTCTCACCGAGGTTCTCGACGTCCTGCAGAAGGATGACCTCCATCGTCTCCTCCTCAGCCCGAGACGTGGGGCAGGAGCGCCATCTCGCGCGCCCGCTTTATGGCCGTGCCGACCTGCACTTGGTGGCGGCGGCACGTCCCGGTGATACGACGCGAGCGGATCTTGCCCTTGTCGGACATCATGCGGCGCAGCGTCGTGTAGTTCTTGTAGTCGACTTCTTCGACCTTCTCTTTGCAGAAGGAGCAGTAGCGGCGGCGCGACTGGCCGAAGCCACCGGCCTTCTTCTTCTCGCGCCGCCCTCTGGGTCTGAGGCCTGGCATACGCGCACTCTCCTTGCGGCACCCTGCGGGTGCCGGCGGTCATTCGTCAGAACGGGATGTCGTCGTCCTTGAAGTCGTCTTCAGCGGGCTTGAGCCCTTTGTCGTTGTAGGGAGCCCCTTGACCTCCGCCAGCGGGCGGCCAGGCGCCTCCGCTACCGGCAGCGGGCTCGCGCGGACCGATGAACTGGACGTTGTTGGCCACGACGTTGAGGGCCTCGCGCTTCTGCCCCTCCTGGGTCTCCCACTCGCGCCAGCGCAGGCGGCCTTCGATCGCCACCTGGCGGCCGCGCGCGAGGTAGTTGGCGCAGTTCTCGGCCTGGCCGCCGAAGACGTCGACGGTGATGTAGTTGGGCTTCTCGGTCCACTCGCCCGTCGTCGGGTCTTTGACGCGGTCGTTCACGGCGACGCGCAGCGAGCACACACTGGTGCCGCTCGGGAGCGACTTGAGCTCCGGATCGCGCGTCAGGTTGCCGACGAGCACGACGGTGTTGATGGACCCTGCCACGGTGACTCCCTTCGCTCGGCTTGCGCTACGACGTGAGGCGCACGGTCATGAAGCGCAGGACATCGTCGGTGATGCCCAGGACGCGCTCGACCTCCGCGAGGGTCTGCGGCGTGGACGTGAACGTGATGACCGAGTAGATGCCCTCGGTCTCGCCCTTGATCTCGTACTGGAGCTTCTTCTTGCCCCAGTCGTCGACGCCGACGATGGTGCCCTTGGCGCCTTCGACGTTGGTGCGGAGACGGTCGAGGATCTCGGCGTGCCGGTCCTCCTCGACGGCCGGGTTCACGATGAGCATGAGCTCGTACTTGTTGATCGTGATCACCTCCTACGGTCTGAGCGGCCCCAGCCTCGGTGCTGGAGCAGGGGTGTCAGTCGTCGCCGGCAGGCGACGCGAACCGGCATGGTACCAGCCCCGCAGGACCCGGACAACCATACTGACGCCAGGTCTGGACGGACAGGGTGACGCTGCGAGCGGGGCGGTGACGATGTCTGGCGGAGGTGGTGACGTTGGCGCGCCGAGTCGTGGCGCGCCGGCACTCAGGCTTCCGCGGCGAGCTTGGTTGCCGCCAGCGGCGGCGTGCGGACCTCTTCGAGCTCCAGTTCGTCGCCGGCGAGGCCGCCGACGCGCCACAGGGCGGCGAGCCGCGGACGGCCCTTCTCGTCGGAGTGCATGTGGGCGAACACGGGGCGGGCGGCCGCCAGGGTGGCCCGCCTGACGGTGCGGTCGCCTTCGCCGGCGGCGCGCACCATCGCGTCCACGGCCTTGTGGACCGTCTCGGCGCGCAGGGTCGTCATGCCGCCGACGGTGGGCATCTGCCTGAGCAGCGTGAGGAAGGGACGGACGTCTTCGCGCTGCATCTCGCCCACGACGATCCTTCCCGGCTGCATGCGCGCCGCTTTGGCGAACAGCGCTCCGATGTCGGTGCGCTCGTCGACCGTCAGGCGCACGCAGAACGAGCGCTCCTTGAGCGCCGGAAGGTCCGGGCCGCGCTCCAGGGCGACGAAGCGCTCGTCGACCGGCACGAGCTCGAAGAGCGCGTTCAGCAGCGTCGACTTGCCGGTGGCGCGCTCCCCGAAGACGAGCAGGGTGCGGCGCTCGTTGACGAACTGGGAGAGCTTGACCGCCTGTCCGCTCGTCAGCGTGCCGCCCTCGATCAGCCCGCGCAGCGTGGTCGAGATCACGCCCGGGGCGCCCACCTCGCCGGCGTACATGAGCGACGTGGTGGAGAACAGGGTCGCGTTGCGCGCGACGAAGTGCTGCAGGTACGCGTTCACCTGCGCCTTGAGCAGGCTGCGCAAGATCTCGAGGTGCTCGCGCGTGCTCTCTCCGAGCCGCGCGCGTTGCAGCCTGTCGATGCTGGTGTCGAGCTCCTTGAGCAGCGCGAGCTGGACCGTGCGCAACGCCTCTGCCCGTGGGTCCTGGGTGGCATCGGCAGGGTACACGTCGCGCTGCTCTTCGAGGGCCTCGTCGGCCACCGCTCCTCCGTCGTCGACTCGCGCGGCCGGGCGAGCCCGATGGCGCCCAGCCGTTCTCTGCACCTCTATCGGCAGGCGAGGCGCCGGGGCTGAGTCGGCGAGACGCGCGTGGTAGGGTCGGAGCATGGACGAAGCGCGTCCAGAGAGACCCGGCACGGCGGGCGCCGCCGGCGGCAGTGCGCCCGCCGGCGGCGTGGTGACCGCGCACCTCTTTGCGGGTCTCGAGACGCTGACCCGCGACGGACGCGCGGAGCGCACCGTGTCCCTCGCCCGGGCGCCGACAGTGGCCGCGCTGTGCGACGCGATAGGCCTCGTCCGCGAAGCCGCCGGCCTCGTCCTCGTCAACGGCGTGCACGGGCACCTCACGACCGCCCTGCACGACGGCGACGAGGTGTCGCTCTTCGCGCCGGTGGGCGGCGGATGAGGCGGCCGGGGCAAAGGACCGGCGTGCGGCGGCGTGGCCTGCCGCGCGCGCCGCGCATGTTAGACTTGCGAACATGAGCGACAGCAACATCCCCCATCTCATCGAGACGCTCAAGGCGAAGGCCGGCGACGACAAGCGCATCTCGTGCGCCGTTGCCTTCAAGGTCGCGCATGACCTCGACGTCCCCGTCGGCAAGGTCGGGAGCACCTGCAACGAGCTGGGCATCAAGCTCTTCGGCTGCCAGCTCGGCTGCTTCTGACCGCCCCGCCCCGGCCGCTCGTCGAAAGCACGGCCACGCTCGTGCCAGATGTCGTCTGGCAGCCGGCCACTTAACACTGTCTTCGTGAGGTTAATCCTCTCACCCCCTCGGGAATGAGCCCGGTACGGGGCGTCGCGAACCGCGGCGCCCGAGGCTGAACGCACCGGGCCGCGTGCGTTCGCGCGCCGCGGCCCTGAGGGGTGAGATCCATGGCGACTGTGCTGGAGGACACCGCCGTACGGCGGTATGAGATGCTCGTCGGCGGCCGTTGGACGCAGGCGAAGAGCGGAGAGACGTACGCGATCGTCGACCCGGCGACCGAGCAGGTGGTCGCGGAGGTCCCGAAGGCCGGCCTCGACGACGCCGACGAGGCCGTGCGTGCGGCCCGGCGGGCGTTCGACGAGGGACCCTGGCCGCGCATGACGGCGGTGGAGCGGGCCGAGGTCCTACGCGCCGCGGCGGCTGGTATCCGCGAGCGGGCCGAGGAGCTTGCCAGGCTCGAGACCCTGCAGATGGGCAAGCTTCTCGAAGACGCGCTCGTCGACATGAACGACGCGGCGCACACGTTCGAGTACTACGCGGGCCTGGCCCAGGAGATGCACGGCCAGACCTTGGAGGTCCCCGGCGAGAGCATGAGCATGGTCGTGCGCGAGCCGGTCGGGGTCACGGTCGGCATCACGCCGTGGAACTACCCGATCCTGATGGCCGCGTGGAAGGCGGCGCCCTCACTGGCCGCCGGCAACGTGATGATCCTCAAGCCCGCCTCGGTGTCGCCGCTGACCGCGCTGGAGCTGGGGCGCATCTTCGAGGCGGCGGGTCTGCCCGAGGGGGTCCTGCAGGTCGTGACCGGCCCCGGCGGGTCTGTCGGCGACCGTCTGGCGACGTCTCCCGATGTCGACATGGTCGCCTTCACGGGCAGCGTCGAGGTCGGCAAGCACATCATGAAAGCGGCGAGCGAGACCGTGAAGCGCGTCGGTCTCGAGCTCGGCGGCAAGAGCCCGAACATCGTCTTCGCCGACGCCGACTTCGAGGCGGCGATCGACGGCGCCCTGATCGGCATCTTCGCCGGCACCGGCCAAGTCTGTTCGGCCGGCTCGCGCCTGCTCGTGGAGCGCTCGATCTACGACCGCTTTGTCGGCGAGCTGGTCTCGCGAGCGCTGGCGATCAAGGTCGGTCCGGGACTCGACGGCGAGAGCGAGATGGGCCCGCTCGTCTCGAAGGAACAGCTCGACAAGGTCGAGCGCTACGTGCAGATCGGTGTCGAGGAGGGCGCGAAGCTGGCCACGGGCGGCCACCGTCTGGCGGGCGCGGGCTACTACTTCGAGCCCACCATCTTCGTCGACGTGGACAACAAGATGCGCGTCGCCCAGGAGGAGATCTTCGGGCCCGTCCTCGTCGTGATCCCGTTCGATTCTGAGGAGCAGGCGGTCGAGATCGCCAACGACACGATCTACGGTCTCGCCGGCGCCGTGTGGACGAAGGACGTCACGCGTGCCATGCGCGTCATCAAGCGGCTGCGCGCCGGCATCACCTGGGTGAACACCTACCACCCGACCTACAGCGAGGC
>DDYF01000004.1:76839-94118 GCA_002347645.1 Thermoleophilia bacterium UBA2241 | reverse complement strand
GCAACTAAAGACTCAAGACACTAGCGCCTCCCGTCAGCCGAGCATCACCATTGGGACTGGGGTAGTGCAGGCGACGGTCTCGCCGGAGGAGCGCTCCCCACGAGGTGTGGCGTCAGGCTCTGGAGGTGTGCCGCCCGATACCCCCGGGAAGTATCCGTGCGGATGACCTCCGGACTATCCCGTTCGGAGCGGAGCGTCTCGAGGAGAGCAAACGTGATGAGCAAGGACGAGGGCGCGCGCGACGCAGCCGCGCGCGCACCCGAGAGTGACGACGACCTGCGCCGGCGTCTCACGCCGCTGCAGTACGAGGTGACGCAGCGCGAGGGCACCGAGCCGGCGTTCGACAACGAGTACTGGGACGAGCACCGCGACGGCATCTACGTCGACGTCGTCAGCGGCGAGCCGCTGTTCGGCTCGAAGGACAAGTACGACTCCGGGACTGGCTGGCCGAGCTTCTCGCGGCCGCTGCGCCCCGAGGCCGTGACCACCAAGGTCGACTTCAAGCTTCTGATGCCCCGGGCCGAGGTGCGCAGCACGGGCGCTGGGTCCCACCTCGGCCACGTCTTCAAGGACGGTCCCAAGCCGACCCGCCTACGCTACTGCATGAACTCCGCGTCACTGCGCTTCATCCCGAAGGAGGACCTGGAGCGCGAGGGGTACGCCGAGTACCTCGCGCTGTTCGAGGACGAGGCGCCGGCCGAGTGAGGCGGTCGCTGACCGCCGGCATCGCTCAGAACAGCGGCTGCTGGATCGGGCCGCCGTGGGCGAACGGCAGGGGCGGCGACTGCCGCCACTCGCGGCCGTCGAGCAGGCGGCCCCCCTCGCTCTGGCTTGAGCCGCCCCACCCCTTGAACGCGAAGGCGACGCTGGCAGCCACGCAGCGGTCGCGCAGGCCGCGGAGCCAGTCGGGCTGCGGGGGCCTGCGCCCCGGCCCCGACTCGCCGCCGGCGATGACGAGGTCGATATGCGTCAGGTCGAGCGCGTCGAGGGGCCCCAGAAGCGGCTCGGCGGAGACGTGACGGATCGCGGCAGGGACGCGGCGCAGGGCGTTCGCCCGTGCCGCGTGCCGGCCGCTCTCGACGGTCACGCCCATCCACACGTTGGGCGGCCAGGGCAGGGACGGCGCCAGCGCGAGCATGCGGTCGGCGCGCTTCGTGAGCACGTGGAAGACGTGCTGGGGCGCGCCCTTCATGACGTCGAAGACCTCGCGCACGTAGTCATCGGGGATACTCTCGTGGAAGAGATCGCCCATCGAGTCGACGAAGACGCGCCGCGGCCGCTTCCAGTGCAGCGGCACCTCGAGGCGTTCGGGGCGGAGCTGAAGGTCGAAGCCGTGCTCGTAGTGGTGCCCAGGGATGCCTCGCCAACGCTCGGCGAACCGCTCCGCGTAGCAGTGCCGGCAGCCCTCGGACACCTTGGTGCACCCGGTGACGGGGTTCCAGGACTCCCAGCGCGTCGGTGGCAGGCGGTCATGGTCGGCGTTCACGCCACCAGTGTAGCGACCGGCAACGACGACAGACTGCCGAGGCTCCGCGAGCGCCGACTCGGCGCCGTCAAGCCGCTCGCGAGACGGCTCGCCGATCCTCTTCTCCACCGTCTCCATCCGTGACGCCGCGACGGCCGCTCCCACCTCGCAAGGGCGTATCATCGCTCGGGGCGACGGTCGTCCGGCTGGGGGCCGTCGGGTGTGTGGGCGACACGTGAAGGAGCACGCATGAAGTGGGTCGGCAAGGTCGTTGGATGGGTGGTCGGGTACGTCGCTTGAATGGCCGTCGTGGTAGCCGTGTGCTACTACCTGCTCCATTTCCCCGACTGGGTGACGTTCAGGCTGATGCCCATCGTGATCACCGTCGGGTTCCTGGCCAGCGTGGCCAACGACATCCGTAAGGTGCACGCCGCGAGCTGAGCGACGGCGGCCGGTGCGGCAGCCCTGCGAGCTGCCCCGCCGGCCGCCGGGGCGACTCCGGCGGCCTCGCGCGGTAGCATGGCCGGGACATGGACGCCCCCTCGACCGCGCGCGCATCAACCTACCTCCTGCCCCAGTCGGTGTTCTCCCGGGGGATCGCCTACGTCATCGACACGGTCGTCGTGGGGCTGCTGACCGCCGTCCTCATGACGGCCGGCGTCCTGCGCGGCGACGGTCTCGAGAGCCTTGACCCGAGCGCCGTGCGGGACATGCTCCAGTCGAACTCGGGACTCGCCGTCTACGTGATCCTCTTCGCCTACTTCCTCGTCTGCGAAGGCGCGTGGAGCCGCACGGTGGGCAAGCTCGCCCTGGGCCTGCGCGTCGTCAGGGTCAAGGACGGCGAGCCGTGCGGCTGGTCGCGCTCCATCGTTCGCAACCTGATCCGCCCGTTCGACCTGTTCTTCGCCGGTCTGCCCGGTGGCCTGGTGGTGCTCGTCACCCCGGCGCGACAGCGCATCGGCGACCTTCTCGGCGGGACGCTGGTCGTGCGCCAGGTCGAGATGGCCCCCGCGATGGCCGCCATGGTCCCCGGCCTGTTGCGTCGCTGCCCGAACTGCGACCGGCTGGCGCCGGCCGGGGCCGCGTGCCCGGGGTGTGGCGGCCAGCCCCCCGCGGCGTCTGCCGCGGGGCAGCAGGCCGTCGCCGAACAGTTCGGGGCGGCGATCATGCAGCCGATCGCCGGCATGATGGCGGCCGGCGAGGCGGCGGGTGCGCTGCGCGTCGCGGCCCAAGAGGTCCTGGCGGCCGAATCGGTGTACGCGGAGGCGTCGGCGGCCGAGAGCGACCGGTTGGCGCGTGAGTGCGTTCAGGGCAGCGGCGCGGCAGGGGCCGACGGACCTGTGGACCCACAAGCAGACGAGGCGGCCACCGGGGTAGCGCCGGCGCCGGGGGCGGCCTTACCCGCGGAGTCGGACGACGCAGAGGGGGAGGACGTCTTCGTCCACACCGACGACGCGCCGGGACTCTCCGCCGAGTACGTGGCGGCGTGGCGAGGCCTCATGGCGGCCGTCGAGACACTGCGTCGGCGCCAAGAAGACCTGGACGCGAAGCTCGCGTCGGCAAGAGTGCCCCTCGGGCAGGTCACCGCCGCCGACCCCCTGCTGCGCAGCCTGCTCGACGATGTCGCACCTTACCTCGAGGCCGAGGACGACGAGGCGGTGCTGGCGGCGTTCATGACACGCGCTTCGGGCGACGCGACAATGGAGCGGGAACCGGCCTCCTGACCGGCTTCCTGCGGCGCTCAGCGCTGCTGCTGCAGCGACACCAGTTTCTGCTTGAGGTCGGTCTGCATACGGACCAGCTCGCCTTCGGCGGCCACGCGCTGCTGGTGGCCCTCCGCCTGGATCTTGATCGATTCCTCGAGTGTCGCGATGAGGTCGTCGTTGGCCTTCTTGAGCGTCGTGATGTCGACGATGCCACGCTCGACCTCGCGCCCGACCTTGGCGGAGCCCTGCTTGAGCAGCTCGGCGTTCTTGGCCAGGAGCTCGTTGGCGGTGTCGGTGACCTCCCGCTGCAGTGCCAGTGCCTGCTGCTGCCTGTAGAGGCTGAGGGCGATGACGATCTGGTTCTTCCAGAGCGGGACGGTGTTCGTGATCGAGCTCTGGATCTTCTCGACGAGGTTCTGGTCGTTGTTCTGGATGAGACGGATCTGCGGCGCCGTCTGGATGGCGATCATGCGCGTGAGCTTGAGATCGTGGACGCGACGCTCGAAGCGGGCGATCGCCTGGTGGAAGTCGGTGAGCTGCTGGGCGACGAGCGGGTCGTCCGACGTGCGCGCCTCGACCTCGAGGGCGGGGAGCTGCCTTGTCTGCAGGTCGGCAAGGATCTCGTCGCCGGCAGCGATGTAGAGGTCGAGCTGGTCCAGGTACTCGAGGTTCAGCTCGTACATCTTGTCGAGGACGGTGACGTCTTTGAGCAGGCCCATGCGGGCGCGCTCGAGGCCGTCGAGGAGACGCTCGACGTTCGTCGAGAGCTTCTTGTAGCGGTTGTTGAACTTCTTGAAGGAATCGAGGAAGCGGCCGACGAGCGGGATGCGTGCGCCGGGCGAGCCGGTGGCGAGGCCGTCGACATCGAGCTCTTTCACTTTGGTGAGGAGCTCGGCGAGCGCCTCGCCAGCCTCGCCCGAGTCCTTCGTGCGGATGTCGGCGAGCAGCGTGTCGGCGAAGGTCGCCAGCTTGCTCTGCGCCGGCAGGCCGTACTGGATCACCATCTGCGGGTCGCGGACGTCGACCGCCTGCTTGATCGCGGCGATCTTCGCCAGCCCGGCGGCATCGAGTCCGCGAGGCGCGACGACCGCGGCGCCCGGATCGCTGTCGGCGGCTGCGGCCGGGTCGGGCGCCTGGGCACCCGGCTGGGTCGAAGCGGTGTCGTCGGTCATGTCGTTCCCCCCGTCGTCGGGTCGCTGGCGCCGGCCGGCGAGGCCGGGCTCATGAGGTTGTCCATCTGTACGGTCTTCTCGAGGAGCGCGACCTCGCTGTCGAGGTCGATCACCTCGTGTTCGAGCAGGCCGGCGAGCTGCTTGTCGAAGGCCTGCTGGATGGCGTCGAGCGAGGCCTCTGCCCGGTCGAGCGTGGTCTGCACGTCGGCGGACGACACCCCACGCCGGATAAGGCCGGCGTAGCCGCGCACGATGCGGGAGGCGGCCTCGAGGTAGTACGTGAGGAAGGCACGCGCCAGGTCGACCTGACGCGGCTCGCGACGAAGCTCGTCGAGGATCTTCTCAGCCGTGGTGCACAGGCGCGCGACGCGGTCGCGCACCTCGGGATGCGGGATGCTCTCGGCCGCCTCGAGGATGCCGTCGACGCGCCGGCCGGCGGTCGCGATGACCTGCGCCGCCCCCTGGTCGGTGCCGCGCGGCAGGGCCGCCCGCTCTGCCGAGGGCAGCAGGGGCGGCGGCGCCGGCAGGCTCCCGGGCGGAGCGTCGCCGAACATGAGGGCGCGGAACTGCGGGCGTACGAGGAAGGCCTGCAGGACCGACAGGCCCTGGGCCAGAGCCACGACGGCGAGGGCGATCCACGGATAGCCGGCGCCGATCAGGCCTATGCCGGCGACGGCCACCAGAAGGTAGATCAAGCCCGACACGATCCATTCCGCCTTGCGGCCTCGTGTGCCGATGTAGAAGTAGCCGAGCCACGAGAGCCCCGGGATGAACGTCCAGACGATCCATCCCGAGTAGCGCCACCACCAGCGCTGGCGACGTCCTGCGATGCGCGCGCGATACGCCTCGCCGGGTGCGGCCTGCGCGGTCTCCTGCGGGCGCAGTTGCTGCACGTCGCGGACGACGGCGGCCGGATGCCCGTTTTCGCAGTCGCCGTAGGCGTTGACCCAGACCCAGCGTCCGCAGGTCTCGCAGAATCCTCCGAGCGGCATCCTCATCCCTTCGCTCGCGCGGAACCGTCCCTCGTACCCTTTGCCACTCCAAGGATAGCCCGCCCGGGCCATCCTGACACCGGCATGATCGGCTTCGCGCCGCCGGCCCGGTCACGCACCTCGTTCGGCGCGTGCGTCCACAAGGCTTGACGCCGGTGCGTCCCGCCCCTAGTGTGAACACTGTTCGCAACGAGAACGACGATAACAGGAGAGAACGGCGTTGGCAGTACGTACGGGAGGCGAGCGCGACGGCGGGACGCCGGAAGGTCGGACGGCACGGCCGGCGCCGGCCGGCGCCGGCGCGCGGCGCCGCGAGCGACACCGGCAGGAGACGCGCCGCGAGATCCTCGCCACGGCGCGCCAGATCGTGATCGAGCAGGGTGCCGACCGCCTCACGGTACGCGAGATCGCTCGCCGCACCGAGTTCACGCCGTCGGCCCTGTACCGGTACTTCGAAGGCGGACGCCAGGAGATCCTCCTGGCTCTCGCGCGCGGCAGCATCGACAGGCTCGACGGGTACCTCGCCCGGCTCCGCAAGGTGCCGTCGCCCGCGGAGCGGATCGTGGGGATGGGGGCCGCTTATCTGCGCTTCGCGCGCGAGCACCCACAGGAGGAGCAACTGCTCTTCGACAGCGTCACGGCGATCGAGCCGCTGGAGCTTGAGGAGACCGACGAAGCCTTGCTCGCCCCCGAAAGCGTGTTCCGTCTGCTCGAGTCCGCCTTCCGGGAGGGTATCGCCGACGGGACGTTCCGCATCGCCGAGAAGGACGTGATGGTCGTCATCGTGAGCACCTGGGTCTTCGTCCACGGGCTCGTCGCCGTGGAGCGGCTCCGGCCCCTGCACGGCGGCGTCTCCGCCGACCGGGTCCGCGGGCTCATCCGTGCTTACGTGCAGGGCCTGGGCGGCGACTGGGCGGCGCCGCGCACACCCGCCGGTGCGTCATGAAGTCGCGACGCGTCTTCACCGAGCGTCTCGCGCGGCGCTCCGCTCGCCGGCCCTGGCTGGCGCTGGTCGTCTGGCTGGCGGTCGCCGCCGCCTGCGCTGCCGCCTTCATGGTGTGGGGCGGCGTCCTCACCGCCACCGACGACTTCCTGACGACGACCGAGGGCAAGCAGGTCGAGCAAGTCGTCGCCGAACGCCTGCCGGGCGCGGCGGCCGACACCGAGGTGGTCGTCGTGAGCACCCCGGCGGACCAGACCGGGGCAGCGGGCAACGCACTCAAGCGCCGCGTCCGCGAGCTCGCCGAGAGCATCGTCGCCATCGGGCCGGCAGACGTGGTCGCCGTCCGCTCCGTCGCCGACGGCAAGGGCACCGAGGCGCTTCTGTCCAACGACGGGCGGAGCGCCCTGATCCTCGTCACGCTCGCCGGCGACGCGAGCGATGCAGAGGCTCACGCGAAGCCGCTCTACGACCTCGTCCGCGAGGCCGACGGCCGAGACGGCCTCGCGGTGGCCGTCACCGGCGGCGCCACGTGGGGCCTCGAGGTACGGGAGCTCGCCGCGTCGGATCTGCGGCGCGGCGAGCTGATCGGGGTGCCTATCGCCATCGTCATCTTGGTGCTCGTCTTCGGCGCCGTCGCTGCGGCGCTCATCCCTCTGGCGCTCGCCGTCGTCGCCATCCTGGTCGCCCTCGCGCTCACCGTGGCGATGGGTGCCTGGTTCGAGGTCTCCGTCTTCGCCGTGAACATCGTGACGGTCATGGGTCTCGCCGTCGGCATCGACTACTCGCTGCTGATCGTGTCGCGCTTCCGCGAAGAGAGGCAGGCGGGACGCGATGTCGGTAGGGCCTTGGCAAGTGCGGCGGCGACGGCGAGCAGGGCCGTCTTCTTCAGCGGCGGCATCGTCGTCCTCGCCCTCACGGGGATGCTGATCGTCCCCTACTCGATCTTCACGAGCCTCGGCGCCGGGGCGATCTTCGTGGTGGTCGCGGCAGTCGTGGCGGCGCTCACGCTGCTGCCGGCGGCCTTCCGCCTGATGGGCGACCGGGTCGACTGGGGGACCCTTCCGTTTGTGCGGCGTCGCGCCACTCCCGAGGGCGAGCCGGACAGCTTCTGGACGCGCGCCGCGCGCGCGATGATGCGCCGGCCGCTCATCGCCTGCCTCGTGGGGTGCGGCGTGCTGGTCCTGCTCAGCGTTCCCCTCTTCGGCATGAAGACGGGCATGGGGGGTCTTGACGAATTCCCCGACGACACCTCGGCCAAGCAGGCTTACACCGTCCTCAAGCGCGACTTCTCGGCGGGGCTCGGGTCGCCCATCCTCGTGACCTTCGAGGGCGACCTCTCGGACCCGCGGACACAGGCGCTGTTGAAGCGCGCCGATGCCCTGGTGCAAGAGGACGAGCGGTTCGCGATCGTGGGCTACGAGGCGGCGCCCGAGGGGGACTTCGCTGTGCTGCAGCTCGCCGTGAACGCCGACGCCACGAGCGGCGCGGCCATGGATGCCGTGCGGGACCTGCGCCAAGACGTCGCACCCATGGTCGAGGCGATGGCGCCCGTCGAGGTCCACGTCGGCGGGGTGCCCGGGCTGTATACCGACGCGATCGACATGATCGAGACCTTCACGCCCTGGGTCATCGGCGTCGTCCTCGCGCTGAGCTTCCTGTTGCTGCTGGTCGCCTTCCGTTCGCTGGTCGTCGCGATCCAGGCGATCGTCTGGAACCTGCTCTCGGTGGGCGCGTCGTACGGCCTCGTGACGTTGGTCTTTCAGGAGGGGTTCGGCGCTGAGGTTCTGGGGTTCACCCAGGTGGAACGGATCCTGGCCTGGCTGCCGTTGCTTATGTTCTGCGTGCTCTTCGGCCTCTCCATGGACTACCACATCTTCCTGCTGAGTCGCATTCGGGAGCACTACGACCAGTCGGGGGATACGAGTGAGGCGGTGATCTTCGGCGTGGGTTCGACCGCCGGGATCATCACGGGGGCCGCGGCGATCATGGTCGCCGTGTTCGCCGGCATGGCGATGGGCGACCTGTCGATGTTCCAGCAGCTCGGTTTCGGGCTGGCTGTGGCGATCGCGATCGACGCGACCATCGTCCGCACGGTCATCGTTCCGTCGGCGATGACGCTCTTCGGGCGCGCGTGCTGGTACTTGCCGCACTGGCTCGGCTGGCTGCCGAGAGTGAGGGTCGGAGAGGCGGTCGGCGGGCGGGCGGCGAAAGAGGCGGCGCGCCCATAGGGTCTCCTCGCGACGCGCTGCCAGCTAGACCGCCAGTCCCGGCACGGGCAACGGTTTCGTCTGGCCTGCGGGGGGAAGAGCCTGAGTGAGCCGGCCGGTATGGGCTCGGATCGAGACCGGCCCGGCTCGCATTGGCGACGGCGAGTCCCAAATCGTCGCGTTCGGCAGAACCACGGGTAGGCCCCGCCCGCTGCCTAGGAACGACAGGCCGCCTGGTACCCCCTGGGGCGGCCTGCAGGCGCCAATGACGCCGTGGCCGGCCGGCCTTGCCGGTCGGCCTCTGGCTGGCCACCCCCGGGACCATCCCCCCACCTCCTCCCGGGGCGTGGCGCGCCCGGACGCCCCAGGAGCCCAGTCCTGCGTGACAGCGCGGCGGCGAGCTCTTCGAGGCCGCCCCCGTTGAAGTAGGACTCGAGCACCCGTACGCGTTTCTGTGTCGTCCGCCTTCGCATGGCGGCACCAGTCTGCGCGCGCTTCGTTACGGTTCGATGAGCGCTGGACGACGCGGAGGTGAAGGTGCTACCGTGCGGCATCCGCTCTGGGAGGTCACCGTGCTGGGCATGGGCTGCTGTCTCGTCGCCGGCGTCGCCGCCGCGTCGCCGCGCCTCATTCTGTTCGGCATGTGGCTCTTCACCGACTACGCAGGCCGGGCCTTCGAAGGGTGGCTGTTCCCGTTCCTCGGCTTCCTCTTCCTGCCGACGACCACCATCGCGTACGCGATCGCCGCCAACGAGTTCGGTGGGTTTCAGGGATGGGGTGCGGTCATCGTCGCCGTCGGGGTGATCATCGACGTGGTCATCTACAGCGGCGGCATCGGGTCTCGCCGGAAGAGCTGACCCCGGCCGGGCCCGGCGCCTCGGTCAGGTCGCCGGCCGGGTGCCGGCCCGCGGCGCCGGCGGGTCGGCCGGCACGCGCGAGCGCATGCGCCAGACATCGCGCACGCCGAGCACCCAGAAGGCTGCGACAGACCCGAGGATCACGGAGAGCCACGACGTCGTCGTGACGCCGAGCCACTGGGCGAGCGGGCCGGCCAGCGCCAGCCCCGCCGGCCACAACGCGAGCGATGCCATCCAGTCCCAAGCTACCACCCGGCCGAGCGCCTCTTCGTCCACTTCGGTCTGCAGCGCGGTGTTCCACACGGCGACAAGGATCCCGACCGCGATGCCGCGTGCGCCCTGGACGGCGGCCAGCGCCCAAGGGCCGCCGCCGAGCGCCAGGACGAGGGGCGAGACCAGAGCCGTCGCTCCGGTGAGCGTGACGGTGACCATGGGACGTTTCGGCCGGTACCGCATGGCCACGCCGGCCCCGAGCAGCATGCCGAAGCTGAAGGTCGCAGTCACCCATCCCCACGCGGCAGCCGTGTACCCCTGTTCCGTCAGGCCGAGGGGCCCGAGCACCTGGAAGGGGGCGATGACGAGGCAGAGGACGAGCCCGACGCGGAGGAGCATCACCCAGAGCCAGGTGCGCGAACGGACCTCGCGCCAGCCTTCGCGCAACTCGCCGACGAAGCTCTGCACCGCTCGGGTCTTGGCGAGTACCGGTGCGCGGACGCCGGTGAGGAACAAAGCGCTGACGACGAAGGTGACCGCATCGACGGCGATCGCCCCGCCGGACCCGACGACGGCGACGAGCGTCCCGGCGACGGCCGGGCCCACCATCCAGCCGAAGTTGTCGCTCATGCCCATGAGCGCGTTCGCCTTCTGCAGGTCGCGCGTCGGCACGATCTGCGGCAGCAGGGCCCCCGCCGCGGGCCTGAAGAACGCCTCCGCGCTCCCGTGCACCGCGGCGAGCAGGGCGAGGTGCCACACACGCGCCGCCCCGGTGAGCAACAGCACCGCTCCGACCGCCTGGACGGTCGCCCGCACGAGGTCGCTGGCGATCATGACCTTCTGACGCGGTAGACGGTCCGCCCACACGCCCCCGACCAGGGCGAGGGCCGCGAGCGGCAAGCTTTGCGCCGCGAGCACGAGGCCGAGGTCAGTCCCCGACCCGGTGAGGTCGAGGACGGCGAAAGTCAAGGCGACGGGCGTGATGCCGTCGCCGAAGACGGACACGGACTGGGCGAGAAAGACCCGACGGAAGTCGTGCAGGCGCAGCACGCCGAGACGCTCGCCCATCCGTCCTCTGAGGCCGG
Source organism: Thermoleophilia bacterium UBA2241 (assembly GCA_002347645.1). Taxonomy (GTDB): domain Bacteria; phylum Actinomycetota; class Thermoleophilia; order UBA2241; family UBA2241; genus UBA2241. Next base: position 83,478 of record DDYF01000004.1, on the reverse strand, counting down.
GACCCTGGGCATGCATGCCCTGAGTCTACCGGCCGTGTGGTCCCGTCCGCGCCCCGGCGCCGGCTTACGCGGCTGACTGATGTGTCGCGCGCTCCTCCATCTTGAGCTCGAGCTCACGGTGCGGTTCGAACGTGATGCCCGCGATCAGCTCCGGATGCTCGTCCCTGGCGTGGGCGAACACCGCGTCCTTCACCTTCCGCACGCTGTCCTCTGAGGCGACGAAGTCGCAGTCGGTGAGCCCCAGGTCTTTGCACGCGAGTGTGTACATCGTCCTCACCACCCTCCCCTGTGTCGAAGCCGGGGCGCGAAAGACCTGCACGACAGAAGGTACCCAACGGTGTGTCGGAGGACGCCGTGGGACGAGCGATCCGCCGCAGGACCCGGGTCGTTCCCGCCGGCCCGCGGCCCGCAGCGTCTTCGGGGGCGGTCCGCCGGCGAGCGGCGGGACGGGTCCGAACCATGGCGTGTGGGTAGAACACGGCCGAGCGACCTGGGAGTGACTCCGATGCCCGTGTACGAGAAGCGCAGTCCCATGCCCGTTCGCGCTGCCGAGCTCTACGCATGGCACGCACGTCCGGGAGCGTTCGAGCGCCTGACGCCGCCTTGGCAGCGCCTGCGTGTCGTCGAGCGCACGGGCGGGATCGACGACGGAGACCGCCTCGTCTTCGAGTTCGGCTTCGGGCCGGTGAAACGCCGGTGGGTGGCCGTGCATCGGGACCACGTCGCCGGCGAGGGCTTCACCGACGTGCAAGTGCAGGGCCCGTTCCTCCGCTGGGAGCACCGCCATCGCTTCGGCCCCGAGAGCGACACGCTCAGCTGGCTCGAGGACCACGTGGAGTACGAGCTGCCGGGGCGAGAGGCGGTGCGGCGGGCGGCGTCGGCGATGGCCGGCCGCCGCGTCCGCCGCCTCTTCGACTTCCGTCACGGGCGCACGCGTGACGACCTTGCGCGGCATGCGAGCCATGCGCGGGACGCGAGGTTGCGCGTCGCGATCACCGGAGGCAGCGGGTTCGTCGGCACGGCGCTGGCCGCCTTCCTCACGACGGGCGGCCACGAGGTCGTCCGTCTGACGCGGCGCACGGGCGCCGGCGCCGGGTGGGCCCACTGGGACCCGGAGGCCGGCGTGGTCGACGCCGCGGCACTGGAGGGGATCGACGCGGTCGTCCACCTTGCCGGCGCATCCATCGCCGGGCTGTGGACCGCGAAACGGCGCCGGGAGATCCTCGCCAGCCGGCGTCAGGGGACGGGACTGATCGCGAGGACGGCGGCGACGCTCGAGCGTCGGCCGCGCGTGATCGTATCGGCCTCCGGGGTAGGCTGGTACGGCGACCGTGGCCAGGAGGACCTGACGGAGGACAGCGCCCCCGGCGACGGCTTTCTCGCGGAGGTCTGCCGTGTCTGGGAGGACTCGCTCGCGCCGGCGCGCGAGGCCGGCATCCGCACCGTGACCACGCGCTTCGGACTTGTGCTCGGGGGCGCCGGCGGCCTTCTCGCTGCGATGCTGCCGGCGTTCAAGGCCGGCGCCGGCGCCCGGTTCGGGCGCGGCGACCAGTGGATGAGCTGGATCGCACTCGACGACGTTCTGGGGGCGATCCTGCACGCCCTGTACGACGAGACGCTCTCCGGCCCCGTGAACCTTACGGCTCCCGCCCCGGTGACTAATCGCGAGTTCACGGCGACTCTCGCGAAGGTGCTGCGCAGGCCGGCAGTCCTCTCCGCGCCGCGGGGCATGGTCGAACGCGCCTTGGGCGACATGGCGCGCGATCTGCTGCTGACCAGCCAGCGGGTCGTGCCGGCGCGCCTGTCGGCGACCGGTTTCACGTGGCTCTTTCCCGATCTCGAGGCGGCGCTGCGGTTCGAGCTCGGCCGCTGAGGCGTCCGCAGGCCGGGAGGCTCCCAGGCGCCGCGGCGCTCCGCCGTTGACCTGCGCGCTCAGCCCGACAGCGCGACCGCGTGCTGCACGTTGAGCTCGGTCTCGAGTTGGTCCAGGACGTATGTCGCGACGTCGGCGCGTGCGATGGGCTTCGCGTCGGGCAGCGAATGCCCGGGGCCGGCGCGGAACGCGCCGGTGGCGGGTGCGTCGGTCAGCCGGGAGGGCCGCACGAGCGTCCAGGCGAGCCCGCTCTGCCTCACGGTCACCTCCATGCGACGCAGGTCGCCGGGCTCGGCGGCCGCCGCGTGGCGCGGGCGAAAGAGCCGCGCGAGGAACGAGCGCGACGCGACGGCCGCCTCGGCGGCGCCGGTGGCCGACAGGACGATCAGGCGTCGGGAGCCGTAGGTCTGCATGACGCGGACCACACGCAGCAGGCCGTCGGCCGCCTGCTCGCCGGGTTCCCCGGGCTCCGGCCCGATGGCGTAGATCGCGCCCTGCTGGCCCGCCACCGCCTCGGCGACGACGACACGGTCGACGATGTCGCCGCGCACGACCCGCGTGCAGCGCGAGGCGAGGCCACCCAGCGTCTCGGGGGTGCGCGTGAACGCGGTGACCTCGTGGCCGCGTTCCGGGCCGCCGGCCACGATGAGCCGACCGGTGCGCCCGCTCGCCCCGAAGACGACGATCCTCATGGGGCGGATGCTACCATCGGTGACGTCCGGACCTTCGGGAGCAGCTGAGGGAGGGTGGCGCATGGAGGACTCGGGCCCGGCGCCGACGAGAGGCCCGGCGACCGTCGCCCTGGCGGGCGCCCGCGTCGTGGTGACGGGCGCCAGCCTCGGCATCGGCCGCGCGACCGCCTTCGGCTTCGCGGCCGAAGGCAGCCGGCTCGCCTTGACGTACCTCGAGCACGAAGCAGAGGCGCGGGAGGTCGTCGAGCGCTGCCGCAAGCTCGGCGCGGCCGACGTCAGCCTGCATCGTCTCGACCTCGGCGACGAGGAGAGCATCACTGCGGGTGCCGCCGAGATCCTTGCCGCTGGGGAGGGCCTCGATGTCCTCGTCGACAACGCGGGCGTCGTGGTCTGGCGACCCTTCCTGCGGCAGTCCTTCGCGGAGATCGATCACCAGATCCGGGTGAACCTCGTCGGCACGATGAAGCTGACGCACCTGCTGCTCCCGCACGTCCGCGATGCCGTGATCGTCGTCGGCAGCACGGCGTCGCTCCACGGCACCCCGACGCTTTCGGCATACGGTGCGGCCAAGTGGGGTCTCCGCGGCTGGGTGAAGGCCCTGGCCGCGGAGCACCCCGACAAGCGGATCGTCGCCGTCCATCCGACGGTGACCGCGACGCGCATGAACGAGTTCCGCGGCATGCCGACGGAGAAGGTCGCCGAGGTCGTCATGATGGCCGCACGCGGCGAGCTCAGGGTGCGGCCGGGTGCGGACGTCGACGTGCGCGACTTCGCCGACGGGTAACCGCCGCACGCTTTGCGCGGCGCGCGGCGGCGCGCCTCAGGGCGGCGGGGCCGGGCGCCGTACCTCGATCGCGGTCGCGAACGCCGCCGCCACGACCTCCGCTCCCGCCGGCGAGAGGTGGATGCCGTCGATCGTGAAGCCGCCGGCGCCGAGGTGCTCCCGCGTCTCCGCGAACCAGGGCGCCACGTCCAGGAACGTGGTGCGAGGGTTCGCGGAGGCAGCTTCCTGCACCACTCCCCCCACGTCCGCGACGCGCTGCGCCCACTCGCCGTCGAGCTCGTCGGCGACGACCGGCGGTACGCAGATGACCGCCGCGGCCCGCGCCGCCACCCATCCGAGCAGCCGGCGATACACGGCCGCGATGTGCTCCAAGGTCGCCTCCCAGGTGACGGGCTCGAACGCCGAACACGCCCATGGTGCCCAGTCGCCGAGGGCGGCGTCGTTGGTGCCGATCCAGACGACGGCAAGGTCGACTGGCTCGAGTCCCGTGTGCTGCAGGCGCGCGTAGAGATCCGCGACCGAGTCGCCGGCACGGCCGAGGTTGAGCAGGTCGTCATCGGCGAGCTGCCGGCGCAACAGACGGATGTACGAGGCGCCGGGGGCGCCCTCTGTCAGGCTGTCGCCCAAGAAGGCGATGCGCACGGGCGGCTCCGCGGTGAGATGGATGTGCCAGGCCATTATGCCGCACAGCAGGCCACGCCCGGCGGACTCGAACGCGACCGCGCACGATGGTCTACAGTTAGACCCTTCCGAGAGGAGGTTGCATGGACGGGCGTGGTCACGGGTTCTTCAGCGCGAGGACGATGCGTCTGCTCGACGTCCTTCTCCTCGTCTACGTCGTCGTCTGGGCGGTCCTTGGGTCGCTCATCGCCATGGACGTCCGCCGGCAGGCCGACCTGAGCGACCACGTCACCCGTATCGGCGAGGCCCTGAGCGACGTGGGCGCGGGCCTCGACGTCCTCGGCGGCCTGCCGCTGCTCGGTGACGACATCGGCGAGGTCGCAGGTCGCGTGCGGGACGCCGGCGAAAGCGTGCAGGCGAGCGGCCGAGCGAGTCGTGACAGCCTCGAGCGCATGGGGATCCTCGTCGGCGTCGCGTTTGCCGCCCTGCCCTTGATGCTCGTGCTCCCCCTCTACGTGCCGCTGCGCTTGGCTTGGCGGCGCGAGGTCCGGGCGGTGGCCGGCGCTCTTGCGGCTGGCGGCCCGGACCTGGACCGCACGCTCGCGCGCCGCGCCCTCGCGACCATGCCCTACGAGCGCCTGCTCGCCTGCGGTGCCGACCCGTGGACGCGCCTCGAGACCGGGGAGGTCCGGGAGCTCGCCGATGCGGAGCTGACGCGCCTGGGGCTGACACGCCCGGATCGCTGAGCGGACGCCGCGTCGCGACGCGATGGTAGAGTCCCGCTGAACGCAGGCGGAAGGAGGGACGATGCCGACCCAGCGAGCGCCCGACAGAGCCGTGCGCGGCCGTCGCCGGCACGGGGTGCAGGGCGCCGCGGCACTCGTGGCCGTGGTCTTGGCCGCACTCGTCGTTGCTGCGGCGCTCGTCCTGCCGGCCGCCGCGTCTGCCAAGAGCTACTCGATCACCGACGTCGAGATCCAGTCGCAGATCCAGCCCGACGGCGCGCTGGTCGTCCGCGAGTGGCGCACGTTCTCGTTCGACGGCGACTTCACCTTCGTTTATTGGGAGCTCGACGAGGTGGGCAGCCAAGGTATCGAGGTGATCGGGGCCAGCGACGAGCAGGGCGCCCTCACGTTGACGGACGATGTCGGCGCCCGCCCGCCGCGCACGTACTCCGTGATGGACCAGGGCTCCACAACGCGAGTCGACATCTTCTTCAGGCTGTCGAACACCACGGCGCGGTTCGGCATCGAGTACCGCGCCCTCGGTGCCGCGCAGCGCTGGGACGACACCGCCGAGCTCTACTGGCAGCTCGTCGGACCAGGCTGGGAGGTCCCGGCCGCGCGCGTGCGCGCGACGGTCGTGCCGCCGTCGGGCGTCACGAGGGCCGACGTGCGTGCGTGGGCGCACGGCCCACTGTGGGGCACGGTGGCCATCGAAGACGATGGCGTGGTGCGGCTTGACGTCGACGACCTGCCGGCGTCGACCTTCGCCGAGGTGCGGATGCTCTTCCCGCGGGCCTCCGTCCCATCGGCGCCGCGCCGCGAGGGCGCACGGGTCGCCGCGGTGCTCGAGGAAGAGGGCCGGCCCGCGGACGAGGCCAACGCCGAGCGCGCGGCCGCGCGCTGGAAGCGCAGGGCCGCGATCGCGCTCGGCGCGGTCCTGCCGCTCGCCGCGCTGGGCCTCGTCCTCCTCCTCTTCTTCAGGTACGGGCGCGAGCATCGCACGCAGTTCCACGGGAAGTACTTGCGCGAGCTCCCCGACCCCGACCTCGCCCCCGCGCTCGTCGGCACGTTGATGCGCTGGGGGAGCGTCAAGAACGACGACGCCGTGGCCACGCTGCTCGACCTCGCCAATCGCGGCGTCATCGTGATCAGCCCCGTGGACGAGGTGAAGGACGGGCTCTTCGGTGAGAAGAGGAAGCGTACGTACAGCCTGACCCTTGAGAGGCCAAGAGCCAGCGACCTGCGACCGCTCGAACAGAAGCTGGTCCACTTCCTCTTCGACGAAGCCATCGGCGCCGACGGCTTCACGATCGACGAGCTGCGGGACGTCGCCAAGGACAAGCCCAAGAGTTTCCACGCCGGTTGGGAGGAGTGGCGGGCGCAGGTCGCATCCACCGCGAAGGGGAAGGGATTCGTCGAGCGTCAGGGTTCGTACGCTATGGCCGGCACGATCGTCGCTGGCCTCCTGGCGATCGTCGCCGGGTTCGTGCTCTCCGGCTGGGGCGCGACGGGGTGGCCGATGGTGGGCATCCCTGCCGGCGTGGTCATGCTTGCCCTGTCGCCGCTCATGCGCCGGCGCACGCCACAGGCCGGCGAGTTGCACGCGAAGTACAAGGCTTTGAAGAACTACCTCGAGGACTTCGGCCGTCTCGACGAAAAGCCGCCGGACGCCGTCGTGCTGTGGGAGCACTTCCTCGTCCTCGCCGTGGTGTTCGGCATCGCCGACAAGGTGATGAAGAACATGCAGGTGAAGGTCCCCGAAGTGGTCCAGGACCCCGGCTTCACGACGATGGGCTTCATGGCCGCGTCGGCGCACGGCGGCGGCAGCCCATTGAGCGCGCTGAGCAGCGGCTTCTCGTCGGCGGTCGCGGCGAGCGCTCCGAGCTCGTCGTCGGGCGGCGGCGGCGGGTTCTCGGGCGGCGGCGGCGGGGGCGGCGGCGGCGG
>DDYF01000004.1:0-76827 GCA_002347645.1 Thermoleophilia bacterium UBA2241 | reverse complement strand
CCGGCTGAGCGTAGCGCCGCCGCCCGCCCGCCCTCTTCCGCCCGCCTCGCCCCCTCCCGCTTCGCGGTTTGTGCCGCCGGGCAGTCGGGAAGGACGTCGCCGACGGCCGGGCGCGGCCGGTCCCAGCCGCGGGCAGCGGACGTCAGAAGGGAGCCGCCATGGCACGGCACACCCCCGCAAGGTTCAGCGAGAAGCTGCAGCGCGTGGTCCTGGCCACGAGGAATGCGCGCGGCGAGGACCGGCGGCACTTCGATCTCGGGGGCGAGGTCGAGCCCGGCGTGCGTCTCGTGCTCAGCGAAGTCGCCGGCAGGCCGATCGCCCTCTCGTTGTGGAGCTACCCCGCCGACATCGCCGAGGTGTGCGGCGACGCGGCGGTGCCCGCGACCGCGGCGCTGCTTGCGATCGACCGGGAGCAGGCCCTCGAGTTGATCGACGCGGGGGTCTCCGTCGACCTCGGGCAGTTCACGCGCAGCGAGGCGTACCCCGGCATCTACTACGCGCTCTTCGACCACGCGAGCAAACGTCAGGTCCACACGGTGTTGCATCGCCTCGTCCCTGCGCTCGCGGCGCACGGCGCCGGGGGGTGAGCGGGACGGCGACCGCACGGATCTGCCGAGCGGCGACCGTGTGGTCCTTGCGTCCGCTGTGAAGACCCGCGCCGCGGCCGGTGACGTACCCGCGCCGGCGGCCGGCGCGCGAAAGGAGGCCACTGGGCCATGGAGCACCCGTTCCTGAACACGCCGCCTGAGCCCGAAGACAAGGGCGTCATGACGGCCGACAACCTCAAGGCCGCGTTGGCGGGAGAGAGCCAGGCCTCGCAGAAGTACCGGGCCTTCGCCGACGTCGCGGACAACGAGGGGTATCCGAACGTGGCGCGTCTGTTCCGCGCCGTGGCCTTCGCCGAGAGCACGCACGCACGCAATCACCTGAGCGTGCTCGGGATGCTCGGTTCGACGGCCGAGAACCTCAAGGCGGCGTGGGGCGGCGAGACCTTCGAGATCGACGAGATGTACGCCGCGTACGCTGCGGTCGCCAAGCTGCAGGGGAACGAGTCGGCCCGGACCAGTATCCGGTACGCGCTCAAGGCGGAGATGGACCACCAGCGTATCTACGACGCCACGCTGCGCGGGGTCGAGGGCAAGAAGGATCTCGACAAGACCCCGGTACGCGTCTGCCCCGTGTGCGGGCACACGGTGCTGGGCGACGCGCCGCACGACTGCCCCCAGTGTGGCACGGCGGGCGGGTACTTCGAGGAGTTCTGAGTCGCCCGTCGTCGGACAGGCACGCGCGAGCGGGAGGGGGCGGACGCCGCAGGCGTCCGCCCCCTCCCGCTTTGATAAACTCGCGCCGTCAAGCAGCCGGACCCTTCCGGCCACTTCAGGAGGTCCCCCAAGTGGGCTACGCATTCGGCGTCGGCCGGGAAGCGCCGGCCTTCGTCCTCTCCGCCGTCGACGGTAGCGAGATCAACCTCAGGCAGTACCGGGGCGACTGGTACCCCGTGCTCGTGTTCATGCCGGCGTCGACGCCGGACGCGCCCAAGAAGATCGAGGCGCTGGGCAAGGCGGCGGACGCGCTGTGGGGCGTGCGCGGCCAGGTCCTCGTCCTGAGCGATGCCGATCGGGCCGAGCTCTCGGCGTGGGCGGGCGAGGTCCCCGAGGCCGCCGTGCCGTTGCTGACGGACGACGGCGCGGTCGCCAGGGCCTACGGCGCGTGCGCGCCGGACGGCACCCTCGAGCCGCGCACGGTCATCGTCGACCGCGCCGGCAAGATCGTCTGGATGGCCGAGGGCGCCGACGCGTTCAGGCCGGCAGCGATCGGCGAGGCGTTCCGCAAGGTCGCACGGTAGGCACCCCGTTCCCCTTCGCCAAAGCTGGGTACACATTCCGGTGGAAGGGGAAGCGCGCCCGATCCTTTCGCGCTACAGTAGGCAGGCACCGCGAGGTGCGGGCACTCGAGAGGGAGCGAGACGGGTGATCATCGGCCAGACAATGTTCAGCGTACGCAAGGGCACGGAGCACCGCGCCGAGCACGCCCTGGAAGACCTCGCCGGCCTTCTGCAGTCGGCGCCCGGCCACGGCGGGCATCGTGTCCTGCGCTCGTTCGGCATGTCACCTCTGGCGAGCGCCTTGCGCGACCAGGACCGTGAGGCTGTGCTGGGCGACGTCCACTTCATCTTCGAGAGCGAGTGGGACTCCATCGAGGCCCACGACGAGTTCTACCGCGCTGAGCCGGTGCAGCTCGTCTACGCGTCACTGCAGTCCATTCTCGAGAGCGGCCCCTTCGAGGTCCTCTACGAGGCCTTGGTCGAGGACCCTCAGCGCAGTGGCGTGGCCTTTTAGCCGTCACAGCGACGACGCATCGTTCGCCGACATCGAGCCTCACGAAGCGTTGCGCCGGGCGAAGCGCGGCCAGCTTCTGATCGACGTCCGCCAGCCGTCTGAGCTGGGCTCCCTGAGGGTAGCGAAGGCCGTCAACGTCCCACTCGGCAGCCTGCACACGTACATGACCGACCTCGACCCTGAGGCGCCGGTCATGCTCCTCTGCCGCACCGGCAACCGCGGCCGCAGGGCGGCAAAGGCGCTCGCCGCGGCGGGGTTCACAGACGTGAGCAATGTCCGCGGTGGCCTCGTGGCGTGGATGCGGGCGGGACTCCCCCTCAGGGGGGCAAAGGCCCCCAAGCGCTGACGCCGACGAGACTCGCTCGGCGGCGCGGCCCCGTCCCGCGGGCGCCGGTCTCGTCGAGGGGGACGAGCTTGGCTGGGCGCGGCACGCGCGCCCGGGTCAGACTCCTCAGCCGCCCCCGAAACCGACGCGCACGTCGCCGCCCTCGACCACCACCGGGACGACCATCCGTCCCGCGGTGAGCTCGGCCAGCTTGTCCATGGCGCCGGGGGCGGCGTGCACGTCGATCTCCTCGAACGCGACGCCGCGCTCCCTGAGGTCGGCCTTCGCCGCCGCGCAGTACGGGCAGCCGACCTTCGTGTAGATCGTCACTCCCACCGGTCCCCTCCCTCAGCCGTCAGTCGCGGCGCAGCCTGAGGCCGTTGCCCGTGACGAGCAACGACGTCCCCATGTCCGCGAAGACCGCCAGCCAGAGGCTCGTCAGCCCCAGGGGAGCGAGCACCAGGAAGACGCCCTTGATGACGATCGACGCGGCGATGTTCTGCCTGATGATACGCCCAGTCCGTCGCGAGAGGCGCACGAGCTTGGAGAGCGCGTGGAGGTCGTCGTGCATGAGGGCGATGTCGGCCGTGTCGATGGCGGCGTCGGTGCCGGCGGCACCCATGGCGATGCCCAGACCGGCGGCGGCCAGGGCCGGCGCGTCGTTGACCCCGTCACCGACCATGCCGACGACGCTGTACTGTTCGCGTAGGGCGCGAACGGCGGCCACCTTACCGGCCGGCATCAGCCCGGCACGCACGTCGTCGACGCCGGCCGACCGGCCGACCGCCGCGGCGGTGGCGGCGTTGTCCCCGGTCAGCATGACGAGGTGCTCGACGCCCTCCTCGCGCAGCGCGGCGAGGGCCGCCCCAACGTCGGGGCGCAGCGGGTCGTTGACGGCGATGACCCCGAGCGCGCCGTCTGCATCGCCGACCGCGACGGCGGTCTTTCCTTGCGCCTCGAGTCGCCCGAGCGCCGCGCGCAGAGCCGGATCGTCGGCGTGCGCGCCGAGGAGCTCCGGCCGCCCGACGGCGACGAGTCGACCGTCCACCTCGGCCCGCACGCCCGACCCGGTCACCGCCCGAAAGCGGCGGGCGTCGGCCGGCGTCACGCCCTTCGCCGCGGCCGCCGCCACGATGGCGCGCGCCAGCGCGTGCTCGCTGTCGTGCTCGGCTGCGGCCGCCACCGCCAGCACCTCTTCGGCCGACGCGCCGCCGAGGGCGACGACGTCGCTGACGTGCGGCCGTCCTTCAGTGAGCGTCCCCGTCTTGTCGAAGGCCACGGCGCGCAGGCGCGCGGCCTCCTCGAGATAGGTCCCGCCCTTGATGAGGATCCCCTGGCGGGTCGCGTTGCCCAGCGCGGCGAGGATGCTCACCGGGGTGGAGATCACCAGGGCACAAGGGCACGAGATGATGAGGAGCGCCAGGCCGCGGTAGATCCAGGTGTCCCACTCCGCCCCGAAGGCGAGTGGCGGCACGAGCACGACAGCGGCTGCGAGCGCGACCACCGCCGGCGTGTACTTGGACGCGAACCGGTCGACGATCGCCTCGGCCGGCGCTCGTGTCGCCTGCGCCTCTTCGACCAGGTGGACTATCTTCGCGATCGTGTTGTCGGCGGCGGGCGTCGTGGTCCGGATGCGCAGGGTGCCGCCCTCGAGGACCGACCCGGCGAACACCGCGTCGCCCGGTCCCTTGGTGACGGGCAGGGCCTCGCCGGTGATGGCCGCTTCGTTCGCCGCCGCGGCTCCTTCGAGAACGACGCCGTCCACGGCGAGCCGCTCCCCGGGCCGCACGACGACCGTCTCGCCGACGGAGATGCCGGCGGCGGGGACCGTCTGTTCGACGCCGTCGCGCAGCACGCTGGCCTCTGCGGGCGCGAGCTCCATCAGGTCCGAGATCGCACGCCGCGTACGGTCGAGCGTCGCGGCCTGGAGGACCGTGGCGAGGCCGAAGAGGAACGCCACGAGGGCGGCCTCGGACCACTCGCCGATCGCCATGGCCCCGGCGATCGCGAGCCCCATCAACACGTTCATGTCCACCTGGCGCGCGCGCAGCGAGAAGAAGGCGGCGCGCGCGACGAAGCTGCCGCCGAGGACCACGGCGGCGGCGAAGAAGAAGGGCGACGTCGAGGGCGCCAGGATGCCGGCGACGAAGCCCCCCAGGACGAACGCCCCGGAGGCGAGGATCAGCCGCGCGCGCCGGTCGGCGAGCAGGTAGGCGCGCCGGGTCGCGCCGGTGCGCTGCGGGGTCCCCGTCGGCGCGTCCGCAGCGACCGCGTCTCCCCGCGGTGCGCCGGTGGTCCGGCTCTCGACGGTGTCGTAGCCCATGCGGCGCACCGAAGCGAAGACCCGGCTGAGGTCCGTCACCCGTGGATCGATGACGACCGACAGGGTGGCCGCTCCGAAGTTCACGTCGGCCTGCGCGACGCCCTCCTCTCTGCGCAGCGCGCCTTGAAGCTTGAGAGCGCAGTCGGCGCAGTCCATGCCGGTGACGTGGAGGAGGCGGCGTTCGCGCGGCGGCGCGTCGAGTGTGGCGAGGTCCAGAGGGGGGTGGTCGTGGACGGCGACGGGGCAGTGGTCTTCGCAGTGCGTGGCGGAGCCGATGCGGCGTGCCAGACGGAGGACGTCATCGTCGCTTAGGAGCACCTCGTCGTGCGTCACCGTGAGAACGCCGGCGGGGAGGTCCGCGTCGACGGCGCCGACGCCCTCGAGGCGGAGCAGCTCGTGACCGACCTCTTCGACGCAGGCCGCGCAGTCCACGGACCGCGGCAGGACGAGGGCCAGGTCGATGGAGCGCTCGGTCATGACGGCCTTGCGTCGGTGTCGGGAGACCCGCGTGCCGCGTCGTCACGCTCGTGCTCGACGTGCTGGCGCGTGATCGCCAGGAGCCGGTCGATGTGCGGATCGTCGGGCCGGTAGAAGACCCTGCGGCCCTCGCGGCGTGCCCGGGCGATCCCGTGCGCGCGCAGGACGCGCAGGTGATGGGACACGCCCGACTGGCTCATGCCGACGGACGCCGAGAGATCGTACACACAGAGCTCGCCGGCCTCGATGAGGGCGGCCACGATGCGGCAGCGGCTCGGGTCGGCCAGTACCTTGAAGACGGCCGCCATGCGCTCCGCCGTAGCCGCCGGCACCAGTCGCTCGCGCACCTCGCGGACACGCCGGGGGTCGACGACGACCACATCGCAGCGATCATGACGGCCCCGTCGCTCTTCCGCGTGAACGCTGCCGCTCTGAGACCTGGTCGTCATGACGCTCCTCTGAATATATGAACAGACGGTCATATGATACCACCGCCGGCACCGTCTCGCACCTGCGACCGTCGCACGAGTGGGGTAGAGTCCCCCCCGACGAACGGGCCTGGACCGAAGATGGGAGACACACACACGACCGTGGCGCCTGCGGGCGAGCCCACCCCCGGCGGGTTTCTTCGCGACCTCTTCTCGCGCGAGCTGCTGCGCTACCTCGGGCCGGGGTTCATCGTCACGATAGGGTTCATCGACCCGGGTAACTGGGCGACGAACATCGCCGGCGGCTCGGAGTTCGGCTACGACCTGCTCTGGGTCGTCTCGCTCAGCACGCTGATGCTGATCTTCCTCCAGCACCTGTCGGCCAAGCTCGGCATCGTGACGGGCCGATCGCTCTCGGCCAACGTCCGCGCCCACATGCCGAAGCCGGTCGTGTGGGTGGCCGGCGTCACCATCGTGATCGCCTGCATGGCCACCGACCTGGCCGAGTACCTGGGGGCGGCTCTGGGCTTCTACCTGCTGTTCGGCCTGCCCCTCTGGCTCGGCGCGCCGCTGACGGTCGCCCTCGTCTTTCTCGCCATCCTGGGCCAGCAGTACCACAGGCTCGAGCGCATGATCGTCGTCTTTCTCGCCGTTATCGCCGGCTGCTACGTGGTCGAACTGTTCCTCGTCGGACCCGATTGGGCGGCGGCAGCGCCGAAGTGGGTCGTGCCGTCGCTCGACGGGGCGAGCGTGCTCGTCGCCCTGGGCATGCTGGGCGCGATCGTCATGCCGCACAACATCTACGTGCACTCGAACGTCATCCAGTCGCGTGACTGGGAGCTCAGGCCCGAGACGCGTCGCCGGCTCATGCGCTTCGAGCTCATCGACACGACGCTCGCCATGGGGATGGGCTGGCTCGTCAACTCGGCGATGATCATCGTCGCGGCGGCGGTCTTCTTCGCCGGCGGCGTCGAGGTCTCGAGCATCGAGCAGGCCTCGGCGACGCTGGAGCCGCTGGTCGGGCCGCTCGCCCGCTTCCTGTTCGGCATCGCGCTCCTCGTAGCGGGCATCGCCTCGTCGATCACGTCGTCTTTGGCCGAGGCGAACGTGGTCACCGGGTACCTGGGTCTGCCCGAAGACTCGAAGAGCCGGTCCTACCGCATCGGCCTGATCGCCACGTCCATCCCGGCCATGCTGGTCATCGCCCTCGGCACCGACTCGTACCAGACGCTCATCATCAGCCAGGTGATCCTGAGCGTGCAGTTGCCCTTCACGATCCTCCCTCTTCTCTGGCTGGCACGGAGCGATCGCGTCATGGGCGAGGAGCGCATGGGGTCGGTCCAGACGGTGACGGGCCTCGTGCTGGCGGGCATCATCATCGGATTGAACGTCTACCTGCTCTACGACACGTTCTTCGGGGGCTGAACGATGGGACTCTACGAGCGCATCCTGGTGCCGATAGAGGGGACCGACACCGACCGGCCGGTGCTCGAGCACGTCGCCGCACTGGCCGGAGCCTGTGGCGCCGAGGTGACGCTGCTGCGCGTGGCGCACTTCCACACGAGGGACGAGCGTGCCTGCGAGCTGGACGAGGCCGAGCGCGACGTCGCGCGCGCGGCCGAGGCACTTCACGCGCGCGGGATCGACGTCAAGACCAAGCTGATCGGCGGCGAGCCCGGCGAGGCGATCGTCCAGCAGGCGGACGAGCTCGGCGCCGACTTGATCGCCATGGCGACGCACGGGCACGGCTGGGCCAAGCGCCTCGTCCTCGGCAGCACCGCGGAGCACGTGCGCCACAACACGGCCGTGCCGCTGCTGCTCATCAGGGGTTGAAGGCCGCAGAGCCGGTCGCGGGTCCGGGAGGCCCGCCCCCCGTCGTCATCGTAGACTGGCCGTGCCATGCAACGTCTCGCCCTGTTCGACATCGACTGCACGCTCATCGACGCTCACGGCGCCGGCGGCCGCGCCATCTTCGCCGCCATCGAGGAGACCTACGGCGTGCGGGGCGAGCTGGGCGACTACACCTTCCACGGCCGCACCGACCCGGCGATCGTCAGGGACCTGGCGATGCGCTGGGGGGTCGACGGGAAGCGCGCCAAGGCCGGCGTCGAGGACTGCTTGAGACGCTACATCGCCCGCCTCGAGGAGGAGATCCGCGACGGCCACATAGAGGTCCTGCCCGGCGTGCGCGAGCTTGTCACGGCCCTGGCCGCGGACGAGCGCGTCGTCCTTGGCGTCGTGACCGGCAACGTGGCCGCGGGCGCGATGGCGAAGCTGCGGCCGACCGGCGTGGCGGACCTGTTCGAAGTCGGCGCCTACGGCTCGGATTCGGCATGGCGGCCGGACCTGCCTGCCGTGGCCGTGCGCCGCGCGGAGGGGCGCACCGGCCGGCGCTTCGTCGGCAAGGAGATCGTCGTGATCGGCGACACCCCGGCCGACGTCGACTGCGGCGCGGCGCTGGGCGTGAAGGCGATCGCGGTGGCGACCGGCAGGCACGCCGTCGAGGAACTTTCGCGGCACGCGCCCGACTACGTCTTCCCCGACCTTTCGGACTGGCGCGCCATCTACGACGCCATCCTGGCCTGACGGGCTTCCTTCACGCGGCGGATCGGCTGCGCGGCCAGCCTCGCGAGTCCCCTCAGAACCGGTCGAGGCGCAGGGGCTCCAGGTCGTGTGACGGTGTCCTTCCATCGCCGTGGCCGGTGTCGCCATGATGCTAACGAATCGCTAACCTTGCGGGGGTACGGTCGCACACGCGACCCGCCGTATCGGTGGCGGCGACGGGCAGAGAGGGAGCGGCTCACATGGCACGAGAGACCGTGCTCGTGGTGGACGACGAGGAGGACATCCTCGAACTCGTGAAGTACAACCTCGACAAGGAAGGCTACAGCGTGGTGTGCGTCGCGACGGGCGAAGACGCCCTGGCCGCCACGCGCATGAAGATGCCGGACGCCCTCGTCCTCGACCTGATGTTGCCCGGCGTCGACGGCCTCGAGGTGTGCCGGCGCCTCAAGGCGGACCCGACGACCCGGCAGATCCCCATCCTCATGCTGACGGCCAAGGGGAGCGAGGCCGACATCGTCGCCGGCCTCGAGCTGGGCGCTGCCGACTACGTGACGAAGCCCTTCAGTCCTCGCGTCCTCACGGCACGCGTCAAGGCTGTGCTGCGGCGCGACGCCGAGGCTGCCGAGGCCGACGCCGCCGTGCACGTGGGGAGCGTCGTGATCCATCCCGGGCGGCACCAGGTGCTCGTCGGCGACGTACCGGTACAGCTGACCGCCACCGAGTTCCGCATCCTGCACTTCCTGGCGCGGCGTCCCGGATGGGTGTTCACCCGGCAGCAGATCGTCGACGCCGCGCAGGGCGATGACGTCTACGTGGCAGACCGCTACGTGACCGACCGATCGGTCGACGTCCACATCGTCTCGCTGCGCCGCAAGCTGGGCGAAGCCGGCACCCTCATCGAGACCGTGCGCGGCGTCGGGTATCGCATGCAGGACGTCTGAACGATGCGGCACCTCTTCTGGCGCATCTACGCGACCTACCTCGTGGTCGTGGTCGTCGCTACCGCTGCGGTCGGGTGGTTCGCCGTGAGCTCCGCCCACGACTTCTTCGTCGACCACACAGCGGACGAGTTGGCGGCGCGCGCGAGTCTGGTGCGCGAGGAGGTCGCGACCCTCGTCGGCGACGGTGCGACGGCGGAGGTCGAGCCGCTCGTGCAACGGATGGGCGCCGCCTCAGGCACGCGTCTGACCATCATCGGCACCGGGACGGGCGGTGACGGCGTGGGCGAGGTGATCGCCGACTCGGACCGACTGCCCGAGGACATGGTCAATCACGCCGACCGTCCTGAGTTCAAGGCCGCGCTCGCCGGCGACACCGGCAGGGCCGTCAGGCGCAGCGCGACGCTCGGGCAGGACATGATGTACGTCGCCGTGCCACTCGAGGAGAACGGCGCCGTGACGGCGGTGGTGCGCGCCGCGACGCCGCTCACCAAGGTGGACGCGGCGCTCTCCGGGCTCTACAAGAGCATCATCGCCGCCGCCTTGGTCGTCGCCCTCGTGGCCGCCGCCCTCGGGTGGTACGTCTCACGGCGCATCGCCCGGCCCATGCGCGAGATGCGCGAGGGCGCGCTTCGTTTCGCGGCCGGCGATTTCACGCGCAAGCTGCTGGTGCCCTCCACGCTCGAGTTCGCCGCCGTCGCCGAAGCGCTCAATCGCATGGCCGCCGAGCTCGACGAGAAGCTGCGCACGCTCACCCGCGAGCGGAACGAGCGGGCGGCGGTGCTCGAGAGCATGGTCGAGGGAGTCCTCGCCGTCGACCCCGAGGGCCGCGTGATCGCCGTCAACGCGGCCGCCGCGCGCCTGCTCGACGTCGAGGAGGACGAGGTCGTCGGGCGGTCCATCGAGGAGGCGGTGCGCAACCCCGAGCTGCAGCGCGCGGTGAACGCCGTCGTGAGCGGCCACGAGCCCGTCGAGACCGACCTGACCGCCTTCGTCGGCGGTGAGGACCGCTACCTGCAGGCGACGGGCTCACTCCTTCACGCCGAGGACGGCACGACCGCCGGAGCGGTGGTCGTCGTCAACGACGTGACGCGGCTGCGACGCCTCGAGGCGGTGCGCAGCGACTTCGTCGCCAACGTCTCGCACGAGCTGAAGACGCCCGTCACCTCCATCAAAGGATTCGCGGAGACCTTGGCGGACGGAGCCATCGACGACCCCGAGGCCGGCCGACGCTTCCTGCGCATCCTCGCGGGTCAGGCCGACCGCCTGAACGCGATCATCGAGGACTTGCTCGCTCTCTCGACGCTCGAGCGGGGTGGCGAGGGACGCGAGGTGGCGCTGCACGAGGCGTGCCTGTCGGACGTCCTCGCCGCTGCGGCGGAGGTCTGCGCCTCCAAAGCGACGGCAAAGCGCATCGCGGTGACGGTCGACTGCCCGGCCACGCTGTGCGCCGAGGTCAACGCGCCGCTCCTCGAGCAAGCCCTGATCAACCTGCTCGACAACGCCGTGAAGTACAGCGCTGAAGGCACGCAGGTCGCGCTGTCGGCGACGGAGGCCGGTGAGGAGATGGTCATCGCCGTGGCCGACGAGGGTCCTGGCATCCCCCGCGAGCATCTCTCGCGGTTGTTCGAGCGCTTCTACCGCGTCGACAAGGCCCGAAGCCGCAACCTGGGCGGAACCGGGCTGGGTCTGTCGATCGTCAAGCACATCGCCCAGGTCCACGGCGGCCGCGTGTCGGTCGACAGCCACGTCGGCCGCGGCAGCACCTTCAGGATCCATCTGCCGCGACGCTGAGACGGGGCTGCGGCTGCCGCCGCACGCACGTCTCGCTCCCGCCTGACCCGCTGCTAACCGGGTGCTAACACGGCATCGCTAGCGTGACCCGTGGCGGGCGGCATCTGCCGCCGCCGCCACCGACAGTCGACGCAAGGATGGTCAGCATGAGGAAGTCCATGCACCCGCGGCGTGCGGCAGCTGCCGTCATGCTGGCAGCTCTGCTCGCGGTCGCGGGGCTCGCCGCCTGCGGTGGCGGCGACGCGGGCTCGAGCGGCGGCCTCCCGGGGTCAGGCGCCAGCAGCACGATCGTCGGGGCTGGGGCGAGCTTCCCCTATCCGCTCTACTCGAAGTGGGGCAGCGAGTACAACAACCTCAACGGCGTGAAGCTCAACTACCAGTCCATCGGCTCCGGCGGCGGCATCTCGGCGATCTCCGCCAAGACGGTCGACTTCGGAGCCTCGGACGCACCCCTCGAGAGCGCCGAGCTCGACGAGGCTGGGCTGATGCAGTGGCCGCAATGCGTGGGCGGCGTCGTCATGGTCGTGAACCTTGAGGGTATCCAGACCAATCAGCTCAAGCTGACCGGCGAGCTCATAGCGAAGATGTACGGCGGCGACATCAAGGACTGGGAGGACCCGGCGATCGCCGCCGTCAACGAGGGTCTGGAGATCCCCTCCGGCAAGATCAACGTGGTGCATCGCTCGGACAGCTCGGGCACGACCTGGATCTTCACGAGTTACCTCGACGCCGCCGCCCACGACGTGTGGACGTTCGGCGGCGAGAAGGAGATCGCCTGGCCGACGGGTGTCGGCGGCAAGGGCAACGAGGGGGTCGCCGCCAGCGTGCAGCAGCTCAAGGGCTCGATCGGGTACGTTGAGTACGCGTACGCCAAGGAGACCGGGCTCGTCACCACACAACTGCAGAACGCCGACGGCGAGTGGGTCGAGCCGAGCCTCGAGAGCTTCGGCGAGGCCGCCGCGCAGGCCGACTGGGCCGACGCGGAGGACTTCAATATGGTCCTCGTCGACCAGCCCGGCCCGGAGACGTGGCCCATCACCGGAGCCTCGTTCATCATGGTCCAGAAAGAGCAGGCGGACGCCGCGCGCGCCCAGACGATGCTCCAGTTCTTCGAATGGGCCTTCACGGACGGCGCCGCGGCGGCTGAGAGCCTCGACTACGTGCCCATCCCGGAGAGCGTCTCCACCCTCATCAAGGCCGAGTGGGAGACCATCACAGCTGCCGGCGAGCCGGTCTGGCCGCTCTGAGCACTTCGGTCAGCTGACGGATCAAGCTCGACGGAGGTAGGGCCGTGAGCACAGTCGAACTGGACGTACGAAACCAAGCAGGACTACCGCGCGGCGCCGCCAAGGCGGCGCCGCGCACACACCGCAGCTTCGGCGACCCGGCCTTCCGGGTCATCACCCTGATCTGCGGCCTCGCCGTGGCGATCGCCATGTTCACGCTGGCCGGGGTGCTGATCTTCAACTCGTGGACGGCGATCAGCGAGCTCGGCGTCGGGTTTCTCACCACGGTCGCCTGGGCGCCGAGCAACGGGAGGTACGGTGCGCTCGCCGCCCTCGCGGGGACGGCGATGACCACCGCGGTCGCGATGCTGATCGCCGTCCCGCTGGCGCTGGTCATCGCCCTGCTCCTCACCGAGCTCGTGCCGCCCGGCATCGCCCGCGTCGTGGGTACCGGCATCGAGATGCTCGCCGCCATACCGAGCTTCATCTTCGGCATGTGGGGCCTCTTCGTGCTCGTTCCGTTCATGCAGGAGAGCGTCGCACCATGGGTGACGGAGAGCTGGCTCGGGCAGGTGCCGCTGATCAGGCCCGGAGCGACCTTCCAGGGCGGCGGCTTCTCGATCCTCACCGCCGGCCTCGTGCTGGCCCTGATGGTGCTGCCGTACATCACCGCGTTCTCCCGCGACGTGCTCCTCATGGTGCCACGCGTGACCAAGGAGGCCGGCTACGGCATGGGCTCGACGACCTGGGAGGTGCTGCGCAGGATCAGCTTGCGCTACGCGCTCAGCGGCATCGTCGGCGCGACCTTCATCGGCCTCGGTCGCGCCCTCGGAGAGACGATGGCGGTCGCCTACCTCGTCGGCGGCGACTTCCTCACCGTGCCCAAGTCGCTCTTCGACCCGGGCACGACGGTCGCCTCGCTGATCGCCCTGCAGTTCAACGAGGCGACGACGGCGCTGGACGTCAGCGCCCTGACCGCACTGGGGCTGGTGCTCTTCGTCATCACGATGGTCTTCCAGGTCGTCGCGCACGTGTGGCTGCGGCGCTCGCAGAGGACCGCCGGAGGACGGGCGTGAGCGCCCCGCAGTCCGGAGAGAGGAGGCCCGCCACGCCGAGCCTGGCGCTCGCGGCGCTGCGGCCGCGTTCGCACGGCCGGCGCAAGGCTCTCGACGCGTTCATCAAGGGCTTCGCGTACGTGGCCGCGACCGTCGGCATCGCGGTCATGCTGCTGATCGTGTACGAGGTGGTGCGGCGCGGTGCTGCCACGATCGACTGGGGGTTCTTCACCGAGCTGCCGCCCGTCGTCGGCGAGGAGGGTGGCGGTCTGGGCAACGCGTTGCTGGGCACGCTGGTGATCACCGCCGTCGCGGCGGCGCTGGCTCTGCCGGTCGGCTTCCTCGGCGGTGTCTGGCTGGCGGAGTTCGGCCGCAACGGCCGCATCGCCACCGGCGTGCGTATGGTCGCCAACGTCAATATGGGCATCCCGTCGATCGTCGTCGGCGTCTTCATCTTCGCCCTGCTGGTCAAGCCGCTCCAGCACTACTCGGGGGTCGCAGGCTCGATCGCCCTCGCCTTCATCATGTTGCCGGTGATGGCCCGGACCACCGAGGACATGCTCAACCTCGTGCCCAACGAGCTGCGCGAGTCGGCGCTGGCCATGGGCGTGCCGCGCTGGCGCGTCACGCTGGGCGTGATCATCCGGGCCGCACGCAGCGGGCTGATCACCGGCGCCGTCCTCGCGACGGTGCGTGTCGCCGGCGAGACGGCGCCGCTGCTCTTCACGGCGCTCAGCAGCCCGTACTGGCTCAACAGCCTGTTCGGCCCCGAGGGCTTCTTCGGCGGCCCGACCGCCAATCTCACGAAGACCGTCTACGACTTCTCCGGCATGCCGTACGCGCGCATGCAGGAGCTGGCGTGGGGCGGCGCGCTCGTGATCATCGCCGCAGTGCTGGGCCTCAACGTGCTCATGCGGCTCGTCTTCCAGCGAGGCAAGGAATGGTAGGGACCAAGGTGAGAGAGCGACCAGACACAGGGCAGGACGTGCTGGTCGCGCCGCCCACCGAAGTGGCGGCGGCGCGCGCGACCGGCGACGACGACTTCGAGGCGCTCGAGAGCATCATCTCGGCGCGCCACCTCGACTTCTTCTACGGCAAGGAGCAGGCGCTCTTCGACAACAACCTGGAGATCAAGAAGAACCGGGTGACAGCGGTCATCGGCCCGTCGGGGTGCGGCAAGTCGACGCACATCCGCACCTACAACCGCATCTACGAGCTGTACCGCGACCATAAGGCGACGGGCGAGGTCATCTTCGACGGGCGCAACGTCCTGGCGCCGGGTACCGACCTCCTCGACCTGCGCCGCCGCATGGGGATGATCTTCCAGAAGCCGAGCCCGTTCCCGATGACGGTCTTCGACAACGTCGCCTACGGGCTGCGCCAGCACTACAGACTGAGCCGCTCCGAGCTCGCCGACCGCGTGGAGGACGCGCTCAAGCGGTCGGCGCTGTGGGACGAGGTCAAGCACAAGCTCGGCGAGCCGGGCGTCGCCCTCTCCGGCGGCCAGCAGCAGCGCCTGTGCATCGCGCGATGCATCGCCACCGAACCTGACGTGGTGCTGATGGACGAACCCGCCTCCGCGATCGACCCGGTGGCGACGTCCAAGATCGAGGAGCTCATGGAGAGCCTCAAGGAGAACTACACCATCGTCATCGTCACGCACAACATGCAGCAGGCCGCCCGTGTCAGCGACTACACGGCCTTCTTCTACGAGGGCCACATCGTCGAGTTCGGTCCGACGACACAGATCTTCTCGAACCCACAGCAGAAGCAGACCGAGGACTACATCACCGGCCGCTTCAGCTGAACGCTGGAGGAATCACGCGATGGTGCATCTGCAACGCGAGATCGACAAGCTCAAGCGCAAGATGCTAGCGCTCGGCGCCCTTGTCGAGGAGAGCCTGCGCCTCGCCGTGCAGGCGATCGAGACCCACGACGTGGCCAAGGCGCGCAAGGTGATCGCCACCGACACGGAGATCGACGAGGTCGAGGTCGAGGTCGAGGAGGAGTGTCTCAAGCTCCTCGCCCTGTACCAGCCGGTGGCCAAGGACCTGCGCTTCATCGTCGCCGTCGTCAAGATCAACAGCGAGCTCGAGCGCATCGGCGACCTTGCGGCCAACGTCGCGGAGCGCGCCGAACAGCTCGCCGAGGAGTACCCCGTCCCCGTGCCGCGCACACTCCCGGTCATCTCCGACCGGGTGCGCTGGATCTTGGGCCGCGTGCTCGATGCGCTCGTCAACCAGGACGCGGTAGCGGCCCGTAAGCTGCTGGCCGCCGACGACGAGGTCGACGAGCTGTACAAGCAGCTCCTCGAGGAACTGAAGGACGAACTGCGCGCCGACCTCGACCACCTCGACGCCATCGTCCTGCTGTTCAGCGTGGCGCGCTACATGGAGCGTCTCGCCGACCACGCGAACAACATCGCCGAGGACGTTCTGTACATGGTCGAGGGCGAGATCCAGCGCCATCAATTGCCCGATACGCCGGCCGAGCTCCTCGGCTTGGATGACAGAGGAGGCGCCTGACGAGCGCCTGAGACTGCTCGGGGCGCGCGGGCGGCGAACCGAGCCGCGCCTGAGGACGCCCCCAGCTGCAGCCCCGCCGGCCCCGGTCCCTACCCCGGGGCGACGCGGAAGGGCTGCTCCCATGCGACCCGGGTCACTCCCCCTACGAGGCCCGGGTCGCACCCCCTTTCGGGGGCTACGGCGTGACGGTGAGGGCGACTGCCGGGCTGTAGCCGGTGACCAGGCCGGCGGTGGGCGGCACACGGAAGCGGACGGCCGTGACGCCGGCGGCGGCGGTCCAGTCGAACGCGCAGGCGCCCCCGGCGTCGAAGACGGCGCTGGCGGCGTCCGTCCACGCCGCGTCGCCGCTCTTCGTCTGCAGCCAGACGGTGTCACCGGGCAGTGATGGCGTCGCGATGCCCGTGAAGGTCACGACCTGGCCGGCGGCCACGCTCGTGGCGCCGGCCTCCATGGTGACGGCCGGGCGCACCTTGAGGGTCACCTTGGGAGAGCGCGCCGTGCCCGACACGTAGTGATACGTGGTCTGCTGCCTGGGCTTGGCGTTGAAGGAGTAGGTCGAGTACGTCGCCGTGTACCCGTCACTGATGGCCTGGGTGTGGCGCGTCGTCTTGACGTTGATGGACCCGGACGCCCCGTCGCGCGCGTAGCGCAGCTTGACGACCGTCCCATCCTTGAGCGCGGGGTAGATGCGGCCGCGCAACCGTGTGCCGACACCGTAGACGACGGTCTTGGCGTCGGCCGTCAGCGACATGCTCGTGAACTTCACCCAGGTATCGCGCAGGGAGAGCTTGTAGCGCAGGGACGCGCCGGAGACGAACGTCACCCCGTTGGTGCCTATGACGGCAGCCCTCACCACACGCGGCGAAGTGCCGCGCTTGACGACGAACACCGCGCGCAGCGTGCCCTTGACTCCCGTCGGGTTCTCGGCGCCGAAGGCGCCGAGCTTGTCCCTGTACCAGGTGTCGGCGTGGACGATGGGGTTGTCCGGCCAAAGGTGCAGGGGCGAGTAGGTGTCGTACGGGTCGTCGACTCCCTTGAGATAGGGGATGGGCGAGGTCTGCCAGACGTTCTCGATGTTCTCCGTATGGCCGCCGGAGGTCGAGAAGTAGAAGGCCGTGATCGGTCCTCCCTTGTACATTGGGACGACGCCCGCCGTCCCCTTGACGGCGGCGTTGGTCGAGGAGGCCTCGACGCGCACACCGCTGTACGCCTGGTCACGCGTCGTGCAGTACACGTCGAAGGCTTCGCCGGCATTACGCGAACGCTCGGCGTAGGCACGCGCCGCGCAGGCCTGCGCCTTGAGCGCCGCGAGCGGCCACGACGCCGACATCTCGTGGGGGACCACGCCGCGCAGGTAGCTCTCCATGGGCAGCTTGTTGATGATGGTGAAACCGGATGAGGTGTGCAGGACGCGGATGACGCCCCGGTACTTGCCGGTCTCGCCCCAGTCGTCCGCCGTCACGGTCTTCAGCAATCCGGAGAGCGGCTTGAAGGTCACCGGGGCGCCGAACGTTTTGACGAGCGACCCGGCGCTGACCTTGTACTTCCCGTTGACCCAGGTGACCGTCGCGGTGACGCCGCCGGGGATGTTCAATCTCGAGCCCGTCGTGAAGGCGCGGAAGCCGTTCGCGCAGGTGACCTTGACGGAGGACACCCCCCCGCGCAGGCGGACGCGCAGGACCTTGTCGTTCACCTTCCCCAGGGTGATGCCGGTGTAGTAGTGCTTGAGGATCTGCTTGTAGGTCCACCCGTTCTTCGCATACCCGTAGGCGCCCCACTGCGACATGCCGATGCCGTGACCCCAGCCGCGGCCGACCATCGTCACGTTGGTGGTCGCGCCATGGGCGGGCCAGGCGCAGGCGAGCAACAAGATGAGGGTCGCCGCGAGGACGACGACGCTGCGCAGCACGCGGCATCGCCCGCCGAGGCAGGTGCTCGAGTGGGGGCTGTGAGAGAAGGGTTCCATGTGCGTGTCGTCGTGCGGCCGCCACGGACCGCCCCTGATACTACGCGGCGTCTCCCGGCGCGGCAAACCACGTGTCGTCTCGGCCCTCCCTTCTCCTATCGGCAGACGAGTCCTGCACGTGAGCGGGCGTCGCCAGGAGCGGCGACGCGACGGCAGCTCGACGAGCCGCCACCGACGCCTCCGGCTCAAGACCGCGCGCCCGGCGCCGATAGACAGGGTGTGACCTTGCAGCGCACACACGATAGAGACAACGGGCGTCGTGTCCTTCTCCTCCCTGCCTTCGTCGTCGCGACGCTCATCTGGCTCGCCCTCGCGGCGAGCCCCGCGCGCGCTCAGACGTACTCGGACGTGCCCAGCGGCTACTGGGCGCGAGGAGCGATCGACTGGATCACCGACGTCGGACCGACCGGGCGCACGGTGCTTGACGACTACGGCAGCAGGTTCAGACCAGAGCGCCGGATCACCCGCCGCGAGCTGGCCTGCGCGCTCGTGACGGCCAGCGGTCACCAGGACGACACCGTCACGCCCGTCCACATCCCCGACGTCGTGCCGGGCGTCGAGCCGGCGTATTGGGAGATCCAGATCGCCGTCTCCCTGGGGCTCATGGCCGCCGCGGGCGACGGGTTCCATCCCGACAACACGGTGACCGCCGCCAAGGCCGAGGCTGCGATCGTGCGGATGGTGAAGCTCATGTACGCCCGTGACGACTGGGGCATGCTCAGAGCGCTGCGTCCGGGAACGTGGGAGCCCACCGCGGGCTGGAAGCCCAAGGTGCCGGCACGGCTCCCGTACGTCGTCGCCTCGCGGCACCTGCTCCTCCGCTTCAACCACCCGTACGGCAACGAGGAGCAGGAGGTCCTGCCGGGTGGGGCGATCGATCGGGCGGAGATCGCCCACATGTTGCGCGAGGCACTGACGCTCAACGACTGGGAGGTCGACGGACTCGCCACCTACGAGAACCTCACCCTCCCCGCCCTGAGCACGCGTCAGCGCCAGGTGCTCACCTTTGCCATGAAGTACGTCGGCTACCCGTACGTGTTCTGCGGCGAGTACCCGGCCAAGGACTCGCCGTACGGCTATCAGGAGCAGGGCGGCTTTGACTGCTCGGGCTTCGTGTGGTGGGTGCTGAAGATGCACTTCAAGTACCCGATCAGCGTGAACGAGCGTGGCGCGAGCAACATGGCGCGCAGCGCCAAGCCACGGATCTCGCGCAGAAATCTCAAGCCCGGCGACATCATGTTCTGGGGCCCGAAGGGGCCGGACTCCTCGATCTCGTCGATCTACCACGCCGGCATCTACATGGGCCGCGGGTGGTTCATCCACTCGACCGGCTCGAGCGACGGCGTGACCATCGCCTCGCTGAACGCGTCGACCTACTGGCGCACATACTTCGCCTGGGGCCGGCGCGTCCTGACCAAGGCGCAGCTCGTCGTCCCCTGAGGGCCGGCGTCCACCTGCGGCCCGGTCGCCGTGGCCCCGCGGTGCCCTTCGCCTGCCTCGCGGGACTGTGGCAGAATGGGGCCATCGTGATCCAGCCTCAGGACACCACCTCTTCTCGCGTCACTCACGTGTGGCGCCTCGCCGCCACGTTCGTGGCGACGCTGTGCCTGGCGGCGCTCTTCGGCGCCGCGGCAGCACGGGTCGCGCTCGGTGCCGACGGCACGCCGCCGCAGCTGACCGCGTCGCTGCCCGCCTACGTCACCTCGCCCGACGTTGTCGTGACCGTGGAGGCGAGCGACGAAGAGTCCGGAGTGACGGACGCGCGGCTCAGCAACGACGGCCTGGAGTGGGCCCCCTGGGGCGCTCTGCCTCTGCCCGACGCGGGCGCGTCAGATGTCCGCGCCGAGGTGCCGTGGACGTTGACCTCCGGACTGGGCGCGCGCACCGTGGTCGTGCAGGTGCGGAACGGCGACGGACTGGTGACCGGATCGAGCGCGACCACGATCCTCGTGCTTCCCAGCGCCATGGTCGTGAGGGCCGTACCGCCGGTCGTCGTCTACGGCGCGGCGGCCGAGCTGCGGGGCGCCCTCACGTTGGCCGGGGCGCTTGCGCCGGCGGACACGCCGGTCGACGTGAACCGGCGTGAGGCCGGCGAAGCCGGCTTCGTCGAGGACGGCGTGGCCGCCACGGATGCGGCGGGCCGTTTCGTCTGGACGCCCGGTCCCGCGGTCAACACGACGTACCGCTGCACCTACGCCGGCGACGAGACGCACGCGCCGGCCGCTGTCGAGATCGAGGTGCGCGTGCGGCCGCGCATCACGACGCGGTTCCCCAAGTCGTTCTGGCTGGGCGACACGGTGAAGCTGCGCGGGCGCGTCGCCCCGGGGCATCCCGGGAGCCAGGTGACGATCGAGCGCAAGGCGTCGGGCGTGTGGCGCGACTTCGCGACCGTGACGTTGCGCGACGATTCGACCTTCTCGGTCCCGTTCAAGCCGGCGCGTTCTGGGTTCAAGTACTTCCGCGTGCGTATGTCCGCCGACGTGGACCACGCCGTCGCGCTCACGACGTCGCGGCGGATCGCCGTGAACAACCCGAACCCTCACCGCATCCCGCTCGCGTATCCGCACTACATCGTGATCGACCACTCCCAGTTCATGCTCTACTACTACGAGCACGGGCGCGTCATCAAGAAGTGGCCCTGCGTGCTCGGCAAGCCGTCGACCCCGACTCCGCTGGGTCACTTCAGGATCGCCGCGAAGCAGCCCAACCCGGGCAGCGGGATGGGACCTTACCTCCTCTCCTACTACGGCGCGATCGGGATCCACGGGACCGTCGAACCCTGGCTCATCAGCAGGTTCCCGCGCGCGTTCTCGCACGGCTGCGCGCGCGTGACGAACGCGCAGATCACGTGGCTGTACCCGCGCGTGCCAGTCGGCACGCCGGTCTGGAACATCCGCTAGTCGCGACGGCCCCGTCCCGAGCCGCCCGCCAGCGGGCGAGTGCCAGGGCCGCTTGACCGCCTACGCGAGGCCCTCGTACTGCCGCTCGTAGTAGCGGCGGAACTCGCCCGACTTGATCGGTTCCCACCACGCGCGGTGGTCGCGGTACCACTGAACGGTCGCCGCGAGCCCGTTGTCGAACGAGGTCGCCGGCGCCCACCCGAGGGCACGAAGCTTGGCGCAGTCGACAGAGTAGCGGCGGTCGTGGCCCGGCCGGTCGGCCACGTAGCGGATGAGGCCTTCGTCCTTGCCGAGCACCGCGAGGATACGGCGGGTCAGATCGAGGTTCTCGACCTCGTGCCCGCCGCCCACGTTGTAGACGTCGCCGGGTTCGCCCTCACGCAGGACCAGGTCGATCGCCGCGCAGTTGTCCTCGACGTAGAGCCAGTCGCGCACGTTGCGACCATCGCCGTAGACGGGCAGCGGCAGGCCGTCGAGCGCGTTCGTGACGAACAGCGGGACGATCTTCTCCGGGTACTGCCAGGGCCCGAAGTTGTTGGAACTGCGGGTGATGAGGACCGGGGTCCCGAAGGTACGGTGATACGCGAGGGCCAGGAGGTCGGCCCCCGCCTTGCTCGCGGAGTACGGGCTCGAGGGGTCGAGGACGCCGTCCTCGGTGAACGAGCCCTCCTCGATGGAGCCGTAGACTTCGTCGGTCGAGATCTGCAGGTAGCGGCCGACACCGAGCTCGCGCACCGCTTCGAGCAGCGTGTGCGTGCCGAGCACGTCGGTGCGGATGAAGTCCTGCGGGCCGCTGATCGAGCGGTCGACGTGGGTCTCGGCGGCGAAATTGACGACGGCGTCGGCGCCGGTGAGGGCGGAGCACACGACGCCGGCATCGCAGATGTCGCCGCGCACGAAGGTGTATCGCCGGTCGCCCTCGACGTCGCGCAGGTTCTGGAGGTTGCCGGCGTAGGTGAGCTTGTCGAGGTTCACGACCTCGACGCCGGGGCGCGTGCGCAGCAGGTAGCGGACGAAGTTCGAGCCGATGAACCCGGCACCGCCGGTGACCACGATGCGCACGCGTCCCCTCCCGTCTGTGCGTCGCGCCGCGGCGAGGGCTCGCGGGCGGTGCGACCTGCACCAGGCCGCTCACGCCGGCGCGGCAGCCGCAGCCTACCCCAAGGCCGTGAGCCGGTCGACCACCTCGGCGACCCCGTCGGCCCAGTGAGGCAGGCGCGGCACCGGGCGCTCGCTCACGAGGGCGGAGAAGGGCGGCCGGCGAGCCGGGCGACCCAGCTGGGCGGTCGTGACCGGCTCGAGGGCGACAGGGATGCCCGCTATGGCGACGACCTCGCGGGCCAGCTCGAACCACGAGCAGTAGCCGCTCCCCGCCAAGTGGTACAGGCCCGGGCTCACGCCAAGACGCAGGGCCTCGTCGACCGCGTCCGCCAGGTGGGCGGCGCAGGTGGGCGAACCGACCTGGTCGTCGACGACGTACAGCGGCTCGCCCGCTCTGGCCTTCTCGCGGGCCGCGGCGAGGATCGTCTTGACGAAGTTGTGGCCCGTCTCCGAGAAGAGCCACGCCGTGCGGATCACCATGGCGTGCGGCCAGCCGAGGACCAGCTCCTCGGCGGCGAGCTTCGTGCGTCCGTACACGTTCAAGGGCGCGGTGGCATCCGTCTCGACGTATGGCTTCGACTTCGTGCCGTCGAAGACATAGTCGGTAGAGAAGAAGACGACGTGCGTGTGGGTGCCGCGCACGGCCTGCACGACGTTGCGCGTGCCCTCCACGTTGACGGCGACGGCGGTGGCTTCGTCGGCCTCGGCGCCGTCGACGTCGGTGTAGGCGGCGGTATGAACGACCACGTCGGGCGTGAAGGCGCGCACCGCCGCGCGCACGGCATCCGCGTCGCGGATGTCGAGCGCGGCCTCGCGCGCCATGAAGACCTCACCTTCGAGAACGCGCTCGAGCGCGGTCGCGAGCTGACCTCCGGCCCCTGTGACGAACCAGCGCGGCATGGGTCACCCCCTCAGCGGTGCATCGGTCATCCGGCCGCGACCCGCGCCGTCAGCGCAGCTTGACGTCCCAGGAGTATGGGATCTCCGCCGTGTCGGGCGGCAACTCGTCCTGGTCGGGCGCGTCGTACACGTACACCTCGGTCGGCGCATTGACGATGTACGCCTCCTCGGCGCTCACGCACTTCCACCCGTGCCAGACGCCGGGCGGGATGCGGACCAGCAGCGGCTGGTGCTCGCCCATGAAGAGCTCGTCGATCTGCCCCCTGGTGGCCGAACCCTCGCGCCGGTCGCACAGCACCAGCTTGATCATGCCTTTGACGCAGACGACGTTGTCCCACTGCCCGTGGTGCAGGTGCCAGCCCTTGACGATGCCCGGCATGGTCGTCGTCATGTACAGCTGGCCGAACTTGATGAACAGGTCGTCGTCGCTGCGCAGGCACTCCATGAGCCGTCCGCGCTCGTCGGGAATGACCCTGAGCTTCTTGACCGCGACACCGTCGATCACGTCCGCCCCCTAGAGGATGCCGATCTGGCTCGCGTCGCCGACCATGAAGCGGTAGGCGACGGGTTTGGCCTCACTGCGCGTGATCGTGACGCCACGCCCGATGAGGCTGTCGGTCATGCGCGCCCCGAGGCGCGAGATCCGGCTGTCTTCGAGGACGATCGAGTGCTCCACCTCGGCCTGGTCGACGACGACGCGGTCGCTGATCGAGGTGTACGGGCCGATGTAAGCGTCGGTCAATCGGCAGCCGGCGCCGATCACGACCGGCCCTCTCACGGTGCAGCGCGACAGCGTGCTGCCCTCGCCGACGACGACCGGCCCGTCGAGCGTCGTGTCGACGAGCCTGCCGCGCACGTCAGCCGTGAGGGTGCCGAGGATGAGGCGGTTGGCTTCGAGGACGTCCTCGAGCTTGCCGGTGTCCTTCCACCAGCCGGTGACGCGGTGTGGTTCGACGCGGAGCCCCCGGTCGATCATGTGCTGGATCGCGTCGGTGATCTCGAGCTCGTTGCGCGCCGACGGCTTGATGGCCTTCACGCTTGCGAAGACGGCCGGCGTGAAGAGGTACACGCCCACGAGGGCGAGGTCGCTGCGCGGGTCCTTGGGCTTCTCGACAAGGCGCGCCACGCGTCCCTCGCCGTCCAGCTCGGCGACGCCGTACGAGCCGGGGTCGGCGACGGACTGCAGCAGGATGAGGGCGTCGGGGCGGCTCTCCTCGAAGCGCCGCACGAAGCGCGTGACGCCCTCTTTGAGCAGGTTGTCGCCGAGATACATGACGAACGGCTGGTCGCCGAGATACTCCTCGGCGATCAGGACGGCGTGCGCCAGCCCGAGCGGCGCTTCCTGGGGGAGGTACGTCACGCGGAGGCCGAAGCGCGCCCCGTCACCGACGGCCGCCTCGATCTCGGCGCGCGTGTCGCCGACGACGATCCCGACCTCGTCGATGCCGGCCGCGCGCAGGGCCTCGAGCCCATAGAAGAGCACCGGCTTGTTGGCGACGGGGACGAGCTGCTTCGCCGAGGTGTGCGTGATGGGCCGCAACCGCGTGCCGGCGCCGCCGCTGAGGACCAGGCCCTTCACGGTCGTCGTTCCCCCCGGGTCGTCTCAGATCGTCTCTCGACCGCGGAGCTCGGCGTCGCTCTCGGTCGAGAGGAGGTCGAGCACGCTGTACTCGTCGACCGCTTTGCCGACGAAGACGACGTTCGCGCCCGCCCACAACGTCACGCGGGCGCCGACCGGCAGGACGAGGGGGTTGCCCTCGCGCACGATGTTGGTGAGCGTGGAATGCTCGACGTCGCGCAGGACTTCGGCGCTGTCGACGGCGAAGGGCTCGTCGTCACCAAGCTGCAGGCGCGGCTCTCTGCTGGCGTCGATGATCACGCGGCGGAGTATAGCACCCGCCCCTCCGACGGCGCCGGGGTGGGAACGTCGCCCTTCGTGGGTTAGTCTTATGAGATGTGGAGGGGCGGGGCGCCCTCGTGACGCGGTTCTCCGTCGCTCGATCCCGGGGTCGAAAGAGAGGGAGGAGCCATCGTGAGACCCAGTAGCAGACCCAGCCGTCGGCGTGCCGTGCTGGTGGCATTGCTCGCACTGCTCGCCGTCGGGCTCGTGTGGGGCATCGCCGGCGCGTTCGCCGCCGATGAATCAGCGTCGCCGGCGCCGGCCGGCGAGAAGGTCACCCTCCGGCTCGGGTGGACCAACGACCCGGACAACCTGAACCCGTTCGTCGGCTACGAGTCGTCATCCTATGAGGTCTGGGCGATCAACTACGACCTGCTGGTGGGCTTCCGCGCCGAGGACTACACGAACCAGCCCGGCATCGGCCTCGCCACCGCGTGGGAGACGTCAGACGACGGCAAGGTCTGGACGTTCACCATCGTCGAGGGCGCCACGTGGCAGGACGGCGAGCCGGTCACTGCATCGGACGTCGCCTTCACGTACAACTACGTGATCGACAACGAGATGGGCATGTTCATCGACTACATGACGTTCATCGACAAGGTCGAGGCGCCCGACGACACGCACGTCGTCTTCACCTGCTCGAAGCCCAAGGCCAACATGCTCGGGCTCTGGATGCCTATCCTGCCCGAGCACGTCTGGAGCAAGGTCGACCCGGACGACGCCGAGAGCGGCTACAAGAACAAGGTGCCGATCGTCGGCTCGGGCCCGTTCCAGTGCGTCGAGTGGAAGAAGGGCGAGTTCGTCCGCATGCAGGCCTACCCGGACTACTGGAAGGGCGCGCCCAAGATCGACGAGGTCATCTTCCAGACCTACCAGAACACCGACACGATGGCCCAGGACCTCAAGACCGGCGCCATCCAGAGCGGCTGGAACGTCCCCTCCGCCCAGTTCGACGCCCTCAACAACGAGGCGAACCTCGAAGCGATCACGGCGGTCACGATCGGCTTCGACGAGCTCGGCTTCAACTGCGCCGACAAGAAGGTGTACCCGAAGTCGAGCGGCCATCCGGCCTTGACCGACCCGGCCTTCCGCCGCGCGCTGCAGTGGGCGGTCGACAAGGACAAGATCGTCGACATCGCGTACAACGGCAACGCAAACGCGGCCGACACGATCATCACCAAGGACTTCTACTCGCCCGAGCAGGACTACCACTGGATGCCGGACGAGCCGTACACCTTCGACCTGGCACGCGCCGAGCAGGAGCTCGAGGCCGCCGGCTATACCGATAGCGACGGCAACGGCATCCGCGAGTACAAGGGCAAGGACATCACCCTGCGCCTCTACGCTCGCACCGAGTCGGTCGAGAGCCAGAACTGCGGCAAGCTCATCACCGGCTGGTTCAAGGACGTGGGCCTCAAGATCAAGTACGAGGTGATCGACGACGGCCGCCTGGGTGACCTCCAGTATGCGTACGAGGGCGACGAGTACGCCCCCGACTTCGACATGTTCATCTGGGGCTGGGGCGGCGACGTCGATCCGAACTTCATCCTCGGGATCATGACCACGAACTCGATCGAGGCGTGGAGCGACTGCATGTGGTCCAACGAGGAGTACGACCAGCTCTTCCTCGAGCAGCAGACGCAGATCGACATCCAGGAGCGCATCGAGACGATCCAGCGTATGCAGCAGATCGTCTACGACGAGTCCCCCTACATTCCGCTGGTGTACCCGCTCGACCTGGAGGCCGCCGACACGGCGACCTGGACAGGCTGGGTGCGCGCTGCCGGCGGCAAGGGCGCCTGGTGGTACAACACCCAGATGGACTCGTACCTCGCCGTCTCTCCCGGCGAGGCCGAGGCCGAAGAGGGCGGCAGCAACACCGGCCTCATCGTCGGTATCGTCGCCGCGGTCGTCGTCGTCGCTGCCCTTCTGCTGTGGCTCGTGCGGCGCGGTCGCGGGCGCGCGGAGTACGAAGGCTGAACCGCGACTGACCCACACGGGCGCCCTGTACGGGCGTCGCGCGTGGACGAGTGAGAGGGCGGGCGGCCGGCGCGTGAGCGCCGGCCGCCCGCTTCACGTCGGGGGACGCGCCGGCGCGCCGCGGGTCAGGAGGCGAAGCTCAGGTAAGGCCGCCACGCCTCGTGGACGTGGTCGACGTACAGCAGGACGAAGGCGGACGGCTCCGGGGCGCGGGGCCTGGCCAGCAGACGCAGCCCCGCGCTCTGCGGCGGCCGGTCGGCCTTCTTGCGGTTGCATGGGGCGCACGACGTCACGACGTTGTCCCACGTGTCCCTCCCGCCCTTCGAGCGCGGCACGACGTGGTCGACGGTGAGGTGACGGTCGCTCCCACAGTACTGGCAGCGATGACGGTCGCGGGCAAAGACCGCGCGCCGCGTGATGCGCATGGTCGTACGTCGCGGGACGTGCACGTAGGAGCGCAGGCGGATGACCAGCGGGACAGGGTAGACGGCGCGCTCGGAGTGGAACGACGCGCCGGCCTCCTCGAGGACCTCGGCCTTGTCCTTGAGCAGCAGAACGAGGGCGCGGCGCACTGAGCAGACGTTCAGCGGCTCGTAGGTGGTGTTGAGGACGAGCACCTTCCGCATCGCCGGCGATAGTAGCAGAATCGACAGGCGAGACCGGCTAGACTGACGACACATGGACCTGTTCTCGCTCAGCGAAGACCAGCAGGCGGCCGAGGCGCCGCTCGCGGCGCGCATGCGGCCGCGCACGCTTGCCGAGTTCGTCGGGCAGGAGCACATCGTCGGGCCCGGGACCGTTCTGCGCGGCGCGATCGAGCGCGGCGAGCTCTTCTCCATGATCCTGTGGGGGCCGCCCGGATGCGGCAAGACCACGCTCGCGCGCGTGATCGCCGCCGAGACCGGCGCGCGCCTCGCGCAGCTGTCGGCGGTCGCGTCGGGGACGGCGGATGTGCGCGCCGCGATCAAGGGCGCGCGCGAGGCGCGCGCCCTTACGGCGGCGCGCAGCATCCTGTTCATCGACGAGATCCACCGCTTCAACAAGGCGCAGCAGGACGCCGTCCTGCACGCCGTCGAGGACGGCGTCGTGACGCTCATCGGCGCGACGACCGAGAACCCCTACTTCGAGGTCAACTCAGCCCTGCTCTCGCGCTGCCAGTTGTACCGGCTCGAGCCGCTGCCGGCGGAGCAGGTCGGGACGCTCGTGCGGACTGCGCTCGCGGATGAGGAGCGTGGCCTGGGCGCGTTCGGCGTCACTCTCGAGGACGGCGGTGAAGCCTTCCTCGCAGAGGTCTCGCGCGGCGACGCGCGCGTCGCCTTCAACGCGCTCGAGACCGCCTGGCGTTCGCGGGCGCCGAGGGCCGGCGGCGGCGTCATGCTGTCTGTCGCCGACCTGCGGGACGCCGCCCAGAAGAGCCCGGTTGCGTACGACCGCGAGGACGCCCACTACGACACCATCTCGGCCTTCATCAAGTCGCTGCGCGGCAGCGACCCCGACGCGGCGGTGTACTACGTGGCCTCCATGCTGGCCGGCGGCGAGGACCCGAAGTTCATCGCGCGACGCATGATCGTGTTCGCCAGCGAGGATGTCGGGAACGCCGACCCGACAGCACTCCAGGTCGCCGTGGCGGCGTCGCGCGCGGTCGAGTTCGTGGGCCTGCCGGAGTGCCGCATTAACTTGAGCCAGGCGGCCGTGTACCTCGCGCTCGCGCCGAAGAGCAACGCCTCGTACCTTGCGATCGACGCCGCAGAAGCCGACGTAAGACGCGAGGGCAACCAGCCGCCACCGCCCCATCTGCGCGACGCCAGCTACCGTGGGGCGAAGGAACTCGGTCACGGCAAGGGGTATAAGTACCCACACTCGTACGGGGGTTGGGTCGCGCAGCACTACCTGCCCGAGAGACTCGCGGGAAGGCGCTACTACACGGCCCAACGAGGCGTCGAGGCCGAGATGGCGCGACGTCTGCAAGAGGTGCGCGGCGCCGGGAGCACGCTCCGCCCGCCGGACGGGGCGGGCGCGCGGCCAGACGAAAGCGACGAGGGAGGCGAGTCGTGAGCACAGCGATGTGGGGCGTGCTGCTCTTCCTGATAGCCGCGCTCGTCGCCCTGATCATCGTCTACTACTACGCTCGCAATGTGAAGCGCGACCTCGACGAGAAGGCCCCCAGTGCGCTGGGACAGCGGTGCACGATCGAGGTCACGCGCGACCATGCGGCGCGGCTCCTGTCGTTGAGCGACGAACCGATCCTCATCAAGCAGAGCGAAGACGGAGTCCGCGTGCAGATCGACGACAAGCCCATGATGCCGCTCGCCGCCTTCATGGGTCAGGACGTCGCGGCTGCCCTCAGGGAGGCCGCGCTGCGCGTGAGCCAGGCCTTCGGCGGCCGGTGGACGGCCCTCGTCACCGTCGCCGACGACGGCTCGGCCAAGGTCGAGCGCCTCTCCTGAGACTCGCGCTCCCGCTCCCGCCGATGCGGCGCTGACGCACGATACGGCCCCTCAGGCCGGTCCGCGCCGGCGTCGACTTGGACGCTACGTCTCACGCGCCGTGCAGGACTGCGTCGCGGCTGACCGTATACAGGACTGTAGACTGGTAAAGTCCCGGCTCGATTCTTCCGAAGTACACTTCGCCGGCCGCGACTGCGGCCGGCCGGCGCGAGGCTCGCTGAGCAGCGGTCAAGGAGGCGACTGATGAGATTCTTCAAGTTCCTGCTGGGTGTCCTGGTTGGCGCGGCGGCCGTATCGTTCGTCACCCCCAAGACGGGTCGCCAGATGCGGGAGCAGCTGCTCAGCGGCGCCAGCAGCAGGATGCTGCCGGCCGCCCCCGAGTACCCGGAGCCGAGCGGCGAGCGGGTCTGGACGCCGCCGGCGACCGCAGTCGCCGAGTCGGCCGTCGCTGAGGTCGCGGTCGAGGCGCCGGCAGAGGAGGCACCGGTCGCTGAGACGCCCGTGACCGAGGAGCCGGCGCCCGAGCCCGCCGAGGCTGGGGCCGAGGAAGCGTCGAGCGAAGCTGAAGTGGCACCGGCCGAGCTGGAAGAACCGCCGGTCGAGGCTGAAGAGCCGCCGGTCGAAGAGGAGGCCGTCGCGGTGGAGGAGGCCGAGGCGGCTGCGGAGGCCGAGCCCGAAGCCGTCGCCGAAGAGGCCCCCGCAGAGGTCGCCGCAGTCGGTCTGGAGGTCGTCGAGCAGCCGGTCGCCGAGGAGAGCGAAGACCTGCGTGCCCGCATCGAAGAGACGCGCGAGGCGATAGAGAGCGAGATCGAGGAGCCGTTCGGCGCTGCCGAGGAAACGGCGGCCGTCGAGCCTGCCGGCGATGAGGGGCTTGAGGAGCCGTCCGCCGAGGAGCAGGCGCCAGAGCCCGAGGAGAGCGTCGAAGCCGAATCCGAGGCGCAGACCGAGGGTGCCGCAGCGCCCGCCGACGTGGTGGCGGAGGTGGCCGAGCCGGTGGAGGAAGAGCCGGCGGCTGTCGTCGAGGAGCCGGCAGAAGAGGCGCCGGAGCAGCCGGCCGCCGACCAGAGTGGCGGCCCGCCGGAGGGCACGACGATCGACCAGGCCGAGATGCGGCGCCGCATCGAAGAGACGAGGGCGCGTCTGAAGGCCAAGGCCTTCGACGCCATGATGAGCGGCGAGTCGGCACTGCTCTCGCGCGACAGCGGTGACAAGCCCGTGCCGCGCTCGAGCGGGGTCGAGGTGGACGACGAGACGGCGAGCACGCTGGAGGAGTCGCTGGCGCCCGAAGACGACTGAGACGAGACGCAGAGCTCGTCGGGACCCGGGCGGGCCGCCACAAGGCGGCCCGCCCGGGTCCCGTTCAGGTCTGGGTCACGGGTGCCGGTGCTTCGGCATCTCGATGCGGCCGCGCATC
The DNA here is from genome assembly GCA_002347645.1 of Thermoleophilia bacterium UBA2241. Taxonomy (GTDB): domain Bacteria; phylum Actinomycetota; class Thermoleophilia; order UBA2241; family UBA2241; genus UBA2241. The sequence goes on along the minus strand of DDYF01000004.1, from coordinate 46,224 downwards.
GCCGTTCGGTCGTGCCTCGCTGTCGCCGGACGAGACGGCCGGCGCATCGGCCCCGGTCTGAGACGCGCCGGCGGTGTCGCCGGCGCTGGTCCCCGGTCCCACCGCCCCTTCGCGCGCGCGGCGCCGGTCCTCAGGCCACGACGAACCGTGCAGCGTCTGGGCCAGCATGCCGGCGGTCGCCAGGAAGACCGCACCGAGCAGGGTCGCAGACATCGGGATCGTCCGGTTCTCGAGCAACAGGAAGAAGTACCACCAGACGTCGAAGCCGAGGTCGAGGCGCAAGGCGAAGAAGACGAGCGCGAGAAGGATCATGCCGAGGCCGAGGTAGACGGGGAGGATCGAACGCGTCCAGGTGCCTCCCCGGGCGAGCGGCCAGAGGACCGCTGCCGGGGCGACGAGCAGCACCGAGTAGGGGTTCACGAAGAAGACCAGCAGAGCGATCACAAGGAGGGTCACGTAGGCGACCACGACCGTGGCGCGCGGGTCCACCGGCATGCGGCGCACCAGGCGGCGCTCGACGGCGGTCGAGTAGGCATAGGCAAGAAGGAGCGCCACGACCAGGATCGCGACGCGGAGGTACCGCGGATCATCGACCAGGCCCGACTCGGAAGGTATGACGGCACCCGGCCTGCGGGGCAGGAGGCCGAGGACGTTCGAGACGTAGATGATGCCGACCACGACGAACCAGGGTGCGATGTGGAGCACCGAACGTACCCACGCGGGGCCCAGGCGGACGTGCCGTCGCCGGCACTGGGCGAAGAGGTCGAGGGCGACCGCGCCGAGCGGCGCGAACAGCCCGACGAGCACGAGGAGCAGGGAGGCGCCCGGCAACGTCCGGTGGCGGCGCACGAAGGTCGTCCCGCCGCTGCCGGGACGCTCGTCTGAACCGCTGTCTATGGCGATGATCGCCTTCTCGGCGGTGCGTCCTACCTTCACGAGGACCTCCGCGGACACGGCGTCCAGCGTGTCGGTGGTGGGGTCGCGCGCCTCGGTCGCCGCGCCCAGGGAGATCCCGGGCAGGCCGGCGGCGACGAACGGCCCCTGGCTCCCGGAGCTCGTCGGGACTGCGAGGCGCAGGACCTGGGTGCCGAAGCCCGGCAGCAGCGCGTCCAGGTTCGCAGCACGGCGCGCCGCGGGCGCGGTGACCAGCCAGAGCCATGGGGGCGCCGCCCGCCCTGTCGGCCCCCAACCGTCGAGCGCCAGGCCGTCGGCATCCTTGCCCGCCGTCCGGCGCAGGGCGATGACGGCGAGCACGTCGTCCGTCTCGTGACGTTCCACGAAGTCGCGCGCCCCCAGCGCGCCGTAGGCGTCTCCGTCGGTCGAGAGGAAGAGCAGCGTGTGCTCGTGGCCGAGGAGCGAGAAGACGCGCGCGAGCTCCAGCAATGTAGCCGTCCCCGACGCGTTCGCGTCGGCGCCCTGCGTCGAGCGCGGCGGCGAATCCCGGTTGGCCAGGATGACGATCGTCCCGCGGGTGGTCCCCCGCGCGACCGCCCACACGTTCTGCAGAGGCACGTCGCGCCCGTTGATGCTGGCCGTGAAGGAGTCGATGTGCGTCTCGAGGTCCAGTCGCTCGAGCGCGTCGACAAGCCACACTGCGGCGCGCGCATCGGCGTCGGATCCCGCCACGCGGCCAGTGAACTCCTCCGCCAGCGTGGTCAGGTCGAGCATGGCACGCTCGCCGTCGAAGGTCGCTGGTTCGGTGCTCACGACCGGGGTGTCGGGCGTCCCGAGCGTGAAGAGGCCGACGACGGTCAGGACGAGAGCGACGACCCAGGCGTAGCGGTACACCCTGAGATTGGGCAAGGGGGCCTCCTTGCGGATGCGGTGGATGCTACCAGATTGGGAGGGCAGGCCCCGCCCGCACCGCCCGCACGGCGGGTAAGATGAGCCCATGGTCGTCACGAGTCTGACCTCGCGCGTCAGCGCCCGCGGCGTGGGCTGCCGGCACGGTGCGTTGCACGGCCGCAGATCTCAGGACAGTCGATGACCCGCGGCCTGCGCGCGCGCCTCGTGCTCACGCACGTCGTCGTCGCGGCGCTCGTGCTCGCGGTCGCGGCGGTCTTCCTCACCGTCACTGCGGACCGCCGGTTCGATGCGTACCTGAACGACGTCCGCGCCCGCCAGAACGCGGCCGTCGTCGAAGCGCTGCGGGACACGTACCAGACGGGCGTGGGCTGGGACGCGCGAGGGATCTACGCCCTCAGCCGGGCGGCGCGTGTGGGCGACATGAACCTCGCCGTGTACTCCCCGGACGGGGAGCTCCTGTTCACCGTGCAAGGCATCGAGGGGACCGCCGCGGTCCCCGGAGACGGCGCGGCGAACGGGCAGGGCGGCGACGCAAGCCTCGGGGCGGCCTCCCCGGCGAGCCCGCTCACGACGCGCTCGTTTGACATCCGCCGCTACCCAGTGCGCGCGGGTGGCGCGCGGGTGGCGACGGTCGAGGTCTACGCGTGGCGGGACGCGCGCGGCGCCGCCGAGGACGCCTACGACGGTACACTCGACCGCGATCTCGTGATCGCTGCGGGCTTGGCTGTGATCGTGGCGCTGCTCGCGAGCGTCGTCGTCGCTCGACGTCTTACCGGGCCGCTGGAAGAGCTCGCAGAGGCCGCGGGCGACGTCGTCGCAGGGAACCTCGAGGTGCGCATAGCGCCGCGCGGCGACGACGAAGTCGCGCGGCTCGCCGTCGCTCTCGACACCATGGCCGACGCGCTGGCCCGCAACGAGCAGTGGCGCCGCGACCTGACGGCCGACCTCTCGGACGAGTTGCTCGCGCCCTTGGCGAGTGTGCAGACGCGCCTCGAAGCCCTCGAGGAGGGCCGGGTCCCGGTCACACCGGAGAACCTCCGTGTCGCCGGAGACGAGGTCGAACGCTTGGGGAGGCTGCTGGGCGCGCTGCGCACCCTGAACGAGGTCGAGTCGGAAGACCTGGACGTGGAACTCGCGTCGCTCGACCTTCACGACGTCGTCGCCGAGGCGCTGTCGGGCGCCGAGGCGGAGGCGGCGCGCCGGCGTGTGACGCTGAGCGGAGACCTCGACGCGGTCACGGTCCGCGGCGACCGAGGCAGGCTGGCGCAGGTCATGGCGAGCCTGCTCGACAACGCCCTCAAGTTCACGCCGGCCGGAGGGATGATCGTCGTCGGGCTTCACGCTGAGCAGCGGTCCGCAGTCCTCAGCGTCGCCGACACGGGCCCCGGCATCGACCCGGTCGACCTCCCGTTCGTGTTCGACCGCTTCTACCGTTCGCCATCGGCGCGAGGTACGCAAGGCGTCGGTCTCGGACTGGCGATCGTCAAGGGGCTCGTGGAGGCGCACGGCGGCACAGTCGACGCCGGCGGTGACGCCGGCGGCGGCGCCGTGTTCACCGTGCGCCTGCCGCTCGCCGGCTGACCCCTCCGCGCGGCGCCCCGTGAGGCACGCGCGCCGCCCTCGTGCCTCAGGCGATCGACGCCGTCGGGCTCAGGGCAGCGTGGCGACCAGCTCGCCGACGACCGCCCCGGCGTCGTTGACGATGGGCGGCCGGGCCTGACGCCGGGCGACGTCCGGCACCTCGGGCAGGTCGAGGTGACGGACGAGGAGGGCGATGAGCGCGGGCCCGACGGCTCGGTCGCCACCGTCCAGCGCCTTGGCGGCGAGCGCGCCGCCGCCCGGCAGCGCGACGCAGCCGAGACCCTCGGCGCCGGCCTTGGAGATCGCCCCCGGGAAGCCCTGCATGACGACGGTGTCGAGCTCGCCCTCGCCCTCGACAAGGGTCGGGTGGGCGCGCATCGCGGCGGCGACGGCGGGCGCGAGCTCGTTGAGCCGCGCATAGGCGCGCGCGGCGGCCGTCACCGCGGTGGCCGGCACGACGATCCCGCATCCGTCGACTCCGCAGGGGATGTCGTCGACGCGCATGGCCGCGGCCTCGGCGATGGATGCCAGCGCGGCGCGCTGCGCCGGGTGCCGCGCCTGCTGGTACGTCGCCACCTCCCAGCTGTGGTAGACGCTGGCGGCCAGGAAGCCGGTGTGATTGCCCGAGCAGTTGTGGCGCGCCTTGAGCTCGTTGTCGCAGCGCAGGTGCTCCTCGCCGAGCCCGATGTCGGCGAGCATGCGCCGCACGAGCTCGGCGTGCTCGTCGGCGCCGACGTGCGACGCCGACATGACGGCGAGCTCGCGATCGCCCCAGTCGAAATGACCGACGGTACCGTCGTCGACCCAAGGACGCGCCTGGAACGGCTTGGCCGACGAGCGCCAGTAGGTCACGAAGCCGGGGTCGCCGTAGCGCCCGGTCTCGGCGCCTTCCTCGTCCACGATCGCGGCGACGAGCTTGTGGCGACTCTCCACGACCGGTCCGCGACGGACATCGACGACGATGGGGGCGTACCGGGTAGTCATCGACGCTCCATTCATGAACCGGTCGGGCCGAGAAAGAGGGGCGGCCGTGCCCTGACGGGTGCCGCCGCGTCCCGCCAGTCTACCGGCAGGGCCGGGGGCGCTTCATCCGCTGCGAGATGAAGCGCCCCCGGCCCCGTCGCGCCCCGTCACTGTTTGGGCCGCCTCATGACGAACGCCGTGTCGCCGTCGCTGGGACCGTCATCCCACCTGCGGCAGCTTGGCGATCGACGCCGCGATCGCGTCTTCGGGATGGTCGTAGTCCTCGAGCTTCCCGGCCAGGTAGCTGTCGTACGACGAGAGGTCGAGGAAGCCGTGGCCGGTCAGATTGAACATGATGTTCTTGCTCACGCCCTCTTCCTTGGCCTTGAGCGCTTCGTCCACGGCGACGCGGATCGCGTGGGCGCTCTCGGGCGCCGGTACGATGCCCTCGGTCTGCACGAACAGCCGTGCCGCCTCGAACACCTTGGTCTGCGGCACGGCGACGGCCTCGATGAGCCCCTGGTCGTAGGCGTGGCTCACGAGCGGTCCCATGGCATGGTAGCGCAGGCCGCCGGCGTGGATGCCGGGCGGCATGTAGTCGTGACCCAGCGTGTACATCTTGAAGAGCGGCGTGCTCGCCGCCTCGTCGCCGAAGTCGTAGCGGAACTCACCCTTGGTGAGCGAGGGGCAGGCGGTGGGCTCGACGGCGATCAGCCGGGTCCTCGTCTTGCCGGCCAGGTTCTCGCGCAGGAACGGGAAGGCGATGCCGCCGAAACTCGAGCCGCCGCCGACGCAACCGATCACCATGTCGGGGTACGCATCGGCGTCCTGGCTCTGCAGGATCGCCTCCTCGCCGATGATGGTCTGGTGCAGGATGACGTGGTTGACGACGCTGCCCAGGGAGTACTTGGAGCCCGGGTGCGTGACCGCGTCCTCGACCGCCTCGCTGATCGCGATGCCCAGGCTGCCGAGCGACCCGGGGTCGTCGGCCAGGACGGCACGCCCGGCATCGGTGGTGTCGCTCGGGCTGGGGATCACGTCGGCGCCCCAGAGCTGCATCATGCTGCGCCGGTACGGCTTCTGGTGGTAGCTCACCTTGACCATGTAGACCATGCACTCGAGGCCGAACATCTGGCAGGCCATGCTGAGGGCGCTACCCCACTGGCCGGCGCCGGTCTCGGTGGAGAGACGCGTGGTGCCGTCCATCTTGTTGTAGTAGGCCTGCGCGACGGCGGTGTTGCTCTTGTGCGAGCCGGCCGGGCTGACGCCCTCGTACTTGAAGAAGATCTTCGCCGGCGTGTCGAGCGCCTTCTCGAGGCCGGTGGCGCGGATCAGCGGCGACGGCCTCCACATGCGCAGGATCTGGTGGACCTCCTCGGGGATCTCGATGTAGCGCTCGGATGAGACCTCCTGGGCGATGATACTGGGCGGGAAGATCGGCGCCAGGTCGTCTGGTCCCGCGGGCTGCAATGTGCCGGGATGCAGAGGCGGGGCCGGCGGCACGGGGAAGTCGGGCACGATGTTGTACCACGTCTTGGGGATCCTCTCCTCGTCAAGGACGAACTTCTTCTTGTACTCGCTCATGACCTACCTCCTCTCGGTGTCGCGCCGCCTGCCGGTACGTTCGGGTCCTGTCTGTGCACTGGATCGTGTCTCCGTTTCAGGGGATGGGACGACCACGCGGTGTGGTCGCAGGGTGCGGGCGAGGCCCGCGCGGGGTGTCGAAGAAGGGCGCGCTAGGCGCGCCAGAGCCAGCTGCGCCAGCTGCGGGTGGTGCTGCGTGTGGCGCCGGTGCCGGTCATCGTGCCGGGCATTGTACCACCCGGCGTCAAGCGACGCCGGTGCAGGGCTCGATGTACTCCTGGAGCGGATACGGCGACCCGGGGTGCGCGAAGAGGAAGCCCTGGGCGTACGGGACGCCGAGCTCCACGACCGTGTCGAGCTGCTCGGGCGTCTCGACGCCTTCGGCGACGAGCTCGATCCCCGCCCCCTCGCAGAAATCGCGGAGCGTCGAGACGAGCCGCTGCTTCACCTGCGACGTGTCGATGGCACGTACCAGGCTGATGTCGAGCTTCATGAAGTCGGGCTCGGTCTCGACGACCGTCTGCAGCCCGGAGTACCCGGCGCCGGCGTCGTCGATCGCGATCCTGAATCCCTGCTCGCGGAGGCGCGCGACCACCTCGCGGACGCGCTGGAAGTCCTCGATCACGCTCTTCTCCGTCACCTCGATGATCGTCTTGGCGCGCAGGTGCGCCGGCGTCGCGGCCACGAGCTCGTGTACGAAGAGGTCGCTGCGTGCCTGCAGGAAGAGGCTGATCGGGTCGGTGTTGATGAAGCGCAGGTACTGGTCGGGAAGGGTCGAACTGGCGCGTGCCGCCATGGTCCGGCAGAGCCGGTCCAGTTCGGGCACGCGCCCCTGGGCGCGCGCCACTTCGAAGAGCGCGTCCGGACGGTGCAGCTCGCTCTGCTGCGGGCCGCGCGCCAGGAGCTCGTACCCGAGCACCCCGAAGTCGCTCACGCGCACGACCGGCTGGTAGACGCAGGTCACCTGTTCCCTGGCGAGGATGGTCTGGAGCTCCGCATGGAGGCGGTGGCGGGTCTCGGCCCGTTCGCGGTGGATGTCGTTCGTCGCGTCGTCGATCGCGCGCAGCAACGCGCGCCTGAAGCGGACCTTCGGCGACTGAGAGAGGCGCCCCCACCCGACGAACACGTCGATCCGCGCCTCGAAGCGCCGCTCGAGCTCGTCTTCGAGGCCGCGGAGCAGTTGGGTCTCCACACGTTCCTTGACGGCGACGAGGTCGCCGTCGCTGACGAAGCCCTGCTCGCGTGACGGCGAGAGAAAGACGAGGAAGGCGTTGCCGAGGCTCGACACGGCGACGATCTCCTCGCCGCGCAGGAGCTCGCCGCGGGCTCCGGAGAGGCGCTCGCCCACGGCCTGGAACACCTGGTCGACGATCTCGAAGCCCTCGAGCTCCTCGAGCGCGTGGACGCCCTCGAGGCTCACGTAGATGATGCCGACCTGGCTGTGCTGGCTGAGCACCCGCTGGATCTCGACCTGCACGTTGGCCAGCGTCGGCAGGCCGGTGATCTCGTCGTAGTAGACGGACGCGTCGCGGAGCACGTCCCTGACCGTCTGCAGGAGGTGTTCGGTACGGAACGGCTTGGTGACGAACGCCGAGGCCCCCGAGCGGTTCGCCTCCATCATGTGCGTCAGCTCGGTCTTGGCCGTCAGGAAGACGACGGGAATGTCCTTGGTGTAGCCGAACTGGAGCTCCCGGCACACCTGGTACCCATCCATGCCGGGCATCATCACGTCGAGCAGCACGAGGTGCGGACGCTCGGTGTAGGCGATCTCGAGGCCTTGTTCGCCGCTGTTCGCGGTGAGCACGTCGTAGCCGTGCGCTTCGAGGACGCCCTTGACCGCCTCCGTCATGTCCACTTCGTCATCGACGACGAGGATCCGGGCACGCTCCTCGGTCATGGTCGCCAACCCTTCCGGTCGCTCGCGGGGCGCAGGTACTAGTATCGGCTCGAGGCCCGGAGTCCTGCAGTGCTGTGCGATACTTCGGGCGCACACGAGGAGGTGCGCATGAAGGGCTACGGTCCGACAGACCCGCAGGAATCGCCGCGCTTCGCCGGCATCTCCACCTTCCTGCGGCTGCCGCACACCACCCACCTCGACGGCGTGGACGTCGCCTTCATCGGGCTGCCGTTCGACACGGGTGCGACGTTTCGCGCGGGAGCGCGGTTCGGCCCGAAGGCCGTCCGTGAGGGTTCGCTGGCCCTGCGCCCTTACTACAACCCGGCGCAGCGCGTCGCCGTGTTCGAGCTCCTCTCGGCGATCGACTACGGCGACGCTCCCGTCGTGCCCGGCTTCACGGACCGCTCGCTCGACAGCATGGCTGCCGCGCTCACGGCGCTCCACGCCGCCGGCGTCGTGCCCGTCGCCTTCGGCGGCGACCACACGGTGTTGCTGGCCGAGCTGCGGGCCGCGGCGCAGCGGCACGGCCCGCTCGCCCTCATCCAGTTCGACGCGCACAGCGACACGTGGGACGAGTACTTCGGCGAGAAGTACACCCACGGTACCGTCGTGCGGCGCGCGCTCGAGGAAGGGCTCATCGACCCGGCGCGCTCGACGCTCATGGGCATGCGCGGTGGGCTGTACGCGCCCACCGACCACCAGGACGTGGGCGACATGGGCTTCGCGCTCTACCCGTGGGACGACCTCGCCCAGTTCGGCACGCAGGCCGTCGCCGGCGCGGTGGAACGAGCCGCCGGCAAGGCCTTCCTCACCTTCGACATCGACTTCGTCGACCCCGCGTTCGCGCCGGGGACGGGGACCCCCGAGTGCGGCGGGCCGACCTCGATGCAGGCGCTCGCCCTGCTGCGCGCTTGCCGAGGGCTCGATCTCGCCGGGGCGGACGTCGTCGAGGTCCTGCCCGACCTCGACAGTTCACACCTCACGGCGACGCTGGCGGCGACGGTGGCGTACGAGATCCTGAGCCTGGTGGCGTGCGCGCCGTGAGCGGCGCGCCGGCGTGGGGGCCGGCGCGAGAGGGGGCCGGCCAGACCGGCGTGCCGGGCTCGGCGCGCCGCCTGCGCGTCGCCTGCGTGCAGCTGAACACTGCCGGCGACACGGCGGCCAACGTGGCCGTTGCCCGGCGCCTGGCCGCCGAGGCCGCTCATGCAGGCGCCCAGCTCATCGCCCTGCCCGAGACCTGGGCGTACAAGGGTCGACGGGCGGGCATCCTCGCGAGCGCCGAGCCGGTCGACGGCCCCAGCAACTCCGTGCTCGCCGGTCTAGCCGCCGAGCAAGGAGTCTTCATCTTGGCGGGCTCACACTACGAACCATCCCCGCGCGCCGGCCGCGTCTTCAATACGTCCGTGCTCTTCGGGCCGACCGGCGCCACGGTGGCCGTCTACCGCAAGATCCACCTCTTCGACGCCGTGTCCGGCACGGCCGTCTATCGCGAGTCCGAGGAGCTGGTCGCGGGCGACGAGATCGTCACGGCGCAGCTGGAGGCAGCGCCGGGAGACGCCGTCACCGTCGGCCTCTCGATCTGCTACGACCTGCGCTTCCCGGAGCTCTACAGGGCGCTCGCTTCACGGGGCGCCGAGCTGCTCGTCGTGCCCTCCGCCTTCACCCACCACACGGGCAGCGCCCACTGGGCGGTCTTGCTGCGGGCGCGAGCGGTCGAGAACGGCTGCTTCGTCGTCGCCCCGAACCAGACGGGCACCCACCTTCCCGGGCGCCGGTGCTACGGGCACAGCATGATCGTCGACCCGTGGGGCGTGGTCCTTGCCCAGGCCGCGGAGGAGGTGGGCATCTGCGTGGCCGACCTCGACCTCGACGCGGTCGCGAAGGTGCGCACGCAGATCCCCTCGCTGACGGGCCGGCGGCCCGAGGTCTACGGAGCCTGATCTCCCGGACCGGCGGCGACCGCTGCCTGTACGACGCCGGTCGCCTGCGTCGCGCCTGCGGCGAGGTCCGCGGCCGTCAACGGACCCTCGGCCGCCGGGGTCAGGTCGGCGTCCTCCGCGAACCGCCAGACGACCCCGTCGGCAGAGACCAGCAGCATCCGCTGGCGGAACCGGCCGTACGGGCGCAGTGGCACGGGCCGGTCGTGGGTGTAGTAGTTCAGCGACAGGAACAGCCGCCCGTCCGGGCTGATCGCCAGTCGTTGGTAGTAGTTGACGTAGCCCTCCTGCCGGGTCCCCGCCGCCAGCACCGTCGAGCGACTCCACGCGCCATTGGGGGGCTTCATCTGGTGGCAGAGGGCGCGGAACGCGCGCCCGCCGAAGAGCGCGTCGACACCGCGACGGGCCTGCCTGAAGACGATGTGCAGGCGGTCGTCCACGTCGCAGAGGAACGAGAGGTAGGTCTGGAGTGCGCGCCCGTCCCGGTCTGTCTCCGCCGTCCGCCAGCCGGAATCGAGCACGCGCTTCGCCCCCGTCCAGAGTGTGACGTCGTGCGGCAGGAGCGAACGCACGTAGAGGAACGGTTTCGTATGCGCACCGGTGACCACGTGGAGGTAGCCGGCGCCGTCGAGGCAGATCCCCGGGGTCGTGTGGCAGTCGTTGGCGGGCTGGGCGCGGGCCACCAGGTGTTTGCGGCCGACGGCCCCGGTGAGCGGGTCGAACACGGCCACGTAGGTCGGGGAGCCGCCCTGCCCCGGGCGGGTGACCTCGGTCCAGGTGAAGTAGGTCCGGTCGGCCGCAGAAGCGGCGAAGGAGGAGTCTCCCGCGACCTGGCACATGCCGAGGAAGCGCCGGCTCACGAGTGTGGGCTCCGGTACGACGAGCTCGTCGCCGTCGAAGTACGGTTGAAGGACGTACAGCTCGTTGCGCGAGGCCCAGGCGCCGCGCCATTCGCCCACGGTCCGCCACACGGCGACGAACGGCGGGCCGTGGATGACGTTGTGACCCGTGAAGTGCTCGCAGGCGACGTTGCCGAGGTTCTTGCCGTCGAACACGGCGTGCTGCCCACCCAAGGGGAGCGTCACCGCGCGCCACGTCCTGCAGCGGTCGAGCGAGTACAGGAGGACGTTGACGAGGTCGCCTTCTTCGCGCCGGATCGTGAGGACCGTGTAGGCCCGCCCGCCGGTGTCGAAGGCGATGCGTGCCGAGAAGTGCCCCCCGGCGCCGACCGTGCCGGCGAAGTCGGGGTAGGCCGCGCGCAGCGCGGCAAGGAGGTCGAAGCGCCGCCAGGCGCCCTCGTCGAAGGTGTGGACGAACGAGGTGTCGTCTTGGCTCGCGTTGCGGCTGCGGATGAAGGCGTGACCCTGAGCGTCGAAGCCCGGGACGTTGCGCGTGTAGGCGGGGTCATAGCCGAACTGCTCCGCCAGGGTCTGCGCGGGGTCGATCAGCAGCGGGTCGGCGAGTACCTCGCCGGCGAGGGCGCCTGCGGTGGCCGTCATGGCGGCCCAGAGTGCGAACGCGGCACCGACGGCGCGGAGCGTCCGCGCGGCCCGGGCACGGCCGGCTCTCGAACGTCCCCGAGTGCGATCCTGCCGGTCTCGCATCGATTCCCCCGTTGCCAGTCGCCGCGGCGCGCCCTGCAGCGCGCGGCGCGCCGCAAGCGATAGTAGCACGGCGCGCCGGATCAGAAGCCGCGACCGAGGAGGGTGCCGGCATCGCCGGCGACGAGCGCCTGCTCTCCGTCCCCGAGCCAGAGGCCGGCGAGCGCGTTGGCCGTCCCCGGCACCTCCTGCATCCACGTCTCACCGCCGTCGGTGGTCGCGAGCAGGACGCCGTTCTCGCCGGCGATCAGGCCGTCGCTCGCCGACGAGAAGCGCACATCCTCCAAGGTGACCTTGGTACCCGAGGTCTGCGGCATCCAGGTGACGCCGCCGTCCGCCGTCCGCAAGACCGTGCCCGCGGCTCCCACGGCCCACCCCCGAAGGGCATCGACGAAGTCGACGGACGTCAGCTGCTTGGCGACTCCCGAGACCTGCCGCTCCCAGGTCACGCCGGCGTCCGAAGTGCGCCGGATGACACCCTGCCAGCCTACGACCCAGCCGGCCTGCGCGTCGACGAAGTCGAGGCCCGCGAGGCCGGCCGGCGCACCGGTCGCGACGCGCCGCCAGGTGAGCCCGCCGTCGACCGTGTGGACGGCGACCGTGGAGTCGCCGAAGGCGCCGCCGACGGCCCACGCCTCGAGTGTCGAGAGGCACGTGACGTCGTTCAGCGGGATGGTGGTGTGCGACGAGCCCTCCATCCACGTGTAGCCCATATCGTCGGTGAAGAGGGCGACGCCGTCGTTGCCGACGGCGATGGCGTAGGTGCCGTCTGTGCTGTCGACCGCGTTCAGGCCGCTGCCCTCGCCGGGGTCCTGAGCGCGCCAGGTGACGCCGTCCTCGGTGTGGAGCACGACGGAGCCGTCGACGGGGTCGCCGCCGACCGCCCAGCCTCCTTCCGGCGTCAGCACGACGCCGCGCAACGAGTGCGTGCCCCCGGACGAGCGCACGTTCCACGACCGCCCGCTGCCGGACAGGCGCACGATGGCGCCGGCCTCGCCGCAGGCGACGCCGGCGCCGCCCCGCATCGAGACGGCCCGCAGGCCCCGGCGCGTCGGTCTGACGACCGTCCAGGCGCGGCCGGCGTCCCGGGTGCGCAGCAGCCGGCCGCCCGCGCCGACGGCGACCGCGTGCGTCCCGTCGACGCAGGCGATCCCCTCGATCGCGGTCGAGAGGCCGGACCTCTGGCGCCGCCACGTCCGGCCGCCGTCGGTGGTGCGGAGAATGACGCCGCCGTCGCCGGCCGCCCAGCCGCGCGCGCGCCCGGCGAAGTCCACGGCGTTGAGGTTGGCGCGCACGCCGGAGCGTTGGGCGCGCCATGTCCGGCCCCCGTCCACCGTACGCACGATCGTCCCGTTCTGCCCCACTGCCCAAGCGCGACTGCCGTCGGCGCACGCCACGCCGAGCAACCCGCTGCGCGTGCGCGAGACCTGCTTCTTCCAGGTCGCCCCGCCGTTCGCCGTGCGCAGGATGGTGCCGTTGTAGCCGACGGCCCAGCCTCTGTTCGGGCCGGCGAACGCGGCCGCGTACAGGTAGGCCTCGGACGGCGACGCTTGACACGCCCACGTCAGGCCCGCGTCGGCGGAGTGCAGGATCGTGCCGTAGCGGCCGACGGCCCAGGCGTCGGTCGCGCCGCCGAAGGCGACGCCGCGGAGCCAGTGAACGGCGCCTGAGGGTGCCGAGTCCCACGTGACGCCGCCGTCCCCCGACCGCAGGACCGTGCCGGCCTGGCCGACGAGCAGGCAGACGCCGCCACCGTTCACCGCTGCGGAGGAGAGGGTGTTCCCTTGAGGCAGCGGATTGAGCCACGTCCAGGTGCCGTCGCCTGTGGCGAGAGGCTTGAGCCCCGGATGGTGTGCGGCCGCATCTGCATACGGCGTCGCGGCGACGACAAGGACGGTGAGGGCCGAGAGCAGTAGCGCCGCCACCGTGCGCGCCTTGACGCGCAGGATCGCGCAGCGCGCGGTCATACGGCGCGGCTCACGCGCCTCTGTCGCACGAACGCGGCGACGATGCCGACGACCAGGCCGGCCAAGGCGCCGGCGGCGACGTTGAGCTGCATGTCCGGACCGCTCGGAGAATCGGGTACCGCGGCCTCGTGAAGGATGCGCGGCAGTTCGACGTTCTTCGTCGTGAGCAGCATGAGCTCGGCCTTCTGCAGCGACGACGTCAGCGACTCGGCCTCGGTCGCCGCCGCCTGGGCGACGGCGACGTAGGGCGCCGCCGCAGCCGCCTTCGCGGCGGCGGACCCGTCGCCGGAGGCGATGGCCGCGAGGGCGGCGTCGGCCCGCGCGCCGCGCTTGCGCGCCGCGTCGAGCTGGGTCCCGAGGCTCGTGACCTGCCGCTCGAGCACCTCGAGCCTGACCTTTGGGGCGTCGCCGATGCGCGTCAGCAGCGCGTCGGCGAGTGCGTTCGCGGCCGCGGCGGCGCGTTCGGCGGACTCGTCGCGCACCGTGATGACGACGATGTTCACGACCGACGAGGTGGTCCTGATCGTCGATGAGGGCGTCTCGACCGTCGTCCCCGTGCGCAGCAGCGCTGCCGTCATACCGTCGCCGGTCTGCTCCGCCGCCTCGTTCAGGACCGTCTGACTCGACACGAGCTGGATGGCCGCCTTGGCGTTCGAGTTGAGGCCCGCCATGGGATTGCCGTTCGCGTCGGTGGTCTGGCCGATGTAGACAGACGCCGTGGCGTCGTACGTAGTGGGTTGGAGGAGTGTGAGCACGACGCCAGCCAGGACGCCCACGACGATGCACGCGACGACGACCCACCACTGGCGCGTGAGCGCGCCCAGGTACGACGCGACGTCGACGTCGCGGCGCGCCGGCTTGTCAGCGGTCATGGCACCTCCGGGTCGTGACCACCGGCCCGCGGGCCGGGGATAGCGCCGTCATCCTATCCCAGCAGGCTGTCGCGCGGCAGCGGTGCCCGATAGGTCGGGAAGTACTGGCAGTCGAGGATCTCACCCTGCTCGTCGCGCAGGCGCTCGGCGCGCGAGTACGGCTCGAACAGGTGGATCGCGCGCCCGACGCGGCGCGGCGCGAGCTGCTGGGTGAAGCCGTACTTGAAGCGGAAGAACTCGTCGTCGCCGCGGTGGCCCCCGCCCAGGTTGACCGCCGTCGCCGTCGTGCCGCACGCCCACTGCATCGCCTCGAAGAAGAGGACGTTGACGGGTCGCAGCCGCGCGAACTCGCGGTCGGCGCCCAGGGCGTGGAAGTGGACGAAGTCGTGACTGCGCAGGAAGAGGGCCGCGGCGACAAGACGGCCGTCGAGGCGGGCCCCGAAGAGCACCGCGGCCGGACCCAACAGCTCGCGCAGGGCGCGGAAGTGCGCCGCGTCGTAGCGGTACGCCGGCAGGGCCTTGCGGCGCAGCGCGTTCTCGAGGTAGAGCTCGGCGAAGCGGTCCCACGCCTCGTCGCCGTGTTCGACGGCACAGGTGATGCCCGCATCACGGGCGCGACGGATGTTGCGCCGCGTCGGCACGCTCAGCATCTCGATGAGCGCGCAGCTGCCGGCATCGAGGCGTGCCCAGACGATCCTTCCGGCCTCTTCGATCTCGAGGTGGCGCTCCATGCCCAGCCGGGTCTCGAGCAACGGGTGGAAGCGCACGAACTCGCTGACGACCGCGTTGGCGTGACACCAGTCGTCGATCTCGGCTCGGAAGCCCGCCAGCGTCTCTTCGCGCGTCATGTGCCGGACGAGCGGGCCGCCGAAGCCCACGGGACTCGTCACGTCGTACAGCCCGGCGAACGCTGGGCCGAGGAACTCGACGTTGCTGAGGTCGCGAAGGATGAAGGGGTAGAGGACGAGCCCGTCGCGGTCGCGGTACACGGCGCCCAGTGCCTTGCCGTCGCCGTGGCGTTGCCACAGGCGAAGATAGCCGCTGGTGAAGAAGACATCCTGCTGGCGCGGCGCGAGCTCGGCGAGCGCCGCGTCCCATTCCATGGCGCGCTCTTCGAGGGGGAGGATCTCGAGGCTCATGACGGCCTCCTTCGTGCCTGATCGCACACCCGTTCGAGGATGGCGAGGTAGTCGTTGGCGAGAACCTTGCGGTCGAAGTGGGCGAGCACGTGGCGGCGACCGTTCTCGCCCAGCCGGTGGCACTCCTCGGGGTCGTCGGCCAGGCGCTCCGCCGCCGCCGCGAGGGCCGTGTCGTCCTCTGGCGTGAAGGCGATGCCGCAGTCTGCCCTGCGCACGAGTTCGGCGGCGTAGCCCTCGAAGCCGAGCAGGATGGGCTTGGCCATCGCCGCGCCCTCGGGCAGCTTGGTAGGCAAGATCGTGGTGAAGATCTCGCGGCGCTTGAAGTGCACCAGGCAGGCGTCGGCGGCGGCGAGGACGTCGGGCAGCTGCATGCGCGGCACCATACCGGCGAAGACGACGTTCCCGAGCGCCTGGGCATGGGCCGCGGCCTGCAGCTCGGCGCGCACGGCGCCGTCGCCGACGAGAAGAAAGACGATGTCGTCGCGCCCGCGGTCCCGCAGGCGCCGCGCGGCGCGCAGGGCGACGTCGAGGCCGCTGGCCATGCCGATGGTACCGGCGAAGACGACGACGAACGCATCGCGAGGCACACCGTACCGGTCGCGGACGACAGGGTCCGGGTCGCGTGGGGTGAAGACATCGGTCTCGACGCCGTTGGGCACGATGTCGATCTTGGCGGCGGGGACCCCGCGTGCCTCCAGCTGCTCCTTGTAGCCGTCCCCGACGGTGACGATGTGGTCGGCGGTCCGGTAGAGCGCGCGCTCCAGCCACTCGAGCGCGCGCACCGCCGCGCCGCGCCGCAAGGCGCCCACGGCGGTGATCGACTCGGGCCACAGGTCGCGGATCTCGAGCACGAACGGGACGCGATGCACCCAGTGCGCCGGCACGCCGGCCCAGCCGGCGAAGAACTGCGGCGAGGTCGCGATCACGACGTCCGGGCGGCGCACGAAGGGCGCCGCCAGCGATGCCGTGGCGAAGTACGAAAGGAAGTTCGCGGTGCGCCGGACCGTACCGGCGTTGGCGGCGAGGAACGTCCACACGCGGATCGCACGGATGCCGTCGACCCACTCCTGCTGCCACAGCTCGTTCCGGTACCCTTCGTAGACGACGCCGGTGGGGACGTTCGGGGCGCAGGTGACCACTGTGACCTCGTGGCCGTTGCGCACCCACTCCTTGCCCATGGCGTGCACGCGTGCCGCCGGGGCGTTGTTCTCGGGGGCGAAGTAGTGGCTCAGGTAGAGGATGTGCATGAGGTGTCGTCCCAGAACACTTGATCGTAGTACCGCACCGTGCGCCGCGAGATACGCACCCTCGCCTGGGCTGCGGAGAGACCTGCCTCGTCCAGCTCGCCCAGTGCGTACTTGATGCCCAGGTACGGGAGGATGAAGTCCTCCTGATAGACGAAGGTCGAGACGCGGGGATTGACCTCGATCAGCTTGCTTCCCTTGAACTGCAGGTTGACGAACCAGTCGAGGCCGAGGGCGCGGCAGGCCTCGCGGGCGGAGCCCACGAGGTCGGGCCGCGCCACCGTGCGGAAGGCCATGGCGAGGCCGGTGTCGATCGCTTCGCGCGTCTTCGTCTGGTGGAGCAGGACCTCGCCGGCCGCGCTGAGCGCGTCGACGGTGTGCTCAGGACCGTCGACGTGCTCCATCACGAGCAGGCGCGGGAACGGGTCGAGGTGCCGGAAGGCGGCGCACGCCTCGTCCAGCGTCATGACGACGCTGTTCGGGCGTTCGTACAGGATGATCGACGCGTGGTCGACGTGGGGACGCAGGATGCGAAAGCCGCGCGAGCCCTTGCTGACTGGCGGCTTGAAGCAGACGGATCGCTCGGGGTAGCCGAGACGCCCGCAGGCCGCGACGAAGGCGTCGAGGTCGCGCACCTCGTGGGTCTCGGGCTGAGGGACCCGCCCGCCGCCGAGGGCGGCGTACATCGCGCCCTTGTCGTTGCACAGGCGAATCGCCTCGGGCGAGGCGACGAGGACGCGCGCGCCGAGCTCTTCGAACACGGCGCGCGCCCTTGCCACCGGGCCGACCTCGGCCGAGGACTGCACGAAGAGCACATCGGGGCGCTCGCGCTCGACGAGCGCGGCGAGCGCCCCGATGTACTCTTCGGACGAGGCCGGCGGGACCGTGGCGAAGCGGTCGCAGAGGAAGCGCCCCGCAACGTCGTGGCGGGCGTCCGTGCCCACGATCGTCACGGCGCGCTCGCCGTTGGCTCTGAGCATGCGGACGAGGGTGGCCCCTCCGGGGCACCCGGCGGCCGTCAGCACGAGTGTGATCGGACGCGCGCTCATCGTGCGGGGAGCGGGACGGACGCGGCTCCCGGCGGGAGGCGCAGGTCTCGCAGCTCGTCGGTCAGAGGATCCAGCGGTAGACCTCGAACACCTCGGCGAAGTCGCACCCCACGTTGATGCCGCGCGTCAGGGCGACGTTGCGGATGTAGTCTTCGTTGAGGTAGTTGCGGTGACCCTGGCTCGCGTAGCACGAGAGCGCCTCGACCTTCTTCGCCACGTGGCGCTCCTCGAGACGCACGAAGGCCTGCTGCGAGAAGTTCAGGTTGTTCCAGGGGATCTCGTAAGCCATGACGGTCGTGCGCTTGAAGGCGCGCAAGGCCTCTTCGGCGATCGTCTTGTGGTCCTGGTGCAGGTCGACGAGCGCGGGCATGAGGACGCAGTCGGGGTCGAGTGCCTGCTGGAGGACGATCATCTCCTCGAGGATGTCCTGCCGGACGGTCGGGAACGTTCGCACCTCGAAGTCGTAGATTCTGAGGTCGGTCTCGGGAATGCCGAGGATGCCGGTGGCAGCGCGGACCTCGTGCTTGAGGACGTCGCGGGGGAAGCCCGGCGGCACGCTCCTGGCGGCCGTCGAGAAGGCGGCGTAGGTGACCTTGACGCCGTTCTCGATGAGGCGCGCCATGGTGCCGCCGCACCCGAACTCACCGTCGTCGGTGTGGGGGGCGAGAACGAGGACGTTGTCGAAGCGTTCGATGCTCACGGGCCGTCTCTCCTGCCGTTCGCTGCCGGGGGCCGCGGGCGGTTCCGGTCGAGGAGCCGCACCGTCGGCCGCGGGCCGCGCCGGGCAGGTCCCGGCACAGCTCGGCGTTGAAGTCTATCAGGTCGCCCCGGGGGCGCCGTCGCGCATGTCGTAGACTAGCGGAAGCCTCGCCGGCAACCCCGAGCAGGGGAGGTGCCCCCCTTGCAGACCGTCAGCAGGCCCTATCGGCCAGGCGACGAGGTCGAGATCAACCGGCTGTACCGCTCCATCACCGGCAGGGACCGCAGCGCGGCGGAGTTCGCCTGGGAATGGCTCGACACGTGGGCGGGCCGGGGGAGCATGAACCTGCTGTTCGACCTCGACCGCGAGCCGGGTGATCAACTCATCGCTCAGTACAGTCTCATCCCCACGCCGCTCAGTCTCCGGGGCCGGCCGACCGTGGCCGGCAAGACCGAGAACTGCATGAGCCACCCGGCGTGCCGGGGCACCGGGCTGTACTCCGCCCACGAGCGTGCCTGTTTCGAGGAAGAGAAGAAGAAGTACAGCTTCTTCTTCACCACCGCCGGACAGGTGGCGGGCGGCGCCGTGGGCAGGGTGCGCACGAAGCTCGGCTACGTGGCGTTCGACGACTGGGCCAACTACACGCTGTGGCTGCAGAGCGCAGCGCTTCGGGAGGACCTCCGGGAGATCATGGTTGCGAAGGGCTCTGTCGGCAAGAAGCTTGCGCCTGTCTTCTCGCGGGCGCTCGCCGCGACGCTGCAGACGTACAGCCGGTCGCGGCGGCGCGGCGCATCCCGCTACCAGGTCGCCGCCGCGGGGACCGCGGACGCGCCGCTGGACGAGATCGCGGGTCTCTGGGACCGGAATCGCGAGCGCTACGGCATCAGCGTCGACCGGCGCGCCGACTACCTGCGGTGGCGGGTCAACGACGATCCTCACGTCGAGCACGAGTACCTGATCATGACGGGCAGGCACGGCCTTCTGGGGTACGCCGTCTCGTTCGTCCAGCAGGGCGCCCTGCACGTCGTCGACCTCCTCGTGGACGGCGCCCGCACCGACCTCTTCCGCCACCTCCTGGCAGCGCTGACCCGGCGGGGGCAGGAGCTCGGCGTCGCCCGTATCCAGTGCCTGGCGCTGCGACGCTCTCGTCTCCTTCCGGCCCGCCTCAGGAGCGCGGGCTTCCTCGACACGGCCGTGCTGTCGCCGGCCGCCTTGCTGAGAAGGACCGCGCCGCCGCGCCAGTTCTTCCTCTATATCCCGCAGGAGCTTCGCGACGACCCGAGGGTCGCGGACCCCGCCGACTGGTACATCACGGAGCTCGTGCTGGAAGGGCTGCCGCGACCCGCCACGCCGACCTGAGAAACGAAAGGACGCACGCATGGACGTAGTCGACTTCCGCGTACGGCTCCGGACGGAGCACATGCTCGGCCCGTGGGACCCGGACGATCCGGCGCCCCACTTCGCGCAGTACATCGAGCTGTACAAGATGCGGCCCAGGCTGACACCCCTCGACATGCCGGCGTTCGTCGCCGCGATGAAGGGAGACGGGGTGTCGCGGGGCGTCGTGTGCGGAGGCTCCATCGAGGACAACGACCACCTCATGGAGGTCCGCCGGTCGCTGGACGACGACCCCTTCTACTACATCGCCGGCGTCCATCCCAAATATGGCATCCGGCGTAACCTCGAAGAGCTCGAGCGCTGCCGGGAGCAGGGCTTCCTGGGGGCCAACATCGCCCCGTACATCTGGGGCATCCCGGCCAACGCCAGCGTGCTCTACCCCATCTACGCTTACTGTGAGAGCCACAACATGGTCGCCATCGTCCACGGCAGCCTGCACTACAACCGCTTCCAGAGCATGTGGCTCGGCGATCCCAAGTACATGGACGAGATCGCCATCGACTTCCCCGACCTCAAGCTCGTGGTCTCGCACGCCGGGAACGGCTTCGGCGTGCTCGGCCTGGCCGTGGCGCAGAAGCACCCGAACATCTTCCTCGAGTTCAGCGCACTGTGGCCGAAGTACCTGCCGGAGGCGACGCTCCAGGCGGTCAACTCCTACCTGAAGGACCGCTGCCTGTTCGGCACCGACTACCCGCTGGTCGAGTTCGGCGAGGCCGTGGAGGCCTGGAGCGCGGCCGTCAAGCCGGAGGTGAGGGAGCTGTTCTTCGCCAAGAACGCGGAGCGGTGCCTGTTCGGCGACCCCCGGTGAGGCAGGGGCACGCGGGGATCAGCGCACTCGGGAATCAGCGCACGCCGGCGGTGAGCGCGGCGTAGAAGGCGACCAGGTCGCCCTCCACGGCCTCCCACGAGTACGCGCGCTCGACGGCGGCGCGGCCGCGCGCGCCCATCGCCGCCAGCTCGTCCCGATCTGCCAGCAGGCGCCGGACGCCGGCGAGGTGGCCGTCCACGTCTGGCGGCACGGCGAGGCCGCACCGTTCGGCGCGCACCAGCTCGGCGCGGCCCGGCAGGTCGCTGACGAGCGCCGCAAGCCCCACCGCCATGCCCTCGAAGAGCTTGGTGGCCACCGCGGGATGCCGGTACTGGGCGCTGGCGACCGAGGGCACCCAGACCACGTCGGCGGCGGCGAGCACGGCCGGCAGCGACATCGGCGGTACCCTGCCGAGCAGGCGGACGCGGTCGCCGAGGTCGCCCGCGACGCGGGCCTCGACCTCGGCGCGAACGTCCGGGGCGGCGAACACGCCGCCCAGGTACAGCACCGCCTCCGATGGATCGAGCCGCTCCATGACGTCGAGCATCAGCAGGCAGCCGCGATTGCGGCTGAGGCTGCCCACGTAGGCCAGCTTGAGGCGAGGGTCGGCCGCCATCTCGGGGTCGGGCGTGGCGCCGTCGAAACGCTCGAGGCGCGGATAG
Organism: Thermoleophilia bacterium UBA2241; assembly: GCA_002347645.1. Classification (GTDB taxonomy): domain Bacteria; phylum Actinomycetota; class Thermoleophilia; order UBA2241; family UBA2241; genus UBA2241. The sequence continues at coordinate 25,016 of DDYF01000004.1, read as the reverse complement.
TTGGGCAGCACGAGACGCCGCTGCGGCTCGTCCCCCAGGGCGTCCAGCTGATCGGGCGCCACGACGACCACGCCGTCGCCCAGCGCGGCGAGCCGTCGCTGAGCCACGGCGACCGCCTGTGATGCGGCCGGGCGCATGCATGCCGGGATGTAGGGCTTGGCCGCGACCTGCTCGGGCACGTACTCGTGCATGTCGTAGACGAGACGGGGCACGAAGGCCCTGGCCAGCGGGAAGAGCGTGAGCAACTCCGGGTCGTGGACGTGCAGTACGTGCGGGCGCAGCGCGCGCAGCTCGCGCTGGACGGCGACGATGTCGAGGAACCTCGTGCTGCGACCGTGCTGCGGCAGCGGCGCCAGCAGCACGCCGTGGGCGTCGAGCCCGCGCGCAGCCCCCGGAGCCAGGTAGGCGACGTGATGACCCGCCCGCGCCAGCGTCCGGCACTCGCGCTCGAAGATGCGTGGATCGTCGGGCCGGTGGACGACGGAGAGATGGACGACGCGGACAGTCACGACGGCGCCCCGGTGCGCTCGGTCCAGCGGCGCACGAGGGCCGCCGCCGTGCCCACGAACGCGCCGTCCTCGCGGAGCCGGTCGACGAGCCGCCAGTACACGTCGTCGTAGCCCCGTGCCGCCCGGCGGTCGAAGCGCTGGTTGTGCCACAGGACGGCGACGCCGCCGCCGGTGCGCGCCACCGTGGCCAGCACGTCGCGGGTGGCGCGCTCTCCCTCGGCGGCGGGCAGGGCCCGGTACTGGGGCTCGAGGAGGGTCGTGTCCATGACGGCCAGAGGCAGCTCGAGGACCCGGAGCGGACGCTCCTCCGTGATGAAGTAGGGCCGGAAGGGGAACGAGGCCCCGCAGCGGAACCCTTCGTGCTCGGCGAAAGCGAGGCTCGTGTCGTAGCCGAAGCCGGCCTCCTCGACGAGCGGCAGCGTCGCGTGGTACAGACAGCGCAGGTAGTGGTAGCGCACGCCCTCGACGGCCGCACCCGAACGCTCCGCGAGGAGCGCGCGGTCGCCGGCCAGTTCGCCGGCGCTGAGCCGGTCGGCGTCGTTGCCGTGCAGGCCCACTTCGCGACGGCCACGGCGGAGCATGTCGAGCGCGACGGGGATGCGGCGCCGGTATTCGGCGGGCTGGTTGCCGTCCTGCTTGTGGGTGTGGCGGGCGATCACGTAGAAGGTCGACGAGACCCCGCGTGCGTCTTCGCCGCCCAGGAGCCGCGGGAAGGTCCACAGCGGGTCGGTGTGCCGCGGCACGTGCCGGGTGAGCCACTCGCGCAGGTCGCCGAGCTCTTTCGCGAGCGCGGGCCAGCGCCCGTGTCGAAGGGCGCGGGCGCAGCGATAGCCCGTCGCGGCAAAGCCGCGCGGCGTCCACCGCCACACGTTGTCGACGTCATGGGTCAGGGCGACGGCGAAGCCGGCGGCGCCGGCGGTACCGTCGCCCCACACCCAGCCGGGGTCTGGCAGCGGCTCGAGCCCGAGCGCGGCCGCCCGTGGCTCCAGGACCTGGCGCAGCAGGCCCACGTAACCGTCGACCGCGGGCCGGTCGATCGGCAGTTCCGGGTTCGCGGCGAAGATGCTCGCCGTGAAGGGCAGGCGTCCGAAGCGGTCCCGCTCGAGGCACGTGTGCTCGTCCCAACAGGCGAGGAGGACGAAGGCGGACGCGACGAGGTCGAAGGGCGCCGCGAAGCCCTCCCCCGGTACGGGGAACGCGCCCGGGACCTCTCCGGTCTCTCCTCCCCGCCGGACGAACGAGGCGGAGGGCAGAGGCCGGTCGCCGAGGAGCAGGTCCATGGCCTCGTCGGAGCACGGGAGCGTGGGGACGCCGGGAACAGGCTCACTGGCCCACGCGAGCGCGCACGCGCCGGCGGCGGCGCGCTCGCGCATCATCCGCGGAACCCGCCCCAGCGGAGCGAGCAACGTCTCGAGCACCCAACGTGCCCGGGGCGCGAACGCCTCCGGCCCGCCGTCGTAGACGTCGAGGGGCTGCAGGGTCACGAGCCTCAGATCTCGATGCGCGTGCTCGGCCGCCGGGTGACGATCCGTTTCGCGACGCGACCGATATTGCGCAGGCCGGGCAGGGGGTCTTCGGCGGAGAGCACACCGTCGACGCGGGCTCCCCGCAGCGATCGCGCGTACTCCAACGGCGAGAGCCGGCGGCCCCACATCTCGCGCGCGGCGAGCGGCGCGTCCTTGGTCACCACGACCCAGCGTGGGCCGTCGATCTGGCGCGGGGCGAGGAAGGGCTGCCCGACGGCGTCCATGTACGCGGCGAACGAGAGGTTGACGCCGCAGGCCGCGGCGAGCGAGTGCCACATCCAGTGCCGCGCGTTGACCTCCATGAGGCAGTACCTGCCGTCCCGCGGGTCGCGCTTGAACTCCACCTGGCTGACGCCGTGATACGACAGCTCGCGCAGCAGGCGAAGTCCCGCTTCGGCGAGCTCTGCGTCCCACTTGCTGACCGCGAGCCGTGCGCTGCCGGCACCGGCCGGGTGTTGCCGGATCTTGTGTCCTGTGAACACGGCCAAGGGCCGGGACTCGGCGTCGAGGTACGACCCCACGGTGAAGAGCTCGTCGTCCGCGCCCGGGATGCGCTCCTGAAGCATGAGCGTGCCGAGGTCATTCACGTCGGGCCAGACATCCTCGAGGCGAGCCGGGTTCTCGATGTCGATGAGGTGCTTGTGGAAGCGCTCCTTGAAGGCCAGGGAGTCGACGGGCTTGAGGACCGCGGGGTACATCACGCCTGCGGTCGCGGGCTCGAGGTCGGCGGCGCGATCGATGAACACCGTGCGCGGCGTGTCGACGCCGGCGCGCCAGGCGGCCTCGAGTTGGGCGCGCTTGTCGTAAAGGCGCCCCATGACGTCCCAGCGGGAGAACGGGATGCGGTACCAGCGCTCGAGACGAGAGGCGTGGCGCGACAGCGGCCAGATGAACTCGTCGTGCGTCGGGAACAGGACCCCCGGTTGCGGGAGGCGGCCGCCGAGTTCCTCGAGGAAAGCGACGAACGCCGACTCGTCGGCCCGCGGATCTGGGCACACCATGGCGCTTGCGAAGCGTGAGGAGAAGCCGATCGCGTCGGCGACCGTGTCGAGACCCATCACCGGCACGCCGTGCCGCCCGAGGTCGCGGATCACGCCGAGTCCGTTGGCGTAGCTCACTTGGAAGACGAGGGCCGGGGGCCGGTTCTCGGCGAGGCGAAGGAAGCGTTCGAGCTTCACAAGGCACTCCGTGCGCGCCGCGATGAGGTGTCCCGGGTCATGGGTATCTCTTCGCCGCGCGGCGTGCGAGAGCCTGCTCGTAGACGCTCAGCGTGAGTCGCGCGTTGCGCTCCCAGGTGAGAGCGGCGGCGGCGGCGCGGCCGGCTTCGCCGACGGCCGCCGCCGCCGCATGGTCGTCGAGCGCCGTCGCGATCACCCCGGCGAGGGCCTCGTGGTCGCGGGCAGGCACGAGGAAGCCGCTGACGCCGTGCTCGATGAAGTCTCCGGGCCCCTCGCCGCGGCACGCCACGACCGGCGTCCCCTGCATCATCGCCTCGGTGTACACGAGCCCGAACGCCTCGTTCCAGCTCACCAAGACGAAGACCTCGGCGCGCGCCATGAGCTCGAGGACCCGGCCGTGTGGCTGCCGGCCGAGAAAGTGGACGGTGTCGGTGAGCTCGAGCTCCTGGGTCTGTCGGACGAGCGCGTCGTGCAGGACGCCCTCGCCGACGATCGCCCAGTGCGGCCGCAGACCGCGCGCGGCGAGCAGGGCGAGGGCGTCGAGCACGACCGCGTGGCCCTTGCGCTCGATGAAGTAGCCGACCGTCAGCAGCAGCGGTTCCCCGGGGAAGAGATCTCTCGCCGGCGCCACCTTCGCCCCGGCGCCCGTGGTGCCGTTCAGGACGACGTGGAGTCGCTCCGCGCGGACCGTGCCTCTGAGGAGGCGCGCGACCGCGCTCGAGTTGGCCATGATGCCCGCGGCGTCTCCGAGGACCGCGGCCGCGCGCCGCCCCGCCCCGCCGCCGCGCGGCAGATGCTGATAGACGTCGGCGCCGTGCACCGTGACCACGTAGGGCACCCCGAGGTCTCGCGCCAGGCGCTGGGCGATCGCGCCGTCGGGCAGTGCCTGGTGGGCGTGGATCAGGTCGATGCCCCCGCTGCGCACGGCCGCGGCGCGGCGCACGACGGGGTAGGCCAGATCGCCCAACCGATCGAAGAGCAGGCGCCGCGGCAACTGCGGCACGCGCGGGTACTCGGCGGCGATGCCGTCGCGCAGCGCGCGCCGAGGCTTCTGCCCGCGGCGCCGCTGGCGGGGGTCGCGCCAGAGCAGCCTGGGGGCGTACGGCGTCGGGGAGACCACGCTGATCTCGACCCCAAGCTCACGAAGCGCCCTGTTCTGCTCGTGGACGAACAGGTGGCGCTCCACTCCGGGCGAGGGGTACATGTGGGACACGACGAGGACCCTCACGGGGCGACCTCGACGAGTCGCGTCCGCTGCAGGCGGGCGCGGACGACGACGGCGATCCCCAACCCGTAGAGGATCCACATGGGAGCCAGGCTCATCGAACTGCTCGGCCCGAGCGCACCGATCGTGAAGCCGATGAGCGCGAGCACGATCCCGCTCGCCAGGTAGCGCAAGAGCGGGTCCGGGTCGTGACGGGCGACGGGCCAGAGCGTCACCAGCAGGCCGAGGTAGAACGTGAGCTGGAGGGCGACGGCCGGAAGCCCGCCGTTCACGTAGGTCTCCAGCCACCAGTTGTGCAGGTTGACGATGCCAGGGGCGTCGGCGCTCCCTCGCACCATCCCCTCGGCCTGTCCGGGACCCGCGCCGAGCAGGAACGAGCCGCCGGCGATCGACAGACCCCTCCCCGTGAGGCTCGTCCGCATGTCTCCCGACCCCTTGTTGGCCGCGACGTCTCGCGTCAGACCCTGGAGCCGGAACTGGCGCAGCATCTCGTTGCTGGACTCGTTGGACAAGAGGTAGCCCGCGCCCGCGAGGAGTGCCACAGCCAGCGCGGCTCCGGCGATCTTCGCCCCGCGCCCGGTCCAGCGCGCGCTCGGCCGGACGAACAGAACCATGGCCGCCACCGACTCGAGGCCCACGGCGAGCAGGCTCGAACGCGAACCGGTACGCACGAAGGCGAGGGCGCTGAGCAGGGCGATCGCCAGGGCGACGATGAGGTACAGAGGCCGGCGCGTGAAGAAGAAGGCGCAGAGGACGAACGGCCAGCACAGGGCGAGGTACGTGGCGAGGTCGTTCTGGTTGTGGAAGACGCTCGTGACCGCGTAGGTCTGGGTGGTCGCCGTGAGCAGGCGCGAGGTCGGCAGGCGGAAGCCCGTGGTGTACTCGAAGACGGTGACGCCGAGGATGAGGACGCAGGCGACGACGAGGGTGATGCCGGTGAACGTGAGGCGCCGGCGGCTGCCCCCGGCGACGGCCGTCGCCGCCGTCAACGCCATCATCGTGCCGAGCACGACGAGGTAGCGAAGTCCCGCGCCCTTGTCGGGCGCCCAGACGAGGGCGAGGCAGAGCCACCCGTACCAGAGCGCGAGTGGCAGGACGAAGTCCCACCCGGTGAAGCGGCCGCGTATGCCCTCGAGGAGAAGCAGGCCGCCGCCGACGGCGATGACCGCGGCGAGCAGCAGGCGGAAGGCGAATGCCTGGGGAAGGGCAGGCAGGCTGAGTGACGGGCCCAACAGCGCGGCGATGGGCGTGAGCAGGGCGAGGGCGACGACAAGCGAGACGACGGGGTGCCGGGCGAGGGAGTGACGGCCCATGAAGACGCCGGCGACCGCGACGCCGGCGACGAGGAGCGCGATGCCCGTGCGGGGCTCGTGCGCGACGAGCAGCGCGAAGACGACGGTCGCGATCGCCCCACCCGCGAGCAGCGTGGCGTCGCGGCCGCGGGACGCGGCCGCCCCACCGGGGCCGGCGGACGCCGGGTGGGCCGGGGGCGCGGGAGACGGCGCGTCGGCCACGGACGGGCTCAGTCGCGGGTGTGGTCGGAGGTCCGCATGCTCCCGAGGATACCGACCAACCGGTCTGTGAGCGACCCCAGCTCGTAGGGCGCGATCGCCGCGGCGTCGGCCCGTGGGCCGGCGCCCGCGCGCACCTGGTCCACGAACGCGGCCAGCGGCGCCGCCATCGGCTCGTCGGGCGTGACGCAGACCGCACCGCCGGTGTCGGCGAACAGGCCGCGCGCGGCCGTGCCCTCCGGCGAGATGGCGAAGATCGGCCGCCCCGCCTGCAGGTACTCGAAGACCTTGCTCGACATGCCCTCGGGGCGACGCCCGTTGACGAGGAGGAGCGCGCCGGCGGCGCGCTGCAGGCCGAGGGACCGAGCGTGAGGGACGAAAGGCTCGACACGCACACGGGCGCCGAGACCGAGTCGGTCGGCCTCGGGTCGCACCCGGCTCTCGTCGACGCCCACGAAGAGCGCGCCCACGTCGTCCGGCAGCTGGGCGAGTGCGGCCAGGAACGCGGCCGTCTGCTCCTCGCGCCCGTACAGGCGACCGGTGTGGACGAACCAGAAGCCCGGCCCGAGGTCGACGTCCTCGACCGCTTCGGAGTGGTCGAACCCGTTGGGCAGCACGTGGGTGCGACCGCGGAGGAAGGTGTGTCGCGCCAGGAGGTCGTCGGCGATGGGCCGGTTCACGGCGGTGACGGCTGCCGCGGCGCGCAGACACCAGGCCTCAAGCCTGCGGTGGGAGGCGCGGTGAGCGGGGGTGGGGTAGTGGCGGAACTGGTACGTCGTCCACGGGTCACGGTAGTCGGCGAGCCACGGGACGCCGCTCCCCCGCGCGAGGATCGAGGCGACGACGTGGACGCTGGGGCGCGGCGAGCTCGAGAAGACGGCGTCGAACGGCTGCTCCGCGAGGAGGCGACGGCCGACGACGAGCGCGCCGGGCACCCACGGTGCGTAGGGGTCGGGCACGAAGAGCCAATGGTTGACGCGCGTGCTGCGGCGGCCGCCGCGCAGGAGGGCGCGCGGGACAGGGACGGGCGTCCGCTCGACCCGCACGCCGTCCGGGACGGGCGCCGGCCCCTTCGCCTGCGCCGCGAGCACGGTCGGCTCCCAGCCGCGTGCCGGCAGGTGGCGCAGAAAGCGCACGACGCGCGTCGTCCCGGCGCTCGCCATGGGCGGGAACGGATTGGCGACGACCAGCAGGCGCCGCATGGGGCAGTCTTCGCTCATGCCAGCGTTTCGCCTCCCTCGGTGACGTTCAGGTGCGCGCTCGCCTCCAGCTCGGCCTCCTCGTCCTCGGCGGCCGCGTCGTCCTCAGACAGGCACTCGGCGCGATCCTCGCCTGGCGACCCGTCGACCACCCCGCCGGCGAGCAACGCGGCGGGCTCTTCGTCGACCTCGTCGCCGGCGCTGCCGACGCCACCCGTCTGTGCCGCCTGGCCCGGACCGGCGACCGCGACCTGCGGGGCCACTGCGGCCAGCCCAGGCAGCCGGGCGGTCATCTGGCGCAGACGAACGACCTCGCCGGGCGTCCAGAAGCGGAACACCCAGAGCAGGACCGGGAAGAGCAAGAGCACGGGCAGGGCGGCGAGCTGACGCACCAGGAGCTCGCCGAACGGCATGTCGACGCTCTGCCCCGTCGCCCACGCGAGTGCCCAGACGGCGCCGAGCGTCGTCGCGCCCGCGACGACGAGCTTGAGCAGGCGCCGCCACTCGTACGGGATCGGATACCAGCGTTCCGAGTAGAAGAAGACCGTCACGGCGAGCATCGCGAACCCCAAGGCGTGCGTCCACGCGGCGCCCCACATACCGTAGCGCGGTACGACGATGAAGTTGAGGCCGATGTTGACCGCCGAAGCGATCACGAAGAAGACGGGGATCATGCGGTTCTTCTTGGCCACGTTCGAGCCGACCCAGAAGACGAAGTAGACGGCGTAGAGCACCACCGAGAGCGAGAGCACGAAGGTCGCCGGGCCCACCGACCAGTAGCGTTCGTTGAGGAAGACGCGCACGCCCAGCGGCAGGAGCGTCCCTATCAGCACGAGCAGGCCGACGTTGAGGGCGAGGAAGTACGTCGAGCTGCGCGACACCATGCGCTTGTGCTTCTCGGGCTCGTTGAGACGCGCGTAGTGCCACTGTGGCCAGGCCATGCGGAACGCCATGAGGGTGATGTAGAGCGGCTGGCTGAGCGAATAGGCGACCGTGTACAGGCCGACTTCGGACTTGCCCTGATAGTGCAGGAGGAACCAGCGGTCCGAGAGCTTCAGCCAGTAGAACGAGATACCGGTGAACAGCGCCGGGATGGCGAAGGCGAGCATCGGCCGCAAGAGCTCCCAGTGCCAGCCCCAGTCGATCTTGCGCACGTACGTCGGGAGCAGCATGACCTGCATGCCGGCGGCCGTGACGAGGTTGGCGAGCAGCACGCCCATGGGACCCCAGTCGAAGACCGCGACGAACAACACGCTGAGCGGCACCTGGACGATCACCCTGCCGATGGTGAAGGCGCTGAAGATCCACGGTCTGTGCTCGAGGCGGAAGAGCGTGAACGGCAGGTCGTTCAGGTTGCTGAAGAAGAGCGTCGCGAGGGCGACCGCGAAGTACCTCCAATCGCCGGACTCGTACTGCCCGCCCATGAGGAGGGGGGCGATCGTCGGCAGGAGGACGATGGTCGCCCCGAGGAGCACCGCGGGGTAGGCGGTCGACACGTAGAAGGTGTTGGTGATGACCCGCCGGCGCGCGGCCGGGGACTTGTCGTCGAAGTAGAAGCGCGAGAAGGCGACGTCGAACCCCAGGGTGACGAAGACGTCGAGGAAGGTCGTGACTGTGACGACCATCCCGAGGATGCCGTAGTCCGCCGGCGAGAGGAACGCCGTGTAGAGGGGCAGCAGCAGGGCGACGAGGAACTTCTGCAGCGCCCGCCCGGCGCCGTAGATGACGGAGTCCTTGAGGAGCAGGGAGTAGCCGCCCTTGCCGCCCGTCCGCGTGCGTCGGCGGGCGTTCGCGCGGCGCTCAGTGACGGCTGCTTGTCCCGGGTCTGTGCCCTCCACCTGTGCCGGGCCGCCTAGCGGATCCTGCGCGCCGGGTTGCCCGCCCAGACCTCGCCGGCGGGGACGTCGTGGCGCACGGCGGCGCTCATCCCGATCACCGCCCCGGGGCCGATCTCGATGCTGTTGGCGATGACGGCCGCCTGCCAGATCACGGCGCCGCTGCCGATGCGTGCGCCGCCGGCCACCTGAGCGTGTCCGACGATCAGCGCGTTCTCGCCGATCTCGACGTTGTGACTGATGTTGACGTGCGGGCCGATGCGCGCGCCGCGCCGGACGATGGTGTCGCCGAGGGCGCCGCGCTGGATCGTCGCGTGCGCGCCGATGTGGACGTCGTCTTCAATGATCACGCCACCGAGTTGGGGAAAGCGTATCCAGCGCCCGTCGGCGTCGCGTTCGTAGCCCATGCCGAAGCAGCCTATCGAGCAGAGCGGGCCGAGCAGCACGTCACGGCCCACACGGGCGTTCATGACCCAGGCGCCGAGACGCGCGACCTCGGCCGCCATGCCGGGATCGGCGAACTCCGGCTCGCGATCGACCGTCAGATGGGCGAAGAACCGGTCCACGACTTGCGCCATCGCCAGACGCGGGTTGTCGCACACGGCGACGACGCAGCCCGCACGCGGGGCGTAGGCATCGTGCGCCGCCTTGTCGGGCTCCGGGGCCAAGAGCAGGGCGCCGCCGAAGGCGTTCCACGACGACGGGTGGCGCGTCCAGGCCAGGTCGCCCTGCCCGGCCGCGCCGTCGGGGGCCACGCCGGTGACGCAGGTCGTCGCCGCGGTCTCGGGCCGCGGCGCGACGACCCGTCGTGTCCGGCCGGCTTGGTCGAGGAACGTGCAGATGTCGGCGGCTGTGATCGTGGTCATGGCGGTGGGTCCACGTTCGTCGCACGCGCCCCGGAACCTCGCCCGTCAGCTCGACCACGGTGGCAAGCAGACGCCCGGGTGGTCGCGGGCCCGTAGGACGACGGTCAGTCTACCACCGGGCCCGCGCCACGTACGCAGCCTGCCGGCGCGGCGGCTGCGCGGCACCCTTCAGCGCCACGCCGTTCGCCGCGCCTGCTCGGTGTCGTGCCGTGCCCGCGCCGCGTGCCCCTCAGCGGCGCGGCTTCACGTCCTTTGGCAGGAGCTCGGCGTGCGCTTCGGCGGCGGCCAGCTCCTCCGCCACGGGCGGCGATGAGCCGCGCTGGCGGGCGCGGGCCATCACATCGCCGACCTTGAGGCCCGCCGTGTGGAGCCCGACGACGGCCTGAGGCAGGAGGTCGAAGGACGCGGCGGGGCCCTCCACCGGCCAGGTGGTCAAGGCGGCGGCGGCCAGGCCGCGCGCGTCGACCTCGCCCGCCAGGCAGAGGACGGCGAGGTGCGGCGCCAGCTCGGCGAGAGCCCTCGCGTCGATCTCGGCGCCTGGCCCGATCACGCGCCGTGTGGGGTCGGCCGGGCATGCGAGCAGGGCGTCGGCCTCCGTCAGTCGCGAGCGCGCGGCCGCGTCGCCGAGGTCCCGGCCGATCCTCTCGCCGCCGCACAGCGCGACACGGCCGGCGTTGTCTGGCGTGACGACGAACACACGCGCCCCCAACTGCGCCAGGGCGCGTGCCACGTGACCGTACGCGGGTCCGTCGCCGGCCACCGCCAGCGTGGAGCCGGCGATCTCGATCCCCAGCCCGAGGAGGGCGTGCACTGCAGTCAGCGCCGTCCAGCGATAGAGGCCGACGGCGTCCTCGTCCAGGCCGGCGACGGGGATGCCGGCGCGGCGGCAGGACCCGACGTCGACGTCGGGGCTGCGCCACGCAGCCGTGCCGCGCATGAGGGTCACGACTGCCCCCGCGGTCAGGTTGCGCACGATCGACTCGTCGATGGGCCGCACTCCCGGGAGGTCGGTGACGATGTCGACGGTGTGCAGCGGCGCCTGCAGGCGTGTGGGGAACAAGCGGACGCGGTCCTGCACGCCCGCGACGGAGGCGAGCCAACCGGTCTGCCTCTCGGCGTCGCGGCGCGAGGAGGTCACGCTGTCGCGCCCCACGGCGTAGACCTCGGCCGCGCCGGCGAGGGCGGCGAGGACCGGCGTCAGCCGGCGGTACCCGACCCCCGCCTCGGTGAGCACCCGCAGGCCGGTCAGGTCGAGGCGATGCGTCGCGATCGCACGGTCGATCAGGCGCAGCGTGCGTCGCCAGGGAAACCGCTCGTCGCAGGCGAACCGCACCTCGCTCTCGCCTGGGGCGTCTCTCACTTCGGTCACAGGGCGTCCTCCTGCTCGGCGGCCGGGATGATGCTCTGACTATACTGAGATACCCTCGGCAGACGGAAGTCGGAAGAGAACGCAGCGTCCCCGGTACCTCGTCGCCGGAGGGAGTCGGAGTGAGAGCCAAGATCGTTCTGTGGGTGCTCGTCGCCGCGGCGGCGGCAGGGCTCGCCGCGGCGACGCCGGCGTCCGCTTCGTCGAGCCTCGACGCCGCCGCCATCGACGCGTTCCTCTCCGCGCAAGGCTCGCCCATGGCGGGCAGCGGCGCCACGTTCGTCGCCGAGGGCGCCGAGCACGGCGTCGACCCGGCGTTCCTCGTCGCCGTGGCCGGGGCCGAGTCGAGCTTCGGGTTGTACCTCTACTCAGCGGCCGGCGATCAGGCCACGTACAACGCGTTCAACTGGTTCTACGCGCCGACGTGGCCGGAGGCGGACTTCGGGACGTGGGCCGAGGCGATCGCCGCCGTCGCGGAGGGTATCGCCGGCGACCTCTACTACGGCAGCGGCCTCTACTCCGCCTTCGACATCGGACCGCGCTACTGCCCCGACGGAACCGCGAATTGGCTCGCGAACGTCACGTTGTTCATGGAACGGCTCGGCGGCGACCCGCTCGACACCCGCTGGGTCGGCGGCGGGCCCCCGCTGGAGGCGGCGGGCTTGCTGGCCCTCGACAGGGGGGTGAAGGTGTCGGCCGGCCCGCATGTCGTGGGCGAAGAGGTCACGGTACGCTTCACTGTCGTGAACGCCGGTACCGCGACGATCGAGGTCGAGGACGTGCGCCTCGCCGTCCGCGACGCCGCCGGCGAGGCGCACGACCTCGTCGCGCGCGGCGTCATCGCTCTCGCCCCGGGCGCCGCCCACGACTACACGGCGACGTGGACCTCGGGACGTCTGGGCCGCTGGTCGGGGTGGGTCGAGGTGCGCATCGACGGCCGCCGCGCCCTGCTGGAGTCGGCACGGGCCTTCGCCTTCACGGCGTGTCTGCCGCGCGACCCCGAGGTGCGCCGCTGGGTGCTCGACGAGCTGCACCTCGCGCCGCAGCGCTGAGCTTCAGGCCGTCGGGTCCGTCCCCAGGACGTCGGCCAGCAGGCGCACGATCCGCGGCTCCAGCGTGCGCCCCGGGTCCTTGGCCGGGTTGTAGATCGTCACGTCCATGCCGAGCAGCGCCGGGTGCTGCACCAGCGGCCGCAGCAGGCCTGTCAGCTCGTCCCAGTCGAGACCCCCGGGGAGGAGGTCGTCGACCGCCGGCATCACCGCGGGCGACAGGACGTCGAGGTCGACGTGCAGCCAGTACTGGCCGGGATCGCCGGCCAGGGCTTCGGCGGCGATCCGCCCGACCTGGGAAGGGCCGTTACGCCGCACGCCGGCGTCACGCAATGCCGCGGGCATCAGGTTCACGCCCTCACGGAGCGACTCCGACTCCATCGGCGCGCCGAGCACGACGACGCCGCGTTGCGCGAGCTTCTTCCGGAACAGCGGACTCATTCCCCGACCCTCGCGTCCCGGACCTGGGCGGTTTCCAGAAGGAAGCGCTCGATACGCTCGGCAAGGCCGGCCGGGTCGACCTCTGCGAGGGCGCCGTTGTGGGCCTCGTCCTGATCGAAGGCATTCATGCCGCGGCCACCGAGGAAGGACCGGGCCAGACGGATGCTGCCGCCGTGGGTGACAAGGAGGGCACGGCGCCCGTCGAGCGCCACGTCGCGCAGGCAGGCGAGCACCCGAAGCTGCTGCTCGGCGAGGCTCTCGCCGCCCGGAAAGCGGAAGGTCCCGGGGTGCTCGCGGTAGTGCCGCCAGGCGTCGGGCTCGGCGGCGACGATCTCGGCGAAGGGCCGCCCCTCCCACCCGCCGCGGTCGGTCTCCGCGAGCCGCGGGTCGACGACGAGCGGCAGGGGGTCTTGCGGCTGCGGGCCGGTCTTCGTCCCCGCCGCGCCCGCCGGGACGACGTCCCCCGCACTCTCCTCGAGCAGACTGTCGCGCACCAGCTCCGCGGTCTCGTGCGCCCGGGCGAGGTGGCTGCTGACGATGAGCTCCAGGCCGCGCCCGCGCAGCGCGCGACCCTGGTCGCGCGCCTGGGCGCGGCCGGTCTCGTTGAGCGGCACGCCGGCCCAGCCTTGACACCGTGCGGGCTCGAGGTTCCAGTCGGTCTGGCCGTGACGGAGGAGCAGGATCACCCGGTCAGGATACGACCTCGGCGCCGGCGTGGACAACGGTGGCCTTGCCAAGACGGGCGTTCCGCGTGGCCGCGCCATCGCCCGGCGCCCAGCGCCGGGCTCGTGGCGTCGCGCTCAGTGGAAGGTGAGCAGCGTGTCGCCGCGCACCCCAAGGCGCAGCGTCTCGACGGAGACGACCTCCTCCGGAGGGATGTTGCCCAGGTTCACGTTGGCGCCGAACTGCCGGATGAACCACACCTGCTGGCTCTTGACCGGCGCCTCGAAAAGGAGGTCCCGCGCGTTGACCGCCCTGGCGATCTCCTCCAGCAGGCCCTCCTTGACCTCGCCGCCGGGCTGGTAGATGCCCACCGTGCCCGACTCGCGACCCTCGGTGACGACCTTCCACGCCCCGGCGTCGAGTTCGCGCTTGATGCTCTCGACCCACTTGTACGGCGCGATCACGACCTCGGCGTCTTTGCTGCCGACCTCGCTCAGCACCCTGAACTCCTTCGAGAGCCGCCGGAGGATGCCGATCTTCTCGCGCTCATCCATCGCGACGGTGCCGTCCGAGACCTCGATGAGGTCCATGCCGAGGTCGTGGACGAGGCGCACGTACTCGTCGAGCCTGTTCTGGCGAAGGCAGACCTCGAAGAGCGTCCCGCCGAAGCAGACCGGCACGCCGTTACTCTGATAGAGGTCGATCTTCTCCTTGAGGCGGGGGGTGACGACGGCGGTGCCCCAGCCGAGCTTGACGATGTCGACGTAGCCCTTGGCGACCTCGAGGAAGTCGCGCACCTGGTCGAGGCTGTACCCCTTGTCGAGGGCGTGGGTAATGCCGCTCTCGCGCGGTTTCGTCGTGCGCTCGGGGAGCGCGAGGAAGTCGATCATAGGCAGTCTCCCGTGACGCGGCGCGGTGGCCGTCACATTCGCCGCCATCCTAGCAGAGCCTTCGGCGGCGGCGTCCGCAGGGTCGGCCGCCGCCAGAGGTACCCTGCGGTGCTTGGACGGCGCCTCAGAGGCGCGCGACGAGTTCTGCGAGCTTGTCGCGCGCCTTCGCCGTCACGCCCTCGTACAGGCTTGTCCCGTGACTGTCCATGGCGACCACCAGCGGCCCGAAGTCGCGCACGCGGAACTTCCACAGACACTCCGGCAAGAGCTCCTCGAACTCGACCTCCTCGATCTCCTCGATCTGCGTGGTCTCGAGCGCTGCTGCCCCGCCGGTGATCGCCAGGTAGACGCCGCCGAACTCCTCGAGGACCGGCAGGGAGTCGGCGAGCAGGCCGCCCTTGCCGATGATGGCGCGCACCCCGTACCGCTCCATGAGCCCGCGTGTGAACCGGTTCATGCGCGCGCTCGTGGTCGTTCCGATGCACACCTTCTCGTACCGCCCCGGACCGAGCTTGCGGACGTTCGGGGCCGTGTGGATGAGCACCGCGCCGCTGAGGTCCATGCGCGGCTTCTCGCCACGGTCGAACATCGCGATCTGGGTCGCGTCGCGGATGCCGATCACGTGGCCGTCGATACGCAGGCGGTCGCCGGCGCGCAGCTCGCGCAGGGCGTCGAGGTCGGCGATGGGGAAGCTGAGGTGCCGTTCGGTCCCACCGGTCAGCGTCTCGCCCTTGTGCTCAGAAGCCATAGGTGACCTCCCCATCCGGGGTGACGACGGCGCTCGCGCGGCGCGCCGCCCAGCACTGCAGGTTCACGGTGACCGGGTTCTGGGTGATGTGCGTGTGGGCCCACTCGATGTTGACACCGAGGGCGGTGGTGCGACCGCCGAGGCCCATCGGCCCGATCCCAAGCTCGTTCGCCGCCCCGAGAAGCTCGTCCTCGAGGGCGGCGACCACGGGATCGTCGTTGTGGGTGCCGAGCGGCCGCAGCACCGCCTTCTTGGCCAGCGCCGCGCACAGGTCGGCGGTGCCGCCCAAGCCGACGCCGACGATCGTCGGCGGGCAGGGCTTGGGTCCCGCCTCGACGATGCACTCGAGGACGAAGCGCTTGACCGCCTTGACGCCGTCGGCCGGGACGAACATCTTGAGGAAGCTCATGTTCTCGCTGCCCGATCCCTTGGGCAGGCAGTGCAGCTTGAGGGCGTCGGCGGGCAGGCCGGCGGAGCCGGGGACGAACTCGTAGTGCATCGCCGGCAGGTGCCGGCCCGTGTTCGTCATCGTGTTCTTGCGCGTCACGGGGTGCACGGCGTTGGGGCGCAGGGGGTGTTCGAGCGTGGCGCGCTCGACGCCCTTCTTCACGGCCGCGGACACGCGTGCGAGGTTCAACGCGCACTCGTCGCCGACCTCGAGCCAGAAGACGACGGTCCCGGTGTCCTGGCAGACGAGGTTCTCGTCACGTTCCGCCACCGCGACGTTCTCGAGCATGATGTCGAGGAAGCCTCGGCCGCTCGGGTCGGTCTCGGCGGCACGCGCCCGGGCGAGTGCCTCCTTGAGGTCGGGCGGAAGGACCTTGAGGGCGCGGATGTAGGTCTGCTTCGCCGCCTCTTCGACGGATGCGTACGCCACGTCGGATGAGACCGGCGGACCGCCGGAGGAGGATGGCATTGTCGGGCTCCCGGTCGAGTGGTGGACGGAGTCCACAGTCTACGAAGGCGGGAACTCCGCGTCACCCGGCGGGCGGGATGCCGCCGGCCGGACAAGGTGCGGATGCCGCCCGCCGTACGCGGCCTTCCCCGCCCTCATCCCTTGAAGATCATCGCGATCCCGCTCAGGAGGAGCAGCACGGCGAGGACGCCTCGGAGGGCGCGCGTGGGCGTGCGGACGGTGAGGTGCGAACCCGCGATGACGCCCGGCACCGAGCCCAGGAGGAGTGAGCCCACCATCCAGAGGTCGACATTGCCGTACCCGAGCTGGGCGAGGCCGGTCGCTCCCAACAGGATGGTGGCGTGGAACACGTCGGTGCCGACGATGCGGCTGGCGGCGATGGGATACAGGAGCATGAGGAACATGGCGAGCAGGGTGCCGCTGCCGACCGAGGTGAGGCCGATGATGAAGCCGGTGGTGGCACCGATGACGACCGTGAGGGCCTTGCGGCGCCAGGACATCGGCAGGTTCGTCATGCGCGTGGCGACGGGCTGCTTCATGAGCAGGCGCGCCGCCATCATGACCGCGACCGCCACGAGCGCGATGCCGACGACCAGGTAGAGGACCTCGTCGACGGCGTGACCGCGTTCGCTCAGCAGATGGACCGCCGTCGCCCCCAGGAGCCCGGCCGGCACGCTGCCCAGGGCGAGCCACAGCGCGAGCGGCAGGTCCACGGTCTTCTGCTGCAGGTGGCGCCACGAGCCGAAGACCTTGGTGATGGCCGCGTACGCGATGTCGGTCCCGATCGCGAGCGTCGGCCGGAAGTCGAAGAGGAGGATGAGGACGGGGGTCATGAGGGCGCCGCCGCCCATCCCGGTCAGGCCGACGAGGAAGCCCACGAGCACGCCCGTGAGCGTCAGATAGACGTTGAGCGAGTGCCCGGCCGGCGTCAGGTAGACGGCGGCCACGGCGGCCGTCCAGAGGACGAGCGCCGGCCACCAGCGGCCGAACCTGAGCAGGCGGCGCCAGCCGGTGAGCGGCGGGCCGGCGGGTACGGCGACGACGGCGTCGCCGCCCGCCGCCGGCCCGCCGCCGCCCTCAGGCGTGAGGCTCGTGGTCGCTCCTTGCCACCGTGCCTCCGCTTGCAGGCAAGGTCAGGCGCCGACCTCGACCTTCAGCGGGCGCGTGTGGATGCCGCATTCGCCACCGCACTTGCTGGTGCCGATCCAGCGGCCGTCGCGTTCGTTCGCCCCGGTCGTGATGTGCGTACAGGGCTCGCAACCCAGCGAACGGAAGCCCTCGGCGTACAGCGGGTTCACGGGGATGCGGTTCACGGCGATGTACTGCCAGACCTCGCGCTCGTGCCAGGGGAGGATCGGGTTCAGCTTGAGCAGGCCTTCGTCGCGCTCCTCGACCTCGAGGTAGTCGGTGCGCGTGCGGCCCTCGGTGCAGCGCAGGCCGGTGACCCAGCAGGTCACGCCCATCTCCTCGATCGCCCATCGCACGGGTTGGACCTTGAGCAGGTCGCAGCACCTGTCCGGATCGGTCTTGTACAGGCCGTCCTCGATCTCGACGTCGTTGCGGAACACGCGCGTCTCGGGGTAGCGTTCGACGAGCTCGCTCATGAACCGCTTCGTGGCCGCCGGCTTGTAGCGCGTCGTGACGACGAAGCCGCGGATCTTCGGGCTCACACGCTTGGCGAGGTCCCACACGACGACGGAGTCTTTGCCGAGGCTGTTGGCGACGACAAGGCCGTCACCGTGCTGCCGGTAGTAATGGTCGATCAGCTCGAGCGAGCGGTCGACCTTCTGCTTGAAGTTCAAGTTGTTGACGAGGCCGTGGATCTCGTCCGGGGTGGTCGCGTGCTGCATGTCGCCTCCTGAAGGGGGTGTCCGGGGCCGCCGGAATGAAGATGCAGAATACTTATCTAAGCTATTCGCCGAAACGATTGGCGCACGGTACTCCCTCACGCGTCGTGCGTCAAGCGTTGGCGGGAAGGTGGCCCTCGTGAGGGGTGAGGGCTACGCGCCGTACTGCTCGCGGAAGAAGGCGAGCAGTGCCTCGGCGGCGCGCGAGAGCACGCGCGTGCGCGAGCGCACGGTGTGGAAGTCGCGGCGGATCTCGAAGTCGCGGATGGGGACGACGACGAGCGTGCCGTGTTCGAGTTCGGGGCCGACGGCCCAGCGGCTGACGAAGGTGACGCCGCCGCCGGCGATGGCCGCCTGCTTGGCCGACTCCATGAGGCCCATCTCGGCGGCGATGTTGAGCTGCTCGGGGCGCACGCCCGCCGCGCGGAGGTGGTCTTCGACCACCGCGCGGATGCCTGCGCCCTGCTGCTGGATGATCTGCGGCTCGGCGACGAGCTCGGCGAGAGTGACGCCGTCGCGCTGCGCCCAGGGGTGCGCGGGAGAGCAGACGAGCACGACCTCGTCGCGGACCAGCGGCTCGACCGTCAGGTCGGGACGGTGCGTCGGCGCACCGATCGCGCCGAGCTCGAACTCGCGGGCGACGACACGCTCGATGACCTGCTGCGTGTCGTCGACGTGCAGCGACACGCGGACGCCCGGGTAGAGCCCGCGAAACCGCGTCAGGAGGCCGGGGAGGACGTGCTCGCCCGGCCCTGTCGAGGCGCCCATCACGACCCGGCCGACGACGAGCTCGCCGAGGTCGAGGATCTCCGTGCAGGCGCGTTCGTGCAGCGCGAGGATCTCGCGCGCGTACCGGTAGAGGACCTGGCCGGCATCGGTCGGCACGATCTTGCGGCTCGAGCGGTCCAGGAGCGTGGCCTTGAGCTCGCGTTCAAGGGCTTGCACCTGCTGGCTCGCGGCCGGCTGCGTGATGTGCAGGTCCTCCGCCGCGAGCGAGAAGCTGCGCCGGTCGACGATACGACAGAAGAGCCTGATCTGGCGGATGTCCATGCGGGAAGCTTATCGCAGTCATCGCGCGACGTGGGCGCAGGTCGTTTGGGGAGTCGACTGCGGGTGCCGGAAGGCACGCCGTGACGGACTCTTGCCCTTGGGGCGGCCGCCGGCGCCGAGCCGCTCAGGTCGGGCGCCGCAGACGGCTCAGGCGCGCAGGCCCGGGGTTGCGCCGGGCCAGCTCGAGCGCTTCGTCGACGAAGAGCTGGGGGTCGCGGCGGTCGACGGCGTGCATCCGCGGGTCCTTCTTGTGCAGGGCGATGTCGGCCGCTTTGCGGGCACGCCGGAGCCGGCCGTCCGCGAGAAGCGCCGCGTCGACCGCCGCCGGCAGCCGCCGCGAGAGCGTGTAGGCCGGTGTGCCGAGTGCCGCGGCCTCGCGGTCCATGACACCCCCGGCGCCGAGGACGAAGTCGGCGGCGGCAATAAGGCTGACGCCGTCCACCGGCCCGTCCGGGACGACCAGGCCGGTGAGATCCAGCGTGGCGAAGCGCCGTCGCTGCTCCTCGCAGCGCGGCAGCAGGACGAGCGTCACGTCCCGCCGCGCGGCGAGGTCGCGCACGAACGCCTCGAGCTCGTGGGCCGCCGCGCCGCCGGCACCGTCGCCGGGCGTGCCGTCGGCTGCGGCGCGGCGGCCAGATCCGTCCGCCGGCGCGGCGTCCCGATCGCCGGTCGCGGCCGGCAGGGCGCGCTGCGCGCGCCAGCGGGCGTCGAAGGCGGCGTCGCGCTCGTCGCGCGGCGGCCGCACGACGCCGACCACCGTGTCGCGGGAGACGCCAAGCCGGTCGAGCACACCGGGGTCTGGCCTGACGTCGTGGAGGTAGTACTCCTCCGTGAAGCCGGGATAGCGGAACACCTTGTCGCGCGCGCCGCCGAGAGCGAGGAGCGCGTCATCGGTGACTGCCTCCGGTACGGCCATGCGGTCGACGAGGCGCGCGTTGACGGCGTCGGCGCGGTGCACGTGCTCGCCGTCGAGCAGCGTGAGCTGCGGCACGCCGAGCGCCCAGGCCGTGAGGACGAAGTCGCTCGCATGGCTGCCGAGAGCGACGTCGAACCGGCCGCTCGCCGCCGAGGCGAGGAGCTGCGCCGTCCTGTTCGCCAGGCCCACGGCGCGGGCGCCGACGCTGCCGCCGCGGTGCCGGCCGGTGAGGACACCGATCAGCCCGAGGCGGCGCAGGGTGAGCTCCGCGCTGGCGAAGCGGCGCGCCGTGACCGTGACCACGTGACCCTGCTCCTCGAGGCGCCGCACGACCGGGGCGAAGAACAGCACGTGCGACGAGTCGATGATGTCGACCCAGACCTTCACGCCGGCCTCATTCTGCGGGGGGTCGCGCAGCACCTGCCGCCGCCGGGCTGCAGGCGTCGTCCAGCTGGACCACGCCCACGTAGCCGACGTGGCGCGCGCCTCAGCCGAGACCCGCTGCCACGGCGGCAGCGACCTCCTCGACGTGCTCCTCGGTGAGATTGGGGTGCATCGGCAGGGCCAGGTTCTGGGCGGCCGCGGCGTCGGTCACCGGGAAGTCGCCGGGCAGATGTCCCATCTCCGCGAACACGGGCTGCAGGTGGCAGGGCGTCACGTAGTAGGCGGCGCAGTCGACCTGCCGGTCCCTGCAGGCGGCGGCGATGGCGTCTCGTCGCGGGTGTCTCATGACGTACAGGTGATACACGTGCGTCGATCCCTCGGGCACGCAGGGTCGCAAGACCTCCCGCGGCAGGTGGGCGTCGTACCACGTGGCGACTTGGGCGCGGCGCGCGTTCCACGCGTCGACGACCTCGAGCTCGACGCGCAGGATCGCGGCTTGCACTTCATCGAGCCGCGAGTTGAAGCCGATCGAGGTGAACGCCTTCTTGTCTTTGCTGCCGTGAAAGCGCAGCTCGCGCACCGTCTGCAACAGGTCGCCGTCGTGGCCGGTCACGAGGCCGCCGTCGCCGAAGCCGCCGAGGTTCTTGGTGGGGAAGAAGCTGAACACGGCGAGGTCGCCGAGACTGCCCGCGTGGCGCCCCTTGTAGGTGGCACCCCACGCTTGACAGGCGTCCTCGACCACCGGGATGCCGCGCGTGGCGGCGACGGCCTTCACGGCGTCGACGTCGGCCGGCAGGCCGAAGAGATCGACCGGCATGATGGCCTTTGTCCGCGCCGTGATCGCCGCGTCGAGCTTGTCCGGGTCCATGTTCAAGGTGTCCGGCCGGATATCGGCGAAGACCGGCCTGGCTCCAGCCTGGGCGATCGCCTCGACGCTGGCGTAGAAGGTGAACGGTACGGTGACGACCTCGTCGCCCGGTCCGACCCCGAGGGCGCGCAGGGCGATCGTCAGGCCGTCGGTCCCGTTGGCGACGCCGACCGCCCCGGCGGTGCCCAGGTAAGCGGCGGCCTCACCTTCAAAGGCCTTGACGTTCGGCCCCAGGATAACGCGACCGCCGCGCAACACATCGAGCACCGCGCTCTCGATGCGCTCCTGGAGCTCGGCGTACTGTCCCTTGATGTCCATCAGGCCGACGGCCATGGGCGTGCCTCCTAGGTCCCGGGTCGGCCGGTGACGCTACCACTTGACGCCGGCAGCGGCTACCAGTCCCCGGGGCGCGGTCTGGGTCGCGACCCATGGCGCGGCGGTCCGCCGCGGCTCCGTCGCGACGGCTCGCCGCTTCGGCGCCGCCTGCGGTACCCTTGCCCCTATGCAGAGCGTCATCGACATCGTCGTGCAGTGGGCGACCGACGTGATCGGGGCGTGGGGACTCCCCGGGGTCTTCTTCCTGATGCTGCTCGAGAGCGCCTGCATCCCGGTGCCCAGCGAGGCGATCATGCCGTTCGCCGGGTTCGCGGTGAACGAGGGCGACATGAGCTTCTGGGGCGCCGTGGCGGCCGGGGTCGTCGGCAACGTGGTGGGCTCGTGGATCGCCTACTGGGTGGGCCTGTACGGAGGTCGTCCCTTCGTCGACCGCTGGGGGAAGTACGTGCTGCTCCGTCACCACCACCTCGACGTGGCCGAACGCTGGTTCGCGAAGTGGGGTCCGGCCACCGTGTTCTTCAGCCGCATGATCCCGATCGTGCGTACCTTCATCTCGCTGCCCGCGGGCGCGGCGCGGATGCCGTTCTGGCGCTTCACGCTGTACACCGTCCTCGGGTGCATCCCGTGGGTGATCATGCTCACCTGGGTCGGGGTGAAGCTCGGCGACAACTGGGAGGAGATCCGCAGTTGGCTGCACTACGCCGACTACGCGGTCGTGGCGGCGCTCGTCGCCCTGGTCGTCTGGTTCGTCGTGAAGCGGCGGCGGCGCGGTCCGCAGACGGAGGAAGCGTGAGCGCGGCGACCGGGGAGAGGCGATGAGCCAAGCGCGGCGGAGCTGCATGGTGCGCGTGCCGGCGACGACGGCCAACCTCGGGCCGGGGTTCGACTGCCTGGGCCTCGCGCTCGACCTGTGGAACGAGGCCCGGTTCGCGACGGGCGGCGAGGAAATCGTCGTGAGGGTCACGGGTGAGGGCGCCGACACGCTGCCCTGGGATGCCGAGAACCTCGTCGCGCAGGCGGCGCTGCGCGTGTACGCGGAGGCCGGCGCTGCTGCGCCGGCCGGCCTCGCCATCGACTGCGACGTGCGCGTGCCGCTCGCCTCCGGTCTTGGCTCGAGCTCGTCGGCCGTCGTTGCCGGCCTGCTGGGCGCCAACGAGCTGCTGGGTAGACCATTCCACCGCGATCAGCTGCTGGAGTGGGCCGCCGACCTCGAGGGCCACCCCGACAACGTCGCGGCGGCCCTGATCGGCGGCCTCACCATCGTCGTCCGCAAGGATGACCGCCTGCTGACCAAGAAGATCCTCGTCCCCGAGGTCCACGTCGCACTCGCCGTGCCCGAGCTGCCCTTCTCGACGCGCACCGCGCGTGCGGGTCTGCCGACCGAGGTCCCTATGACCGACGCGGTGTTCAACCTGGGGCGGATGCCGCTCGTCGTCGAGGCCCTTCGTACCGGCGACTTCGAGCTGCTCGGCCAGGTGATGGACGACCGCCTGCATCAGGCGAACCGGCTCAAGCTGATCCCCGGCGGCCGCGCTGCCTGGGTGGCCGCACAGACGGCCGGGGCGGCGGCGGTGGCGATCTCCGGGTCGGGGCCGAGCCTGGTCGCCTTCGTCAGCCTGGCGAGCGACGCGAACGCCGTAGCCCGCGCCATGGCCGACGCCTTCGCGGCGGAGGGCGTCGCTGCGCGACCACTCGGCCTGGCCGCGTCGGCCGCCGGCGCGACCGTCGTCGGTCTCGGACAAGATCACTGCGACGGAGGAGCCCGCCGATGACGACCGCTCGTACGACCGCTGTCCCCCGGATGCGCGCAGACGGCGATGGCGAGGCGCGCTACCGCCGCCGCAGCATGTGGCTCGACGTGATCGAAGAGCCTCTGGTGCCGCGCGCCGGGCTGCCCGGCTCACGCGACGTCGACGTCGCCATCGTCGGCGCGGGCTTCACCGGGCTGTGGACGGCCTACTACCTCGCCAAGGCGGACCCGTCGCTGCGCATCGCCGTCCTCGAGAAGGAGATCGCCGGCTTCGGCGCCTCGGGCCGCAACGGCGGCTGGGTGTCGCCGGCCTTCCCCGCCCCCCTCGAGACCATCGCCAAGACGCACGGTCGTGAGGGCGCCGTCGCCATGCAGCGCGCCATGTTCGACACGGTCGACGAGATCGGCCGCGCCTGCTCGGCCGAGGGCATCGAGGCGCGCTTCCACAAGGGGGGCGTCCTCAGTCTGGCCACGGCTCCCGAGCAGGTCGAGCGCGTCAAGGAGGAGCCGGCCTATTACCAGAAGTGGGGCGTCGGGCCCGACGAGGTCATGTGGCTGGACGCGCCCCAGGTGGCCGAGCGCCTGCGCGTCGAGGGCTGCCTGGGCGCAAGCTACCTCATCCACTGCGCCTGCCTCGACCCGGCGCGGGTCGTGCGTGGGCTGGCCGCCACGGTCGAGCGTCTCGGCGTCACCATCTACGAGCAGACGCCGGTCCTGCGCATCGCCGACCGGTCCGTCGAGACGGCCGCCGGCACCGTGCGCGCCGGGGTGGTCGTGCGGGCCACCGAGGGCTTCACGCCCGAGCTGCCTGGCGCGCGCCGCGACGTGATCCCCACCTACTCGCTGATGATCGCCACTGAACCGCTGCCGGCGAGCTTCTGGGACGAGGTCGGCTGGGCGGGGCGCGAGACGTTCACCGACGGACGCCACCTCTACATCTACACGATGCGCACCGACGACGACCGCATCGCCCTCGGCGGTCGCGGGGCGCCGTACCACTTCCACTCCAAGGTGCGCGACGAGTACGAGCGCGTGCCGCGCGTGCACGACATGCTCGAGGCGACGCTGAAGCGCCTGTTCCCGGCGGCGCGCGACGCGAAGGTGACGCACCGCTGGGGCGGCAGCCTCGGCGTGCCGCGCGACTGGTATCCGTCGGTGGGCCACGACAAGGCGCGCGGCTACGCATGGGCCGGCGGGTACGTCGGCGACGGCGTCGCCGCCTCCAATCTCGCCGGCCGCACGCTCGCCGACCTCTTCACGGGGCAGAAGACGGCGCTCACCGCGCTGCCCTGGGTGAACCACCGGTCGCCGAAGTGGGAGCCGGAGCCTCTGCGCTGGATCGGCGTGCGCACCTCGCTCGCCGTGTTCGCGAGCGCCGACCGCAAGGAGCAGCAGACCGGGCGGCCGGCGAAGCGCGCCGACCTCATGCACCGCATCCTCCCGCTCTGAGCCGCGGCGAAGGGCGCTCGCACGGTTGAGTGCGCGTGGCGCGGGTACAGTGCCGCCATGAGGCAGGGCTACGAACTCGTGGACCACACGGCCGACGTCGGGCTTCGCCTCTGGGCGCCGACGCGGTCGGGGGTCTTCGAGGAGGCCGGCAAGGCGATCTTCTCGCTGATCTGCGACCCCCTCACCGTGGAGCAGACCGAGACCGTCGACGTGCGCGTCGAGGCCGACGACCGTGAGCTTCTGCTGGCCGCTTGGGTCAACGAGCTCATCTACCGGTTCGAGACCACGCGTGCCCTGTTCGCCGATTTCGAGCTGACCGAGCTCGACGACACACACCTCGTGGCGCGCGTCACGGGCGAGCGCCTCGACCCCGCGCGCCACGCCGTCTGCGGCGGCGTGAAGGCGGCGACGCTCCACGAGCTGTCCTTACGCGAGAGTGCGGACGGCTGGGAAGGGTTCGTCATCCTCGACGTCTAGTGTCCTGAGTCGTTAAT
>DDYF01000060.1:177395-178940 GCA_002347645.1 Thermoleophilia bacterium UBA2241 | reverse complement strand
GCGGGTAGTTGTACTTCCAGGTGCGATGGGCCGTGAGCCCCATCGTGGAGGCGCTGCCGCCGTGGTAGGCGTTCCGCAGGGCGACGACGTCGAAGTTGCCCGTGTACAGGCGCGCGATCATCAGCGCCAGGTCGTTCGCCTCCGACCCGGAGTTCACGAAGTAGCACACGTTGAGGTCGCCGGGCAACTTCGAGGCCAGCTTCTCGGCGTACTGCACGATGTTCGGGTGGAGGTAGATCTGCGTGATGTGCTGCAGGCGCTCGGTCTGCTCCTCGATCCTCTGCACCACATGCGGGTGGCAGTGACCGACGCTCACCGTGACGATCCCACCGATGAAGTCGAGGTACCTGCGTCCCTCGTGGTCGAACAGATACTGCATGGAACCGTCGACGATCATGAGCGGCTTCTTGTAGTGCTGGACGTTCGTCGGCGTCACGTAGGTGTTCTTCAGCCTCAGGACCTCGTCGTAGGACGGTCCCGCATACGGCTTGGGCTGGTAGTCGAACCTGGGGAGTTCTGGCGCTTTGGCGGTCATGCCTTCCATGCCTCTGGTCCTTCCTTCTCTCGCTCTCGTGGTGTAGCCCTGTCCGGGGCGCTGACCTGCGGTGGTGGTACGACTGCTGCGCGTGTCGGTGCCTATCCCCTCCTGAGCACGTTCGTCCTGACCGTCCTCGCGTGCTGAGTCTCTCGGGACCGGACCAAGGCCACGTCCGACAGCGGTCCGCCAAGACTCAGTCAATCGATTGATTAAATCCTATCAGACGGAGGCCCGGGAGCCCAGCAGTCCCCCGGCGGCGAGTGGGACGAGTGGAGCGCCACCCCGCGGGGACTCGCTTTCGCTGGGCCACTCGCCGGATTCGCGGTTCGGCACACGGGCGCACGTTGCCTCCCGCGACAGCGCGCGCGAGACAGGAGCGCGTCCGCAAGCGTGCTGCAAGCGTGCTCCTCCCGTGCCGGTACGACGTGAGGGGACCGGACGCACGGCGTTCACGCGGGCCCTCCACAGGGGACGTCGGGCCAGAGAGATGAACGGCAGCGCGNNGCGCGGGCCTTTCGTGCATTTCCTCCCTCTCTTGTCCGCTTTGGCCCGAAAGGGCGCCGAGATTCATCGCCCGAGAGACCGCCCCGACGCGTGCGGCCGCGGTGCGCGGGGTAGCATCTTCGCGGCGCCTCTTGGGAGGTACCAGTGAGACGGCGGCCGGCAGGGCCGAGCACGAGCCGCCGCTGACGGGCCTCTGGCCCGTCTCCCCCCTGCGAGGCCGGCCGCGGACGCGGCCGGCCTCGCGCTCTTTCCGAAGCGTGTCGTCGGTGAGCACCGCGCAGCGGGCCCCGCACGATCTCGGCGGGCGCGAACTTCGCTCGCCGCGAAGTTCGCGCCCGCCGAGTCACGGCAAACCTCGCGCGCGCACGGACGCGCGGTGGAAGCTCCCTCGGCAGCCCGGCTATACTCAGTCGTGGTCAGTGCACGACGTTGCCCCAGTGGATGACCATCCGCGGCCCCCGGATCTGCCGCCCGTCACGCGAAGGAGTTCGCCTATGCCGTCG
>DDYF01000060.1:0-177387 GCA_002347645.1 Thermoleophilia bacterium UBA2241 | reverse complement strand
GGGCACATGGCACAGCTCGACAAGACCTTCCCCACCAACGACTGCTCGATGTGCACCCTGGCCCCCAAGCTCGTCGAGGCCGGGCGGCACCTGAACATCGACATCGTCACCAACTCGGAGCTCACCGGCCTCGAGGGAGAGCCGGGCAACTTCAAGGCCAAGGTCTTCCACCACGCCCGCTTCGTGGACCCCGACAAGTGCACCAGCTGCGGCGAGTGCGCGCCGGTCTGCCCCGTCGTCGTCCCCGACCCGTACAACGAGGGGCTCGGCGAGCGCAAAGCGATCTTCAAGCTCTATCCTCAGGCGATCCCCAACACCTACGCGGTGACCAAGAAGGGGCACTCGCCCTGCAAGCGCGCCTGCGCGGTGGCCACGTCGGCGCAGGGCTATGTCGCCCTCGTCCGCAACGGCAAGTTCGCCGAGGCTTACACGGTCGCCAGCGAGCCCAACCCCTTCCCCGCCGTCTGCGGCCGCGTGTGCACGGCCAAGTGCGAGGTCGACTGCACGCGCGGCGAGGTCGACGACCCCATCGCGATCCGCAGCCTCAAGCGCTTCGTCACCGACTACGCCAACGAGAACGTCCCCCTGCCCGAGAAGGCCGCGGTCACCTACGAGGAGAAGGTCGCCGTCGTCGGCGCCGGCCCGAGCGGCCTCACGGCCGCCCGCGAGCTGGCGCTGCTCGGCTACGAGACCACCGTCTATGAGGCCAAGGCCGAGCCGGGCGGCATGCTCCGCTTCGGCATCCCCGAGTACCGCCTCCCCAAGACGGCGCTCCAGCAGGACATCGACCGCATCGCCGCCCTCGGTGTAGAGGTGCGGTGCGGCGTGCGCTGCGGCGCCGACGTCACGGTCGACGGCCTGCTCGACGAAGGTTTCAAGGCGGTCTACCTGGCCGTCGGCCTGCAGGGCGGCCGCACGCTGCCGATCCCCGGTGCCGACGCGCCGAACGTGCTCGACGCCGTTGGCCTCCTGCGCAAGGCGACGGTCGGCGAGCCGATCGAGATGGGCAAGAAGGTCGCCGTCATCGGCGGGGGCGACGTGGCCTTCGACGCCGGCCGCACCGCCCTGCGCCTCGGCGCCGAGCAGGTCGTCATCAACTGCATCGAGGACGACGCGACGGTGCCCGCCTCCGACGAGGAGCTCGAGGAGGGCCTCGCCGAGGGCATCGTCTTCAACTGCTCGTGCATGCCCGACGCGGTCAAGCTCGACGCGAGCGGGCGCGCCTGCGGCATCACCTTCAGCTCCTGCGCGCTCGGCGAGCCGGACGCCCGCGGGTGGCGGCCGCCGGTCCGCGTTGACGGCACCGAGCACGACCTCGACTGCGACACGGTGATCTTCGCCATCGGCCAGAGCATGGTGGACGATTTTCTCCAGGGCGCGAGCGGTATCGAGGTCGAGCGCGGCCAGATCGTCACAGACAAGACGACGCACATGACGGGGCGCGCCGGCGTGTTCGCCGGCGGCGACGCCGCCGCGAGCGCGCCGTGGACGGCGATCGAGGCGGTCGCCGCCGGCCGGCGCGCGGCGCGCAGCATCCACGACTACCTGCGCGGCGAAGAGCTCCTGCCCGTCTGGCCCGACCTCATGGACGAGGCCAAGCCCGACGACGAGACGCTCGCCAAGACCGAGGTCATGGCGCGCCTGCCCATGCCGCAGCTGCCGGGCGCGGCGCGCAAGGTCACCTGGGACGAGGTCAACACGGGCTTCACCGAGGAGCAGGCGGTCGCCGAGGCCAAGCGCTGCCTCGACTGCGCGGTCTGCTCGGAGTGCTTCGAGTGCGTCCGCGCCTGTGGCCCGGGCGCCCTGCTGCACGAAGAACGCGACCGCGAGTTCGACGTCGAGGTCGGCGCCGTCGTCATGGCGACCGGCTTCGACCTGCACGACCCGGGCATGGCGAGCGAGTACGGCTACCGGCGCTACCCCAACGTCCTGAGCGCGCTCGAGTACGAGCGCATGCTGAGCGCGTCGGGGCCGACGATCGGCGACGTCAAACGCCCATCCGACGGCGAGCACCCGACGCGCATCGCGTTCATCCAGTGCGTCGGCTCGCGCGACCAGGAGCACCAGTACTGCTCGAGCGTCTGCTGCATGTTCGCCAACAAGCAGGCGATGCTCACCATCGACCACGTCCCCGAGGCGATGCCCGAAGTCTTCCTCATGGACATGCGCGCCCAGGGCAAGGGCTTCGACGCCTTCTACCAGCGCGCTCTCGAGCGCGGCGTGAGCTTCATCCGCTCGCGCCCTTCAATGATCAAGGAAGACCCTCTCACCAAGAACCTGCTCATCGACTGGGAGGACGAGCAGGGGGCGATGCGGACGAGCGAGTACGACATGGTCGTGCTCTCGGCCGGCCTCGAGCCTGCGCGCAAGGCGCAGGAGGCGGCCGGCCGGCTCGGCATCGAGCTCAACCGTCACGGCTTCTGCAAGCTCGAGGAGTTCGAGCCCATGGCGACGAGCCGCGAGGGCGTCTTCGTCGTCGGCCCGTTCGGTGAACCCAAGGACATCCCCGACTCGGTGGCCCAGGCCTCGGCCGCGGCCGCCCAGGTGATGACCGGCCTCGCCGACTCGCGCGGCACGCTGACGGTCGAGAAGGAGTACCCGACCGAGCGCGACACGACGCAGGAGGACGCGCGCATCGGCGTCTTCGTGTGCCACTGCGGCTCGAACATCGCCGGGGTCATCGGCGTCGAGAGCGTCGCCGAGTACGCGAAGTCGCTGCCCGGCGTGGTCTACGCGAACGACACGATGTACACGTGCTCGAGCGACTCGCTGCAGCTCATCCGCGAGACCATCGAGAAGGAGAGCTTGAACCGGGTCGTCGTCGCGAGCTGCACGCCGCGCACACACGAGCCGATCTTCCAGGACACGCTCCGCGAAGCGGGGCTCAACCCGTTCCTCTTCGAGATGGCGAACATCCGCGACCAGGCGTCGTGGGTGCATCGCGACGAGCCGGCGAAGGCGACCGACAAGGCCAAGGACCTCGTCCGCATGTCGGTCGCCCGAGCCCGGCTGCTCGAGCCGCTGTTCAAGATCGACGTACCGCTCACCCACGCGGCGGTCGTCATCGGCGGCGGCGTGGCGGGCATGACCGCCGCGCTGGCCCTCGGCGAGATGGGCTACGAGGTGCACCTGGTCGAGCGCGGCCCGCGCCTCGGCGGCCACGTGCTCGAGCTTGGGCCGACCATTCGCGGCGGCGACGCCGCCGCGCGCGTCGCCGAGCTCGAGCAGAGGCTCGTCGACCAGCCCAACGTCAGGATCCACCTCGACGCCGAGCTCGCCGACTTCCACGGCTTCATCGGTAACTTCTCGAGTGTCATCGTCACCGGCGGCACGCGCAAGGACGGCGCGCCGAAGAAGCAGAAGCGCACACCCGTCGACCACGGGGTCGTCATCGTCGCCACCGGGTCGCGGGAGGAGCGCCCCGACCTCTACGGACTGGGCGCCAGCCCGAGGGTCGTCACCGGCATGGACCTCGAGCGCATGCTCAAGGAGGACGACCCGGCGCTCGCCGAGGCGCGCGCGGTCGGCTTCGTCCTCTGCGCGGGCTCGCTCGACGAGCGCAAGCCCTACTGCTCGCGCACCTGCTGCCAGCAGAGCATCAAGAACGCCATCGCGCTCAAGGAGCGCGACCCGGACCGCCCCGTCTACGTGTGGTTCAAGGAGGTCCGCACCTTCGGCCTCCTCGAGGAGTACTACACGAAGGCGCGCGAGCTGGGCGTGATCTTCACGCGGTACGACGAGGCGACCAAGCCGCAGGTCAGCGCCAACGGCAGGGTCGAGGTCGCCTTCCACGACCCGTACCTCGCCAAGGACCTCACGTTGCCGCTCGACTTGCTCGTGCTGGCGACACCCGCCGTCCCGACCGACGGCGTCGAAGAGCTCAGCAAGCTGCTCAAGGTGCCGCTCACCGCCGACGGGTTCTTCCTCGAGGCGCACGTCAAGCTGCGTCCCGTCGACTTCGCCAGCGAGGGCATCTTCCTCTGCGGCTCCGCCCACTACCCCAAGGGCATCGACGAGGCCATCAGCCAGGCGTACGCCGCCGCGGGGAGGGCCGCGGCCATCCTGGCCAAGCCGGCCCTCAAAGCCGGCGGCGTCGTCGCCGAGGTCGACCAGGACAAGTGCGCCGCCTGCCTCACGTGCGTGCGCATCTGCCCCTACGAGGTGCCGATCATCGAGGCCGACACGAGGAAGGCGAAGATCGAGGCGGCCGCCTGCCAGGGCTGCGGCATCTGCGTCAGCGAGTGCCCCGTCAAGGCAATCACCCTGCACCACTACACCGACAACCAGATCTTCGCCAAGGAAGAGGCGCTCTTCATGGAGGTGAGCTGACGTGGCCGACGACTTCGAGCCCGAGATCATCGTCTTCG
Source organism: Thermoleophilia bacterium UBA2241 (assembly GCA_002347645.1). Classification (GTDB taxonomy): domain Bacteria; phylum Actinomycetota; class Thermoleophilia; order UBA2241; family UBA2241; genus UBA2241. The sequence continues at coordinate 173,020 of DDYF01000060.1, read as the reverse complement.
CCTGCCACTACTGCGCGTACGCCGCCGCCGACCTCGCCGGCAGCATGCGCCTTCAATACCCTTCGACGATCCGCATGATCAAGCTGCCCTGCACGGGCAAGCTCGAGGTCATCCACCTTCTGCGCGCCCTCGAGGCCGGCGCCGACGGCGTGTACGCCGCCGGCTGTCTCGAGGGCGAGTGCCACTACCTCAAGGGCAACCTCTGGGCGCGCAAGCGGATCGAGCACGTCAAGAAGCTGCTCCCCGAGGTCGGCCTCGAGCCCGAGCGCGTGGAGATGTACAACATGTCGTCGGCGCAGGGTCCGGAGTTCGCCCGCGTCGCGACCGAGTTCACCGAGCGCATCAAGGGTCTCGGGCCGAACCCGCTGCGGCGACACGGCGTGTCGCCGCACGCCGCGGCCCGCGACGCCGCCAAGGACGTGGCCATGCCCGACCCCTCACCCGCCCCGACCGAGAAGGGACCCGCCGAATGATCACCGCTGAACGCAAGCCGTTCGACGAGATCCTCACGCTCGTCGACGGGCACAAGAAGGTCCTCGTCGCCGGCTGTGACACCTGCGTCGCGATCTGCCTGACCGGCGGCGAGAAAGAGGCCGAGATCCTCGCCAGCGAGCTGCGCATGAAGGCGCAGGCCGACGGGCGCGAGGTCGAGGTCGAGCACACCGCCGCGATCCGCCAGTGCGAGTGGGAGTACCTCGACATGATCGCCGCCAAGGTCGAGGAGGCCGACGTCGTGCTCAGCATGGCGTGTGGCATCGGCATCCAGAGCATGGCCGAGAAGTTCGAGCCCAAGCTGGTCGTCCCGGCCGTGAACACGAACATGCTAGGTATGCCGCAGGAGCACGCCGTCTGGCTCGAGCGCTGCGGCGCCTGCGGCGACTGCGTCATCGGCGAGACGGCCGGCATCTGCCCCGTGGTGCGCTGCAGCAAGAGCCTCATGAACGGGCCCTGCGGCGGCTCGCACGACGGCAAGTGCGAGGTCACGACCCCCGAGAAGGAAGAGATCGACTGCGCCTGGGCCCTCATCTGGGAGCGCCTCAAAGCCCAGGGTCGCGAGGAGCTGATGGAGGTCACGAGGCCGCCGAAGAACTGGAGCAAGAGCAGCTCCGGCGGCCCCCGCAAGATGGTCAAGGAGGAGGCGAAGCCGGTATGACGGACAACGGGTACAAGGCCGGCTCCAACCTCGAGAAGGTCCTGAGCGCGGGCACGTTCGCCGTCACCAGCGAGTGCGGCCCGCCGAAGAGCGCCGACGGCGGCGTCATCGAGCGCAAAGCGAAGATCCTCAAGGGTTTCGTCGACGCCGTCAACATCACCGACAACCAGACCGCCGTCGTGCGCGTGTGCTCGCTGGCATCTGGCGTCACGGCGCAGCAGAACGGCGTCGAGGCGATCATGCAGATGACCTGCCGCGACCGGAACCGCCTGGCCATGCAGGCCGACATCCTCGGCGCCGCCACGCTCGGCATCAAGAACATCCTCTGCCTCACCGGCGACCACCTGAGCTTCGGAAACCACCCCGAGGCCAAGGGTGTCCACGACCTCGACTCCCTCAACCTCATCCGTATGTACAAGGACATGCGGGACGAGAAGACGTTCCAGTGCGGTGAGGAGATGGACGTGGCGCCGCCGCTCTACATCGGTTGCGCCGAGAACCCCTTCGGCGACCCGTTCGAGTTCCGCGCCCTGCGCCTCAAGAAGAAGATCGAGGCCGGCGCCGACTTCATGCAGACGCAGTGCATCTTCAACATCCCCAAGTTCAAGGAGTGGATGAAGGAGGTGCGCGCGCTGGGCCTGCACCAGGAGATCAAGATCCTCGCCGGCATCACGCCGCTCAAGGGCGCCGGCGGGGCGCGCTACATGAAGAACTTCGTCCCCGGCATGGACGTGCCCCAGGAGATCGTCGACCGCATGGCGGGCGTCGAGAAGGGCCCGCCCTCGCACGCCGAGGGCAAGAAGCTCGCCGTCGAGATGATCAAGGAGCTCGCCGAGATCGAAGGTGTCGCGGGCATCCACATCATGGCGGTGGAATGGGAAGAGGCCGTCCCCGAGATCGTCGAGACGGCGGGCCTGCTGCCGCGGCCGGCCGTGGCGTGAGGGAGGAGCGATGACGACCGTCAGCGCGACGCTCGAGCGCCTCGTCAAGGCCGGCTCGGGAGTGAACGCGAACAAGTGCTACCAGTGCAAGCGGTGCACGGCCGGGTGCCCCGTGGCCGGCTACGCCGGCATGCACCCGGCCCAGATCATGCGCGCCGTGCAGCTTGGGCAGCTCGACATGATCCTCGACGACCGCTTCATCTGGCTGTGCACCGGGTGCCAGACGTGTACGACGCGCTGCCCGCAGGAGATCGACGTGGCGGCGGTGATGGACGAGCTCAAGATCCTCGCCCGCCGCAAGGGCAGGGTGCACCCGGGCGCCCCGTCGGCCGCGATGCTCAAGCTCAACTACGACTCGTTCGTGCGCTGGGGCCGCATGTGGGAGGTCGAGCTCATCGCCCGTGACGCGCTCAAGCGGCCGTCCGGCGTCACGGAGTGGCTCGCGCTCGGCCCGAAGATGCTGCTCAAGGGCAAGATCAACCCCACGCTCAAGCGTGGCGACACGCTCGCCATGGAGCGCATGGTCAAGACGGCCGAGAGCATCACGAAGGCGCGCGCGAACCGGGCCGGCGACGGGGGTGCCGCGTGACCGCCATCGCCTACTATCCCGGCTGCTCGCTCCACGGCACCTCGGCCGAGTTCGACGCCAGCTTCCGTGCGACGGCCGCGGCCCTCGGTCTCGACCTCGTCGAGATCCCGGGCTGGGAGTGCTGCGGCAACACCGCGGCGCACTCGATCAACCGCCTGCTGGGCGTGGCCCTCCCGGTGAACGAACTGGTCAAGGTCGAGAAGGATCTCGGGCTCGACGCCGTCGCGGTGCCGTGTGCCGCCTGCTTCAGCCGCTTCAAGACCGGCGCGCACGAGGTCGCCGGCGACCCGCAGGTCGCCGACGACGTGCGCGCCGTCGTCGGTCGCGCCTATAACGGCGGCGTCACCGTGCAGAACCTCGTCGACGTCTACCACGACGCCGTCGGCCTCGAGCAGCTCGCCGCCAAGGCGACGCGGCCGTTCCACGGCCTCCGCGTCGCCTGCTACTACGGCTGCCTGCTCACGCGGCCGCCCAAGGTCACGCTCGCCGAGGATCCCGAGTACCCGACGCACATGGACGCGGTCGCCAAGGCCGTCGGCTGCGAGCCCGTCGAGTGGAACTACAAGACCGACTGCTGCGGCGCCTCGCTGGCGCTCACCGAGCAAGGCATCGTCGACGACCTCACGGGCAGGATCGTCGCCGACGCGCGCGCCTGCGGCGCCGAAGCCATCGTCGTCGCCTGCCCGCTGTGCCAGGTCAACCTCGACGGCCGCCAGACCGAGATCGCCCGCAAGCGTCCCGACTGGCAGTCGGTACCCGTGGTCTTCCTCAGCCAGCTCGTGGGCCGTGCCATCGGCCTCGACGACAAGACGCTGGGCCTCAAGAAGCACCTGGTCGATGTCATGAGGGTAATGGCGTAGCCGGATCCTCACCTCCCCGCGAGGGACGTGCGCGCATCGCGAAGGGGCCGGGGAGCGGGCGCTCCCCGGCCCCTTCCGCTCACGGCTCGCAGATCTGCTGCCGACATCCAGACGCCGTCCTCCCTCCAGACCTTGCGCCATGGTCTCTTGCCGTCGCGCGTTGAGCGGGCCATCACCGTCGAGACCCTGCCGCTCTCCCGATAGCGTAAGCCGGCGACGAAGGGACGGACGCGGGCGTCGACGACGACTCCGTAGGCTTGCCCGCTGACGCGCGCCTTGGAGATGCGGGCGGCCCAAAGCTTCTCGCCGCTCGGGATCACCTTCACCGTCCTCCAGCCGCTCGCACCGCCCGACGGCTCGAGGTAGCCGGTCACGAGCGCGCAGGCGCGGCGATCGAGGGCGATGCCCGTCACCACCTGGGACTCGTGTATGCGCGTGTCGACGACCGTGGCCCAGCATCGGGTCCCGTCAAGGCCGTACCGGGTAACGACGACGTCGCTGTCGACCGTGCCCTGATGCCCCGTCTCGCAAGGCCGTCGCGACACGCGTCCTGGAGCAGTGCCGGGACGACGCTCCTTCCGGCGTTGACGATTGCTTGCTTGTTGATATCATTTCAATAGCGCTCGTCAAGATCGACGGGCGAAAGCCATGGAGGTGAAGGTCATGTCAACCGAACGTGCGGCCAAGACCATCAACGGGTGGGTGATGCTGGTGGTCAACATCGCCCTCTATGCGGCCGCGACCGCCCTTGTCGTCTTCTCGTTCGTGGAGGGCGAGAAGAACGCGAACGACACGACGGTCCCGGTCTGGTGGATGCTCGTGACCGGGTGCGCCGTGCTCACGGTCGCGATCATCGTCAGTCCAGGGTTCTTCACGCTGCAGCCCAACGAGGCGCGCGTGCTGATCTTGTTCGGCGCCTACAAGGGCACGAGCCGCGAGACCGGCTTTCGTTGGGGCAACCCGTTCTTCGCCAACGGGAGCGCGACGGCGCAGAGCTCGGCGCTCGCCAAGGCGGCCGAGCAGCTCGCGGCGGCGGCGAAGAAGGAGAAGTCGCAGAACAAGCCGCGCACGCTCGGCCGCTACAAGGTCTCCCTGCGCGCCCGCACGCTGACCGGCGACCACCTCAAGGTCAACGACAAGCGCGGCAACCCGGTCGAGATCGCGGCCGTCGTCGTGTGGCGCGTCCAGGACACTGCGCAGGCCGTCTTCGACGTCGACGACTACGAGCAGTACGTCGCGATGCAGAGCGAATCGGCCCTGCGCCACGTGGCGAGCTCCTACGCCTACGACCACGGCGAGGAGGAAGCGGCCGACGAGATCACCCTGCGCAGCAACGTCGTCGAAGTGTCGGCGGCGCTCAAGGCCGAGCTCGAGGAGCGGCTCGTCAAAGCCGGCGTGGTGGTCAACGAGGCGCGTCTCACGCACCTCGCCTACGCGCCGGAGATCGCCCAGGCGATGCTCCGCCGCCAGCAGGCCGAGGCGATCATCGCCGCGCGGCGCAAGATCGTCACCGGAGCGACGAGCATGGTCGAGATGGCCCTGCGCGACCTCAGCGAGAAGCACGTCGTCGAGCTCGACGAGGAGCGCAAGGCGGCGATGATCAGCAATCTCATGGTCGTGCTCTGCGGCGAGAGCGAGGTGCATCCGGTCGTCAACACCGGCTCGCTGTACCAGTGAGACCGGCCGGGAGCGCCTGATGGCCGCTCGCAAGCAGTTCCTGCTGCGCGTCGACCCCGAGCTCTGGAAGGAGCTCGAGAAGTGGGCCGCCGACGAGTTGCGGAGCGTCAACGCGCAGGTCGAATGGATCCTGCGCGACGCGCTCAAGAGGCGGAAGCAGGGGCGGCGGCGCTAGGCGCCGCCGCCCGTCCGTTCTCCGTCACGAGGGGCGTCCTGCTCTGCCGCCGGCGCCAGGTACAGCACGGGAACGGCGACCACAGTGAGGACCAAGCCGGCCACGGTCCAGAACGGCACACTGCGTCCCTTCCGGGCGGCGAGACGGCGGCAGTACCACGCGCAGGCGACGGCGATGACGACGCCGATGGTCGCACTGACGTAGCTCAGGTACATGCCGCCTCCGCTCGCCGGAAGGAAGCCCGGCCCAGAGCCGCCACAGCTTGTGAGCGGCCGTGGCGTTCGCCCCTCGGGCCCGCCGGCGACACCCTACCGCCTGAACGCACATTGCGCGAGCGCCCGCCGGGCACAATCACACGACACGGCGGCGACAACCGCGTCGTCGGTACCCCGACCGTGCGACGGGCCAAACGCCCGACATGCGAGCGCCGAGAGGAGCGACCAGATGCATCCGACCGAGCAGATCCTCCCAGGCATCACCCGCTGGACCTGTCCTCATCCCGAGTACCGCACGAACGCGGAGGAAGTCGCGAGCTACGCGCTCACGATCGGCGATGCGGCCGTCTTCGTCGACCCGCTCCTGCCGCGCGACGACGACCCGCGGCATGCCCCGCTGCTCGCGACGCTCGACGAGCGTGTCGGTGCGGCGCGGCGCCTCGAGATCATGGTCACGATCCCCTACCACACGCGCAGCGCCGAGGTGCTCTTCGAGCGCTACTGGGGAGACGTCGCCTCGCGCCTCTGGGGCAACGCCGCCGTGACCAAGCGCTTCGTCTGGGACACGCCGCTCACCGAGATCCCGCGCGGCACGATGGGAACGTCCACGGCGATCGCCGACGGCCTCGCCCGTGCGTTCACCATCGGCAACCCTCGGCGCCTCGAGACACCGCTCCTCTTCCCCGCCCTTAGGGCGCTAGCTTTCGGCGACGCCGTCGTCGGCATGCCGGGTGGCAGCCTGCGTGTCTGGGATCAGGCCGACGGCTCGCCGAGCTGGTACCGCGAGCGCTTCCTGCCGACGCTGCGGCCGCTGGCGGAACTCGACGTGGAGGCGGTGCTGGTCACGCACGGGCCGCCCGCCACGCGGGCCGGCCGCCGCGCCTTGCGGGCGGCGCTCGACAGCCCGCCGGTCAGGGCGTACTGGTGAGCGAACCGGCGGCGCCAGTGTCGGCGTGATCGCCGTCGCTGGCGCCGCTCCCCTCCATGCGGCAGGCATCGGGTAGGCCTGGAAGGCGCTCGAGGTCGCCGCGCGCGTCAAGCACGGCGGCCGCGTCATCGTCGACGAGGACCAGCAGGACGTCGTCGCGCCTCAGCCGCGTGCCGCCCGTCGGCAGCAGGCTCGCGCCGTAGCGCTGCAGGAGCACGACCTGCGCCGCATCCGGCAGGCCCGCCTTCGCCAGCTGCCGGCCGTCGAGCGTCGTGCCGGGGAGCACGCGATAATCGACGAGGTAGCTCGCCGGCGCGCTCTCTGCCTCGTCGCCGCGCGACCGGAACCTCGGCCCAACGATCCCCAGCTTGCGCGCGAGCGGCGCGACCGTCGTCCCCTGGACAAGGGCCGACGTGAGCACGATGAAGAAGACCACGTTGAAGATGGTCTCGGCGTTCGGAACGTCCTCGACGAGCGCGAAGGTCGCCAGGATGATCGGCACGGCGCCGCGCAGCCCGACCCATCCGATGAGCGCCGAAGCCCGCCAGTCCATCTTCGCCACGCGCAACACCAGCGCGACGGCGACAGGGCGGGCCACGACCATGAGGAAGGCGGCGGTGAGCAGGCCGGCGCCGATGACCGGCACGATGTGCGAGGGGAACACCAGCAGGCCGAGCGTCAGGAACATCGCGATCTGCATGAGCCACGCGAGGCCGTCGTGGAAGCGCAGCAGGCTGCGTCTGTGCACGTACGCGCTGTTGCCCATCACGATACCCGCGACGTACACGGCGAGGAAGCCGTTCGCGCCGGCCAGCGACGAGGCCCCGTACACCACCAGCACCAGCGACAGGCTCAGGACAGGGTACAAGCCGTCATACCCGAGCCGGGCGCGGTTGAGGGCCACGATCATCAGCCTCCCCGCGGCGTACCCGATCAGCGCCCCGACCGCCATCTGCCAGACGAAGCCCGCGAGTAGCCCGGGGACCGTCGCCGCCTGCTCCCCCGTCACGACGCCGACCAGCATGGCCGTAAGGAACACGGCCATAGGGTCGTTGCTCCCCGACTCGAGCTCGAGGAGGGAACGCACATCGGCGCGCAGCTGGACGTTACGCGAGCGCAGTACCCCGAAGACCGCCGCCGCGTCGGTGGACGACACGATGGCGCCGAGCAGGAGGCCCTCGGAGAGCGACAGGCCGGTGACGGCGGCGGCGAAGGCGCCGACCAGCAGGCCCGTGGCGACGACCCCGACGGTCGACAGCGCGACGCCCCTCCCCAACACCGGCCGGATGTCGCTCCACGCCGTGTCGAGGCCACCCGCGTAGAGGATGAGGACGAGGGCGGTGACGCCGATGGCGCGCGCCAGATCGGCGTCGTCGAAGTACACGCCGCCGGGACCCTCCGATCCGGCCAGCATGCCGATGAACAGGAAGACGAGGAGCGCCGGGATGCCCAGCCGTTCCGACAGCCTGCTCGCGACGACGCTCAGCGCCACCAGCGCACTGAGGACCACGAGCATGATGTCGAAGGTCGCCATCCCACCTCCGGTGCGGGTCCTCGGGAGAGGTCAGACCCGCCGTCGCGTGTCGCGCACGGAGACACCCCCGCAGGGTGGTTCTGCCCGCTCACCCACGAGTCTATCAGCCGTGCGGCGGCGCCCTGACCCGAGCGGTCTCAGGCGACGAACTGTAGCCAGGCTGCCAGCGCGAACCCGAGGACCGTGGCGAGTCCCACCCACGGCCGGTGCCCGCCCTCGTCGAACGCTTCGGGCATCATCGTGTCGGCAAGCATGGTGAGGATCGCGCCGGCGGCGAAGGCCTGCAGCACGGCGACGACGCCGTCCGAGAGGCCGTCCGCAAGACCGTAGCCGAGCGCGGCGGCGGCGGCCGAGACCAGGGCGACGACGGCCCACATGAGCAAGACCCGCCCGGGGCGGTGTCCTGCCTTGCGCAGCCCGGTGGCGCCGGACAGGCCCTCGGGCACGTTCGAGATGGCCACGGCCAGCACGAAGGCCAGGCCGACCCCGCCGCCTTCGAACAAGCTCAGGCCGATCACGACCGACTCAGGGAACCCGTCGAGGGCGGCGCCGAGAAGGATCGCGCCGCCCGCCTCCGACTGCTGGCCGCCGGAGCGCTTGCGGTGCCTGCCGCCGCGCCGGTCGATGACGAGGTCGCCGGCGAAGAAGACCAGCGCCCCGAGCGTCAGCCCCACCAGCAGGGCCGTTGTCCCGCCGCGCGTGTAGGCCTCCTCCGTCAGCTCAAAGGTGACGGCGCTGATGAGGGCGCCGACGCCGAACGCCATGACGAGGGCGATGACCCACCGCGGCGCCTGAAAGCGCAGGCCGAGCGCAGCGCCCACCAGCAGCGCACCACCGGCGAACAGACCCCACAGAGCGGCTTCGATCATGGGGCATCATTCCGCGCCGCGGCCGCGCTCTCCTGCAGCGGTCCGGTACCATGACCGCGAAGCACGACATCTCGCGAAAGGACGTCCCCATGCTGTGGCAACGCGGCTCCCTGACCCCCGACCAGGTGCGACTCGTCATGCCCTCCCTTCCCTGCGACGTGAGCTACGCCGACGAGCACGACGTCCTGCGGTTCTGGTCGGGCGAAGGCTACAAGGCCTGCGACGCACGCTTCATCGGTCGTGACGTGCGCGACTGCCACCCCGAGGGCAGTCTCGATGTGCTCGAGACGATCCTGCGCGCCTTCAAGGACGGCACCCGCGACACCGCCGAGAGCTGGGGACACGAGAAGGGGCGCTTCGAGTACGTGCGCTACACCGCCGTCCGCGACCCCGACGGCGCCTACAAGGGCATCGTCGAGGTCATCATGGACCTCTCCGCGTTCCGCGCGCTGCAGGGCACGCAGGAGATGCCCGGCTGGTGACACGAGAGGTGGGGGCGGTACCGGCTGCGACGCCGGGTGCGCGTCTAGAGGTGGAACCGGTGCCGGCAGAACTCGTCGCCGGCCATCAGCGAGTGCGTCTGCGCGTGCGCCTCGCGGGCGACGCCGAGCATGCCGCAGAGCATCCCGCGGTCGAAGGCGCAGACCAGGTCGGGATACTCCAGGGCCAGCTCCTTGTAGACGCAGTTCGCGACGTCGACGGTCGCGAACCCGTTGCTCCCGCCGCGGAGGTGTACCCGATAGCCCGCCTCGCGCAGCCAGGCGACGGCCTCTTCGGGCGAGAGGCCGGCGGCCGCGCCGGCGCTTGCCGAGCGTGCCACCTCGCTCCCGCGCGCCATTCCGACGTCGATGGCCGCCTCGACCGCCGCCGGCTGCGCCATCGTGTCGCTCACGAGCCTGAGCAGAAGGCCCGCCAGCACCTCGTAGCGGCGGGCCGGGACGACGATCTCGACACGCTCGTTGCCCGCGCTGTAGACCTTCGCCGGCCGGCCGCCCGTCGGGCGGCGGCGCAGGCCGACCTGCAGCAGCCCCACCTCGACCATGCGTTCGAGATGCGCCCGCGCGACCGTCCGGTGCAGGCCGAACTCCGCCGCGACCTCGGCCGCCGACACCGGCGCTTCCGCAGCCAGCACGTGACGGTAGATACCGCGTCGCGTCCCGTCGCCGAACACGTCGCCGAGCCGGTCGAGGTGCGCCACATCCATGTGGGCCATTGGAGCCACGAACGCACTTTAGCGCACCGGGAGACGCCGTCCAATGCCCCACACGGTATCTCGAGCGCCGGCGACGCGACCGCACGAGGCGTTTTCGCTTGCGGCGGACGCGGGTCGCCTGCCGCGGTCGCCGGTCGCGAGCGCGCGGGTTACGAACCGCGGGGCGCGCGGAAGACAGGAGGCACGCGCCGGGTTGAGCCCGGGCGCTTCCGGCAGCCGGACGAAAGGGTCGCCATGGTCAAGGTCAGGACGTTCATGACACCGATCAAGATCTTCGCCACGGTGCGCGAGTTGCACGAACTGGACACACAGGTCGCGGACTTCCTCAACGCCGAGCACGCGGCCGAAGTGTACTCGGTGAGCGACGCGACCACCGCCGGCGAGCACGGCGAGACGATCGGCCTCATCCGCACGGTCTGCTACCGGGTGTGACGGCGTGAAGGACGACGGCGACATCGCCCTGCTCCTGGGCGCACTCGCGCTCGAACGCGAAGCCGTGCGCCGCTACGTCGCGCACGGCGCCGGCACCTCCGACCCGCGCCTGGTGTCGCACTGGGAGTCGCTGCGCCGTAACGAGGCCGAGCATCGCGACCTGCTCTGCGCGGCGCTGCGCGCGCGCGGCGTCGAGCCGCCGCCCGAGGCACCCGAAGGCGGCGGCTCGTGAGTGCGCGCGGCTCAGCTCGCGACCTCGCCCGCCTGCGCGAGGACCTGAGCTTCGAGGAGGAGGCCGTCAAGCAGTACGGCCGCATGGGCGCGCGCGCCGTCGACCCGGAGGTCAAGGAGCTGTTCGCCGAGCTGATCCGCGGGGAATCGGGCCACCGCCGCGGCCTGCGCCGCGTCATCGAGCGCGTCGAGGACCCGGCGACGCCGGTCGTCCTGTTCTGCCCGCTGTGCGGCTGGGAGCTCGACTTCGGTCCCGACCCCCAGGAGGGCGCGGTCGCCAAGTGCCCCATGTGCCCGGGCAGGTTCGCCCTGCGGTTATCGGAGGGGGACGACTGGCAGTTGGAGAGGCTCGAGCCGTGAGGGTCGAAGGACCCGGCGCGACCAGTGCCGGACAGGACGGAACAGACGCGCGTCGCCACCCGGCAAGCCCGATCCCGGACGAGGTGCGAAGCGCCAACGCCGCCCACTGGGACGAGTGGACGCGCATCCACGAGAAGTCCGACTTCTACGACGTCGCGGGCTTCAGGGCCGGCGCCACGTCGCTCTGGCCACTGGAGCTCGAGGAGCTCGGCCCCCACGTGAGCGAAGGTACCGCACTGCTCCACCTGCAGTGCCACTTCGGCATGGACACGCTCAGCTGGGCGCGGCGCGGCGCGGTCGTGACCGGCGTCGACCTGAGCGAGGAGGCAGTCGCCCTGGCGCGCCGCCTGGCCGACGAGGTCGGCCTGGCCGGGCGCGCCACGTTCATCGCCGCTGACGTCTACGAGGCCGACGCCCACCTCGACGACGCCCTCTTCGACGTCGTCTTCGTCAGCTGGGGCGCCATCGAGTGGCTGCCCGACCTCGACCGCTGGGCGGCCCTCGTCGCGCGCCGCCTGCGGCCCGGCGGCCTGTTCTACATGGCCGAGATCCATCCCGTCGCCTACGCCCTCGACGAGACGGCGGATCGCGGTGTGCGCCTTGCCTACCGCTACCTCCCGGCCCCCGACAAGCCCGAGCGTTCCGAGGACGACGGCTCGTACGCCGACCCCGGAGCGCACGTCGAGCACCGCGTGTCGTACGGCTGGGCCCACGGCATGGGCGAGATCCTGACCGCCCTGGCCGGCGCCGGCCTGCGCGTCGAGTACCTGCACGAGTTCCCCTTCTCGCCGGCCCCGTTCTTCGACTGGATGGAGCGGGACGACCAGCGCTGGTGGTGGCTCACCGGCGGCAAGGGCGAGCGCCGCGCCGACCTGCCCTTCAGCTACTCGGTCATGGCGCGCAAGCCGGCCTTGGAGGACAGAGGCGACGGACGGGACGAAGGTGGCGACGATGCTTGAGCAGTACCTCAAGAGCAACCTCGCCTGGTGGGACGAGGCCGTCGGCGTCCACGTGAACGCCGACCTCTACGACGTCGAAGGCTTCCGCCGCGGCCGCGACTCGCTCACGGCGATCGAGCGCGACGAGCTCGGGCCGCTCGTCGGCGAGGGGACGACGCTGCTCCACCTGCAGTGCCACTTCGGCATGGACACGCTCAGCTGGGCGCGCCGCGGGGCCACCGTGACCGGCGTGGACTTCTCGGGCAAGGCCGTCGCGCAGGCGCGCCGGCTGGCCGACGACGTCGGCCTCTCGCGGCGCGCCACATTCGTCCAGTCGGATCTCTACGACGCGCCCGACGTCCTCGACCGGCAGTTCGACGTCGTGTTCAGCTCCTGGGGCGTGCTGATCTGGCTCGACGACCTCGAGCGCTGGGCCGACGTCGTCGCGCGCTGCCTGCGACCCGGCGGCGTGTTCTACCTCGCCGAGTTCCACCCCGTCGTCATGCTCATCGACGACGGCGAGCATGCCGGCGAGCTCCGCCTCACCTGGCCCTACTTCCAGGGCCGCGAGCCCAACCGCTGGGACGAGCAGGGCTCGTACGCCGACCCGCGTGCCCAGATGGCGGCGACCGTCACCTACGAGTGGCAGCACGGGTTCGCCGAGATCCTCACCCCGCTCCTGGGGCGCGGGTTGCGCCTCGACTACCTGCACGAGTTCCCCGTCACACTCGGGCTCGAGATGCCCTTTCTCGAGCGCCGGGATGACGGCTGGCAGCACCTCAAGGGCGGGCGTGACGACATCCCGCTCAGCTTCAGCCTGAAGATGACCAAGGAGGCCCGATGACGCCCGACGATGCACTCCCGGGAGCCGACGCCCGAGCGAGAGACCCGCAGGCAGAGCGCGGCGCCCCGCTCGGTGAACCGCTCTTCAGCGAGCCCGCCGACGAAGCGCGGAGGATCGGTGACGAGGGCCTGCTCGAGATCCTCGACGCGGCAATCGCCGACGAGCGCGCCGCGCAAGCCCGATACCGGCGCGGCGCGGACCGCTGCGTCGACCCCGCCGCGTGCGCCCTGTTCGCGCGGCTCCTCGACGAGGAGAAGGCCCACGAAGCCGACCTGCTCGCGCGCTACGACGAGGTCAAGAGACGCCTCGGCCTTGCGTGAGCCGCCCGCGGCGAGGCCCGAGCGCGCCCGACGAGCGAGGCACGACGCCACCGACGGACGAAGTCCGAGCGTCCGGCGCGGCGTGGCCTGAGACCAGGAAGGAGCGCTGGGTGACGCGGCCTCTTGACCGAGGGCCCGCGCCGCCGTATCATTTTCGTGCGTTGTCGTAGTCGAAACTACGACGCGTGTCCCGTCAGGGGGACGAGTCGCGGTGGGCGCCCGCCCACCGCGACGATCACGGCCCCTCGAAGGCGGCGCCGACCCTCCAGGCGCCGCCTTCGCTGTGCAGACGCATCACCGCGGGGCGGGCAGCGCCGCGGCGTACGCCGCTTCGCGCGGGAGCCGCGCCGGCGCGGTCGCGTGGAGGCTCAAGCAGGTGCGGCGGCAAGGCTGCCGAACAGCGCGCCGAGCTCCTCACGGGGCACGACGAGCCGAGCGACCCGCCGCAGCCCTTCGGCGCCCTCCGCCACGGCGACGCCGAGCGCGGCCCATTCGAGCATGTCGACGTCGTTCAGGCCGTCGCCGCAGGCCACCGTGCGCTCGGGCGCGGCGTGGACCGACTCCTCGCGCAGCCACTCGAGCGTCCGCGACTTGCTCTCCGCGGCAGCGTTGATCTCGACGAAGTGCGGTAGCGACGTGGCAGCGCGTAACCGGCCGGCGAAGGTCCGCGTGATCTCCGGGGCCACCCCGGCCGCCACCGCAGGGTCGGCGGCGACCACCAGCTTCGTCGACCCGCCGGCGACGACGGGCAGCAGGTCGGGGACGAGGGTCACGCGGACGGCGGCGTACTCCGCCGTCCAGCGCGTCCAGCGGTCGTCCTGTTCGACGTGGAGCTCGTCGCCGACGTAGGCGTTCACGTGCAGGCTGCGCTCGCGCGCGAAGCGCACCAGCGCGGCCGCCGTTTCGCCGTCGATCGGCTGGTGGCGCAACCAGGCGCCGCTGCCGAGGTCGGCGACGAGCGCCCCCCCGTAGCAGACGATCGGTCCACAGCGCAGACCGAGCTCCGCGGCGCGCGCCCGCGCGCTCTGGAACATGCGGCCGGTACAGATGACCACCGGCACACCGGCCGCTCGCAGGGCGGCCACACCCGCCTGTGTGGAGGCGCTGAAGACCAGATCCGGCCCCAGCAAGGTCCCGTCGAGGTCGCAGGCCACCAGCTGCGGCCGGCGCACGCCCTCCGGCAACGCCGTCAACGGTTCGCTCCCGGCCTTGTCAGGGCACACATGACGTGATAGACGTTCGTCTCGGAGAAGGCTGAGGTCCTATCCCTCGGGCCCGCTTCTCACAAAGGCCTGGTGATTCCCAGGCCTTTTCTCCGTCCGCGGCCGGCCGGGCCTCACTCACCGTGGCCCGCGAAGCGCCGCACCTCGAGCGTCAGCCGGCCGAGGTCTCTGCCCGTCGCCTGATGCAGCTCCGCACCGGTCACTGCCACAGCCTGGTCTCGTATCCCTGCCAGGTCGCGCGGCCGGGCGTCGACGAGCGCGTTCACGTCCCAGCCGTCGTCGGCCCACGTGACCCTCACCCGGAGCGGCGTGAGACCCGCGACCTCGGTCGCCAGCCGTTGCGAGACCATGCGCTCGAGGGCGGCCATCTTGACGTCGACGTCACCGACCCTGGCGGTCGCCGGCGCGCCGGGCGGGGCGAGCTGGCGCACGGCGACGACGAGGTAAAGAGCGGCGGCGGCGGCGAATGCGACGGCGAGCAGAGTCAGCAGCGACGATCCGCCTCCGTCGAGGAGCTCCGCCCACCAACCCGGCGCCTCCCAGACGACGCCCTCGTCGGCGGCCAGCGCGGCGGCCCGCACGAGCCCCGCGAGCCCGAAGACGACGCCGCACAGCGCAGCGACGAAGGCGAGGCCCTTGGCGAGCGCATTCACGACAGACGTCCCGGAAGTTGCCTCACGTTCAGGACGCGGGCGCGCACCTTCACCTCGGCGTCGTCCACGCCGCTCAGGCGGACCAGCGACGCGCGCGCGACCGCGCCCAGCTCGGGGCCGAGGGCGTCACGGTCGGCGAGGGGCCTCAGCTCCAGGTTCAGGACCCCTTTGGGACGACCCCGACGCACACGCACGTCGGCCGACGCGCGCACGACGTCCGGGTGCTCGCGCGCCTGGTCGCTGAGCATCTCCTCGACCGCCGGGCCGGACATGAGGACCCCGCCGCGGGGTCCGGCGAGCCACAGTTCGTCGCGCGGCGTCCCGCCGGCGAGGGCGAGCAGGGCGACGCACGCCGCCACGAGACCGCCGAAGATGACGGCCTGCCACCCGTATCCCTCGGGCAGGTCGAGGTAGGCAAAGGGAGAGAAGCCACAATCGAACGCCGCGGCGACCAGGCGGGCGGCGACCAGCAGCAGCGCTACGCCGCCGCCGAGGAGCAGCACGAAGGTGGCCAGGCGCGCGACCGCTCCCGGCCCGCGCCGCGGCCGGCGGGCCGACCCGCTCGACGCGGCGGTGTGCGCGGCGTCAGGCAGGGGACTCCTCCGGGAAGACGATGTCGGTGACCAGCACGTTGACGGCCCTGACCTTGAGGCCGGTCGTACCCTCCACCTTCTCCTTGACCGAGGCGCGGCTGCTCTCGGCCACCGTCGGGACGCTGAAGCCGTACTTCACGGCCATCGAGATGTCGATCTCGACACTGCTCTCGCGGACGTCGACTGAGATGCCCGACGAGCCCTTGTCACCCATGAGGCTGGAGAGGACGCCACCGGAACCGCCGCCCAGGGCGGCGATCCCGTCGATGCCTTTGAGCGCCTCAAGCGCGACCTTGGTCACGACGCCGTCGGCGATCGTGACGCCGCCATCGCCCATCTCGGTGCTGGGTACCTCGGCCACGGTGTCCTCCAGTCATCCGTCGCGTCGCCGGATCGCGCGAAGCGCCTTCGGAGCTAGGCTACCCCGTTTCGCGCCAGGTCGTGCATGCGCGCTGCGGCGCGGCGAAGCCGCTACCCGCACCTCGAGAAGCCGCAGTGCCGGCACACCGCGCAGCCGCCCTCGTGCTCGATCGAGCCGCCACAGTCGGGACAGGCGCCCTGAGCGACCTCGACCAGCGAGAGCTGGGGCTGCGGGGCGCCCGCCGCGGCCGCGGCGGCGCCGGTGACGTAGCGACGCTCCAGCGCCTTGCCGATAGCGTCGGCGCAGCTCAGCGTCGCGTTCGGACCCATGCCGTACGGGACGTGGCAGCGGATGCCCTTGAGCTGCTCGACGATCTCGCTCGCCGACGCCCCCTTCTTGAGCGCCAGCGAGATGAGCCGGCCCAGCGCCTCGGTGTTGGAGGAGGCGCAGCCGCCGGCCTTGCCCATGTTGGCGAAGACCTCGCGCGGCCCATACTCGTCGTCGTTCATGATGACGAAGAGCTTGCCGCAGCCGGTGTCCATGCGTTGCGTCTCGCCGGTGAGCAGCTGGGGCCGCGAGGGGCGGGTGGTGGCGATACCCGCGCCGGGGTCCTTCTTCTTGACCGTCTGGCCGACGTTGAGCACCTGCTCCTCGCGGCTGCCGTCGCGGTAGATCGTCACGCCCTTGCAGCCCGTCTTGAAGGCCATCAGGTAGACCTTCTCGACGTCCTCGACCGTGGCCGCGTTCGGGAAGTTGACCGTCTTCGAGACGGCGTTGTCGGTGTGCTTCTGGAAGGCCGACTGGAGCCTGATGTGCCATTCGGGGGTGATGTCGTGCGCGGTGGCGAAGACGTCCTGCACGTCGTCCGGCACGCCGTCGGTGCCGCGCACGGTGCCCTTCTCGGCGATCTTCTTGAGCAGCTCATCGCTGTGGAAGCCGCGCGCCCTGGCCACCTGCTCGAAGGAGGGGTGGACCTCGACCATGCTCTCGTCGTCGAGCACGTTGGCGCGGACGTACGACACGGCGAACAACGGCTCGATGCCGCTCGAGCAGCCGGCGATGATACTGATCGTCCCCGTGGGGGCGATGGTGGTCGTCGTGGCGTTGCGGAGGCGCACGCCGTCCTCGCGGTCGTAGACCGACCCCTCGAAGTTGGGAAAGACCCCGCGTTCGGCGGCGAGCTCGACCGACGCGGCGCGCGCCTCCTCGTGCACGAAGCTCATGATCTCGCCGGCGATGCGGCAAGCCTCATCGGAATCGTACGGCACGCCGAGTTGCAGCAGCATGTCGGCGAAGCCCATGACGCCGAGCCCTATCTTGCGGTTGCCCTTGGTCATCTCCTCGATCTGCGGCAGCGGGTAGCGGTTGACGTCGATGACGTCGTCGAGGAAGCGGACGGCGGTGTGCACGATGCGACCGAGGGCGCCGTAGTCGATATGGCCCTCGGTCGCCACCTTCGAAAGGTTGATCGAGCCAAGATTACAAGATTCGTACGGCAATAATGGCTGTTCCCCGCAAGGATTTGTACTTTCGATATCGCCAAGGTGCGGCGTTGGGTTGTCGCGGTTGATGCGGTCGATGAAGACGATACCGGGGTCGCCGTTCTTCCACGCCAGGGTGACCATGGTCTTGAAGACCTTGCGCGCCCTGAGCTTCCTGACGGTCTCGCCGGAACGGGGGTTGACCAACGGGTACTCGCCGTCTTCGTCGACCGCGCGCATGAAGGCGTCGGTGACGGCCACGGAGATGTTGAAGTTGTTGAGCTTCGCGTCGTCCTGCTTGGCGGTGATGAAGTCGAGGATGTCGGGGTGGTCGACGCGCATGATGCCCATGTTGGCGCCGCGCCGCGTGCCGCCCTGCTTGATGGTCTCGGTGGCGGCGTCGAACACGCTCATGAAGGAGAGCGGTCCCGAGGAGACGCCCTTCGTGCTCAGCACGAGGTCGTTCTTGGGCCGCACGCGCGAGAACGAGAAGCCCGTGCCGCCCCCGCTCTTGTGGATGAGGGCGGTGTTCTTGACCGCCTCGAAGATCGAGTCCATGGAGTCGCCGACGGGCAGCACGAAGCAGGCCGAGAGTTGGCCCAACTCGCGTCCCGCGTTCATGAGCGTGGGGCTGTTGGGCAGGAACTCGAGCTCGGTCATGAGCCGGTAGAACGTGTCCTCCCACTCCTCGACCGGGGCGGCGGGGTTGTAGAGGCGTTCGGCCTGGGCGATGGCCCTGGCGACGCGGCGGAACAGCTCTTCGGGGGTCTCCTGGACCTCGCCGCTCTCGCCCTTCTTCAGATAGCGCCGGTTGAGCACCCGCAGCGCATTGGGCGAGAGCTCGATCACTGCTTTCTCCATGTCAAACACGTCCTTCTGTCGCCCCGGTCACGACCGCTGAGCGCGGCCCCGTCGTGATCTTGTCTGCGGCGCGCGGGCGCGAGGGCTCGGGTCCCCCGCCGGCCTCACCGATACCCGGCAGCGGCTGCTCGCCGGGCAGCGGGCCGGCGCTGGCCTCTTCGAGGCGCGCCAGCTCGCGCTGGAACTCGTCGATGTCGTCGAACTGGCGATACACCGATGCGAAGCGGATGTAGGCGACCCCGTCGAGCCGCCTGAGGTGGCGTAACGCGCGCTCGCCGATCTCATGCGTGGTCACCCGGGCGCCGGGCTTGCGCCGCAGCTCGTTCTCGATCTCGTCGACGACGAGCTGGATGCGCTCCAGGGCGATGCCGCGCTTCTCGCAGGCGCGCAGCAGGCCGTTCAGCAGCTTGCCGCGCGCGAACAGCTCCTCCGCGCCGCTGCGCTTGACGACCACGAGCGGCACTTCGTCGACCCGCTCGTAGGTCGTGTAACGACGCGCGCACACAAGACATTCGCGGCGGCGGCGAATGGCATCGCCCGACTCGGAGTCGCGCGAGTCGACGACCTTGCTCTCTTCGCTGGCACAGTACGGGCAGCGCATCAGATGTCCTCAGTGATCCCCCACGATGAGACCCACCGGCCTCTTCTCCCCCTCCACGAACCACAACATGTGGTGTTCCCGGCCGGTGGGGACCTCAATATAGTCCTTTTCGCGAGCCGCGCAAGCGTTCCTTGCAGTCAGCACATGGTGTGATGTCTCACCTTCAAGTCGAGAGTAAGAGTGGCCATCTTATCGCTGTCTGCGCCCCGGGGTCTCAGCCGGTGCTGGAGTCGCCCTCGACAGGCGGCTCAGGGTAAGTCACGGAACCTCCTCATTCGGGTGCCTGCCACAGGCGAAGGCTACTCTGGCGGCCGGACGGCACCGGGATCGGCCGGCTGCGCAGGTGGCTTGCGGCCTCCGGCGAGAAGAGCCACGCGGCACGCGGCGATATACTCGGGGGGTGAACATCGTCGTCCTCCCCACCTACAACGAAGCCGAGAACGTGCGGCATGCCGTCGCCCGCATCCGTGAAGTGGCGGACGGGCACGGCATCCAGCTGCACACCTTGATCGTCGACGACGACTCGCCCGACGGTACCGGGCAGATCGCGGACGACCTGGCGCAGGACGTGCCCGACGTCTCGGTGCTGCACCGGGCGGGCAAGGAGGGCCTCGGCAAGGCATATATCGCGGGCTTCCGCCGCGCCCTCGAGATGGGCGGCGAGCGCGTCTTCGAGATGGACGCCGACCTCTCTCACGACGCGACCTACCTGCCGCACTTCCTGCGCCTGATCGACCAGGGCGCCGACCTCGTCCTGGGCTCGCGCTACGTCAAGGGAGGCGGGGTGGAGAACTGGAGCCTGCCGCGGCGCGTCATCAGCCGGGGCGGCTGCCTCTACGCGCAGCTCATCCTGGGACTGCCGTACCACGACCTCACGGGTGGCTTCAAGTGCTTTCGGCGGCGTGTCCTCGAGACTGTCGACCTCGACGCCATCGACACGAAGGGGTACGGCTTCCAGATCGAGATGACGTACCGCGTCCACCACCTGGGCTTTCGCGTCGTCGAACTGCCGATCGTCTTCGTCGACCGCAAGGTCGGGACCTCCAAGATGACCAACGACATCGTCCTCGAGGCGATGAAGAACGTGTGGAAGCTGCGCTTCAGCCCTTCGGCGCGAGCGCGCGCCGGAGGGCCCGCGTGAGCGCTCCCCCGCCCACCGATAGGGGCGACGCACCGCGGGGCGCCGGGCGCCGGAGCAGGCGGCGCGGCGCCTGCGGAGCGCGGTTCCTGGGCTCGGGAGCCGGCGCCCGCGTCCTCGCGGTCGACATCGGTACGGGGACGGCCGACATCCTGCTCACCCTGCCCGGCGAGCCCCTCGAGAACGCGGTCCGGCTGGTCGTCCCGTCGCGCACCCAGGTCGTGGCGCGCCAGATCGAGGCGGCGACCGCGGCCGGCATCCCGGTCGTCTTCACCGGCGTGACGATGGGCGGCGGCCCGTGCGGGGCGGCGATGAAGCGCCACGTCGCCGCCGGGCTGGCGTTCGTCGCCGGGGAGACGGCCGCGCGCACCTTCGCCGACGACCTCGACCGTGTGCGAGCGCGCGGGGTCGGGGTCGTGAGCGACGCGCAGGCGGCCGCCCTGGCCGCGGAGGCGACCGGGCGCGACGGCCCGGCCGTGGTGCAGAGCGGCGACCTCGACGTCGACGGGCTGCGCGACGCCCTGCGCAGGCTGGGCGTCGCGCCGTCCTTCGACCTCGTCTGCGTCGCCGCTCAGGACCACGGCTTCAACCCGGGCGGCTCGAACCGCGCCTTTCGCTTCTCCCTGTGGGAGCAGGCCTTGTCGGAGCGCCGTGCGCTCACCTCCCTCTTCTACGACCTGCGCGACATCCCCGCACCCCTCACGCGCCTGCGCGCCGCCGCCGGCCTCGCCCGCGAGCTGGGCGGCGGCGCGCCGGTGCTGGCCGCCGACACCGGCCCCGCGGCGCTGCTCGGCGCCCTTCCGGACGACGCGCAGGACGGGGTGCTCGTCAACGTGGGCAACGGCCACGTGACGTGCGGCGTCGCCCGCGCCGGGCGCCTCGCCGGCGTCTTCGAGCACCACACGTCCGCCCTCGACGGGTGCGACCTCGAAGATCGCCTGCGCCGCTTCCTCGCCGGAGAGCTCACCGACGCGTCGGTCCGCGACGACGGGGGCCACGGCGCGGTCCTCGCAGCGGACGCCCTCGACGGCCTGCGCGCGGCCGCGGCGCCACAGGCAGGCGGGTCGCCGGCCGGCGGGATCATGGTCACGGGTCCGCGCCGCGAGCTGCTGCGCGATGCGGCGCTCGACCTCGCGTTCGTCGCGCCGCACGGAGACATGATGCTCACGGGTTGTCACGGCCTGCTGCGCGCCGCCCGCGAGCGCGGGTCGGCCACACTGCCGGGCTGACCGGCGCGGCGCGCCGTCTCGGCGCTCAGCGCGGCAGGCTCGTCCCGATGCCCCGCTCGCGCGCCCGCGCCAGGACGAGGCGTGCGGTGGCGACGTCCTCGACTGCCACGCCGAGGTTCATGCAGAAGAGGCGCTCGGTGCCGGTCGTCCTACCCCGCACCCTTCCGGCCGCGAGCTCTCCCAGGTCGCCGGCGATGCGCTCCGGGATGTCTCGCAGCCGGGGCCCCTTGGCCTTCGCGGCCAGCAGTTGGGCGGTGTCGTCGCAGAAGAACCGGTCGCAGGCCGCCATCGCGGCCGGGCTCCACGCCGCGTCGTAGTCGAGTGCCACGGCGAGGGCGCCGGGCTCGAGCGCGTCGGCGTCCAGTATCGGCGGGGCGTCATCGCGCATCGTGATGGCGGTGACGACGACGGCCGCACCCCGCGCCGCCTCCGCCGCCGTCGCACAGGCCGTGCACGCCAGGCCCGGATGCCGCGCCGCGACGTCGCCGGCGAAGCGGCGCGCCGCCTGTTCGACGGCGTCGTGACAGCGGACGCGGCGCAGGCCGGGCAGGACGACCGCCAGCGCCTCGGCTGCGGCGCGCCCCTGTACGCCGCAGCCCACCACGCCGACGCCGTCGGCGTCCGCGCCGGCGAGGTAGCGCGCCGCCACCCCGGCGCTGGCACCCGTCCGCCACGCGGTCACGAGCGCCGCGTCCATGACGGCCTCCGGCATCCCGTCGACGGGGTCGTTGACGACGATGAGGCCGTTCACCGTCGGCAAGCCCGCGGCGGCGTTCGCCGGGAAGATCGTCACCCACTTGACGCCGAGTCCCCCGGCGGCCGGCATGGCCGCGGCCATGGCCTGCGAGAACGCGCCCGCGTCGCCGTGCAGCGAGAGCTTGGGAGGGACGACGGCGCGCCCACAGCCCTTCTCGCGCAGCGCCGCGTCGACCGCGGCGACGACCTCGGGCATGGCCACGCCCAGCCCGGCGACGTCGCCGCGACTCAGGTAGAGAAGGCCAACCTCGCTCATGCCGCACCCTGCACGTCGCGCGCCGCGGGGATGCCCGCAAGCCCCTCGGCGGAGCGGACGGCGTCGACGACCGCGTCCGCCAGGACGTGCGCGGCGACGGCCCCGGCGACGCTCACATCGAGGGGCCGGCCCAACGCGCCCGTGGCGAGCGCGAAGATCGTGTCGCCGTCGTGCATCGTGTGCACCGGGTCGATCGTCCGCGCCAGCCCGTCGTGGGCCATCTGCGCCATTTTCGTCGCCTCGATCTTGGTGAGGACCGCGTCGGTGGCGACGACGGCGAGCGTCGTGTTCTGGCCGGGCGCGCGGAAGGCGGCATCGTGCCGGCTGAGCAGGCGCGCGGCGCGGACGAAACGCCCGTCGTGACCGCGCGCCCCGGCCACCACAGCGTCGCGGGCCGGGTCGATGACGTCGCCGCCGGCGTTGACCGCAGCGAGGGCGGCGACCACCGCCCCGCCGTCGAGGCGTACGGCCGCCGAGCCCAGTCCGCCCATGGTCGCCCCCTGCGGCCCGAAGACCTTGCCGACCGTCGCTCCGGTGCCGGCGCCGACCGTGCCCCGTGCGACGGGCTCCACCGCCGCGGCCTGACAAGCCGCGTACCCCTCGGCTGGCCCGGGGCGCACGTCGGCGCGCCCGACGCCCAGGTCGAACAGCACGGCGGCGCTGACGAGCGGGACGCGGCAGACGCCCATGTCGCAGCCGAGCTCATGCTCCTCCAGCCAGCGCATCACGCCGCGGGCCGCGTCCAGACCGAACGCGCTGCCCCCGGTGAGCAGGACGGCATGGATGCGCTCGATGAGGTTGAGCGGCGCGAGGAGGTCCGTCTCACGTGTGCCGGGCGCCGAGCCGCGCACGTCGACCCCCGCCACCGCGCCCTCCTCCCCACACAGGACGACGGTGCAGCCCGTGGCCGCCTCGCGGTCGGTCCAGTGCCCGACGGCGAGGCCGGCGACGGCGGTGAGCGTGTCGTTCTCAGTCATGCACGTCAGCGGGTGAGCCTCGGTGCTGCACTATACTCTAGGCCGCCCGCACAGGAGGACTGACCACGGCAGAGATCCTGCTCCAGCTCTTCCTCGCGTTCACGGTCGCGAGGCTGCTCGGCCGCCTCGCGGCGCGCCTGGGACAGCCCGCCGTGGTCGGCGAGCTCCTCGCCGGCGCCATCCTCGGCCCCGAGATCCTCGGCCTCATCCACGAGACCGAGTTCCTCGAGGCGGTCAGCGAGCTCGGCGTGATGGGCCTGCTCTTCATGGCCGGGCTCGAGACGCGCGTCCGCGAGTTGAACGAGGTCAAGATCACGGCGGCCAAGGTGGCCATTCTGGGCGCCGTGCTGCCGTTCGCCGGCGGACTCGCGGTCGGCGCGGCCTTCGGCTTCTCGCGCGACGAGAACCTCTTCGTGGCCGTCGCCCTCATGGCGACGTCTGTCGGCATCACGATCCGCGTGCTGCAGGACCTGGGGCTCCAGCGGCGCAAGTCGGTGCGGGTCATTCTGGGCGCCGCGGTCTTCGACGACATCCTCGGGCTGTTCGCGCTCGGCATCGTCGGCGCCATGGCGCTCGGCGAGGCGAACCCCCTGGAACTCGGCCTGCTCGCCGTCGAGACGGTCATCTACGTCGCCGGCATCCTCTGGCTGGGACCGCGGCTCGTGGCTCGCGCCTCGCGGGCGTTGTCCAACCTCTCGGCCTCGGTGGTCTTCGAGATCGGCGTCGTCCTGATGCTGGGCTTGTCACTGCTCGCCGACACGATCGGCCTCGCGGCCATCGTCGGGGCCTTCCTTGCCGGCCTCATCGTCTCGGAGATGAGTCAGCACACGGCCGTGGAGGCGCGCTTCGAGCCTCTGGCGTGGTTCTTCGTCCCGTTCTTCTTCGTGCTCATGGGCACCTACCTGGACCTGAACTCCCTGACGAACACGACCGTCCTGTTCGAGATCGTCGCGCTCAGCGCGGTGGCGATCGCGACCAAGTACGTCGGCTCGCTGCTGGGCGCGCGCTCGGAGGGTCCCAAGATGGCGCGGGAAGTGGGCGTGGGCATGATCCCCCGCGGCGAGGTGGGCATCGTCGTCGCCGGCATCGCGCTCGGCACCGGCGTGATGTCGGACGACATCTACGCGGCGGTCATCGGGATGGTCCTGGTGACGACCATCGCGGGCCCGTTCCTCATCAAGCTCGGCTTCGGCGCGGGATCGCACGCGCCGGGTGAGACGGGCCACCGGCACGCGGACCGACCGGCGGGGCCGGAGGCAGACGCCGAGGGCGAGGCGGTGCGCGAGCCCGCGCCGGAGGCCGGCGCCGCGGGACGGCCTGGTAGCGGCTGAGCCCGGCGGCCTAGTAGCGGCTGAGCCCGGCCATGGCGTGCTTGAAGGCCGCCTTGGCCGCGTCGCTGTAGGTCGAGAAGACGATCCGCCGGAGCCCGGTCTTGGGGTGGTCCTTGAGGTAGCGCGCGGTCTCGGCCAGCATGATGCTGGCGCACTGGAAGAGCGGGAACCCCCCGACTCCCGTGCCGAAGGCGAGCAGCGCCACCGAGCGCGCGTGACAGCGGTCGGCGACGGCGAGGGCGCTGCGGGTCGCCGTCGCGACGGCGTGCGCGTCCGCGCGTTTGTCCGGGCCCATGACGGCGGCGTGGATGACCCACTGGACGGCGGGATGGTCGCCCGTGGTCGTCGCCACCGCCTCCCCCACCGCGATGGGCCCCATCGCCAGCGCCTCGCGCTCGACGCCGTCGCCGAAGACGCGCTTGAGCGCGCCCGCGACGCCGGCCTCCATGCGCAGGTCGGTACCCGCCGCGTTCACTACGGCGTCGACCGGAAGAGCGGTGATGTCCCCGGGGACGACCTCGAGGTAGGTCTTGCCGATCGACGTCTTCATGATCCTCCCGTGGGCGACGCGGAGCACTGCGCGGATTATAGCGTGTCGCGGGCGGCCGCCCGGCGCGGCGACACCGGCGCCGGGCGGCCCCATCCGATCCCGTCCTTCACGGTAGACTAGCGGCCGGCGATCGGAGGGTGCATCTCGACATCGTTCCTCATCTGGGTGTTCGTCGGCTTCCTGCTCGCCGCCGACTGGGCGCTGGTCATCGTCCTCAACAAGCACATGCTCGCCTACGTCAACCCGCTGCCCCTCAACCTGCTCCTGCGCTTCGTCACGATCCCCGCCCTCCTCGCCGCGACGGTGCCGCTGACCGCCTTCGGGTGGTGGGGCCTCGACTTCCGCCTGACCCGCGAGGCGGCGGGGTACATCGCCCTGGCGGCCGTGGTGACGTGGGTCGTCGCCTTCAACGCCTACTACTACGGGCTGCGCGCCGGCCGGGCCTCGGTCGTGGCCCCCATCACCGCCACGGACCCGATCTGGGCAGCCCTCTTCGCGCCCCTCGTGCTCGGCACGAGCCTGGAGCCCCTGGTCGTCGCCGGACTCGTGGTAGCGACGACCGGCGTCGTGCTCATCGCGCGCTGGATGAGCGAACAGCCCGGTGAACTGCCGGAGGCCGTCGGCGTCCCCTTGGCGCCGCCGCCGCCGGACGGCGCGGACGCGTCCGCGCGTCGCGGCGGCGCCCTCGGCGTGGTGACGCTGTCGACCGTCGCCGCTGCGGGGTGGGGCCTCGGCCCCGTGATCATCGAACTCGCCGAGAACGCCAACGGTGGCGCCAGCGCCGGCATGATGGTGCTGAGCCAGGGGCTCGGCGCGCTCATGCTGGGGGGCATCGTGCTGGCCCGCCGGACACCCTTCCTCGTCCGTCCGCTCGGTCCGGATCGGCGGCGGCTGCTCCTGCTCCTGCTCGCCGCCGGGGTGCTGGAGGCCGTGTTCTCGGTGCTCTACTACCTGATCATCGAGGCGATCGGGGCCGTGCTGACGCTGCTGCTCACGGCCACCTCACCGCTGTTCGCGATCCTCGGCGGCGCCGTCTTCCTGAAGGAACGCGTCGGCAGACGGCTGGTGCTCGCCGCCGTCATCACGATCGCCGGCGTCGTGATCGCCACGCTGGCACGGGTCGCCTGAGCCCGCGCCGCCCTGCCCCGCCGGTCGCCGCGCAGGTACCGCTCTCAGCCGTCGTGGTCATCCGCGCACCAACGCCTTCGCCCCGTCGACGGCGGCGGCAGCGTTCGCGCCATAGCCGTCGGCGCCGATCTCGTCGGCGTAGGCCTGGGTCACCGGCGCGCCGCCGATCATGACCTTGACCTTGTCGCGCAGGCCAGCATCCTTGAGTGCGGCGACCGTCTGCACCATCTTGGGCAGCGTCGTCGTGAGCAGCGCGCTCATGCCGACGATCGCGGCCTCGTGCTCCTTCGCCGCGGCGACGAACTGCGCCGGCGTCACGCCGGTGCCGAGGTTGACGACCTCGAAGCCGGCGCCCTGCAGCATCATGCCGACGAGGTTCTTGCCGATGTCGTGCAGGTCGCCCTCGACCGTGCCGAGCACGACCGTTCCGAGGCTCATGCCCTCGCCCTCGGCGAGGTGCGGCTTGAGAAGGTCGAGCGCGCCCTGCATGGTGCGCGCGCTCAACAGCACCTCGGGGATGAAGCAGTCGCCGCTGCGCATACGCTCACCGACCACCTCCATGCCGGGGAGCAGCGCCCCTTCGAGGATCTCGCGCGCGCCGGCGCCGGTGGCGAGGAGCGCCTGGGTGAGGGCGTTCACGGTGTCGGCGTTGCCGTCGATGATGGCCTGCTTGAGCTGGTCTTTCACGGTCGTCCTTTCGTCCTTGGGCCGGCGCAAGTCGCTCAGGCGACGCCGGCCACCCGGTCAGTCTCTTCGACGATGGCATGGATGCGCGCCGCGACGTCGTCGGGCACCGGCTCCGGCTTGTGCTCGCGGATCACGTCGCGCGCCTTCTTGAGGCAGCGGTGGTACAAGTCGCTCGCGCCGCGCGATTCCCAGTCTTCGCGCACGCGGCGGTCGATCACCTCCGGCTGGCTGAGCGCGCGCATGTGCCGCATGGTGGCGTCGAGGCTGAGGAAGTCGCCGAACGGCCCGACCCCGGCGATGTCGTCCACCGCCAAGGTCTCGTCGTCCACGGGGATCCCGCCGACCACGTGCTTGATCATGCGCGCGAACTCGTTGTCCATCACGAACTGCCCGCAATCGAAGGTGACGCCCGATTCGATCATCCCCGCGCCGTAGATCAGGTTGGCCCCTGCCAACGCCGACACGATGCCGGTGAGGGTCTTCTCGTGACCAGTCTGGGCGTCACCGACCTTGGAGTCCGCCTACAATCCTGCCACGAAACTCGGCAGGAGGTAGCGACGGGCCATCTGCGCGACTGCGGCACTGATCATGGCCAGTTCCGGCGTCCCCACGCTGGCCGCGGCCAGCCTGAGGTCCATCGCCGTCGTCGAACTGCCGTAGATCACTGGCGAGCCGCGCTCGGCGAGCTGCGAGAGCGTGATGCCGGCGAGCACCTCGGCGTTGTGCATCACCAGGGAGCCGGCAAGCGTGACCGGGGACGAGCCGCCAGCCATGGCCATGGACAGGACGTTGCAGGGGAGCCCCCACCGCGCCGTCTCGATGATGACCTCGGTGACCTCGTGCGGCAGCTTGAGGGGGCTCACCGGGCAGACGCCGTTGTACACGATCGGGCGGGCACGGAGCTCGTCCTCGCCACCGACCACCTCGGCGCACATGCGGAAGATCGCCCGGCTCTCGAGCCGCGAGAGCGGACCGATACCGATCGGCTTGGTCGTGTTGAGCAGCTGCTGCTCGCTGTTGTGGACCGAGATGGTCTCGGCAGGCGCGTCCTTCGCCCCGACCGAGATCTCGTGCGTGTCCATCTGGTCGAGGTAGTCGTTCAGTCGGGCGATCGCGGCGACGTCCCTCTTCGTCGAGTCGCGATACTCGCCGGTGTCGATGTCGATGACGCGGATGCCTTCACTGAAGTTCGTGAATGCGACGCGACCCGGCTCCAGGAGGAGGTCGTTCTTGGGGTCACGGCCGCAGAGCACGAACTTGCCCGGCGCCGAATGGATGGCGGCCTCGACGAGGTGCGGCGGGATACGCACGATTCTCTGCTCGCGGTCGACTCGGCATCCGGAGTCGCTGAAGATGTCGACGGCCTCGTCGGCCTCGACGAAGACACCCGTCCGCTCGAGCACCTCCAGGGTCGCGAGATGGATATCGTCCATTTCGGCTTCGGTGAAGACGTTGAGGCTGAAGCCGCCGCTGCGCGGGCGGCCGGAGAACGGGTTGCGCTTCACGCTCTCACCTCCCGTCAGCCGGCGGCGGCCGTTCGGGGGCGCGCAGCGCCCCCGCACACCCGCTCGTTCATGCAGCCGGCGCCGTCGATCGGGATGTCGAGCACCTCGGCGATGTGGGACTTCGCCTCCAGCGCCCCGGACCCGTCCGGGCAGATCGACTGCAGCGTGCTGATGCTACCCACACAGGGTGGACGCGCGGACCCTGCCTGACGGGCGGGTCGCCGGTGTCGGTCTCGTTCATGTCGAGTCTGCCGGCGACGTACGTCCATCCCGGTCGTCGTGGCCGCCCCTTGCGGCGCGCGGCATCATCTGTTAGTTATCCGAATGGATAACTACGCTCATGATTCTACAGTCGCGGGCAGGAGTGTCAACGGAGGCTCCGCGACCAGCGACGGCGGGAGATCCGATGCCCGACACCATCAGGACGCGCGGCGACGAGTTGGTCACGCAGGACCCGGCGAAGGAGCTGTCGCCGACGGCGCGCCGGATCCTTGCAGCGGCGCGCCGCGTCCTCGCCCGCGACGGATTCGCCGGCCTCAGCCTCGAGGCGATCGCGACCGAGGCGGGCGAGAACAAGGCCTCGATCCGCTACCACTTCGGCAACAAGGCCGGCCTGATCACCGCGCTCACCGACCTCGTCGTCCACGACGAGAACGTGCGCCTGCTCAAGGACCTGACCCAAGCCGGCGACGACAGGATCTCGGTCGTGATGGACATGCACCGGCGCACGACGACCAACGTCGCCGGCCATCGCCTCTTCTTCGACCTCTTCCCCAACGTCATCCGCGACGCGAGGCTCTGGCCCCGGATGGCCGAGCTCTACCGCTGGTACCGCGAGCTCGACGCCGTGGCACTCGCGCCCGGTGCCGACGACGAGGTCCGGGCGCAGGTCGAGGTGCTGACGTCGCTCACGGTGGCGATCTGCGACGGCCTCGCGATGCAGCACGTCTCGGACCCGGCCTTCGACCTCGGGCCGGTGTTCGAGCTCTACGAGCGGATCGTGCGGCGCACGCTGGACGAGATGGGCGTGGCCGTCTGCGAGGCGACCGCGGGCGACGCCCCGGCGCAGGTGGAGGGCGCCACGGCAGACGAGGCGGCGGCGGGCGCCGCAACGTAGCGCGCCCGCCGCCGGCCTCAGTTCACTTCTTGCGCCCCAGCAGCCTGCGCCTGACCGCCGACCCCTTGAGCCACTGGATGCCCTCGGTCGGGTTCAGCTCCTTCGGGCAGGCCTCCGAGCAGTTGGCGATGGTGTGGCACCGGTACACGCCGCGCTCGTTGTCCCAGCTCGGCATCCGCTCCCTGCCCGCCTCGTCGCGCGAGTCGACCTCGAAGCGGTACGCCTTGAGCAGCGCCGCCGGCCCGAGGTAGTTCTCCTCGGTCCACACCGAGGGGCACGAGCTGTAGCACGCCGCGCAGAGGATGCAGTCGATCGGCATGTTCAGCTTGAGACGCTCGGCCGGCGACTGCGTGATCTCGGTGTCCGGCAGGGCCGAGTTGCGGATGAGCCACGGCTTGATGGCCTCGTACTTGACGAAGAAGTCCTCCATGTCCCAGACGAGGTCGCGCACCAGCGGCACGTGGGGCAGCGGCTCGACGGTGACGCGCGGGACGCCCATGTGGGCGACGTTCGTCTGGCACGCGAGCCGGTACCGCCCGTTGATGTACATCGCGCACGACCCGCAGATCGACGAGCGGCAGCAGTAGCGGAAGGCCAGCGAGCCGTCCTGCTTCTCCTGGATGTCGAAGAGCGCCTCGAGGACGGTCATGCTGCCCTCCACCGGGACGACGAAGTCCTGGTAGTAGGGCGCCTTGTCGACGGCGGGGTCGAAGCGCTTGACGTGGAAGGTGATGTCGCTCATCAGTACTTCCTCTCCTGCGGCTCGAACAGGCCCATCGTGACCGCCTTGTAGTCGAGCCGCGGCGGGTCGTCGCCCTGGTAGAAGGCGAGCGTGTGCTTGAGCCAGCGTTCGTCGTCGCGCGTCTCGTAGTCGGTGCGCGCGTGGGAGCCGCGCGACTCGGTGCGCACCAGCGCGCCGCTCGCCGTGGCCAGCGCGACGTCGAGCATGCCCTCGAGCTCCATCGTGCGGATCATGTCGATGTTCCAGACGCGCCCCGTGTGGCGCAGCTTGGCCTTCTTAAGACGCGTCTTGAGAGCGAGCAGCGCGTCGACGCCGGTCTTCATCGCCGCTTCGTCGCGGTAGATGCCGAAGTGGATGCGCATGACCTCGGTCATCTCCTGGCGCACCGCGTAGGCGTCCTCGCTGCCCTCGCGCCCGGCGAGCTCGGCGACCTGCGCCTCGACGGCCGCCGCGGCGGCGCCGTCGCCCTGTGGCGCCGCGGCGCCGCGCTCGCGGCCGAGGATGTCGCGCGCCGCCGCGGCGCCGGCCCGGCGCCCGAACACGACCGTCTCGAGCAGCGAGTTGCCGCCGAGCCGGTTGGCGCCGTGCACGCTCACGCAGGCGCACTCGCCGGCAGCCAGCAGGCCGGGCATGACGGTACGGCCGTCCACATCGGTGTCGATACCGCCCATGGAGTAGTGCTGACCGGGCTGGATCGGGATCGGCTCGTACACGGGGTCGACGCCCTCGAAGTGGATGGCCAGGTCGCGCGTCCCCGGCAGGCGCTCGGCGAGCTTCTCGGCCCCGAGGTGACGCAGGTCGAGGTAGACGTAGCTCTTGCCGTCGATGCCGCGCCCCTCGTTGATCTCGGTCTGGATCGAGCGCGAGGTGATGTCGCGCGGCGCGAGCTCCATGGCCTTGGGCGCGTACTTGGCCATGAAGCGCTCGCCGTCCTTGTTGAGGAGGTACCCCCCCTCGCCGCGGCAGCCCTCGGTCATGAGGATGTGCGTCGTGAAGAGCGTCGTCGGGTGGAACTGGACGAACTCCATGTCCTTGAGCGGGACGCCCGCGTGATAGGCCATCGCCGCGCCGCCCCCGGTGCTGATGACGGCGTTGCTCGTGTTCGAGTAGGTGCGTCCCGCCCCGCCGGTGGCCATGATGACCGCCTCGCCGCGGAACTCCTCGAAGCCGCCCTTCGTCATGTTGTAGGCGACGACGCCCCGGCAGGCGCCGTCCTCCACGATCAGCCGGCAGACGAACCACTCGACGTACATCGCGATCGCGCGCTTGTACGCCTGTTCCACCAGCACGTGGAGCATGTAGTGGCCGGTCTTGTCGGCGCCGTAGCAGGTGCGCGGGTAGCCTGCGCCGCCGAACGGGCGCTGCGCGATGCGCCCGTCGTCGAAGCGGCTGAAGGGGCAGCCCATGTGCTCGAGCTCGTAGATGGCCGGCACGGCGTCGGTCGTCATCTGCAGCGCGTGCGGCTGGTCGGCGAGGTAGTCCGAGCCCTTCACCGTGTCGAAGGCGTGCTTCTGGGGACTGTCGTCCGAGGCGTCCGGGTGGTTGGCGAGGGCGGCGTTGACGCCGCCCTGCGCGGCGCCGGAGTGGCTGCGCCCGGGGTGCACCTGGCTGATGATGGCCACGTCCACCCCGGCGTCCTTGGCCTCGATGGCGGCGCGCAGGCCGGCGAGCCCGCCGCCGACGACGATGAGCTGATGGGAGATCACGTCGGCCACCCCCTCAGCTCACCCAGACCCAGAGGGCCCAGATGCCGTAGGCCGCGGCGGCCACCCCGACCGCCCAGAGCACGATATCGAGGACCCGGCGGCCGCCGCCGCTCAGGCCCCAGTCGAGCAGCACCATGCGCACGCCGTTCAGCCCGTGAAAGAGCACGGCGAGCAGCAGGACGACGTCGTTGACGAGGACGGCGCCCGACGCCAGCCGGTCGCCGATGTCGTCGAAGGTCAACGGGACGCTGGCGAACAGGTGTGTCAGGACGAGGTGGACCATGATGGTCACCAGCACTAGGACCGCCGTGACGCGCTGGCCGAGCCAGGGCCACATGCCCCCCTGCTCGCGCGCGAGGACTTCAGCTCTCATCACGCCGCCTCCCGCTAGAAGATCGAGGGCAAGGCCTGCCAGGCGAACACCGCCAGGGTCGCCGCGGCGACGACCATGACCGCCCAGAAGACCGTCTTGTGCTGCCGAATGCCGACGCCCAGGTCCATGAGGACGATGCGCACGCCGTTGAGCGCGTGGTACAGCACGGCGGCGACGAGCATCAGCTCGAAGAAGACCAGGACGGGGTGGTGAAAGAGGTCGAAGAGGTCGTTCAGCTCGTCGACGCCCGCCCGCCCCTGCGAGATGACCCAGACGTGGACGAACAGGTAGCCGACCAGGATCAGGCCGCTGATGCGGAACAGCAGCCAGGCCCACATGCCCAGACCCTTCCACAGGCCGGAGCCCACGTTGGCCGTCTCGCGGTCCTTGGCGCTCACGGTTCCTCCCTCTTCTCAGGGGCGCTCGGTACGGCGCACCCGCACGCGGGTCGCGCCGCGGGCGGCCGGGTCCGGCACTCTTCGGGACTCGCCGGTCATCGTACGCGGGGCACGCTCGGCGAGGCAAGAGCGGCGAGGGTCGCAGAGGTCGCCCGGAGGCCCTTCGGGCCGCCGCAGGGGTGGCGGGGCGAGCAAGGCGTTCCAGCCTGCGGCACGAATAGTGAGAGGCGAAGGGAACGGTGCCCCCGAGGCACACCGAAGAAGGCATGGACGCGCACCCTGCATGGGCGTAAGTTAACAATGCATGTGTGCGCGGCCGGCGGCACGATCCGCAGGGCCGAGGCCCAGTGAAGAAGGAGGTGGCCGGCAAGGACGAACCAGGGGTCTTCTGCATGAAGCTGCGCGGCGCTCGCGTTCACACGCGTCAGCCGGCGCCCGCAGGCCAAGGAGTTCAGGGGGAATTGTATGGCTGAGGAAACGATCGTTTTTGCACGCAAAGCGTCGGGCCTCGTTCGGGAGATGAGCTGGTGGGACGTGCTCCTCTTCACGATCGCCGGCCCCGCGGCGGGCGGCATGACCTACTACGCCGTGAAGATGCCGGGCCTCTACCCGGGCGCCAACATGGTGTGGGCGTTCATCATCGGCTTCTTCCTGTGGCTGCCGCCGGTCCTCGTCATCGCCGCGTTCTCGAGCTCGTTCCCGCGTTCGGGCGCCTTGTACGTGGTGACGAGCCGCGTGCTGCACCCCATGTTCGGCTTCATCCCGAACTGGATCTACGTCCTCGGCGGCGGCTGCGGTCTGGCCGCCGGCTTCATCTTCTACCAGGCCTTCATCCCGATCGCCGGCACCCTGCAATTGGCCGGCGAGATGCGGGGTAGTGAGGGCTGGACCGAGTGGGCGAACTGGCTCGCCGACGCCGGCAACAAGTTCTGGGTCGTGATCGTGTTCATCGTCGGCGTCTGGGCTCTCGAACTCATGGGCCTCGACAAGCTTAAGTGGGTCATGCGCGTGCTGATCTACACGCCGCTCGTCGGCACCGCCGTCGCCTTTGTCCTGCTGTTTGGAGTCGACGGCCAGAGCTCG
Source organism: Thermoleophilia bacterium UBA2241 (assembly GCA_002347645.1). Lineage (GTDB taxonomy): Bacteria > Actinomycetota > Thermoleophilia > UBA2241 > UBA2241 > UBA2241. The sequence continues at coordinate 138,992 of DDYF01000060.1, read as the reverse complement.
TTCAACGAGATCTACGGGGCCGGCGCGTACGACGCGGTCCTCGCAGCCGCGGAAGACGCCGGCGTCCAGGACGCGATGATGAGCGCCTGGGACGCCATGACCGGCGTGATGCTGGCCGTCCTCTGGGCCTACAGCGCCCTCGAGGTGACCTCGTTCGTCGGCTCCGAGGTGAAGACCCCGCGCACGAGCTTCCTGCGTGGCCTCATCCTCGGCGCCGTGGCCGTCGGGGCCATCTACGTGACCAACGCCTGGTCCTCGGGCTTCTCCTTCGGCAGCGACTTCATCCGTGACTATTCGTACCTGTTCTACACGGACGACACGACCTACGCGGCCCTCGAGACGGCCATTGGTAAGGTGCCGCCGCAGCCGACGATGCCGTTCTACGCCGGCATCAACGGCGGCAGCGCGATCCTGGCCATCTTGCTGGGCGTCTGCTACTGGATGTGGTTCATCACCACCAGCCTGCTGATCTGGCTCGCCGGCGTGCGCGGGATCTTCTCGATGGCGTTCGACCGTCAGCTCCCGCTGGCGCTCGCCAAGGTGGGCGGCGCGGGCAACCCGACCAACGCCAACCACTTCCTCGCCATCTTCGCGCTGCTCGGCGTGATCATGGCCTACGGCGATTCGATCGGCGCCAACTGGGCGGTCGAGACGCTCGCCCTCATGGACTTCGGCGCGCTGTTCTTCATCTGGCCGATGGGCCTGGCGGCGATCTTCCTGCCGTACATGCGCCCGGACCTGTACGAGAAGTCGACCTTCCAGCAGACGATCGGCGGCGTGCCGGTGATCACCATCATCGGCGTGGCGTGCTTCCTCGTCGGCTGGTTCATGTTCAGCATGGTCGGCCAGTACATGGTGTTCTGGAGCTACATGGTGACCGCGATCATGCTGGCCGTCGGCTTCATCCTCGTGGCCTTCATGTACAATAAGAACCGCAAGGAAGGAATCGACCCGACCAAGATCTTCACGGAGATCCCTCCGTCCTGATCAAGCCGGGAAGGGCTCCCCTCTCTTACGGGGAGGGGAGCCCTTGGTGTCTCACGAAGGGAGCGTGCCCATGAGGATCTTCTACTCCGTCGACGTGCATGGGGCGGAGACCGTGTGGCGCAAGTGGATCACGGCCATCAACATCTATGAGTGCGACTGCCTGATGCTGTGCGGCGACCTCGCCGGCAAGGCCCTCGTCCCCATCATCGACTACGGCAAGGGCTACTCCAAGTCGGGCTACTTCGGCCGCGAGGTCAAGCTGAAGACCGAGGAAGAGATCGTCGACTGGGAGACCAAGCTCGCCAACGGCGGCGTCTACTCCTGCCGCGTCGACAAGAACGGCCTCGAGGACCTCAAGAAACACCCCGAGAAGGTCGACGCCATCATGAAGGAAGCGGTCGTCGGCCGCATGCGGCACTGGCTCGAACTGCTGGTCGAGAAGATCGACACCGCGAAGATCATGTCGATCGTCATGCCCGGCAACGACGATCCTCTCGAGCTGGACGAGGCGATCAAGGAGTACGCCGACCGCAACATCCACTACCCCACGGACAAGATCCTCAAGCTGGAGGGCCACGAGCTGCTCAGCCACGAGTACGTCACGCCGACGCCGTGGGACACGCCGCGCGAGACTGACGAAGAGGGCATGCGGAAGATGCTCGACGAGAAGATCTCGTGGCTCAAGGAAGACGTCCGCAACTCCGTCTGGAACATCCACTGCCCGCCCAAGGACACCGACATCGACCTGGCGCCGCAGCTCGGTAAGGACCTCAAGGTCGCCTCGGGCGCGGGCGGCGTCGAGATGGTGCACGTCGGCTCGCAGGCGGTGCGCGACGTCATCGAGAAGCACCAGCCCATGCTCGGCCTGCACGGCCATATCCACGAGTCGAGCGGCTTCACGTTCATCGGCGACACGGTGTGCATCAACCCCGGCTCCGAGTATGGCGAGGGCCTGCTGCGCGGGTTCATCGTCGAGCTCAGTCCGGAGAAGATCGAGAAGTACTGGAAGATCCAGGGTTGACCGTCCTCAAGACAGGGCGCCGGCCGTCCCGGCCTACGGCCGCGGCGGCCGGCGCCCTGTCGCCCGGCGGAACGCCGTCCCCTCCTTCAACCGTCAGAGCGCGCGCATGAAGTCGAAGTCCGCCGTCAGCGTCGTCGTCGTCCTGTTCCTCGCCTTCTTCACCTGGTCGGTCAACACCACCCTCGGTTCGGCCGTCCTCGGTCGTGAGGCGTTCTCCGACTGGCGCGCCGACAACACGGCGCTGTTCTACGGCATCTGGCTGGCCGAGCTCGTCGTGCTGGGGATCCCGGCGCTCTGGGTCGTCGGCAAGCGCATCGGCGCCTACGCGGCCCAGCAGGACCAAGCAGCACTCGAGGCGCGCGGCGTCGGCCGTCTGGCCATAGGTGCCCTGCGCGGGAACGAGACGTCGATCGCCCACCTGATCAAGCTGCTTGACGACAGCTCGACCGCCGTGCGCTTCCAGGCGGCGCGTGCCTTGGCCCTCCTCGACGACGACGAGACGGACAAGGAGCTCTTTCGCAAGGTGCGCTACTGGGACGTCGACCTCAAGCTGGGTGTCATCGACGTCCTCAAGCGCACCATGGATCTGCGGACGATCAAACTGCTGCGCATATTGGCCAGCGACCGCAACCCGATGGTCGCGCGCAAGGCGCGGACGGGGCTGACGATCGTCTCGTCGCGCTCGGGCAACATCGACGGCTTCATCGCCAAGCGACGCAAGCAGGCGCAGGCGAGAGACAGGAAGGCGGCGCGCAAGAAGGCGCCCGCGGCCGGCGGGCCGAAGTCCGCCGGCCAGGAGCCACCGGCCGCCAGGACGACGCCACCCGCTGTGGAAGAGGCGCAGCCCGCCGCGGAGAAGGCGGCGTCGGCCGATCCGTCCGCCGCGGGCGCGAAGGACACGGCCGGCGACTGACGCACACCCCGCGCCGCCCTCGGGAAGACCCCTGCAAGCTCGTGGGCACCCCGCCACGACCCGTCGTCGCAGCCCCCCGAATGGCCATCGACGTCCCCCCAGCCGGCCAGTTGCGGGCGACTTGCCGATGACATACGTTACCCGAAGGGTCGGCCACGCAGCGTGAGGAGGAGTGGCTGTGGAAGAACAGCTGCAGGGTCTCCTTGACCGCATCCGCGCCGAAGGCGTCGAGCGCGCCGAGGCCGAGGCTGCGGCCATCGTCCGGGAGGCGAACGAGCAGGCAAAGGCCATAGTCGCCTCCGCGCGCGCGGAGGCCGACGAGATCCGCGCGCGGGCCGAGGCGGACGCCAAGGTCGTCCAGGAGCGCAGCGAGAAGGCGCTCGAGCAGACCGGGCGCGACTTCCTGCTCTCGCTCCAGAAGAGCATCGACACGGTCCTGCGCGAGAGCCTCGCGCGCCGCGTCTCCGAGGGGCTCGCCCCAGACGTCGTCGCGCAGATGCTGGTACGTCTCGCCGACGCCTACGCGCAGAAGGACATGAACGAGAGCCGTGTCGACGTCTTGCTCTCGCCCGAGGACCGCGAGCAGGTGACCGACGTGGTGATGGCCGACTACCGCGACCTGGTCAGCCAGGGTCTTACCCTGCGCGCCGACGACGGCATCGGCAAGGGCTTCAAGGTGTCGTTCATCGACGAGAAGGTGTACCACGACTTCACCGTCGCGGCCCTGGTCGACACGCTTGCGCCGATCCTCAAGTCCCCGCTGCGCGAGATCATGGAGCGCATCCCGGAAGAGCAGGCCTGAGTGGAGTACATCTACCTCATGGCGAGCCTGCCCGGGCTCGAGCTGGGCACGCCGCCGCCGCTCACCTCCGCCGACCTGCTCCACCTCTCGAAGGGCATCTTGCGCGACGATCACTGGGAGGACCTGCGGGCGATCCTCGAGGATCGCCCGGGCGACGCCCGCGCTCCCGAGGCGTGCCGCTACGTCGACCTCGACACGCAGCTGCGCAACAGCCTGCTGCGGCTGCGCGCCCAGCGTGCCGGCGTCCCGTACGCGGACCTCCTCCGCCCTCAGAGCGGTCACGACGTCCGCGTCGGCGCCACGGCCGCCCGTGCCATGGCCGCCGACAGCCCCATCGAGCGCGAGCTGATCCTCGACCGCCACCGCTGGGCCCTGCTCGACGAGATCGCCGCCCTTCCGGCCTTCGGCGTCCAGGCCGTCTTCGCCTACGGGTTCAAGCTTCGCCTGGCCGAAAAGTGGGCGGCGATGGACGAGGAGGCCGGCCGGGACGTGGCGGTCGAAGTGGTCGAACGCAGCCTCGCAGGACGGCTGGGATGAGCGCACGGAGCGGCAGGGTCATCGGCGTGAACGGCAACCTCGTGACCGTCGAGTTCGACGAGACGGTCTCGCAGAACGAGGTCGCCTACGTGACGCAGGGCGACGTGCGCCTGGTCGCGGAGGTCCTCCGCGTCCGCGGCCACTACGCCGACATCCAGGTCTTCGAGAGCACCGCCGGCGTGCAGGCCGGCGACCGCGTCGAGTTCACCGGCGAGCTGCTCTCCGTCGAGCTGGGGCCGGGGCTGCTGGCCCAGGTGTTCGACGGGCTCCAGAACCCCCTCAACGTGATCGCCGAAGAGCACGGCTTCTTCCTGCCGCGCGGCCAGCAGGTCGACGCGCTGCGGCGGGACACGACGTGGGAGTTCACCCCGAAGGCGACGCCGGGCGACCGCGTACGCGCCGGCGACACCCTCGGCGTTGTGACGGAGGGCATGTTCGAGCACCGCATCATGGTGCCCTTCGCCACCGAGGGGGTCGTCACCGTGGCCGAGGTCGCGAGCGACGGCGCCTGCACGGTCACCGACCGCGTCGCCGCGCTCGAAGGGCCGGGGGGCGCCAGGCACGAGGTCCGCATGATGCAGACCTGGCCGGTCAGGCGCCCCATCCGCTGCTACGCCGAGCGGCTCATGCCCACGGACCAGCTCGTCACGAAGCAGCGCATCCTCGACACGTTCTTCCCGGTCGCCAAGGGCGGCACCTTCTGCATCCCGGGCCCCTTCGGGGCCGGCAAGACGGTCCTGCAGCAGCTCACCTCGCGCCACGCCGACGTCGACATCGTGATCGTCGCCGCCTGCGGCGAGCGCGCCGGCGAGGTCGTCGAGACGTTGCGCGAGTTCCCCGTCCTCACCGACCCGCGCACCGGGCGCAGCCTCATGGAGCGCACGGTGATCATCTGCAACACGAGCTCGATGCCCGTGGCCGCCCGCGAGGCGTCGGTGTACACGGCGGTCACGATCGCCGAGTACTACCGCCAGATGGGGCTGCAGGTCCTGCTGCTCGCCGACTCCACGTCGCGCTGGGCGCAGGCCCTGCGCGAGATGTCCGGGCGCCTCGAGGAGATCCCCGGCGAGGAGGCCTTCCCGGCGTACCTCGAATCGGTGATCGCCGCGTTCTACGAGCGCGCCGGCTGCGTCCGCCTGCACGACGGCTCGACGGGCTCGGTGACCATCGGCGGCACCGTGAGCCCCGCCGGTGGCGACTTCGAAGAGCCGGTGACGCAGTCCACCCTCAAGGTGGTGGGCGCCTTCCACGGCCTCTCCCAGCGGCGCGCGGACGCGCGCCGCTACCCGGCGATCGACCCGCTCGACAGCTGGAGCAAGTACCCGAGCCTCGTCCCCGAGCACGACCTCAAGATGGCCCGGCAAGTCCTCACCAAGGGCCACGAGGTGGAGGAGATGATGAAGGTCGTCGAAGAAGAGGGCACGTCGATGGCCGACTTCATCGTCTACCTCAAGGCGGAGTACCTCGATGCCGTCTACCTGCAGCAGGACGCCTTCGACCCGGTGGACGGCGCCACCTCGGGCGACCGCCAGCGCCACGTCTTCGCGCAGATGGCGCAGGTCCTGGCGGCGCCGGTCGACTTTCCCGACAAGAACGCCGCCCGCGGCTTCTTCCAGAGCCTCACACAGACCACGCGCGACTGGAACACGACGGCGATGGACGACGAGCAGTTCGAGGCACTCCAGCGGCGCCTCAGCGACATGCTGTGCGAGGTGACCGGCGATGCGTAAGGTCTACAGAGAGATCTCGGAGATCGCCGGCAACGTCATCACGGTGCTGGCTACCGGGGTGGGCAATGGCGAGCTCGCCACCGTGACCGCACCGGGGTTCGGCTCGCTGGCCCAGGTCATCCGTATCATGGGCGACCACGTCAGCCTGCAGGTGTTCTCGGGCACGCGCGGCATCCCGACCGACGCGGAGGTCCGCTTCCTCAACGAGCAGCTCCGGACACCGTACGCCGACGCGCTGCTCGGACGGGTGTTCGACGGCGGCGGCCGGCCGCGCGACGGCCGGCCGGCCCTCGACGGCGACCTCATCCCCATCGTCACGCCACCGGTGAACCCGGCGAAGCGCATCATCCCGCGCAACATGATCCGCACCGGCATCCCGATGATCGACATCTTCAACAGCCTCGTCGAGTCGCAGAAGCTGCCGATCTTCTCGGTCGCCGGCGAGCCCTACAACCCGCTGCTGGCGCGCATCGCCCTCAACGCCGAGGTCGACATCATCGTCCTCGGGGGCATGGGCCTGAAGTTCGACGACTACCTCTACTTCCGCGACACGCTGGAGGGCGAGGGGGCTCTCTCGCGCTCAGTGCTCTACGTACACACGGCCGCCGACTCCGTCGTCGAGTGCCTGCTGGTCCCCGACACCTGTCTCGCGGTGGCCGAGCAGTTCGCGCTCGAGGGCAAGCGCGTGCTGGTGCTGCTCACCGACATGAGCAACTTCGCCGACGCGCTCAAGGAAGTCGCCATCACCATGGAGCAGATCCCGTCGACGCGCGGCTACCCCGGCGACCTCTACAGCCAGCTCGCCGCGCGCTACGAGAAGGCGGTCGACTTCGAGGGCGCCGGTTCGGTCACCGTCCTCGCCGTCACGACCATGCCGGGCGACGACGTGACGCACCCGATCCCCGACAACACGGGCTACATCACCGAGGGCCAGTTCTACCTGCGCAACGGTCGTATCGAGCCGTTCGGCTCGCTGAGCCGTCTCAAGCAGCAGGTCAACGCGCGCACGCGCGACGACCACCGCACGATCATGAACACCATGATCCAGTTGTATGCTGCCTACAAGGAGAGCCTCGAGAAGCAGTCGATGGGCTTCCGCATGAGCGCCTGGGACCACAAGCTCCTGAAGTACGGCGCCCTCTTCGAACGGCGCCTGATGGACCTCTCGGTGAACATCCCGCTCGAAGAGGCGCTCGACCTCGGCTGGCAGATCCTCGCCGACTGCTTCGAGCCGCAGGAGACCGGCATCCAGACCAGCCTCTGCGAGCGGTTCATGCCGAGCTCGAGCGACGAGGAGCTCGCCGCGGCGTGCGCTCTGGACGCGCCGGCCGTATCGCCCGCAGGGTGAGGCAGGCCTCGACCCCGCTCTCATGGCCAAGGTCAAGAAGACGAAGGGCGAGCTCAAGACGCAGCGCAACGCCCTGCGCCGCTACCACCGCTTCTTGCCCACGCTGGAGCTGAAGAAGCAGCAGCTCCAGCGCGAGGTCCGGCACGCCGACACGATACTCCACGAGGCTGCCGAGCGTGAGAGCGCGCTCCTCGACCGCATGCGCCCCTGGGTGAAGCTGCTGTCGTCCTGGCCGGAGGCAGGGTCGTACGTGCAGGTCGAGGACATCGAGTTCGAGAGCGTCAACATCGCCGGCGTGACGGTGCCCAGCCTCGGTGCCGTGCGCTTCGCCGAGCCGGCCATCGACTACTTCTCTACACCGGCCTGGCTCGAGGACGCCATCGCGGCGCTGCGCGAGCTCACGACGCTGCGCGCGGAGCAGCTCGTCCTGCGCCGCCAGCGTGACCTCCTCGCCGAAGAGCTGCGCGTCACCGCGCAGCGCGTGAACCTGCTCGAGAAGGTCATGATCGTGCGCGCCGAGCACAACATCCGCGTCATCCGCATCGCGCTCGGCGATGCGCAGACGGCGGCGGTCGCGCGCGCCAAGCTCGCCAAGAGCAAGACCGCATCGCTGCGGTCGGGGACGACGGGCGCATGATCGTCAGGCTCAAGCGGCTCACGCTCCTCTGCCTCGCGCAGGACCGCGACGAGGCGCTGACTGCCGTGCGCGAGCTCGGCGTCGTTCATGTCACCGAAATGCAGCCGCCCGAGGGCGAGGCGCTCGACACGCTGCGCGCCCGCTACGCCGACGCCGAGCGTGCGCTTGCCGCGCTGCCGGCCGAGGCCGAGCCCGCGCCGAGCGGCCGCGCCGCCGACGACGTGGTCGCGGAGATCACGGGCGAGCTCGCGCGGCGGCGCGAGCTCGGCGAGCGCGACGCCGCGCTGAGCCGCGAGCTGCAGCGCTACGCCGGCTTCGGCGACTTCGACCCGGACGTCGTCCGTGAGCTCGCCGAGGCGGGCGTCGTGACGCTCCTCGGCGAGGCCCCCGCGACGCTCAAGCTCGTCGCCCCCGAGGGACAGGTGCTGCACGTGGTGAGCCGTACGCGCGAGCGGCAGCACTTTGTCGTCGTCGTACGCGGCGAGCTGGGGCCGGAGGCGCCGGACCTCGGCGCCGAGTACACCGTCGTGCCGTGGCCCGACCGCCCGCCGGCCGCGATGCGCGCCGAGCTCGCCGCCCTCGTCGCCGACCAGAACGCGGTGGAGGACCGTCTGCGCGCCCTCGCCGCCGACCGCGCCGTCGTCGCGGCTCACCTCGCGCGCACCGCCGAGGCGAAGCGCTTCGCGGAGGTGCGCGCCGGCATGGCCGAGGCGGACCGTCTCGCGATCCTGGGGGGCTACGTCCCCGTCGGCGACTGCGAGGCGCTGCGCGAGGCGGCCGCCCGCGAGGGCTGGGGCCTGCTCTTCGACGACCCGCAGCCCGACGAGGACGTGCCCACGCTGCTGCACAACAGCCGCCTGGTCAAGCCCGTGCGCGCCGTCTTCGACTTCCTCAACATCTACCCTGGGTACTGGGAGGCGGACGTCGGCTGGGTCTTCTTGCCCTTCTTCAGCATCTTCTTCGCGATGATCGTCGGCGACGCCGGGTACGCGGCGCTCCTCCTGATCCTCGCGGTCGTCCTGCAGTTCCGCTTCAAGAAGATCCCGCGCCACGTCCTCAACATGATCTACATCGTGGGCGCCTTCACGCTGGTTTGGGGCGTCATGACTGGCAGCTACTTCGGCATGCCCGACCTGCCCGGGTTCCTCGAAGACCTCACGGTGCCCTGGCTCGCGGACCGCGACAACCTCATCGACCTCTGCTTTCTCATCGGCGCCGTCCACCTCTCGTTCGCCCACGTGTGGAATCTGATCGTGAACGCCACGCGCGGAGCTTGGACCAAGGTGCTCGCCCAGGTCGGCTGGCTGCTCATCGTCTGGTCCATGTTCTTCCTCGCGCGGCAGACGGTGCTCGGCCGCGGCATGCCCGACTACATCCTCTACCTGCTGGTGGCCGGCGCGTTGCTCGTCGTCGTGTTCATGAAGACGCGCGCCGAGATCAAGGCGCAGGGCATCATCGACCACGCCCTCCTGCCCCTGACGCTCGTCAACAACTTCGTCGACATCCTGAGCTACATCCGCCTCTTCGCCGTCGGGTACGCGGGCGTCGCCGTGCTCGCGGCGTTCAACGACATGGCGGCGTCGATCGGCTTCGACAACGTGCTGACCGCCGTCGCCGCCAGCGTGCTGCTGCTGTTCGCCAACCTCCTCAACATCGTCCTGTGCGGACTCGGCGTGCTCGTGCACGCCATCCGCCTCAACACGCTCGAGTTCTCCACCCACAAGGGCATAGCGTGGGCCGGTCACAACCTCTTCACGCCGTTCTCCAGCGAGCGGCACGCGGCCCATTGAATCCACCACCGTCCATCAACAGAAGGGGATGCGGATGAGTCCTGAAGCTGCAGTCGAGATGGGCCGCATCGGCGCCGTCGCCGCCATGGCGCTCTCAGGTGTCGGCTCGGCTCTGGGCACGTACTACGGCGGCGCCGGCGCCGTCGGCGCCTGGAAGAAGCTGCTCGCCGAGGGCAAGCCGGCGCCCTACACGCTGATCACGTTCGTCGGCGCGCCGCTCTCGCAGACCATCTACGGCATGATCCTGATGATCACGCTGGTCGGCAAAGCCGACAGCGGCTACAACCCGTGGGCGCTGCTCGGCGTGGGCATCGTCACCGGCGCGGCCATGGGCATGTCGGCCATCGGCCAGGGCAAGGTCGGCGCCCACTGTGCCGACGCGCTGGGCGCCACCGGCAAGGGGTTCAGCAACTACGTCGCGACCATCGGCATCGTCGAGACGGTCGCGATCTTCGCCCTCGTCTTCGCACTGCTCGCCGTAGGCTGAGCGACAGGAGGAACCGCAACGACGGACGGGGCGGCGGGNNCCCGCCGCCCCGTCCGTCGTTGCGTCCCGGGGGCCGCCGCGCGGCGCTCCCCTCGCCGCGCGGGGCCTACTCTCGGCGTCCGCCCTTTCCGCGCGCCGGCGCGGGTCTCTTCGACGCGCCCTTCGCCGGCGCCGCGGTGCTCTTGCGCGAGCGGCCCTCTGCCGGCGACGTCGCGGGCTTGCCGCCCTTCGTCGTGGCCCGTTTGCGCGCCTTGCCGAGGAGTTCCTGCGCCTCTTCGAGCAGCTCGTGCGCCTCGGCGATCTCGCGGCCGTCACGGCGGCCGTCGAGTGTCAGGCCCATGGCCGCCTCCCAGACCTGCTCGACCCGCTCGACGGGCACGAAGGTCATGTCGGCGCGCAGGTTCTCGGGCACGTCCTCGAGGTCGGCCTGGTTGCGCGTCGGCATGATGACGGTGTGGATGCCGGCGCGCTGCGCGGCCAGCGTCTTCTCCTTGAGGCCGCCGATGGGCAGCACCTGCCCGGTGAGCGTGACCTCGCCGGTCATCGCGACCTCGCTCGAGATGGGCCTCCCCGTGACCAGCGAGCAGATGGCCGTCGCCATGGTCACGCCGGCACTGGGGCCGTCCTTGGGGATCGCGCCGGCCGGCACGTGGACGTGGATGTCGTTCTTCTGGAAGTAGTCGTCGTCGACTCCGAGCTCGCCGGCGTGGGCGCGCACGTAACTGAGAGCGGCCTGCGCCGACTCCTTCATGACGTCGCCGAGCTGGCCCGTGACCGTCACGTGCCCCGTGCCGGGCATGGCGGTCGCTTCGACGAACAAGATGTCGCCCCCGACGGGCGTCCAGGCCAGCCCCGTCGCGACGCCCGGGTCGGACGTGCGCCGCTTGGCCTCGGCATAGACGCGCGGCCGCCCCAGCAGCTGGCGCACACGCTTGACGTTGACGGTGAACCGCTTGCGCGTGCCGTTGCCGGACTCGGCCACCTCGCGGGCGAGCTTGCGACACACGGTGCCGATCTCGCGCTCGAGGTTCCGCACGCCGGCCTCGCGCGTGTACGAGGCGATGATCTCGCCGATGGCCTCGTCCTTGAAGGTAACCTGCGTGGGGCGCAGGCCGTTGGCCTCGATCTGCCGCGGCACCAGGTACTTGCGCGCGATGTGCAGCTTCTCTTCGACCGTGTAGCCGGCGAGGTCGATGATCTCCATGCGGTCGCGCAACGGCGGCGGGATGGGCTCGAGCTGGTTCGCCGTCGTGATGAACATGACCTTCGAAAGGTCGAAGGGCAGGTCCAGGTAGTGGTCGCGGAAGGTGAAGTTCTGCTCGGGATCGAGGACCTCGAGCAGGGCGCTCGACGGGTCGCCGCGCCAGTCGGCGCCGGTCTTGTCGATCTCGTCGATCATGAACAGCGGGTTGTTGGTGCCGGCGTCGCGCATGGCGCGGATGACGATGCCGGGCATCGCCCCCACGTACGTGCGGCGATGCCCGCGGATCNNCCGGGCGGGCCGACGAAGCAGAGGATCGGCCCGTGCAGGTCGGCCTTCAGCTTGCGCACGGACAGGTACTCGAGGATGCGGTCCTTGACCTTCTCGAGGTCGTAGTGGTCGCGGTCGAGGATCTCGCGCGCGTGGGCGATGTCGAGGTTGTCCTCGCTCGAGACCGTCCACGGCAGGGTGATGATCCAGTCCAGGTAGGTGCGGATGACGGGATACTCGGCGCTCTGCGACGGGATCTTCGTCAGCCGGTCGAGCTCACGCCGCGCCGCCTTGTCGATCTCTTCGGGCAGGCCGAGCTTGTCGAGCTGCTCGCGCAGCTCGTCTATCTCGGCCTGCGACTCGTCGGTCTCGCCCAGCTCCTGCTGGATCGCCCGCATCTGCTGGCGCAGGAAGTACTCGCGCTGCGACTTGTCGATCTCGCTGCGGACGTCGCTCTGGATCTTCGAGCCCAGCTCGAGCACCTCGAGCTCTTGGGCGAGGATGGCGATGAGCTTGCGCAGGCGCTGCTCGACGTTCGACTCCTGAAGCAGCGCCTGCTTGTCTTCGGTCTTGATGCGCATCGTCGAGGCGACAAGAAACGCGAGCGGCCCCGGCTCCTCTATGTTGGCCGCCGCCATCTCGAGCTCCTCGGGCAGGTACGGCACGAGGGCGACGATCTTGGAGAACGTGCTGAGCAGGCTGGCGCGCAGGGCGTCGATCTCCTTGCTCTCGACGGTCACGTCCTCGACCTTGGTGACGTCCGCGACCAGATACGGCTCTTCGCGTACGTAGCGGTCGACATGGACCCTCTGCAGCCCCTGGACCAGGATGCGCATGGTGCCGTCCGGCAGCTTGATCATCTTGTGGGCCAGGCCGACGGTCCCGATCTCGTGGAGCAGCTCCGGACCCGGCGTCTCCACCTCGGCGTCTTTGGACGTCACGAGCGCGAGCAAGCGGTCGCCGGCGAGGACCTCGTCGATGAGGCGGATCGAGCGTTCCTGCCCGATCGTGAGGGGGATCATCGTGTCGGGGAACACGACCGCATCGCGCAGCGGCAGCACCGGCAGCGTGCCCGGGATCTCCTGCTGAGGATCGGCCACCTGGTCCGCTTCGACGCTGCTCATTCCTCGTCCTCGGTCGTTGTGATGGGGATCTTGCGCAGTGGCGGGTCGTGGTCGACGAGCGTCAGGCGGACCTCGAGGATGCCGGCCTCGTAGGTCGCCGAGGTGGTCTCGGGGTCGACGTCGACCATGAGGCGCACGCGGCGCTCGAACGGGCCGTAGTCCATCTCGACCTGCTGGTACACGCGGCCCTCGCCGCCCGGGAATCGGCGTTCGCCGCGGACGACGATCTCGCGACGCTCGACGAAGAGCTCGATGTCGTCGCGCTCCATGCCGGGGAGCTCGAAGCGTACGACGATCTCGCGCGTCTGCTCCTGGAAGAAGGCATCGGCACCGGGTGTGAAGCCGCGGCCACGGTGTTGCTGGCGCCCGCCGCGCAGCCACGCGTCGTTGAAGGCGCGCAGTACTTCTTCGTGCATCTTGTCAAGGCCCACGAGTGACTCCTTGCGAACCGCTCCTCCCGGTGACTGCGCGCGAGCGCGCGACGCGTCGCACCGGGACTCCTCTGAGGACTGCTGCTGATGGCTCTTACCCTGCTCGTGGGCGAGCGTAACGAGGCGGGCGGGCGAAAGGGGCGGGCGGAGGGACCGCGCGGGCGCATGCCCCGCGGCCCCTCCGCCCGCCCACTGCCGGTGGCGCCGGTGACGGCTTGGCCGTCACCGGCGCCACCGCGTCGAGGGCATGATGCGCGCCCGACGCCGCCCGCGCCAGAGTGACGATGGCCGTCCGCCGGTGACGTTCGCGGCAGCGGCGGGTCACGTTGGCCGCGGATCGCGAGAGAGGTCCCCACGGTCTCGTGCCGGAGGAGATGGCTCGTCACGCCACGGCGTACTCCCACCCCCCGTGCATCCGTCCTTCATCTCCGGTAGCATTGCTTCGTGCAACTCGCGTTCACGACCGTCGGCGAGCTCTTCGCTCTTCTCGAGCAGGCCGGCGACGCTCTTGACTACCGCGAGGTGTGGCCCCGCCTCTTCCCCGTCGCCAACTGCTCGCCCGAGCTCGCGCGCGCCATGGTCGACGACATCGTGCGCAGCGACGAACGGTTCGTGTGGGAGAGCGACGTCCACCTTGGCCTGACCGCCTGGAAAGACCAGCGCCGCGACCTCGCCGACGTGGTCTTCACGGTCGTCGACCTCGAGACGACGGGCGCCACGCCGGGCTCGAGCAAGATCACCGAGATCGGTGCCGTCCGCGTCGCGAACGGCGAGCAGACGGAGACGTTCTCGCAGCTCGTCGACCCCAGAGTACACATCCCGGCGATGATCACGAGCATCACCGGCATCGACGACGCGACGGTGGCGGGCGCCCCTTGCATCGAAGAGGTCCTGCCGCGCTTCGTCGAGTTCAGCGCGGGCACGGTCCTCGTCGCCCACAACGCGCGCTTCGACCTCGCCTTTCTCGACTACGAGCTCGGCAAGCTCATGCGCTGCACGTTCCCGCGCCCCGCCCTCGACACGCTTCGACTGGCGCGCAAGTTGTGCCCGCAGCAGCGCTGCTCGCTCGCCGCCCTCGCCTACCGCTTCGACACGCGGGTCAAGCCCGAGCACCGTGCCCTGCAGGACGCGCAAGCCACGGGCGAGCTCCTCGTCATGTTCCTCGCGTGGCTTGAAGAGCAGGGCATGACGACGCTCGAAGAGGTGGCGCGCTTCTGCGAGCCCGGAGCGCGACGCAACTACCACAAGATCTCGCTCACCGACGGGTTGCCCGCGGCGCCGGGCGTCTACATCATGCGCGACGCGCACGGTCACGCGCTCTACATCGGCAAGGCAGAGAACCTGCGCCGCCGCACACGCGACCACTTCCTGCAGCGCCAGGCCTACCACGCGCGCCAGGCACTCGAGCTTCTCGAGCGCATCGAGACCGTCGAGACGGGCTCCGAGTTCGCCGCCCTGCTGCTCGAACAGCGCCTCATCGCGCGCCACAGGCCGCACTACAACTCCCACGGCACGCGGGCGCGCAGCTACCAGTACGTCAAGCTCAGCGCCGAGCAGTACCCGCGGCTCTACGCGACGCCCAACCTGCGCGACGACGGCGCGTACTACGCCGGACCGTTCCGCAAGGCGTCGACGGCGCGACGCTTCATCGACTGCCTCACGAGCGTGTACCCCTTGCGCACCTGCGCGCGGCTGCCGAAGGCGGGCCGCGCAGAGCCCGCTGCCGGCGCGAGAAGCGCCGCCGAGCACGCCTGTGCCCGCGCGGGCACCAGCGCCTGCCTCGCGCCGTGCCGGCGCCCGGTCGACGGCGCCTACGACGACGCGGTCGCCGCCGTCCGTCGCGTGCTCGAGGGCGACGGCCTCGACGTCGACCGGCGGCTCGAGGCACGGCAGGCGCTCCTCGTCGAGCGTCTTGCCTTCGAGCAGGCCGGCCGCCTCCAGCACCAGCGCGAGGCCCTCGAGCGCGCCCTGCGCGGCATCCGCCGCCTGCGCGCCGCGCGCACCACCTCCGCGGTCCTCACCTACCCGGCGCCGATCGAGGGCCGCGTGCGCCTGTGGGGCGTCGCGCACGGTTCCGTGGTCCTCGAGAAGGAGGTCTCGGCGCGCTCCTTCACGCTCAACCGCAGCCTGCAGTTCCTCGCCGCCGTCCAGGCCGCGACACCGCCGCGCCCGCCACTGCCCGCCTCGGCGATCGACGAGGTCCTGCTCGTCCACGGCTGGCTCCAGCGCCACGCGGAGGCGGTGCACGTCCTCGACGTGCGGGCCTTGCGCGACGAGGCGGCCGCACGCGAGGCGCAGCAGGCCGCGCTCACGGGCCTCGCCGAGGAGCTCGTCGCGCGGGTGCGGCTCTGCGGAACGCCTACTCCGGAGGCGTCCGACGGGGGCGCCGACGCCGGCGCCGTGGCCCCCTGCGGCCTCGGTGCCGCCGCCCTCGACGCCGCCGCCGGCCTCGCCGTGCCGCGCAGCGCGGAGGGCGGAGCGGCCTGAGGAGCGGGCGGCGCGACCCGCGCTACGTGCGGGCGGCGCGAACCTGACGCAGACGCGAGGGGGGCGGGCACCTGCGGCGCCCGCCCCCCTCGCGTCTCACCCCCGGCGCGCGCCGGGGCACCGCGCCGCCGTCAGCCGGCGCTACTCCTCCATCGCCCGCGGCCTGCGCGCGCGCAGGAGCAGCCACGCGACGATGGCGACGGCCACCACGCCGGCGACGATGGCGATCCACAGGGTCGCGCCCGAGCCGCCTTCATCCTCGGCGGCGCCGCTGATGGGACCGATGCTGAGGAAGTTGGCGTAGCCGCACCCGTTGCCGAAGGGCGGCACGATCACGTTGCCGTTCGGCTCGGGAATGTGGATGTAGCCGTCCCACTTGTCCGTGTTCCACGCTTCGTAGTCGGGCGCGTAGTCCGTGACGATGTAGGGCGTCTGCTCGTAGAGGATCTCCTGCATGCGATGGACGTACTCCACACGCTTGTCCGTGTCGAGCTCCTCGGACTGCAGCGTGTACAGCTCCTCGTACTCGGGATCCCACCAGTTGCAGTCGCTCCAGCTCTCGATCTGGTCCTTGGTGAAGTAGCTCAGCATCGAACCGGGGTCGAAGTCGAGGTACCAGCCCCACAGGAACAGGTCGTAGTTCGGGGTGAAGTTGTCGTTCTTGTCGTACTCGTACTGGCGGTCCATCAAGGCGCCCTCGTCCATCACCTCGATGACCACCTTGATGCCGACGTCCTTGAACCAGCCGGCGATGAGCTTCGCGTACTGCTGGCTCATGTTCGACTCGCTGCGCGCGATGAGGCTCAGCTCGATCGGCTTGCCCTTGTACTCGCGCCTGCCGTCGCCGTCAGAGTCGGGGTATCCGGCCTCGTCAAGCTTCTGCTTGGCCATCTCCGGGTCGTAGGTGTACTTGACGTCGTCCGGGGGCTCCCAGTGCCAGTCGGGGTCCTTGTAGTAGTTGGGCGGGATGATGGTCGTGCCCGGCACCGTGTACCCAAGGTGGACGAGGTCGACCGCCTTCTGCAGGTCGACCGCCCAGTTGAGCGCCTGCCTGAACTTCCAGTCCCTGAGCGCGGGGTGGCCCTTGCTGTCGTCACTGTCGTAGCAGTTGAAGCCCAGCTCGTTGAACCCGTCGACGGCGACCGCCTCGGCGGCGATGCCGGGCACGTCCTCGAGCTGCGCCATGTTGTTGGCGTCCAGGCCGGTACAGCCGTCGATGTTCCCCGCCTTGAGGTCCTGCACCATGGTGTCGACGTTGGTGAAGTACATGAAGTAGATCTCGTCGATCTCGGACTGCGGACCCCGCCAGTGCGGGTTGGCGACCATCTTGACGTACCTGCCCTTCTTGTACTCGACGCACATGAAGGGGCCAGACGCCACGATCGGCGGGTCGTTCTGGAAGTTCTTGGCCGCGTCCTTGGGGCTGACCTTGGACCAGATGTGCTCGGGCATGATCGGCAGGTAGTGGCGAGTCATGTCCGGCTTGGGCTTCGAGCAGGTGAACTCGACCGTGTAGTCGTCGATGACGGTCGCCGTCTCGATGAGGTTCGTGTACGAGGTGAAGTTCGCCAGTTCGTTCGAGATGACGTAATTGTAGGTGAAGGCCACGTCCTCGGCCGTCACCGGCTCGCCGTCGCTCCACACCGCGTCCTGGCGCAGGGTGAACGTCCAGACGAGCTCGTCCTCGCTGAGCGTCCAGTCGGTGGCGAGGCCCGTCGACTCCTCGCCCTTCATCTCTGAGAGCGTGGCCGGGTCGTAGCCGACGAGCGTGTCGTACGAAAGGTACCAGATCTCGTACGACTCGGCCGTGTAGCCGATGAACGGGTTGAGGTTGTCGGGCTCGTCCACCCAGCCCACGCGGTAGATGACCTTCTCGTCGCCGGGCGAGGCCGCCGGCGACGCGCTCTCTTCGGCGCCCGCGCTCGTCAGGCCTGCGACCAGCGACGCGCCGAGCGCCGCCAGCACGACCATGACGAGGATGAGCACGGAACGCCGGCGATGCTTCTTCCCCATGGTGGTCCCCCTCGTGAAGGGCGCGGGACGACCCCAGTGGGCCCCAACGCCGTGTGTCCGACACGGTCATCATAGTCGCTTGCCGTGTTCCTGCCAAAGTGCAGGGGATTTCGAGCGCAGACACGGTCCATTGGCGGCGCGCGCCGTTGTCCGGCACCGGCGTGAGAGAATGGCGCGCGTGATCGGCGACGAGGCACCGACCCTTATCCTCAGGAAGACTACGGTCGACGCCGTGGTCTTCGACATGGACGGCGTCGTGACGCAGACCGCGACGGTGCACGCCGCCGCCTGGAAGACGCTGTTCGACGCCTATCTCGCGGCGGCCGAAGGCGGCGCGGCCGCGGGCCCGTTCACGCAGCGCGACTACCTGCGCCACGTCGACGGCAAGCCACGCTTCGACGGAGTGCACGACTTCCTCGCCTCGCGCGGGCTCTCCCTCCCCTGGGGAGACCCGTCGGACCCGCCCGAGACCAAGACGGTGTGCGGCCTCGGCAACCGCAAGGACGCCCACTTCCACCGCCTCGTCGAAGAGCAGGGAGTTCAGGCGTTTCCGGGCACCGTCACCCTGATCGGCGAGTTGAAGCGCGCGGGCGTGCGTGTCGCCGTCATCTCGGCGAGCCGCAACACGGGCCACATCCTGCAGAAGGCCGGCGTGCGCGACCTCTTCGAAGCCCTGGTCGACGACGAGGTCGCGGCGCGACTCGGCCTGCCCGGCAAACCCCACCCCGCGGTGTTCGTCGAGGCGGCGCGGCGCGTGGGGGCCTTGCCGGCCCGCACAGTCGTCGTGGAGGACGCGATCGCCGGCGTCGAGGCGGGACGGCGCGGACGCTTCGCCCTCGTGATCGGCGTCGACCGCGGCGGCAACCGCGCCGCGCTGGCCGCGGCCGGAGCCGACGTCGTCGTCGTCGACCTCGCCGAGGTCGGCGTCGGCGACTGAGCTGTCGTACCGCCAGCACCCATACCGGCCGCGGTAACTGAGCGTCTCTTCCGTCCGACGTTGACACGAACATATGTTCGTGTCACACTGCGATCCCCCACGCAGACCATGGAAGCGACGACCCCGGAGCACGGCATGACGAGCGGCGAAACTCCCCCTCTCCGCGGGCCTGGCGGCCGTCGCCAAATCGAAGGGCCGAGGCAGATGTGCAACGCCAAGCGGACCGGCGGCCTGCACCGCCCCGAGCCCGTCGCCGTCGTCTGGGACGAGCGCCGGCGGCGACCGTCCGCCTTCATCTGGCGGGGGCGCCGGTACCGCGTCGCCCGCACCCTCGAGCTCTGGATCGTCGAGACCGGCTGGTGGAACGACGAGACCCGCGTGAGCCGGTCGTACAGCCGGGTCGAAGCCGAAGGGCGACTCTTCGACCTCTGCTACGACCGGCTCACCAAGACCTGGTCGCTCGAGCGCGCGCTCAACTGAGGGCAGCAAGGTCGTGAGCTTCGTCCATCTGCACCTGCACACGAACTTCTCCTTCGGCGACGGCGCCTGCCGTATCGACGAGGTCGTCTCCCGCGCCGCCGAGCTCGGCATGCCGGCGCTCGCCGTCACCGACCACGAGGGTCTCTACGGCGCGGTGCGCTTCTACCAGGCGTGCAAGGCGGCCGGCATCAAGCCGATCGTCGGGGTCGAGCTCACCGTCGAGCCGGCCGTCGGCCGCGACGGCCGCCCGCGGCCGTGGGGCCAAGTGCCGGGCGCTGCGCAGCCGGCTCGCCCGGCCGGATCCCCAGAGGCGCCCCCCGCGGCGGCCCCGGTCACATGGCCGCCGCCGACGGGCGCGTGGCCGCCGGCAGCCTGGAAGGGCGCGGAGGGGGCGATGAGGTCCGAAGGGGGGCCTGAAGGAAGACGAAGCCAGACGGAGGCAGCGGAGCGGCCCCCTGAGGGCCCCCTCGTCCCCGCAGCGCCCGACCCCTACGGCGGCGGCATCGCGCACCTCAAGGGCGCAGCCACGGTGCCGCCGGCCGCCGCCAGGGGAGCCGGCGGCCACCACCTCGTCTTGCTGGCCCGCGACTACGCCGGCTGGTCCGACCTCTGCCGCATCATCAGCGCCGCCCACCTCGAGCACCCCGGCGAGCCGCCGCTGGCGCGCCTCGCGACGCTGGCCGAGTACAGCGGTCACCTCGTCGCCCTCTCGGCCTGCCGCCGCGGCGAGGTCTGGTCGCGTCTGCTCGCCGGCGACCCCAAGGGCGCGCGCGCCGCGGCCTCCGTCTTCCGCGATATCTTCGGCCGCGACTTCTTCATCGAGCTGCAGCATGAGCTGCTGCCCGACTCCGGCGCGCAGCTTCGCGCCCTCGACCTGCTCGCCCACGAGCTGCGCCTGCCCACCGTCGCCACCAACGACGTCCACTACACGGTCAAAGACGACGCCCCGCTGCACGACGTCCTCGCCGCCGAGGCCGCCAACCAGCCGTTGCCCAACCCGCTGGGGCGCAAGAACGCCGAGCTCTACCTCAAGAGCCCGGCGCAGATGTGGCGCCTGTTCGGGCGGCGGCCGGAGGCGTTCCACGCCGCCGCCGCCATCGCCGAGCGCTGCGACCTCGACCTGGGGCTCGGCCGCCTCCTCTTCCCCGCCTACCCGCTGCCGGTCGGCGAGACGGCCTTCTCGCTGCTCTGGAAGCGCTGCTTCGCCGGCGCCGAGCAGCGCTACCGGCCGCTCACCGCCGAGGTCACCGCGCGCCTCGAGCGCGAGCTGCGCGTCGTCGAAGAGCTCGGCTTCGCCGAGTACTTCCTCGCCGTCCACGACATCGTCGAGTTCGCGCGCAGCCGCGGCGTCTACTACTCCGGCCGCGGCTCCGCCGGCAACAGCATCGTCAGCTACGTGTTGCGCGTCACCGACGCCGACCCCATCGAGCACGGCCTGCTCTTCGAGCGCTTCCTCAACCCCGCGCGGCGCGAGATGCCCGACGTCGACATCGACTTCTGCTCGGCGCGCCGCGACGAGGTCATCCAGTACATCTACGAGCGCTTCGGCCACGACAAGGTCGCCATGGTCGCGACCGTCAACACCGTGCGCGCGCCCTCGGCGGTGCGCATCGTCAGCCGCGCCTTCGGCTTCACACCCGACGAGACGAACCAGCTCTCGCGCAAGGTCCCCTGGGGCAGCGCCGCCAAGCTGGGCGAGATGATGGACGAGCGTCCCGAGCTCGCCGGGCACGAGTTCCAGCAGCCGCACTACCGCCGCCTCGTGCACCTCGGCGAGCGCCTCGCCGGCTACCCTATGCACCTCGGCACTCATCTCGGCGGCTTCATCCTCTCGCGCGACCCGCTCACCGACCGCGTGCCCCTGCAGTGGGCCGCCAAGGGGGTCGTCGTGGCGCAGTTCGACAAGGACGACGTCGAGACGCTCGGGCTCGTCAAGATGGACATCCTCGCCCTCAAGATGCACTCCGCCATCGCCGAGGCGGTGCGCCGCATCGAGGCGCGCACCGGCGAGCACGTCGAGGCGTGGGAGCTGCCGCGCGACGACCCGGCCGTGTACGAGCTCATCAGGTCGGCGCGCACGGTGGGCCTCTTCCAGCTCGAGAGCTCGGGGCAGCGCAACCTCGCCACGCGGCTACAGCAGCGCGACTTCGAAGACGTCATCGCCGCGATCTCGCTCTTCCGCCCGGGGCCGCTGCAAGCCGACATGATCGCGCCGTTCATCAGGCGGCGGCACGGGCTCGAGCCCGTCGTCGTGCCACACCCCGACATGGAGCCCGCCCTGCGTCGCACCTATGGGGTCATCGTCTACCAGGAGCAGGTCATCGAGGTGGCGGCGAAGATCGCCGGCTTCAGCCTCGCCGAGGCCGACCTGCTACGACGCACGATGACCCACGAGCGCTCCATGGAGGAGATGGACGAGATCGGCCGCACGTTCGTCGAGAAGGCCGTGGCGCGCGGCGTCGCGCGGAGCGCGGCGGAAGAGGTCTTCCGCCAGCTCCGCGGCTTCGCCGCCTACGGCTTCAACAAGGCGCACGCCGCCTGCTTCGCGATCGTCTGCAACGCTTCGGCGTGGCTCAAGGCGCACTACCCCGCCGAGTTCTACTGCGGCCTGCTCAACAACCAGCCCATGGGGTTCTACTCGCCGCGCGTGGTGCTCAACGACGCACGTCGCTGGGGCCTCGAGGTGCTGCCGGTCGACGTCAACCGCAGCGGCGAGTGGTTCGAGGTCGAGAGCGACGGCACGGCGCTGCGCGTCGGGCTCGCCTACGTCAAGGAGATGAGCGGCGCGGCGCGGCGGGCGATCGTCGGAGGGCGCGGCGACGGCCAGGACGCCGCAGGCGGGGAAGGGCCCTCAGCGCCCCTCGTGCCGGCGGCCCCCGGCGACCCGTCCGGCCCGCCGCGCCCCTACCGCTCGCTCGCCGACTTCGTCGCCCGCACCGGCGTGAGCCGCGAGATCGCCGAGAACCTCGTCCGCGTCGGCGCCTTCGACGCGCTCGGTGTGCGCCGCGAAGAGCTCCTGCCGCAGGTGCCGCTGCTCTACGCCGGCACGCGCCCGACGGGGCGCCGGCGCGGCGCCGGCGCGGCGGCCGGGACGGCCAAGCGCTCCCCCGCGAGCTCCCGGGAGACGGCCGCGTCGGCCGTCCATCCCGGCCTCGACCAGCCGCGCCTCGTCCTCGACGAGCAGCTCGGCGCTCTCGACTTCCTGCCCTCGTGGACCCTCGAGCAGCGGGTGCGCGCCGAGCTCGAGTTCCTCGGCCTCAACGTCAGCGCGCACCCGCTGCGCTTCGTGCGCGACCAGGTCTGCACGCTCGGCGTCACGCCGTTCGCGCAGCTCTCCCAGGTGAAGCACGGGCGACACGTCCGCCTCGCCGGCGTCCTCGAACGTGCGCAGATGCCGTGGATCCGCTCGGGCCACCGCACGATGTTCCTCACCCTCGAAGACGAGACCGAGCTCGCCCAGGTGGTGGTCTTCAACGACGTCTACCTCACGTACGGTCGCGTCCTGAAGAGCGCGATCTACCTCTACGTCGAGGGCGAGCTGCAGAACGACGAGGAGCACGGCCTGGCCGTCGTCGCGCACCGCATCGCCGACCTGCTCGCCGTCCTCGGGCGCGCCGGCGGCCGCGGCGCTCCGGCGGGCGCGGCCACCCAGGCGCCGGGCCGCACGTCCGAACGCTCCGGAGCGCTGGCCGGCGCGCCCTACCACCGGCCGGACGCCTGGGAGCTACCCGAGGTCCATCCGCAGACGCGGCCGGGACGCACGGGCTGACGACCGGCCCTGCCCTTCCGGGAGCCTTGGCCGGGCCCGATCCCGCGACCGCCTGATAACCTTCGCACGATGTTGACCATCTTTCTCGGCCTCTCGGCCGCCTGCCTCTATTCCCTGTACAACCTCGTCAGCCAGCGCCTGCTGCGCACCGTGTCGTGGGTGACGATCACCGTCGCGATGTTCGTGACGGGCATCGTGCTGCTCGGCGTCCCGGCGCTGTTCATCGACGGGGTGCCGTCAGACCGCGGGCAGCTTCGCGACCTCGGCCTTGCCGCACTCGGTGGCCTCCTGTACACGCTGGCGACCGGGTCGTTCCTGCTTGCCCTGCGCGTGGGAAAGCTCTCGCTCGTCGTCGTCCTGGCCTGTCTCGACGGCGCCTTTGCGGCGGCGATCGCCATCGCGATGGGCGAGCGGCTCAGCGCGATGGCAGTGGCGGGCCTGATCTGCGCGGTCGGCGGTGGGCTGCTGGCGGCGGTCGAGCGCAACGAGGACCAGGGCGAGGGCGACGGGAGGCGCCGGTGGCGCTTCGCCGCCGGCGCCGGCCTCGCCCTCGTGTGCGCCGCGGCCATGACCGGCGTCTTCGTCTCGTACGGGCAGATCGAGGCGTTCTCGCCGTTCACGACCGTGAGCGTGGCGTCGATCGCCGGGGTCGCCGTCATGGTCCCGCTCGCCCTCGTCGCCCGGCGATCCGCGTTCCCGTCGCGCCAGAACGCGGCGGGCGTGCTCGGGGTCGCCGTGTTCGACATGCTGGCCTTCCTCACCGGCAGCGCCGCACTCGCCCTGGGACCGGTCTCAGTCGCCTCCGTCCTGCAGGCGCAGACCGCGACGGTCTCGACACTCCTCGGCTTCATCCTGCTTCGCGAGCGCCCGGCCTGGTGGCAGACAGCCGGCATCGTGGCGACGATCGCCGGAGTGAGCCTGCTCGCCTGGGCGATGTGACGGGGCCGGTCAGCCGGGTCCGTCGAAAATGCCGAAGCGAGCCGGGCGCAGCGCCGCCGCGGACGTGCCGTGGAGCGGCAGGACCATGCCGAGCGGCTAGAACACGGCGACGCTGATCGTGACCGAGGCGCCCCGTTCGACCTTTGTACCGGGGACGGGGTCCTGCGCGACGACCGTGTCGGGGTACTCGCCCCACCCGAGCGTGATGTCGACGTCGACCGCGAGGCCGGCCGCCCCGAGTTCGGCCCCGGCTTCTCCCGAGGACAACCCGACCACGTCGGGAACTAGGACGCGCGGCAGGCCGGTGCTGACCCAGTAGAGCACCGTGTCGCCGCGCGCCACGGTCTCGCCGGCCGCCGGCTCCTGCCGGTACACCTCGCCTTCGGCGACGTCGTCCGAACGCCCGCTGCGGCGGGACGGCTCGAGACCCGCCTCGGCCAGCACGTCGTGCGCGGCACTCGCCTCGAGGCGCCGAAGATCGGGGGCCGGAAGATGGACGGGTCCGCGACTGACCCAGATGTGGACGCTTGCCCTGTCGGCCACCTCTTTGCCGGCGCCCGGGCGCTGTCGCGCCACGGCGCCGGCATCGATGCCGTCCACGTAGTCGCGGTGCGTCACGACCCGCAGGCCGGCGTCCCGCACGGCGGCGCGCGCCTCCGCTTCGGCCTGGCCGACGACGTCGGGGACCACCGCGCCGACGGTGGCGACGAAGCCGTAGACCGCGGCGCCGACGGCGACCGCGGCGACGGCCAGCACCGCCACGAGCAGCCGGCCAGACACGCGCCGGCGCGGCTTCACGGTCGTCGAGGGCTCTGCCGGCGGGTCCAGCCGGGTCGGCGCGACGGCCGTCGGAGCAGGATGGCCGCGGGGCGGCGGGGCAGCGGTGGCGGCCGTCGCGGCGTCGGGGCCGGCCGGTGTCGCCGCCGGCTTCGCCGCCTCCTCCTCCTCCGCCGCCGCCGCGAGCGCCGCTGGAAGCGCCGCCGCGAACCCGGCTGCGGTCTGGTAGCGGTCCGCCGCGTCCTTGGCGAGGGCGCGCAGGACGACCGCTTCCAGGGCCTCGGGGATCTCCGGCGCCAGGTCGCGCGGTCGCGGTGGCGCCTCGTTCACGTGCTTGAGCGCCACCGCAACGTCGCTCTCGCCGGCGAACGGGACGCGCCCGGTCAGCATCTCGTACAGCACGACGCCGACGGAGTAGAGATCGGAGCGCTCGTCCGCCGGCAGGCCGCGGGCCTGCTCCGGCGAGAGGTAGTGGCACGTCCCCAGCATCGTCCCCGTTTGCGTGAGCGCCGAGGAGCCGATGCGGGCGATGCCGAAATCGGCGACCTTGACGGAGCCGTCGCCGGACAGCAGCACGTTCTGCGCGGTGACGTCGCGATGGATGATGCGCTGCTCGTGCGCCGCGCGCAGGGCGGCGAGGATGTCGCGCGCGACCCCGACGGCCTGCGCCGGCGCCAGGCGACCCTCGCGGCGCAGGAGGTCGCGGAGCGTCTCGCCATGCACGTACTCCATCACCAGGTACCAGCGGTCGCCGACCTGCCCGCGGTCGTACAGAGCGACGATGTTCGGCTGGTTGAGCATGGCCACGGCTCGGGCCTCGGTGCGGAAGCGCTCGACGAAGGCGTCGTCGGCCGCGAGCTCGGGGCGCAGGATCTTCACGGCGACCTGGCGGCCGAGGTGCAGGTCTTCGGCGAGGTAGACGTCGGCCATGCCGCCGCTACCGAGCCTGGCCCCCAGTCGGTACCGGTCGTGCAGCAGGTCGTCGCCTGTGCCGCGCCGGTCGTCGTCGTTGCGGGAAGGCGACATGTGCGGTCCGGAACGTCGGGCTCGTCAGGTGTCCGGCCGCCGCGGCCGGCCCCTGGGCGAGCGGTCGGCTGCTAAGTGTAGACGGTCGCCGCGCGGCTGTCGTCCCCGCGCGTGCGGTTCCTCAGGTCACCTGGCGCTCGAAGAGGATCTGCAGGGCCTCGAGCTCGTCCTTCTCGAACCAGTACAAATCGCAGATGCTGCAGTAGTCGACCTCGACGGCGTGCTCGTAGCTGTAGTGGCGACGCATCATGGCCGCGCCGCACTCCGGACAACGGATGAGGGGAACGCCGGCCTCGCCGCGCGCCAGCCGGGCGCGGCGCAGGTCGTCGCCCTGTGCGACGAGCAGTTCCGCCAGGCGTCTCTGCCCGTCGCTGAAGGCGACCTCGCGCCGCGCCGCGATGCGCCGCACCTGGTCGGTCGACGCCAGGCGGCCGCCGCAGACGCGGCAGACGCGCAGAGGGATGCCTTCGTAGTCGGCCGGCGCCAGCGAGCCGCCGCAGCCGGGACACGCCCTGGGCGACGCCGCCGCCGTGCGCGGCACGCCCGTCGCGGCCGGCGGCCGCACCGCGTGCTCGCGGCCGTCGAACCGTTCGACGGCCGCGTCCATCTGGCGCTCGAAGTCGCCCGGCGCAACGTGGGCCAGGGCGAGCAGGCGCTCCACGCGCAGACTGAGCGGCGGGTGCGTCCGCTGCCAGCGTTTGAGCGGACGCCCCGCCTCGTCCTCGGTCGCCCGGATGCAGAGCGGGGCGAGACCCTCCGGGATGTACCCGCCGCCCGCCGGGTGGCGGCCGATCATGCGCAGCGCCTGGGCGAGGCTGAGAGGGTCGCGCGTGTAGCGGGCCGCGGCGAGGTCGGCGTCGAGCTCGCGCTCGCGCGACAGCGCCGAACTGGTCACGCGCGAGGCGACCTGGACCACCCCGAGCCACGCGCGCAGTACCAGCGCCGTCAGGCCGAGCGCGCCCCACGGTGAGTCCTCGTCGCCCGAGGCGACGGCGTCCAGCTTCTCGTTGAGCTCCGAGTAGATGCCGAAGAGGAGGCATGACACGGTCGCGGTGACGTACGTCCCCGAGAGCACGTGGGCGAACTCGTGCGCCACCACGCCTTGCAGCTGCGGGCGCGACAGCCGGGCCAGAGCGCCCTCGGTGACCCCGACGACCCCGCCGCCCTTCAGGTCGCTGAACGCGAACGCGTTCATGCCGAGCGTCGACACCGTGACGCAGTCGACCTTCGGCGCGCCGCTGGCGATGCGCATCTCCTCGACGATGTTCGCGAGCCGCTGGTGATACCGGTCGTGGGGGTCGAGCGGCCGGCAGCGCATGGCGCTCAACAGCCGGCCGCGGGCGCCGACGCGCGAGACGTACCAGTACACGATGGAGACGGCGAGCGCGAGGCCGAGGATCGCCCCGGTGTTCCACCAGTCCAGGACCACACTGAAGACCCCGGCGACCGGCAGGATGACCCAGACCGAGAGGGCGACGACGAGACAGGCGACCCACACCGCGGCGTAGACGAGCAGCAGAAGCAGGCCGAACAGGAGCCAGATCCGCCAGCGCTGCTCGCGCTGGACCTCGAAGACCGTCTTGCGGCGTGGGGTCTCTAGCGCCACGTCACCGCCTCCCCGGCGGCCGTGTCTTCGGACCGTTCAGCCTGACGACAAACTGATGTTTCAACAGTGATAACAGTGGTAACATATCGACTGTACGCGGGAGTCCCCCCTCCACACACGCTCCCCGTACAGGTACCCCCAGGTACCACCCCATGGCTCCTTTCACAAGCCCCTCTCCCCCGAGGGGCTGCCCGAGATCAGGTCGCCCCCACGGCCTTTCGGGCCGTCCGTGATCAGGTCGTCAACCGCCCTTCGAGCCGCCCGCTGTCCGAGGGTTGCGCGCGCTCGCGCGCCATCCGAGGCGCTCGCTCTCTGTCACGACGCTACTTGTCGGCAGGAAGCAGACCCGACGTGAGCAGGAAGTTCGTCGTGAGGTGCCGGCAGAGGACCTCGTTGTCGGCAAGGCGCTGCGGCGTCTCGGCACGCAGTCGTTCCACCAGACCCGGAGCGTGTGCCTCCAGATCCTTCTCCTCCTCGGCGATCCAGTTCTCGATCATGCCGGCATCGACCTCGGGATGGAACTGGATGCCCCAGGCGCGCCCCCCTGCGCGGAACGCCTGCAGGCCGTCGTCGTGCTCGCTCTCGGCGATCGTCTGGCCGAACGGCGGGAGCTTGCACGAGTAGAGGTGCCATTCGAAGGCAACGAACGGTGACCCGACACCGTGGAGGAGCGGGTCGTCCAGCTTCTTCTCGATCGTCGTCCAGCCGATCTCAGCCGTCTTGCGCTCGTGCACGTCGCCGCCGGCCGCCATGGCGAGGAGCTGCGCCCCGAGACAGATGCCCCAGATGGGGGCGCACTGCTTGAGCAGCGAGCGCAGGTAGGCCTTCTCGGCATCCAGGAACGGGTACTGACGAACCTGGTGCACATGCATGGAGCCGCCCATGACGATCAGGCCGGCGCACTCGTCCGGGTAGGCCGGCAGGCTCGGATCGAGGTCGAGGCGACGCACCTCGAACGGTACCTTCAGTTCGTCGAGAACGGTCGCGACGAGTCCCGGCGGGTCGTCCGGCTCGTGCTGCAGGATGACGATGGGTTTCACGGCGCCCCTCCCTCTGTGCTTCGGCACCGCCACTCGCCGGCGGTCCACTCCACGACACTCATAGTGTACATACCCTCGAAGCGCGGCGGCCTCGCGCGTCCCCGCCCCGCCGAGGGCGCCGAGCTTGCCCCGCCGGCGGCGCGTCTGCGACACTGCGGGCATGGACACACCGACCGCACCACCCGCAGAGGCCCCCGTGGTGGAGGTCGTCTCCGCCGGAAACGAGGTCCTCATCGGCGACGTCGTCGACACCAACAGCAACCGGCTCTGCGCGCTCGTGACCGGCCTCGGCGGCCTCGTGCATCGCACGGTGATGGTGCGCGACGACCTCGACGCCATCGCCCGCGAGGTCGCCGGCGCCGTCGCGCGCCGGCCGGCCCTCGTGTTCACCGTCGGAGGGCTCGGGCCGACGAGCGACGACCGCACGCTCGAGGGCGTCGCGCTCGGCCTCGGGGTGTCGCTCGCGCTGCACCCCGACGCGGAGCGCATGGTGCGCGAGAAGTACGCCGAGTTCCACGCCCGGGGCTTCGTCCCCTTCCCCGAGATGAACGACGCGCGGCGCAAGATGGCCATGCTGCCGGCCGGTGCCCGACCCATCGTCAACCCGATCGGCGGGGCGCCGGCAGTCCTCGCCCAGGCCGGACCGACGGCGATCGTCTCGCTGCCCGGCGTACCCGAGGAGCTCGTCGCCATCGTCGAGCAGTCGCTCGACGACCTCTTCGCGACGGTCTTCGGCTCGGCCCACTACGAGGAGCGCGCCCTGACGGTGGCGATCCAGGACGAGTCGGCGATCGCCACGATCCTGCAGCAGGCCGAGTGCGACCACCCGGCGGTCTACGTGAAGTCGCGCGCCAAGGTGCTGGGCAGCACACCGGTGATCCGGGTGACGCTGTCGGCACGCGGCGCCGATGCAGCCTCGGTCGAGGCGCTGCTCGCACCGGCCGCCGGGCAGTTGCTGGCGCAGATCGCCGCCGCCGGCTACGACGTTCGCCCCGACGCGCCGGCACCTGCCGCCGACTGAGACGTCGTCTGACTCACGACGTGGCCCGCACCCGGCCCCTCCGGCGTCGCCGGAGTGGCCGCCCGCGCCTCAGGCGTCGCTCAGGGTGCCCGTCGGCACCTCGGCGCCCGACGCCGCGGCCACGACCTGCTCGACGAACTGCTCCTCGGGCGGCGCACCCTCGAACGTCCGCGTCTCGTTGAGCACGACCTTGGGCACGGCCATCACGCCGTAGCGCTGCGAGACGTGCGGGAACTCGGTCGCCATGACCATGTCGGCCGTCACCCGTTCGCTGGCGAGCGCCAAGGCGTGCCCAAGCCGGACCGCGGCCGGGCAGTACGGGCACGTCGGCGTCACGAACACCTGGATGTGCACGTCGCCCTCGAGCCCCGCGATCGCCGCCCGGCTGGCCTCCGAGAGCTGCGTCCCGGCGCCGCCCACCTCCAGGACGTCCTCGAGCAGCGTCGTGAACTCGTAGCCTGACGGTACCCCGAAGAAGCGCGCCCGCTCCCCCCCGTCGGCGCCGCGCACGACCGTCGCCGGGATCTTGTCGATGCCGGCCTTCGCGGCCACGTCGGCCTCGCCCTTGAAGTCGTGGACCTCGAGGTGCAGCCGGTCGCTCAGGGCGACGAGCTCCTCGAGAAGGTCGAGGTTGTCGCGGCAGGTCGCGCAGGGCACGACACCCGGCACGATGATCCTGCTCTCGCGCTGCGTGTAGTGCACGAGCGTGACGTCGTTCGTCAGCTGCTGAGCGAAGAGCTCCTTGAGCTGCGCGGCGTCGCCGTCGCCGATGATCCCCATGCCTGGCCTCCTGGTCGTCCGTACCCGTCGCGGGATGTTGTACCCGCGCACGAGCGAAATGGACGCGGGCGCCGCGGGACGGCCGGCGACGCGCGGTACGACCGGGCCCGTGCGCCGAGCCGCCTCAGCCCAGGTGGTCGTCGATGAAGTGCGTGCTCACGTCGCCGGCGACGAACAGCGGGTGGTCGATGACGCGGCGATGGAAGGGGATCGTCGTCTTGACGCCCTCGACGATGAACTGGTCGAGCGCCCAGCGCGACCGCGCGAGACACTCCTCGCGGTCGCGCCCCCATACGATGAGCTTGCCGAGCAGGCTGTCGTAGAACGGCGGCACCATATAGCCCTGGTGGACGTGCGTGTCGAGACGGATCCGGGGACCGCCGGGTGGGATCCAGGTCGTGACGAGACCGGGCGTCGGCATGAAGTCCGCGCCGGGATCCTCAGCGTTGATGCGGAACTCGATGGCATGACCCTCGATCTCGACCTCGTCCTGACGGATCGGCAGACCCTCGCCGGCGGCGATCTGGATGCCGGTCTTCACGATGTCGATGCCGGTGACGGCCTCGCTGATGCAGTGCTCGACCTGCACCCTCGTGTTCATCTCCATGAACGAGAAGGCCCCGTCCGAGTCGAGCAGGAACTCGACGGTGCCGGCGCCCTCGTAGCGGGCGGCGACGGCGGCCCTGACGGCGGCCTCGCCCATCTGCGCGCGCAACTCCGGCGAGACGGCCGGCGACGGCGCCTCCTCGATGAGCTTCTGGTGGCGCCGCTGGATGGAGCAGTCGCGCTCGCCGAGGTGGATGGCGTGCCCCAGGCCGTCGGCGAGCACCTGGATCTCGACGTGGCGCGGCGCCGGGATGTACTTCTCGACATACACGGCGCCGTTGCCGAAGGCGGCCTGGGCCTCGGCTTGGGCCTGGCGCACGGCGGCGGCAAGGGCATCCGCCTCGCGCACGATGCGGATGCCCTTGCCGCCGCCCCCCGCCGAGGCCTTCACCATGACGGGCAGGCCGATCTCGCGAGCCACCCGCTCGGCCTCCGCGACGTCGTCGATCACGCCGTCCGACCCCGGCGTGACGGGGACGCCGGCGGCGATCATGGTGGCCCGCGCCGCGGCCTTGTCGCCCATAAGGTCGATCGACTCCGGCGCCGGCCCGATGAACTTGATGCCCTGCTCGCGACAGAGGGCCGAGAACTCGGCGCGCTCGGCGAGAAAGCCGTAGCCGGGATGGATCGCCTCGGCGCCTGACTGCAGCGCCGCCTGGATGATGGCCGGCATGACGAGGTAGCTCTGCGCGGCGGGAGGCGGGCCGATGCACACAGCCTCGTCGGCGTAGCGCACGTGCAGACAGCCGGCGTCGGCCTCGGAGTAGACCCCGACCGTGCCGACGCCGAGCTCCCGGCAGGCGCGGATCACCCGGATGGCGATCTCGCCACGGTTGGCGATGAGGACCTTCGCGAACATGGGTGCGGATTCTAGCATCGCGTACGTCGCCAAGCGGCGCAGAGCACTGCGCGCGTACCTGCGCACCAGCCGTTCTCCGGCCAAGCAACGCTTTGACGGCCGGCCCCCTCAGGTCGCCCTCCGGGGTGCCGATACCGCAAGTGAGGCCGTGAGGACAACTCACCGGGCGCACGCCCGGCATCCGATCCTCTCTCTCTGCCGGGCCGGTCTCCTTCGCGACATACCGGACAGCCCGCATCCGTGTGAAGGCCCCCGCCGGCCCGGCGCTATCTCCCTTCGTCACCCCACGCTTTCCAGTATGATTCGGCCTGTCCGAGCGGGGAGGTCACCGGTGGCGCCGAGTCCCAAGGCACGCATCGCGGTCGTGGTCAGCGACCCACGTCTGCGCGACGAGCTGGTCGAGCACTTCGAGACGACGTACGAGGTCGTCGCCAGCCTCGGCGACCCTGGGACGATCCGCATGCTGCGCGACGCCGCGCCGGGAGCCATCGTCCTCGACCTCGACCTCGACAGCATCGACGCCTTCGAGCTCATGCGCCTCATCAGC
Organism: Thermoleophilia bacterium UBA2241; assembly: GCA_002347645.1. Taxonomy (GTDB): domain Bacteria; phylum Actinomycetota; class Thermoleophilia; order UBA2241; family UBA2241; genus UBA2241. Next base: position 106,827 of record DDYF01000060.1, on the reverse strand, counting down.
GCCAGCCCCGAGCTGCGCGCGGCGCAGCTTGTCGCGCTGTCGTCACGCAGCGACTTCGACACGTTCGAGAAGGCCAACAGGCTCGGCGCCTCGGAGTTCGTGGTCAGGCCGGTCAGCCCCGAGGAGGTCGCCGCCAAGCTCGACGTGACCGCCCCCGAGCCGAAACCGCGCGGTGCCGGCCGCCTCAAGCTCGGCGCTCTCCTGGTGGCTGCCGGGGTCCTCACCCAGGAGCAGGTCGACGCGGCCCTCGCCCGCCAGCGCGTCGACGGGGGCCGGCTTGGCGAGGTGCTCGTGCACGACGGTGTCGTCAGCGAGCAGGACCTCGTCACCGCCCTCGCCGGCCAGATGAGGATCGGCGTCGCCGAAGCCTCGCTGATGACGCCCGAGGCCAAGGCCATGGGCCTGCTGCCGCGCGACTTCATCGTCCGCCACCGCCTCATGCCGCTGCGCGTCGACGACAACGGCAGCCTCGTCCTGGCGATGACCAACCCACTCGACGTGATCTCCATCGACGAGGTCAGCATGCGGACCGGCAAGCGCGTCGTCCCCGTGATCTGCACCGAGTCCGGCTTCGACGAGGCGGTCGGCACCTACTTCAGCATGCGCGGCAAGCTCAAGGACTCGCGCGACGAGAGCCTGGAGGAGGCGGAGGAGGGCGGGCCGTCGACGATCGACGCGAACATCGTCGAGATCGTGGACCAGTTGCTCGCCGACGCCACCGCCATGGACGCGTCCGACATCCACCTCGAACCGCGTGAAGACTGCGTGCTCGTGCGCTGCCGCATCGACGGCGTGCTGCACGAGTTGCGCGAGTTCCCCAAGGACCTGCAACCCGGGATCACCAGCCGGCTCAAGATCATGGGCAACATGAACATCGCCGAGCGCCGCCTCCCCCAGGACGGGCGCACGTCCTTCGAGCTCTCGAGCGGCGAGGCCGTCGACGTGCGCATGGCCTCGATCCCCAGCCTGTACGGCGAGAACATCACGCTGCGCATCCTCGAGGTCTCGCCACTGCCGCCGACCCTTGCGTCGCTGGGGCTCAACGGCGCGACGCTGGAACGATACGAGAAGGCGCTCAAGGCGCCCGAAGGCGGCATCGTCATCTGCGGGCCGACCGGCTCGGGCAAGTCGACCACGCTGTACACGACGCTCGAGCTCATCAAGTCGCCGGAGCACAAGATCTACACGGTCGAAGACCCCATCGAGCGCAAGATCGAGGGGATCATCCAGACCGAGGTCAAGCCGTTGATCGGCCTCACCTTCGCCCAGGCCTTGCGCTCGCTGGTACGCGCCGATCCGGACGTGATCATGGTCGGCGAGATCCGCGACCTCGAGACGGCCAAGATGGCCGCCGATTCGGCGATCACCGGCCACCAGGTCTTCAGCACGCTGCACACGAACGATGTGAGCGCCGCCGTCAACCGCCTGGTCGAGATGGGCGTGCCGCGCTACCTGGTGGCCGCCGCCTGGCGCTGCTTCGTCGCCCAGAGGCTCGTGCGCAGGCTCTGCCGCCACTGCCGCGAGTCCGAGACGATCACCGACGAGCGCTGGGAAGAGCTCGGCCTCGGCCCGGCGCCGAAGAAGCGCATCAAGGTCTACAACCCCGTGGGCTGCCCGAAGTGCTTCGGCACGGGGTACCGCGGCCGCGTCGGCGTCTACGAGGTGCTCGTCGTCGACGACGACCTGCGCGAGCTCATCGCGACCGGCGGCACCGTCCTCGAGATCCAGCGCATGGCGCGCGAGAAGGGCGTCGAGTCGCTGCGCGAGGACGCCGTGGGCAAGGTCCTCGACGGCAGCACGAGCTACCTCGAGCTGTTGCGCGCGACCGTCGTCTGAGCGCTGCGCGCGTCGGAACGCCGTGTGAGCCCGAGCGCCGCCCGAGGCGATCGCGCGCACTCAGAGGCACGGACCAGACCCACCGCAGGCGGCGATCTCGTCCGCACCCGCGCCCACAGGCTCGGGCCTAGACATCTGTTCCAGACGCGCAGGCCCTCATCTAGACATCCGTCCTATGCCCGGCGCGCGACTGCTCCCCGATACTCCTTAGCGAGACCGCACAGCAGAGAGAGAGTCTCAAGGGAGAGCCAAAGGAGTCCGGCCGGCGGCGCGTCGCGGGGGCCCGCGCTGCCGGCCGGATGGTTCTTTGTGGAGGTGCAGGCGGTCGCCGCGGCGCCCCGCCGCCAGTTTCCCCGACCCGCCGCGCCCTACCTCGGACGGTCGTCGATCACCCGCTTCGCTTTGCCCTCGGTGCGCTCCAGGGTGCCAGGCTCCACCAGCTTGACCTTGGGGCGCACGAGCAGCGCCGAACGCAACTGTTCGGTGACCTGCTTCTCGAAGGCGCGCAGGTCGTCCATCCAGCCGTTGAAGATCGTCTCGGTGACCTCGACCTGCACCTCGAAGGTGTCGAGCGCGCCCTTGCGTTGGAGGACGATCTGGTAGTACGGCTCGATGCCCTCGATGGCGAACAGCACGCGCTCGACCGCCGACGGAAAGACGTTGACCCCGCTAATGATGAACATGTCGTCGGTGCGGCCGACGACCTTGCCCATGCGGGCCAGCGTCCGGCCGCAGGCGCAGGGTTCCGTTGTCACGCTGCAGAGGTCGCGCGTGCGGTACCGCAGCACCGGCGAGCACTCGCGCGTCATCGAGGTGAAGATCAGCTCGCCGGTCTCGCCGTCGGCCACCGGCTCGTCGGTCACGGGGTCCACCACCTCGACCAGGAAGTGGTCCTCGGCGATGTGCATGCCGTTGCGGCACTCGCACTCGCCCGAGACGCCTGGCCCGATGACCTCGGTGAGGCCGTAGTTGTCGGTGGCGCGCATGGGGATGCGGCTCTCGATCTGGCGCCGCATCTCCTCGCTGCACGCCTCGGCGCCGAACATGCCGAGGCGCAGCTTGAAGGCCTCGGGCGTGCCTGACTTCTGGATGGCCTCGGCGAGGTAGAGCGCGTACGACGGCGTGGCGATGAGCACGGTGGCGCCGAAGTCCTGCATGAACTGAAGCTGGCGCGCCGTGTTGCCGGCCGAGATGGGCACGACGGCCGCCCCGGCGCGCTGCAGGCCGTAATGCAGGCCGAACCCGCCGGTGAACATGCCGTAGCCGAAGGAGACCTGGGCGATGTCGCCGGCCTGCACGCCGGCCATGACGGCGACGCGGCACACGAGATCGGCCCACGTGTCGAGGTCGCGGCGCGTGAAGCCGGCGACGACCGGCTTGCCCGTGGTGCCCGACGAAGAGTGGACCTCGACGACCTCCTCCATTGGCGCGGCGAAGAGGCCGAAGGGGTACTGCTCGCGGAAGTCGTTCTTGGTCGTGAACGGCAGCTTGCGGACGTCGTCCAGCTCACGCACGTCGCCCGGTTCCATGCCGAGCGCCGTCAGCTTGTCGCGGTAGAAGGGGACGCGCTCGTCCACGCGGCCGACCGCAGCCTGCAGCCGCTCGAGCTGCAGCGCCCGGAGCTGCTCGCGGTCCATCGTCTCGTGCTGCGCGTCCCAGATGCCCATGGCGGACCCTTTCCGTCGACCGCGGGCAATCATATATCGGGGTGCCGGGCGGCCCTGGCGGTGGCGGGCCGGCCCTGGGGGCGCCGGAGCGGCCCTGGGGGCGCCGGCTAGAGGCCCTGGCAGGCCGGGCAGTAGTCGGTCTCGCGGCCGCCGGAGGTGAGGGCGGCGAGCGGCTGCCCGCAGCGCGGGCAGGGGTCGCCGCCGTGGTGGTGGATGCGGCGCTCGTAGCGTCCCGCGGCGCCGAACGGGTCGAGGAAGCCGGCCTCGCCGCCGGCGGCGACGGCGGCCTCGAGGGTGCGGCGCATGGCCTGCGCAAGGCGCGCCCACTCCTCGGGCGCCAAAGACCCAGCAGGCTGACGCGGGTGAAGGCGTGCCTCCCAGAGGATCTCGTCGCTGTACCCGTTGCCCACGCCGAGCAGGAAGCGCTCGTCGGTGAGGAAGGCCTTGAGCCCCGCCCGTCCGCGCGCCAGCGCGCCCAGCGCGGTGCCGTCGACGCGCCGGTCGAGCGCGTCGTAGGGCGGGCCGGCGGCCGGCGGGCCCCATGCCTCGAGCGACAGCGTCGAGAGCGCCAGCTTGTCGAACGCCAGGGCGCGACGGACACCGCCGTCCGGGCCACCCGTGAGCCAGAGCACCGCGCCGTGCAACTCCTCGGGCTCGGCGTCCGAGACCGTGACCTCGGCCCACAGGCCGAAGCCAAACACCAAAGCGCGGTCGTCGTCGAGCCGCAAGATGAGGCGCTTGCCGCGCCGCGCGACGTCCACCAGGGTGCGTCCGGCGAGACCGGCGACCCACGCCGCGGCATCGCCCTTGGGATTGACGATGCGGCCGGCCTGGGTGCAGCGCGCCTCGTCGACGCGATAACCGTTCACGAGGCGAGCGAGGCCTCGCGCGCACACCTCTACTTCCGGCAATTCGGGCATGCCCCGATGATAGTCCATTTCCGACAGCCGCCGCCGCGATACTCCCGGGGGGTATGAGGCTGGGCGACACGGGGAACATCCTGAGAGGTGCCCGACGCAGGGCGCCGCGGCGACGGACACGACGAGGTCAGACGAGATCGAGATGCGGGACGACACGACGACACTGGACCTGCCGATCGAGGGCATGACGTGCGCGAGCTGCGTGGCGCGCACCGAGCGCGCCCTGCGCGGGCTCGAGGGCGTCGACGACGCGAGCGTCAACTTCGCGACCGAGAGGGCGACCGTGGTCTTCGACCCGGCCCTGCTTTCGGCGCACGACCTGGTCGCGACAGTGCAGAAGGCCGGCTACGACGTCGTGACGCGGCGCGAGACCTTGCCGATCCTGGGAATGACCTGCGCCAGCTGCGTGAGCCGCGTCGAGCGCGCCCTCAGGAAGGCGCCGGGCGTCGTCGACGCCGAGGTGAACCTCGCGACGGAGAAGGCCACCGTGACCTACGTGCCCGGCGAGACGGACCGGGCGCGCCTCGTCGCGGCCGTGCACGCCGCCGGCTACGACGTGGCCGGAGGCGCGGCGGCCGAGGCGGTCGCCGGCGGCGCGGCCGCAGCACCGGCTGGCGCGGCGGCGAACGGGGGCGTCGAGGCCACGGAGGCGGCCCTCGACGCCGAGCAGGCGGCCCGTGCCGCCGCCTACCGTGCCCTGAAGCGCAAGGTCGTCGTGGGCTTCGTCCTCAGCGTCGTCGTGTTCGCCGGCACGATGCAGCCCCACTGGTTCCCCTTCCTGCCCGACTGGCTCAGCAACGGCTACCTGCTCTGGGCGCTGGCCACGCCGGTACAGTTCTGGGTGGGGGCGCAGTTCTACCGGGCGGCGTGGGCGGGCCTGCGGCACGGCTTGAGCACCAACATGAACACGCTGATCGCGATGGGTTCGTCGGCGGCGTACTTCTACAGCGTCGCCGGCGTGCTGTTCCCGGGCTGGTTCCGGCACGAGGGCCTCGGCGAGCCGATGTACTTCGACTCGGCGGCGTTCATCATCACCCTGATCCTGTTCGGCCGGATGCTCGAGGCGCGCGCCAAGGGCCAGACCGGTGAGGCGGTGCGCAAACTCATCGGCCTGCAGCCGCGCACGGCGCGCGTCGTGCGCGACGGCGGCGAGGTCGACGTGCCGATCGCCGCCGTCGTCGCCGGCGACCTCGTGCGCGTGCGCCCCGGCGAGAAGGTGCCGGTCGACGGCGAGGTCGTCGAGGGCGGCTCGGCGGTCGACGAGGCGATGCTGACCGGCGAGCCGATCCCCGTGCTCAAGGAGCCCGGCGCCGAGGTCATCGGCGGCACGCTCAACACCACGGGCAGCTTCACCTTCCGCACCACCCGCGTGGGGAGCGAGACGGCGCTGGCGCAGATCGTGCGCCTGGTCGAGCAGGCACAGGGGTCCAAGCCGCCGATCGCGCGCCTCGCCGACGTCATCGCCGGCTACTTCGTGCCCGCGGTCATCGGCATCGCCACGGTCACGCTCGTCGTGTGGCTGGTCTTCGGCCCCGAACCCGCGCTCACGTACGCCCTGCTCAACTTCGTCGCCGTCCTCGTGATCGCGTGCCCCTGCGCCCTGGGCCTGGCGACCCCGACGGCGATCATGGTCGGCACCGGCAAGGGCGCCGAGCACGGCATCCTGATCCGCGACGGCGCCTCGCTCGAGACCGCCCACAAGCTCGACACCGTCGTGCTCGACAAGACGGGGACGATCACCGAAGGCAAGCCGCGCGTCACCGACGTGATCCTGCCGGACGCGGAGGGCGGCGCGCCGGGAGGCGCAGCCGCCGACGGCCGGGCGCCCCTGAGCGAGGACGAGGTCGTGCGCCTGGCGGCGGCGGCCGAGCGCGGCAGCGAGCACCCGCTCGCCGCCGCGCTGCTCGCCGCCGCCGCTGAACGCGGCCTGGAACCGCCCGCGGCCGACCGCTTCGAGGCGCTCGCCGGGCACGGCATCCGCGCCACGGTCGAAGGCCGCGACGTGGTCGTCGGCAGCGGCCGCCTCGTCGACCTGCCGCGCGACGCGGCCGTCGACGAGCTGCTGGCGGCCGGCAACACCATCGTGGGCGTCTCGGTCGACGGCCGCGCGGCGGCGCTGATCGCGGCCGCCGACACCGTCAAGCCTGCCTCTGCGTCGGCCATCCAGCGCCTGCGCGCGCTCGGGCTCGACGTCGTCATGCTGACCGGCGACGACCGGCGCGCCGCGCAGGCGATCGCCGGCGAGGTGGGCATCACGCACGTGCTCGCCGAGGTCCTCCCCGAGCAGAAGGCGGCACGGGTCAAGGAGCTGCAGGAGGACGGCAAGCGCGTCGCCATGGTCGGGGACGGCATCAACGACGCGCCGGCGCTGGCGCAGGCCGACGTCGGCATCGCGATCGGCACCGGCGCCGACGTGGCCCTCGAGGCCGGCGACGTCACCCTCGTGTCGGGCGACCTGAACGGCGTCGCGACAGCGGTGGAGCTGTCGCGACGCACCATCAGGGTGGTCAAGCAGAACCTCTTCTGGGCCTTCGCGTACAACGTCGCGCTCATCCCGCTGGCCGCGGGCGTCTTCTACCCCGGCTTCGGCGTGCTGCTGGACCCCATCTTCGCCGCGGCGGCCATGGGGCTCTCGAGCCTCACCGTGGTCAGCAACAGCCTGCGTCTGCGGCGCTTCCGCCCGGGACGGTGACGATCGCGGGCCGGCCCCGCGCGCGAGAGGGGGACGGTCCCATCGGGACCGTCCCCCTCGCCGTCAAGCTGATGTCGGTTTCAGCGTTCATCGCTCGTCGTCTACCTGCGGCGCCGACGCTCTTCGCGCTTCACCCAGTAGTACAGGTAAGGGACAGGTCCCATCGATCTCACCTCCTCTCGCAGGTCGCCTGGACCGTAGTTTACACTCTTTTGATAGGGATAAACCCTCACTTCCGTCGGCGTGAGGCACGCGGCTGTCCAGAACGGCTAAGCCGCACGAGCCTCGTCGGCTCGCGGGTCCATTGCGGCGCGGGACGTCGGGATGCGAGCATGGACACGGGCCCCGAGTGGACGACGCCGTCGTCGACGGGATCTCAACGAGATGATCAACACGCTCGATCGACACGTCATCGGCCAGTTCCTGCGCGCGCAGGGCGTCGAGGCGTGGGGCGTGGCGGGCAACGACCCGTCCCTCCCGGGTGCTCCGGACCTGCCGCGCGCCCTGCCGATCCTCATGAGCGTCAGGCCCGCCGTCGTGCGCGGCATCCGGAACGGCCCCACCCAGGAGTACTGCGACGAGTACGACCGCCTCAACACCGCCCTCAACGCCGCCACGGAGGCGCTCGCCGACCTGCTGCGCGAGCGCGGCTGCCGGGCCGTCGCCCTGCCTGCGACGGCCGAGGACGCCTCTCGCGCCGTCGCCGACCCCGGCGCCTTCTTCTCGCACAAGTCGGCGGCGACACGGGCAGGGCTCGGCTGGATCGGCAAGACGGCGCTCTTCGTCTCATCGCAGTTCGGTCCGGCCGTTCGCCTGGCCACCGTGTTCACCGACCTGGAGCTGCCTCCCGGCGACCCGGTGACCGAGGGCCTCTGCGGCGCCTGCCGGGCCTGCGTCGCCGCCTGCCCCGCCGGGTGTGGGCGCGACGTCGACTGGCGCGCCGGCATGAGCCGCGACGACCTCTTCGACGCCGCCGCCTGCGACCGCTACATGAACGCGAACCACACGGCGTTCACACGTCACATCTGCGGCATCTGCATCGCCGCCTGCCCGCTCGCGCGCAAGGACTGACGCGCACACGTTGTGCCGCCCCCGCCCGCGTGCTACCCTGCACTCCTCTTGAAAACGGTTTTCACTTTCAGGAAGGGATGCACACGGCATGGCGCTGGATGCGGACGCGGTCGTCGCTGAGCTCGCCGCGCGCGGTCTTCGGCTGACCCGGCAGCGTCGTGCCGTCGTCGACGCCGTCGCGGCGTCGCGGTCGTGCCTCAGCCCACTGGACGTGTTCCAGCAGGCCCGGGCCTCCTGCCCCGACCTCGGCCTCACCACCGTCTACCGGACACTCGAACTGCTCGACGAGATCGGCGCGTTGCGACGGATCCACGGGCCATCCGGCTGTGAGCGCCTCGTCCCCGCCTCGGCCGAGCACGGGCATTCCGTCGTCTGCAGCGCGTGCGGCCGCGTCACCGAGTTCACCGACTGCGACATGGCCGTCGTGCTCGCCGCGGCGAGCCGCGAGACGGGCTACCGCATCACCGGGCACTTCCTGCAACTGAGCGGGCTCTGCGCCGAGTGCGGCGCGGCGCCGGACCGCGGCAGACCCGCACGTCGGCGGGCCAAGGCGTGAGGCGCAGGCCGGACGTGAGGCGCAGGCCGGGCGTGAGGCGAACGCGGCGGGGCGTGCGCATGTTCCTCGCCGTGCTCTGCGGCCTGGCGCTGCTGGCGGCGGCGGCCGGATGCGGCGAGGACGATGCCGCGCAGGGCGGCCGCCTGGACGTCGTCGCTTCGGCGACCTTTCTCGCCGACATCGCCCAGCAGGTCGCCGGCGACCGCTTCGCGGTCCGCGCGCTGGTGCCGCGCGACGCCGACCTGCACAGCTTCGAGCTCACGCCGCGCGACCTGACCGACATCGCCGGCGCCGACCTCTTCATCGTCAACGGCGCCGGCCTCGAGCGCACGCTCGAAGAGGCGGTGCGAGCGGCCGGCGGCGACGTGCGCGTCGTCGAGGCCTCGGCCGGCCTGACGACGCGCACCCCCCAGTCGGGCGAGCCGGGAGGCACTGCCCACGAGCCCGACCCGCACTTCTGGCTCGACCCCACTCTGGTCGAGAGCTACGTGGCGACCATCCGCGACGCGTTCGCCGCGGCCGACCCGGACGGGACGGCCGTGTACGAGGCGAACGCGGCCGCCTATGTCGACGAACTGCGCGCCCTCGACCACTGGATCGCGGCGCAGGTCGAGACCGTCCCCGCCGACCAGCGGCTGCTCGTCATGAACCATGTCAGCCACGGCTACTACGCCGACCGCTACGGGTTCGCCGTGGTCGGCGCCGTGATCCCCAGCGTCGGCACCGCGGAAGAGCCCACGGCACGACAGCTCGCTGAGCTCACGCGCGCCGTGCGCGAGACCGGCGCGAAGGCGGTGTTCGTCGAGCTCGGTCAGAGCCCCGATCTCGCGACGCAGATCGCCGCCGAGACGGGCATCACCGTGGTGGACGACCTGCGCGACCACTCCCTGAGCGGACCGGGGGGCGGGGCCGCCACCTACATCGCGATGATGAAGTACGACACGCGGAAGATCGTCGAGGCGCTGCGATGAGCGGCAACGGGTCTGGCGTCTTGCTCATCGAGGGGCTGACGGTCGGCTACAACGGTGCCCCGGCCTTGAACGACGTGTCCTTCGTCGTCCCCCACGGGGCGCAGGTCGCCGTCGTCGGGCCCAACGGCGCGGGCAAGTCGACGCTGTTCAAGGCGATGGTCGGGCTGCTGCGCCCGCGCGGCGGCCGGGTGCTCATCCACGGGCGGCCGCCGAACGACCAGACAGACCCGGTCGCCTACGTCCCCCAGCGCGAGGAGGTCGACTGGCGCTTCCCCGTGACGGTGGCCGACGTCGTGATGATGGGCCGCTACGGCCGGCTCGGGCCGTTGAAGCGGCCGAGGCCGGCCGACCGCGAGGCCGTGCGCCGGAGCCTCGAGCAGCTCGGCATCACCGACCTCGCCGGCCGCCCGATCGGCGAGCTCTCGGGCGGGCAGCAGCAGCGCGCCTTTCTCGCCCGCGCGCTCGCCCAGGAGCCGCACGTGCTGCTCCTCGACGAGCCGTTCACGGGCGTCGACGCGCGCGCCAAGGAGGAGGTCCTCGCGCTGCTCGCCCGCCTGCGCGCCGAGGGGATCACGGTGCTCGTCTCGACCCACGACATGCAGACCGCGTCGCAGCGCTTCGAGCTGGTCGCGCTGCTGAACGGCCGGCTGGTCGCCTACGGCCCGCCGGCCGAGGTCTTCACGCCGCCGCACGTCACCGCCGCCTTCGGCGGGCAGGCGCTCTTCCTCGACGACATGGTCGTCATCGACCAGTGCTGCCCCGGCCACGGCGGCACCGGGGCCGAAGGACACGCCCCGTGACCGACTGGCTGGCGGAACCGTTCACGCTGCTCTTCATGCAACGCGCCCTGGCGGCATCGCTGATCGTCGGCGTCGTGTGCTCGGTGCTCGGCTGCTTCGTCGTCCTGCGCTCGATGGCCTTTCTCGGCGACGCGCTGGCGCACGCCGTCCTCCCCGGCATCGCGATCGCCTACCTTCTGGGCGCGAACCTCGTGGCCGGCGCCCTCGTCGCCGCGCTCGTCGTGGCCTTCGGCATCGGCTTCTTCTCGCGCGGCGGGACGGTCCGCGAAGACACGGCGATCGGCATCCTGTTCGCCGCCGCGCTCTCGCTCGGCGTACTGCTCATCAGCACGGCGGGCACGTACGCGACCGACCTCACGCACATCCTCTTCGGCAACGTCCTCGGTGTGACGGCCACCGACCTGTGGCTGACCGCGGGGCTGACGACGCTGGTGCTCGTCGTCCTCTTCGCGCTCTACAAGGAGTTCGTGCTGGCGGCGTTCGACCCGGTGCTCGCGCACACGCTCGGGCGCCGGCCCGAGCTCATGCGCGCGCTCATGCTGGTGCTGCTGGCCCTGACCATCGTCGTCTCGCTGCAGACGGTGGGCGTCGGCCTGGTGGCCGCCATGCTCGTCACTCCGGCGGCCACGGCGTCGCTGCTGACGCGCCGCCTGCCGGCGATGATGGCCGTGGCGGCCGCGCTCGGCGTCCTGTCGAGCCTCGTCGGTCTGTACGTGAGCTACTACGCCGACGTGGCCTCGGGCGCCGCGATCGTGCTCACAGCCACGGCGCTGTTCGTGTTCGCCTTCCTCTTCGCCCCCGGCCGCGGCCTGCTCTGGCGCCATGAGGACGTGGCCGCGAAACAGGGTATGTAGCAGGCACGGGACCTTCGGAGCCGTTGCTCGAGGCCGCAGGTGGAAGCCCCGCTCGAGGCCGCCGGGCGAAACCCCCGGCGTCGCTGGTACCTCGAGGGTATGCAGGGCAAGCATGACCCTCAGGCAGAGGTCGAGGGTCTTCGACGAAGGGAGGCGCCATGGCACTCACCATCGTGCTCGGCTACGACGGCTCGGCGTGTGCGAAGGCCGCACTCGCGCGCTGCACCGACATCCTCCAAGAGACGCGCGGCGGCAAAGTCGTCGTGGTGGTCGCCTACCCGCTCAGCGTGGGGTACGTGCCACCCGGCATGACCACGTCGCCGATGCTCATGGGGCCAGAGCTCCAGCAGCACGTGGACATGCTGGAGCAGTCGGCGCGCGCCCAGGCGGAGGAGGCGGCGGTCGAGCTGCGCAGCGCCGGCGTCGAGGCCGAGATCGAGGTCGCCGCCGAGCACGCGGTCGACGCTCTGCTCGACGCGGCCGGCAGACACCAGGCCGACTTCATCGCCGTCGGCACGCACGGCGAGGGCGCGATCTCCGGCGCGCTGCTGGGCTCGACCTCGTACCGGCTCGTGCATCGCAGCCGGGTGCCGCTGCTGATCGTGCCGCTGCGCGACTAGGGGCGACAGCCCCCCGCCCGCCCCCTACTTCTTCGCCGGCGCCGCCGGCTTCGCCGCGGCGCCGGCCGGCTTGCCCAGCGGCAGGACGCCGCCGAGGTCGCCGATGACGTTGACCAGCTCGGTCCCGCCGGGCACCACCACTTTCGCGTTGTCGCGCAGCGCGCGCTCCACCATCTCGAGGCGGCGCAGCACCTGGGCGTTGCCGACGAAGTACTTGTCCGCGGCCTCGTTGACCAGCTTGATGGCCTCGGCCTCGCCCTCGGCCTGCAGGACGCGCGCGCGCTTGACCCCCTCGGCCTGCTTGATCGAGGCGCGGCGCGCGCCGTCGGCCTGTGTCTCGGTGGCCGTCGCGTAGTCGATGGCGGCGATCTTCTCGTTCTCGGCCTTGACGACCTTGTTCATGGTGTCTTGCACGTCCGCCGGCGGGTCGATCTCCTTCAGCTCAGTGCGCAGGATCTCGATGCCCCAGCTGGCCGTCTCGACGCGCAGCGTGCGGCGAAGCTCGTCGTTGATGCGGCCGCGCTCGCTGTTCGCCGACTTGAGGCTGAGCGTGCCGATGATGTTCCTCAGGGTCGTGCGCGCCAGATTGACGATCTGGTACTCGTAGTTGGCGACGTTGTACTGCGACGCCTTGACGTTCTCTTCGTCCGGCTTGACCTTGAGGTAGACCTGCGCGTCGACGCGCGCGTTGAGGTTGTCGTTGGTGATGATCGTCTGCGGCTGCGCCTCGACCAGCGTCTCGCGGATGTCGACCTGGTACATCTGCTCGATGAGCGGGATGATCCAGTGGAAGCCGGGGTTCGAGAAGCGGTTGTACTTGCCCAGCCGCTCTACGAGTCCGCGGTGCGTGGGCCGCACGATGCGGATGCCGCCGGCGAGAAGCGCCACGATGACGACAACTACGCCGAGAGTGACCCAGAGCATGTGCTCCTCCTGACCGGGCGGGTGGGCCGCCCTCTGCACGCCGGACTTCACACCATGCTAGGCTGCGTGCAGAGGCGTGTAAAGGCCGGGGAGGCATGGACTCGACGGACGACAGGACGTGGAGAGACGTGCCCGGCCGGCCGCTCTCCGGGTCGGGGGGCGAATCTGTCTGGGAGTACCCGCGCCCTCCGCGCGTGGAGCGCACGACGCGGCGCGCGTGGGTCATGCTGAGCGGCCTCGTGGTCGCCGACACGCGGCGCGCCCTGCGCTTTCTCGAGACCGGGCGGCCGCCGCTCTACTTCATCCCCTCGGCCGACCTGCGCCGCGACCGGCTCGTGCGCTCCGGCCTGCACACCTGGTGCGTGTTCCGGGGCATGGCGGCCTACTTCGACGTCAGGGTCGGCGACCGTCTGGCGCGCGACGCCGCCTGGGAGCACCCGTGGCCGGCGGCGGGCTACGAGGAGCTCGCCGGCTACGTGGCCTTCATCCCCGCCCGCATGGACGCCTGCTACGTCGACGACGAGCAGGTCACGCCGATCGAGGGCGATTCCCACGGCGGTTGGGTGACGAGCGAGATCGACGTCTCGCCGCAGCGCGGCTGAGCCGCGCTCTGGCGATGGCAGAGAGAGGAGGGGGGCGGGCCTTGCGGCCCGCCCCCCCTCGGCGTTCAGCGCTGCCGCGTCACGCGGCTGGTCCGACGCTCAGTAGCCGACGTTCGGGTACGGCATCACGAGCGCCTGCCCCAGGGGCAGCGTGCCGTTGTTGTAGGCGTCGAGCGTCTTCGCCAGGTAGTTCATGTTGGCGGTCCACTGGGCCACTGTCGTCTTGTTGGTCGAGAACTTCGTGTAGCTCTCGCCGTTGAACTTGACGTTCACAAGCATCGTCTGCGAGGTGGAAGCGGCGAGGTCCGCCGTCGGGTTCATCCAGGCGCCGAACGGCTGGTTCAGCCGGTAGCCCATCAGCTGCGCCGCCAGGTTCCAGCACGGGTCGCTGGCCTTCTTCTTGTTCGTTACCACGGTGGACTTGTTGAGCAGCCTGGTCGCCTTGAGCGCCGATGCACCGGCATCGTCAGGCGTGGCCCCTCCCGGCAGCGGCAGCGTGCCGATCTGGATGGTCTGGCCGGCCTGTGTGGCCTTGTAGAGCATCTGGTCGAGCACCGGCTCCTGGCCGCCGTTGTTGGCCGCGGCCGACGAGTGGTTCTTCCAGTAGCCGATGGTGAACGGCATCTGGCCGGTCTGGTTGTCGATGTCGATGCTGTCGCCGGGCTGCACGAGCTGCTGACCGTTCTGGAAGTCGATCGTGCCGTCGGCGTTCACGGTGAAGTTGACGGCGACCCAGATCACCGGGTCCTCGCCGCCCTCGCCGGGCTCGTAACCGGGCCTGAACCATTCGACACCATAGTCGCCCCACACGTAGCTGGGGACGTAGTGCTCCGGGATCAGCTCCACGAACTGATAGGTCCCGGGCAGGAGCAGCGTGTCGAACTTCACGAGCCCGCCGTTGCCGACGTTGGCCTTCTTCTCCTCGAGGACCGTGCCGAGCGACGTCATCGAGGCGCCCTGGCGGAGCTGGAACGTGAGCTCCGGCCCGCTGAAGGGCATCCCGTCGACGGTCTTGAGGACCGAGACCCGCGTCTTGCCGGTGTAGCTCGACGGATCCGAGGCCTGCGTCACCGCGTAGGGCGTCTCGCCGGCCATGCAGCGTCAAATGCAACGCCCTGAGTCAATCATGCATAGCGGACGGAACGACGCTTGTTGCCTGAGTCGGCAACATGCGTTGCCAGCGATGGCAACACTTCCGCACGAGCGACGGAGGCGAGCTTGTGCCTCGTGGCGGAGATCGGCGTGAGCGGCTGCCCCGCCAGCGCTCCCTCCACCCTCGACCTCTAGCTGAGGGTAGGCGTGTGGCCCCGTCCTTTCAGCGCACGCTGAAGTACCTGGCGTTGCTGCGGCCGTCCTCGGTCCTCACGCGGACGGCCTTGCGGCCGACGGACATCGCCGGCACCTTGACCTTGATCCTCGCCTTCGACCACGAGACGTACTTCGTCACCGCCTTGTGGCCGAAGGTGACCTTGCTCGTGCCACGCTTGGCGCCGAAGCCCCAGCCCTTGATCGTCACCGTGGCGCCCGCCCAGGAGGCCGTCGGGGAGAGCGAGACGATCCGCGGCCGGCAGGTGTTGAGCAGCAGGCTCACGGTGTCGGCATAGTGGTTGGCCGTCACCAGGTCTGGCTTGCCGTCGCCGTCGACGTCGGCAGCGGCTACCGCCCAGGGACCGTCGCCCACGCCGAACGCGTTGGCCGCGCCGAAACCCCCGCGACCGTCGCCCATCAGCACACTGACGGTGTCGACGTCCAGATTGGCCGTCGCCAAGTCCTTCGCACGGTCGCCGTTGAAGTCGGACACGGCAATACCGTACGGGCCCTGGCCGGTGGGCACGTCGGTTCTCGGGGAGAAGCCACCGCTCCCGTCGCCGAGCCGCACGGTGACCGAGTTCGCCAGCTCATTGGCGGTCGCGTAGTCCATCGCACCGTCGCCGTTGAAGTCCGCAACGGCGATCGATCTGGGACCGTCGCCGACGATGCGGTACATCGTGAGCGGGAAGCCGCCGCGGCCGTCGCCGAAGCGCAGGGTGACTGTGTCGTCGCCGTAGTTGGCCGTGACGAGGTCCCTGGCGCCGTCACGGTCGAAGTCGGCGACGGCAATCGACATCGGTCCGTCGTCGACCGCGAAATCGGTCCTGACGGAGAAGCCGCCGGCGCCGGTCCCGAGCAGCACGCTGACGGTGTCGACGAAGTAGTTGGCCGTCAGCAGGTCGGTGTTGCCGTCGCGATCGACGTCGACCGCGACGACCGCCAACGGCGCGTCGCCGACGCCGGTCTCGGCGAACGGGTGAAAGCCGAAGCCGCTGCCGAACAGGAGAGCAGCCGCGTCGCTGTTTACGTCGGCCGTCACCAAGTCGCGCCAGCGGTCCTCGAGGAAGTCGCCGACGGCGACCGCCACGGGGTAGTCGCCCGTGGCGAAGGTGCTCCTGAGATCGAACCGGCCACTGCTGTCGCCGGGAAGCACGCTGACGGTGTCGGCGAAGCAGTCGGCCGTCGCCAGGTCCTTGGCACCGTCGCGGTTGAGGTCGGCGACGGCGATCGATCTGGGTCCGTGACCCACGCCGAAGTCGGCCTTGGCGGCGAAGCTCACCGCCGCGGCCGCGGGCGGCTGCGCGAGGCCGCAGAGGAGCGGGGCGCTGGCGGCGAGGAGGACGAGGGAGGCAAGGAGAGCGAGAGAGGCAAGCGAGCGTTTCATCTAGACCCCTTCCCGGTGGAGAAGCACACCAAGTCGGCTCAAGGTGACGGTAGCATCCTACGCCTGCCGCAACGGGGCGATAGAGACATGCCGCCAGCATCCGGTGACCAGCGGGATCGTGGTGCCGGAGCCGGGGTTCGAACCCGGACGCCGCACGGGGCGGCAGAGGATTTTAAGTCCCCCGCGTCTGCCAGTTCCGCCACTCCGGCACGCGAGGTGAGTATAGACGCGCTCAGCGGTGCTTGGCTTTCGCCCCGTAGTAGGCGCGGAGCATCTCGTCCCAGTGCGTGTCGGCGGTGAAGTCGAGACCGCAGCCGGCGTAGTCGAAGATAGGCCAACAGGCGACGTTGTAGGCCGAGAGGCTGGGCGGGAAGGCGATACTGAGGCCGTAGCACTTGCCCACCAGATTCTTCCCGGTGGCCGTGTACAGACCGTTCGCCACCGCCGCCTTCACGCGCACACACCAGCGGTCGACCCGGGCGTCGGCGATCCTCTTGCCCACCTCGTCGGCGAACCGGTAGGCGTCGGCGAACCAGAAGTAGCCGCTGACGCCGCCGAAGCCCATCTGGTTGCGTGCCGCGCCGGCGGCGCCGCCCACGGCGCCCCGCCATGCCTTCATGTTCGACGCGAGGGACACGGCGAGACCATCCAGGGCGGCGACCAGCTCCTCCTGCGCCGACATGTCGATCGCCGACAGCGCGGCGATCATGCTGGCGTCCTTGTTCTGCGTCTGGTACGACCAGACGAGGTCGTCGCACATGGCCTTGCCGAGGCCCATCGTCGCGAGGCCCGGGGTCGCGTCGAGCGTCGCCATGGTGCGCTCCCACGGGATGCCCTCGTAGTCTTGCGTCAGTTCAGTGCCGACCATGACGTCGCAGAGGCCGCCCAGCTCATAGCTCACCTCGACCATGCCCATATTGCAGGCCTCGAAGAGGACCATATCGACGGGCCGCCCCACCGCGGCCTCCCCGGCGCGGATGCCGCGGGCCAGCTCGTCGACCAGCATCCGGCCGTGCAGGGGATCGTCGCTCTCCTGCGCCTGCGTCGTGCTGTCGGAGCACAGGTAGTACCAGCCGGCGCCGTGGTCCCACACGTCGAGCACGTAGCGCTCGGCCGGCCATCCCTCCATCGCCCATTCAAGGAAGGCGGCGAGCGTGTCTCCCGACGACATGTCGGGCTCGGGCACGTCGGCGAGCTTGACGAAGCCCTCGGCGGTGACGATGCCCTGCTCGGCGCCGCCGTCGCCGTAGTGGTCGTACAGGACGGGTATGGCGACGTTGCCGTAATCCCCGGCGGCGAGACCTTGAGCCATCAGGTCGAGCGTGTAGGCGCCCCACGCGTCGAGGTTGTTGTCGCCGTCGAGGTAGACCATGAAGGTCCATGGCGCGGCGGACTGGGAGCCAGCGCCCGGTGCGGCCGGCGCCGCGCCAAGCGCGAGCAGCAGCGCCACGGCGAGCGCCAGCAGGCAGCGTTGAACGTGCGACGAGCGGTGCATCTGGCCCTCCTTCTTCGGCCCCAGGTACCCCTTCACGGTACCGCCGGGGGCGAGGAGTCGCAAGGCCGGGTTAGCCTGCGGCGGCGGCGCACGGCGTTGTCGCCGCAGGCTACGGCCGAGCTGGATGCGAGGCGTCGCCTGGTCAGGCTACGCGCGCGGCATGGCGGGCGGTACGGTGGACGGTGCTGTGGGCGGCTCAGGCGTCCTCGCGGGCGTGAGGGCAGGCAGCCCGTCGGCGAGCCACAGGGCGACGCCCTCGAGGATGTCGTCCTCGCTGACGAGGGCGGCCTGGGCGCCGAAGGCGCGGCAGGCCGCCCGCGCGATGAGGGCGCCAGCCAGGATCACGTCCTCGCGCCCCTTCTGGATGCCGGGCAGGGCGCCCCGCTGGGCGCTCGTCAGGCCGCGGAAGAGGTCGATGGCGCGGTCGATCTGAACGGCGGTCAGCGTTCGGCCGTGCACTCGTTCCGGTTCGTACACGCGCATGCCCAGCTCGTGGGCGACGAGGGTCGTGAAGGTGCCGGCCACCCCGACGAAGACTCCGGCGGAGGCGCGCACGCCGGGCGGGATGCCGGCCCGGAGCAGTCCGTCGACGAAGCGGACGGCGTCGTGCCACTGCGCGCCGGTCGGCGGGTCGGCGGCGAAGAAGCGCTCGGTCAGGCGAACGGCACCCATGTCGAGGCTGCGCACGAAGCGCGGCGGCAGGCCGGGCCGGCCGACGGCGAACTCCGTGCTGCCGCCGCCGATGTCGACGACGGCGACCTCGGCGTCGGCCGTGCGGCGAGCATCCTCGCCGGCCAGCCATGCGGTCACCCCGCGAAAGGCGAGGCGCGCCTCCTCCTCCCCGCCGATCACGCGGTGCGGCAGGCCGAAGTCGCGCGTGATCCCGGTGAGGAAGGCCGCGCCGTCCGTGGCGTCGCGGAGGACGCTGGTGGCGACCAGGAGGCGGCGATCCGGGGTGTAGGCGGCGATCCGGGCGGCGTAGGTGGCGAGGCGCACGACGTGCGTCTCGCGCACCTCGCGACGCACGAACGCCCCGTCCTGCACCTCGGCAAGCAGCAGGCGGCACGTGTTCGTGCCGAGATCGACGACGGCGAGCTTCACGGCGCTTGCCTGCCGGATGTGTGGCGCCGCGCGGAAGCCTCGTCGGCCCATACGGCGCAGCGCCGGTCGTCGCACCACAGCTGCCCCGCCTCGGCCAGCACGGACATGCCGAGCAAATAGCCGGGGTGCGCCAGCGCGTGCGCCGCGTGCGCATGCAGGCACTTGAGCCTGTGCGGGTCGGCGACGCCCGCGATGCCCGCGCGCAGCGAGGCGCCGTCGTCGACGGCGGCGAGGCCGTATGCGGCCGCGAGGTCGCGGCGGCGGCGGCGGACCTGCCGCGTCGCCGCCGCCACCGATCGTGCAAGCTCCTCGTCGGCACGCGTCCGCCGCTCGAACCGGCGCACGCCGCCGGCGCTCTCCAGCGCGCCGACCGCCGCCGCCAGCGTCGGACAGGTCGCGTAGAAGAGCGTCGGGAAGGGTCGGCCGGCATCGTCCGCGGGCAACGTCTCGACGACGGCCGGGTAGCCGAAGGGACACCGGCGCACGACGCGACTCATGGGGTGCGGGCGACGGCCGAGCTGGCCGGCGACGACCGCCAGGTCGCCGGCGGCGACCAGCCGTCGCCTTCTCGTGGCGTCGACTCTGGTGGCGGGCCGTGCACTCATCGCGGGCCGTGCACTCATGGCGGGTCCTAGGGTAGCAGGCCCCGCGCCGGCCTCACTCGCTCAGGGTGCGCCAGAGGTCCTCTAGGCGGTCGAGGACGCTGACGGAGCTCGTCGTCGGCGTCGCGTCCGGCAGCGTCACGCGCACGTTCTCGTCCTCTCCGGGAAGCCCTTTGACGACGAACACCTCCGTCCCCGGCGGGACGAGCAGGCTGTCTTCACGCGCACGCTGGGCGATGTAGGCCTTCGTGCCGAGGCGCTCCGCCTGCTTCTCGAGCGCGGCGTACTGCACCTTCGCCTCGTCGAGGGCCGCGACAGCCTCGTGGTAGCGGTCCTGCTGGGCGAAGAAGTCGCGCAGCGGACCCACGTAGAGCCCCACCGCGGCGAGCAGCAGAAGGACGAGGATGACGCGCCCGGGCTTGAGGCTGAACGACGGCCGGGTCGAAGCGCGAGAGGACGACCGGCGAGTGCCGCGTCGTGAGGTTGCCACCGATGCCGCGCCCGCCACGCCGTCCTTTCGCTCGGGGGTGTGGACGGGCCTCGCCCGCCCCTGGTCGCCCCCACTAGTTCGCGCCCCGGTGCCGCGGTCCCTGCCGCGAGCCATCGCGAGGGCG
Organism: Thermoleophilia bacterium UBA2241; assembly: GCA_002347645.1. Taxonomy (GTDB): domain Bacteria; phylum Actinomycetota; class Thermoleophilia; order UBA2241; family UBA2241; genus UBA2241. The sequence goes on along the minus strand of DDYF01000060.1, from coordinate 86,807 downwards.
CCACGCAACGGCACGCGCCGCGGTCGTTCGAGGACGCCGCCGGACACCGCCGGGCGGCGCGGTCACTCGAGGACGTGCGTCTTGATCAGGTTCGTGCCGCCCGACTCGAAGACGTGCATGCCGCAGGTGATGACGATCGTGTCGCCGGCGCGCCCCAACCCCGCGCCGCGCACGCTCGCCGCCGCCTCGGCCATCAGGTCGTCAAGTTCGTGCACGGGCTCGTCGAGCACGGGCAGCACACCCCAGCTGAGGGCGAGCTGGCGCGCCGTGCGGCGCCGCGGCGTCAGGGCGACGACGGGCTGCGGCGGCCTGTGGCGGGCGACCGCCCGCCCCATGGTGCCGGACACGGTCGCCGTGACGATCGCCGCGGCGCCGACCCTGCACGCCACGTCGCAGGCGCCCGAGCTGATGGCCGCAGTGACGCGGCCGGACGCCGTGACGAGACACGCCGCATCGTCCGGCGGCGCGTCCGCCTCCCGCGGCGGCGCGTCCGGCGCGGTCCCCGCCACGATCTCGGCCTCGACCGTCGTGGCGATCTCGGCCATGGTCCGCACGGCCTCGACGGGAAACGCGCCGACCGCCGTCTCTCCCGAGAGCATCACGGCGTCGGTCGAGTCGAGGATGGCGTTGGCGACGTCGCTCGCCTCGGCGCGCGTCGGCCGCGGCGCGGCGACCATCGACTGGAGCATCTGGGTCGCCGTGATCACCGGCTTGCCGCACGCCCGGGCGAGCGCCACGATGCGCTTCTGCCACAGCGGGACCTCGGCGGGCGGGATCTCGACACCGAGGTCGCCGCGCGCGACCATCACAGCGTCCGCGGCGGCGACGATGTCGTCGATAGCCGCCAGCGCGTCGCGCTTCTCGATCTTGGCCACGACCAGCTGGTCGCCGCCGGCCTCCGCGACGAGAGCACGCAGCCGGCGCACATCCTCCGCCGCGCGCACGAACGACAGCGCGACCAGGTCGACGTCCTCATCCACCCCGAAACGCAGCAGCTCCTCGTCGCGCGCCGTGAGCGCCGGGACGGGCAGCGGCGTGTCGGGCAGGTTCACGCCCTTGCTGGACGACACCACCCCTGGGACGACGACCCGCAGCAGCGGCCCGCCCGGCGCACGCCCGGTCGTCGTTGCCTCGGTGACGACCAACTCGACGGCGCCGTCGTCGACCAGCACGCGCTGCCCGGGAGCGAGGTGGGCGAGGAGCTCCGGGAACGTCACCGGCAGGACGACGCAGCCGTCGGGGCAAGCCGCGACCACGCCTGCGTCCGCTTCCGCCCCGGACTGCGCAGAAAGTCTCACCTTCTGGTCGAACGTGAGTGATAGCGGAGCGTCTACGCCACCGAGGCGGAGCTTGGGCCCGGGCAGGTCGATCATGACGCCGACCTCGCGGCCCGCCGCGGCGGCCGCGGCGCGCACGGCGGCGATGGCCGCCCGGTGCTCGTCGAGGCGCCCGTGGGCGAGGTTCACGCGGGCGACGTCAAGACCCGCCGCGACCATCGCCGCGACGGTGTGCGCAGCGCTCGTCGCAGGACCCAGCGTCGCGACGATCTTGGTACGCCGCAGGCCACCCGGCCCTTGCGCGCTCCCCTCCGCGGGCGGGGTCACGACCTCAGTCCGGCAGGTCCTGGAGACGGCGGTCCGCCTCCTTGCCGACCTCCGACGCTGGGTCGAGCGCGGCGGCCTTGACGTAAGCCTGGCGGGCCTGCTCGTACTGCCGCTTCGCGTCCTTGGCCACGCCCATCTGCTCGCTCATGCGCGCCAGGTGGGCCAGGTAGTTGCCCTTGTTGAACCAGGCCGTCTGGAACTCCGGGTCCTTCTGGAGGACGACCTCGATGCGCTCGACGGCGCCCTGCATGTCGCCACTGTAGAAGAGCGCCGTGGCCCAGTCGGTGCCCACGTTCGGGTCGCCGGGCTTCTTCTCCCAGGCCGCGGCGTACACGGCCGCGGCCGCAGCGAAGTACTGGGCGCCCTGATCGATCTGGCTCTGCTGGAAGAGCGTGTCGCCCTGGTCGAACAGTCCATTGGCGCGCTCGACCAGTTCGGCGTAGCCGCCACTCGTGTCGGCCTCGACCGCGGTCACCGCACCGTTGCCGGCGTCCTCGTGCGCCGTCGTCGCCCCGTCGTCCGCGTCCCCGGCGCCCAGCTGCGTGAGCAGCACGACGCCGACGACCGCCGCGGCGACCACCGCGACGACGATCCACAGCAGGCGCGCGGACGGGCCGCGGGACGGTCCGGTGGCGGGGCGGGCGGGCGGCGGCGCGCCGTCGCCGCCGGGCCCGCCGGGCCCAGGCGGGGCGGCGGGTCCCGCGGCGTCCTTGGCGGCGCGCACGGCGTTGAGATCGGCACCGCACTCGGGGCAGAACTTGGCCTCGGCGGCGTCCGTCCCGCAGTGGGGGCAGTACATCGTGACGACTCCTTCGGGGCTCTGGTCGTGCCCTAGGGTACCCGCTCGAGCCGTCCTTCTCCCCTACCGCTTCAGGTTGTAGAACGCCTTCATGCCCGGGTAGTACGCCACGTCGCCGAGCATCTCCTCGATGCGCAGCAGCTGGTTGTACTTGGCGACGCGGTCGGTACGCGCCGGGGCGCCGCTCTTTATCTGCCCGGCATTCGTCGCGACGGCGAGGTCGGCGAGGGTCGTGTCCTCGGTCTCGCCGGAGCGATGCGAGCAGACCGCCGTCCATCCCGCGCGCTTGGCCATCTCGATAGCGTCCAGGGTCTCGCTCAGCGTCCCGATCTGGTTGAGCTTGATGAGGATGCTGTTGGCGCTGCCCCGCGCGATGCCCTCGGCAAGCCGCGACGTGTTCGTCACGAAGAGGTCGTCGCCCACGACCTGCAGCCGGTCCCCGAGCCGCTCGGTCATCAGCTTGAAGCCCTCCCAGTCGTCCTCGGCGAGGCCGTCCTCGATGCTGATGATCGGATACTTCTCGACGAGGGCGGCGTAGTAGTCGACCATCTCGGCCGAGGTCAGGCTGCGGCCCTCACTCGCGAGCACGTACTTGCCGTCCTCGTAGAAGCTGGACGCCGCCGGGTCGAGGGCGATCATCGCGTCGTTGCCGGGCTCGTACCCGGCAGCGTCGATCGCCTCCATGATGACCTGGATGGCCTCTTCGTTGGAGCCGAGGTCGGGGGCGAACCCGCCCTCGTCGCCGACGGCGGTGCTCAGGCCGCGCGTGCGAAGCACGCTCTTGAGGCCGTGGTAGACCTCGGCGCAGATGCGCAGCGCCTCGGCGAAGCTCTCGGCGCCGACCGGCATGACCATGAACTCCTGCAGGTCGACGTTGTTGTCGGCGTGCTTGCCCCCGTTCATGATGTTCATCATCGGGACGGGGAGCGTGTAGGCGTTGCAGCCGCCGACGTACTGGTAGAGCGGCAACTCGAGGGCGGCGGCGGCTGCGTAGGCCGTGGCGAGTGAGACGCCGAGCGTCGCGTTCGCTCCCAGCTTCGCCTTGTTCGGCGTGCCGTCGAGCTCGATGAGGACCTGGTCGACGAGACGCTGGTCGGTCGCGTCGTAGCCGACGACCTCCTCGGCGATGGTCGTGTTGACATTGTCGACGGCGGTGCGCACGCCCTTGCCCATGTACTCGCCGCCCTCGTCGCGCAACTCGACGGCCTCGTACTCGCCGGTGGACGCGCCCGACGGGACGGCGGCGCGTCCGACCGCGCCGGATTCGAGCTCGACCTCGACCTCGATCGTCGGGTTGCCGCGCGAGTCGAGGATCTGCCTTGCGGTGACGTCGACGATCACGGTCATGGGAGTCCCTCCTGAGCCTTGGCAAGCTGGTAGTAGCGCTCCTGTTCGACCAATCCTAACCCAGGCCAATCCCCGCCCTCCCGTTCGGCGATGGCGGCCGCGGCGCAGACGCGACGCTCGAAGCGCCGCGCCGCCTCACGCAGGGCGAGCTCGGGGTCGACCTTCGCCAGGCGCGCCACGTTGACCACGGCGAAGAGCAGGTCGCCGAACTCGTGCACGAGGCGCGCCTTGTCGGGAGCGGCCTGCGCGCCGGGGGAGGCCTCAGGGGGCCGCTCCTGCGCGCCGGCAGCGGCTTCAGGAGGCCGCTCCTGCGCGCCGAACAGCACCTCGGCGAGCTCGGCGTGCTCTTCCGCGATCTTGGGGAAGGCCGCGGCGGCGGAGTCCCAGTCGAAGCCGACCGCGGCCGCGCGCTGCTGCAGCTTACGTGCGAAGTGCAGGGCCGGCGCGCCCGCGGGCACGTCGTGGAAGATGCCCTCGCGCCCCTCCTGCTCGACCTTGATGCGCTCCCACCGCGCCTTGACCTCGGCCCCCGTCTCGGCGACCGCGTCGGCGAAGATGTGCGGGTGCCGGCGGACGAGCTTGACCACGATGTCGTGGGACACGCTGCCGAGGTCGCCGGCGCGCTCCTCGTTGAGCATCATGGCGAGGATCACGACCTGCAGCAGCAGGTCGCCGAGCTCGCCGTGCTGCGCCGCGAGGTCGTCGGCGGCGACCGCGTCGGCGAGCTCGTGCACCTCCTCGACCGTGTACGAGACGATGTCCTTCGCCGTCTGTTCACGGTCCCACGGGCACTCGACGCGCAGCACGTCGACGATGCGCTTCAGCGAGACGAGCTCCTGGCCCAGCAGGGCGTCGTCGAAGCCGGGGCCGTCGGGAACGGTGAGGACGGACATCGCAGGGGCGGGCTCCGCGGCGGCGGGCTCCGCGGCGGTGGCGGGGCCGGCGGCGCGCGCGCGCAACGCGCGGGCGAGCTCCGGCGCCTTGGGCCCGGCGAGCACGACGGCGACCTCGCCCTCGCGCGCACGAGAGACCAAATCGTCGAGGGCCGTCACATCGGCGGGGTCGACCTCGAGGAGGCGGCCCCCGCCGGGCTTGACGGCCTCGACGACGAGCTCGCGCAGCTCGTCGTCGAGGCCGCCGGGGACGAAGACGGCGCCGCCGCCGGAGAGCGCCCGCAGCGATGCCGCGGGCGCCGCCCCGGCGGCGGCGCCGATGTACACGAGACGCAGGCTCATCCCTGTCGCACGGGACGGGAGGGCCGGCCGTTCACGCAGGGTCTACTCGGTCGCGGTCGCGCTGGGCGACGCCTCGGGAGATGGGGCGACCGTCAGCTTGTCGGGGTTGAAACCGTCCGCGTACACGATGTCGGCGTCCTTCTTGGCCTGCTCGAACCAGTCGGTCCAGGCGGTCGACTGCTCCTGGTAGAGGAGCATCTGGCGGATGGTCTCCTTGGCCTCTTCGAGGGTCTGCTTCGTGGCCTCGGTGATCTTCGTGACCTGGATGACGTGCCAGCCGAACTGCGTCTTGACGGGCTGCGAGATGTCGTCCACGTCGAGCTTCCACGTGGCCTTCTCGAACCCCGCGACCATCTGGCCCTGCGAGACGGCGCCGAGCGACCCGCCCGATTCCTTGGAGCCCGGGTCGGTCGAGTACTCCTTGGCGACCTTCTTCCAGTTCTCGTCACTGGAGTCCGCCGCCAGCAGCGCGCGGGCCTCTGCGGCCTGCTCCTTGGTCTCGGTGAGGATGTGGCGCGTGTCGCGCGTCTCGGCCTGCTGGAACTGCGCGGCGTTGTCGGGGTTCTCGAAGTACTCCTTGATCTTCTCGTCGCTGATCTCGACGTCTTCCATGACCTTCTGCTTGACCTCGTCGGCCAGCATCGAGGCGCGGAGCTGCTCCTTGAGCTGTTCCATGGTCACGCTCTGCTGCTTGAGCAGCTGGTTGAGCTTCTTCTCGCCGCCCACGGACTCGGTGACCTGCGCGAGGCGCTCGGTGAGCTCCTCGTCGGTGACGTTCACGTCGAACTCGGCCGCCTGCTGCGTGATGAGCTCGTTCTGCACCAGGTAGTTGACGATGCTGGCGACCAGCTGGTTGTACGTCGGCGTGCCCTCTTCGGGGAACTCCGGTGCGCCTTCGGTCGAGGCGTACTGGGCCTTGGCCTGGGTCATAATCTCTTCGAACTGCTCCTGGGTGACGACGCCGTCGCCGACGGCGGCGATCGCCCCCGCGGGGACCTCGTTGCCGCCGCAGGCGGCCGTGCTCACCACGACGGCCAGCAGCACGAGGAGGGCTGCGGCCAAGACGAGTCGTTTCATGTGGTCTCTCTCCAGGGGGTAGACGTCAGGACTCACGACGCACGGGCGTCAATAATAGCATCGATGGTGGCCTCGACCCACCGCAGGAGCGGCGAAGCCGTCGTCCGGCGCGGCGCCGCGGCGGCCGACTCGGCATCGGCGGCGAACCCAGCGTCGGCGGCGAACCCGGCGTCGGCGACCGCGGCAGCTGGAGGCGCGGCGCCGTGTGTCGCCGCAGGCGCAGCCGCCGCGCCGCTCCGGTCGCGGTGTGCGGAAAGGCTCTTCTTGGCCTTGAAGTAGGCGACGCGGCCGCCGGCCGCCCGCAGGCGGCCGGCCCGCGCGTCGTCCAGCACGACGCCGTCGACCTGCAGGCGCTCGCCGCGCCCGGTCACCGCCGTCGCGCCTAAGGCCGCCGCCTTGAGCCGGATCGCCTGCAGCGCCAGCAGGTTGGCGACCGGCTCGGGCGGCGGCCCGAAGCGGTCGGTCAGCTCGGCCTCGACGTCGCCGAGCTGCCCGAGGTCGGCGGCGCGGGCGATGCGCCGGTGGGCGTCGATCTTCGTCGCCTCGTAGGCGATGTAGTCGGGCGGCACGTACGCCGTGACGGGCAGGTCGACGCGCACCGGCGCCGCCAGCGCCGCCCGCTCGCCGCGCAGCTCGTTCACCGCCTCCTCGAGCATCTGCGCGTACATCTCGAAGCCGACCGCGGCGACGTGCCCGCTCTGCTCGTCGCCGAGCAGGTTGCCGGCGCCGCGGATCTCGAGGTCGGCCATGGCGATCTTGAAGCCGGCGCCGAGGTCGGTGTGGTCGCTCAACGTCGTGAGGCGCGCCGCCGCCTCGGTCGTGAGCAGCTCCTCGCTCGGATACAGCAGGTAGGCGTAGGCGTGCGCGTCGCTGCGCCCGATCCGCCCGCGTATCTGGTAGAGCTGCGCCAGCCCGAGCGTGTCGGCGCGCTCGACGATGAGCGTGTTGGCCGTCGGGATGTCGATGCCGCTCTCGATGATCGACGTCGTGACCAGCACGTCGGCCTCCCCGGCGAGGAAGGCGAGCATCACCTTCTCGAGGGCACGTTCGTTCATCTGACCGTGGGCGACGAGGATGCGCGCCTTGGGCACGAGCTCGTGCACGTGCTCGGCAGCCTGGTCGATCGTCTCCACCCGGTTGTGCAGGTAGAACGCCTGCCCCTCGCGGGCGAGCTCCTTCTCGATCGCGATGCGCACCAGGTCGTCGCGGTACTGGCCGATGTAGGTGTGGATCTCGTGGCGGCCGCGCGGCGGCGTCTCGATGACCGATATGTCGCGGATGCCCGAGAGCGACATCTGCAGCGTGCGGGGGATCGGCGTGGCCGACAGGCTCATCACATCGACCTGCATCTTGAGATTGCGGAGCAGTTCCTTCTGGCGGACGCCGAAGCGCTGCTCCTCGTCGACGATCACGAGACCCAGCTCTTTGGGCCGCACGTCGGTGGAGAGCAGGCGATGGGTCCCGATGAGGACGTCGATCTTGCCCGTCGCGTACTCGCCGAGGATCTTGCGCTGCTCGGCGGCCGTGCGGAAGCGCGAGACCATCTCGACCTTTACGGGGAGGTCGTTGAAGCGCTCGCCGAAGGTCATGTGGTGCTGCTCGGCCAGGATGGTCGTGGGGACGAGCATGAGCGTCTGCTTGCCGGCCTCGGCGGCCTTGAAGGCAGCACGCACGGCGACCTCGGTCTTGCCGTAGCCGACGTCGCCGCAGACGAGACGGTCCATCGGGTGCGGCGCCTCCATGTCGTTCTTGACGTCGTCGATGGTCTCGGTCTGGTCCTCGGTCTCCTCGAAGGGGAAGGCGTCCTCGAGCCTGCGCGTCAGCTCGCCGTCGGGCGGGAACGCGTAGCCGGGGATCGCCTGGCGGGCGGCGTACAGCTCGAGGAGCTCGCCGGCCATCTCGATGACGGACGTGCGGGCGCGCGTCTTGACCGTCGCCCAAGCGGCGCCGCCGAGCTTGTTGAGCGGCGGCGCCCCGGCGCCGGCGCCGATGTAGCGGCTGACCTTGCCGATCTGCTCGTGGGGGACGAAGACGCGGTCCTCGCCCCTGTACTCGAGCAGGAGGTAGTCGCGGGTGATGCCGGCGACGGTGCGCGTCTCGATGCCGGCGAAGCGCGCGATGCCGTGGTCCTCATGGACGACGTAGTCGCCGGGACGCACGTCGAAGAAGGTCGCCAGGCGCGTGCCGCCGGTGAAGCGCTTCTCGCGCGCCGCGCCGCGCAGCAGCGAGCGCTCGGGCACGACGGCGAGCTTGAGCTCGGCCGAGACGAAGCCCTCGCGCAGCGGCGCGGCGACGAAGTAAAGGCCGGGCGCGGCCGCGCCGTGCCGCGCGAGCTGCGCGGTCGAGAGCACCTCGGCCGACACGTTGCGCAGCCGGAAGGTCGCGCGCTCGGCCTCGCCCTCGTGGCGGAAGACGACGAACACCCGGTAGCCGTCGCGCACGAGGCGTACGAGATCGCGCTCGGCGCCGGCGAGGTCGCGCGCCGCGAGCTGCGGGCGTGACGCCTCGAAGCGCAACGGCTGGTCGCGCTGCACGAGGTCGAGGTGGAGGCCCTTGGCGAAGAGGGCGCGGGCCTGCGCGAGCGGCACATAGAGCCGCTCACGTGCGCCCGCGCCGCCGCTGCCGCGTCCGTCCTTGCCGCCGCCGCCGGCGCCCGCCCCGCCTCGCCCTGTGCCGCCCCCTCTGTCTCCCCCACCGAACACGGTGTCGAGCTCGGCGGTGAAGTCGGCGAGTGCGCGGACGGTCTCGTCGGGGTTGAAGACGGCGACGCGCTGCCCGCCGGCGGCGACGACCTCCTCGAGCGTCGTGAAGCGCCCGGCCAGCGCCGCCAGGGCGCGTACGCCGGCACGCCGGTAGAGCTCGTCCGGCGCCTCCTCCCTGCCCTCGGCCTCCCAGGCCCCGATGGCCTGGTGCACGCCCGTCTTGTACTCGGGGAGCTCGGTGTCGGCCTCGAAGGCGGCGTAGACGGTCGCCCCGTCGAGGGATCCGGACGTGCGCTGTGAGTAGACCGAGAACGTGCGGATGCTCTCGACCTCGTCGCCCCAGAACTCGACGCGCAGAGGGTCGCCGAGCGAGGGGTACACGTCGATCAGCCCGCCGCGCACGGCGAACTCGCCGCGGTCGCGCACCTGGTGCTCCACGCGCTCGTAGCCGAGGCTGGCCAGCCGGCGCACCACGAGGTCGAAGCCGGTCGCGGCAGCGTCGGGCGCGCGGCGCGCGCCCTCGCTGCCGCCCGTTGCGCCGGCCTCGACCGGCGCCTCCTCCCCCACGGTAAACCCGACCGGCCGCGGCTGCAGGCCGAGCGGCAGGAAGCGCTCGAGAAGGGCGACGGCCTCGGCGACGACCACGCCGCCGGCGGCGAGCGCGGTGAGCGCCTGCTGGCGCTCGCCGACGACGTGCGCCGCCGGCGCGAGGTCGGCGCCGTAGAGCACGCCCCGCGCCGGCAGCACCGGCACCTCGCGCCGCAGGTAGACCCCGAGATCGGCGGCCAGTTTCGCCGCAGCCTCCCCGTCGGGCGCGACCACGAGCCAGCCGGCGCCGCTCCCGGCCTCGATCGTCGCGGCCAGCACGTATGGGGCGAAGAACGACGGCGCGTAGGCGGCGGCGCGGCGCAGCTTCGGCGCCGCCGCCGTGAACCTCTCGCTCGCCAGGATGTAGTCGAGCAGCACCTGGACCTCCGCCCATGGCCGACACCCCGCCGGGACGTGCCCGCCGGGGTGCGGCGATTGTACCTGCTCGCCCGGTCGAAGGTCCGTCAGCGCCTGACGATAGAATGGGCAGCGATGCGTCACACCGACGGAGCAGACCGATGACCATGGCCTCCCGCCTCGTACTGGCCACGCTCGCGGCCGTCGTCACGCTGTGGCTCCCGGCCGTCATTCCGGCGCCGGCCGGCGCGTGGTCCAACGGTGGCGACGGGGGTAACGGCTTCGGCACCCACGACTGGATCCTGTTCGAAGCGAATCGGCTGGCCGAGAAGCGCGGCTGCGACTGGCTCCGCCTGGGCACCGCGCTGCGCGCCACCGACAACCCCGACACGAAGTTGCGCGACACCTACCACCACGTCTACGACGTCTGGGGCGCGCAGTCCTACGGCGACGCTCCCGACCGCGTCCAGAAGCTGTTCGTCAACGCTGCTCGCCGGCTGGCCGCCAACGACCCGCGCGGGGCCAGCTACACTTTCGGTCTGCTCTCGCACTACTACGCCGACATCTGCAACCCGACGCACACCGACAGCAGCGCCCGCGAAGCCCGCATGCACGCGCGGCACGAGCAGGCCGCCAACGCGCGGACCGACGAGAAGGGCGAGCACCGCAGCTGGGTGCGCTTCAACGGCATCCAGGTGCGGTCAGGGGCCCGGGCGCCGGCGGTCCGCGCGGCCACGTACGTCCACCAGTACTACGGCAAGCTCGTGCGGGCCTACAACGCGGGCGGCTGGAACGCGACCACGCAGACCATCACCCGCAAGGGGCTCAGCCGCGCCGTCAACGATCTCGCCGATCTCATCGTCAGCGTCCGCAAGGCGGCCCGATGAGCAGGCCTCGCGGGCACGAGGGCGAAGGTATGCGCATGCGCCACCTTCGCCGGCTCACCCTCACGCGACTCGTCCTGCTCGTCGCCCTCACGCTGGCCGTCATCGCTCCGGCGTGGGCCGGCGCGGTCGCGCCGGCCCACGCCGGCATCGGCGCGCGTATCACCGGCATCCTCACCGACAACGGGTTCGGCGGCGCGCGCACCGCCGTCTCGGTCTGGACCGACGGCGCCCGCCGGCCCACGTACGCGCGCAACACGAGGACGCTCCTCGCCCCGGCCTCCAACATGAAGCTCGTCACGGCCACCACGGCTCTGTTCCGCTGGGGGCCCGACCACCGTTTCAAGACCGAGCTCTACTTGCCGGCGAGGTATGCGAGCCAGCCCTTCGACATCGGCGTCGTGCGGGGCAGCATCTACGTCAAGGGCTACGGCGACCCCAGCCTCTCCATGCCGGCCTTCCAGAAGAACCGCCTGCACATCAGGACGGCCTCGCCGCTCACGTTCGTGGCCCACCTCAAGGCGATCGGGGTCACGAAGATCGTGGGACGCGTCGTGGGCGACGACACGTGGTTCGATGACCGCCGTACCGTCTCGAGCTGGAAGCCGGGTCTTAAGGACGACTGCGGCCCGCTCTCGGCGCTCTCCGTCAACGAGGGTCTGCGCAACGGCGAGCGCGTCGACAATCCCGCGCGCTACGCGGCGCGGCGGCTCCTCGACGCGCTCGAAGACGCCGGCATCGAGGTCACCGGCGGGGCGCGCCGCGGCGCCGTGCCCGACGGGGCGTACCTCACGGTCACCGTCGAGTCGGCGCCGCTCAAGACCCTGCTCAAGACGCTGAACAAGCAGAGCGACAACTTCTTCGCCGAGACGCTGGTGAAGGGCCTCGGCAAAGACTTCCGCGCCGCAGGCACCACGGCCGCAGGCCTCCGCGTCTCGCGCGCGACCATGCGGGCCTTCGGGCTCACCGACGAGATGTTCCGCCTCGCCGACGGCTCGGGCCTGAGCTACCAGAACCGGCTGTCGGCGGCAGGCATCGTCAAGCTCCTGCGCGTCATGACCGCGCGCGGAGACTACGACTCCTTCTATCGTTCGCTCACCATCGCCGGCCGTGACGGCACACTCAAGAAGCGCATGCGCAACACCGCGGCCGAGGGCAACTTCCGCGGCAAGACGGGGCACCTGCGTATCGCCAGCAACCTCTCCGGATACGTCACGAGCGCGGCCGGTCACAGGGTGATCGTCGCCATGCTCATGAACGGCGACGCCGTCAACACCTGGTACGCGCACCGCGCCCAGGACCGCATCGCGGTGGCGTTGGCCAAGTCGGGCCTGTAGGAGGCCCGCGCCGCAGGGCCGCAGGGTCGCCGCGTCAGCCGTTGACCCGGGTCGCGGCCTCGTCCATGCCGAGCTCTATCCAGAGCTCCACGGCGTCCGTCGCGCGCGCGACCAGCTCCTCGACCTCCGTCCGGCTCTCGGCAAAGGGCGCCGTGACGTAGTCGGCGACGACGTCCGGGTCGTAGCTCGCGGGGCGGTCGACGCCCACCCGCAGGCGGTGGAAGTCGGCGCCGATCAGCCCCATGACGCTCTTGAGGCCGTTGTGCCCGCCGGAGCCGCCGCCGGGCGCGAGGCGCAGCCTGCCGAACGGCAGGTCGATGTGGTCGTGTACGACCAGCAATCTTTCGAGCGGCAGCTTGAGCGCACGCAGGGCGGCGGCCACGCTGCGGCCCGAGTCGTTCATCCACGTGGTCGGCTGCAGCAGGGCGACGTCCCGGCCGGCGATGCGGCCCATCGCGAAGCGCCCCTCGTAGCCGCGCTTCGCGCGTGGGACGCCGTGCCGGCGCGCCAGCTCGTGCACGACCAGGTAGCCGGCGTTGTGCCGCGTGTTCTCGTACGCCGGTCCGGGATTGCCCAGGCCGACGACGAGGAGGTCGGCGTGCCTGTGAGGCTGCGAACGGAGGGCCATGAGGTGTGACGTGGTAGTCGGGGCGAGAGGCGGGCAAAGGCGGCGCGGGGCCGGCCGGCGCACGCCCGGCCGGCCCCGCGCCACGCCTCAGTCCTCTTCTTCTTCCTTGTGCTTCGAGATGACCTCGGGCTCGGCAGGCGCCTCTTCGGCCGCCTCCTCGACGCCCTCCTCGGCCTCTTCCTCGACCTCGGCCTTACGCGGCAGCAGGACGCTGCAGAGCACGGTCTCGGGATCGTCCAGCACCTCGAGCCCTTCGGGGACCTGCAGGTCGCCGACGTGCGCGGCGTCACCGATACCCAGCTCGCTGATGTCCACCACCAGGTGCTCGGGGATGCTCGTGACGATCCCCTTGAGGGTGACCTCGCGCGTCGTCTCGTCGACCATGCCGCCCATCTTCACACCCTTGGCCAGGCCCTCGAAGTGCACCGCGACCTTGGTCTCGATGACCTCGTCGAGGCGGACCTCCTCGAGGTCGATGTGCGTCACCGTGTGCTTGACGCGGTCGAGCTCCATCTCCTTGACGATGGCGCGATGGACCTTCTTCTGGTCCTCGAAGACGACCTCGAGGACGGCGTGAGTGCCGGCGCCGGTCGAGAGCGCCGCGCGCAGCGCGGTCGGCTCGACCGAGAGCAGCGTCGCGGGCTTGCCGTACCCGTACATGACGCCGGGGATGCGGCCCTCACGGCGCAGCCTGCGGGCGGCGCGGCTGCCGGCCGCCTCGCGGTGCTGCACGACGAGCTTGACTTTCTCCATGGTGGTCTCCTGCTAGAAGAGCTGGTTCTCGCCGGCGAACAGCTCGCTCACCGACTTGTCCTCGAACACGTTCCGGATGGTCGCCGCGAGCGTGTCGGCGACGCTGAGGATCTTGATCTTGTCGTCCGCGGGGCCGAGCTCGACGGTCAGCGTGTCGGTGACGACGACCTCCTTGACCGGCGAGGCCGCGATACGCTCGAGCGCCGGGGGGCTGAAGATGCCGTGGGTCGCGACGACGTAGACCTCGCGGGCGCCGTTCTGGTACAGCGTGTCGACGGCGTTGGTGATCGACCCGGCGGTATCGATCATGTCGTCCACCACGATCGCGACCTTGCCCTGTACGTTGCCGATGAAGTGCATCGTCTCGGCGCGGTTGTGCTCGGGACGCATCTTGGTGAGAACGGCGAGGTCGGCGCCCGGCAGGTGGTTGATGAAGCGCTTGACGAGCTTCACGCCGCCGGCGTCGGCGGAGACGCCCACGAGGTCGGCGGGGTCGAAGCCCTTGAAGCGGAAGTAATCGGCGAGCATGGGCACCGCCGTCATGTGGTCGACCGGGATCTCGAAGAAGCCCTGGATCTGCCCCTGGTGCAGGTCCATGGTCAGGACGCGGTCGGCGCCGGCCGCCTCGAGCAGGGTCGCCATGAGGCGCGCCGTGATGGGCTCGCGAGCGGCGCTCTTCTTGTCTTGGCGCGCGTACGGGTAGTACGGCGTGACGGCCGTCACGCGCCTCGCCGAGGCCAGCTTGGCGGCCTGGATGAGGATGAGGAGCTCCATGACCTCGTCGTTCAGGCGGTCTGACGGCGACTGGACGATGAAGAGGTCGGCGCCACGGATGTTCTCTTCGTAGCGCGCGTAGATCTCGCCGTTGGCGAACGTCTTGAGCAGCACCTTGCCCAGCGTGATGTCGAGCTTGTCGGCGATCTTCTCGGCGAGCGCCGGGTTGCTGCGCCCCGCGACGAGCATGAGCCGCTTCTGGGTGGCGATGACGCAGCAGGACGAGTCGGCCACGGTTATCCCTTCCTCGACGTTACGACGACCGAAAGGTGAGTTTACCAGAGGGAGCGACGGCGCCGGCCCGGGCTCAGCTCTGCCCTTCCTGCGGCTCCCGGTGGCGGGCGCTACGGCGCTGGGCGTACCCCGGCAGATTCTGCTGCCGGGCACGCGCTACGCCGAGCGCGCCCGCCGGGATGTCCTCGGTGATCACCGAGCCGGCCGCCGTGTAGGCGCCGTCGCCGACGGTGACCGGCGCCACGAAGGTCGTGTCGCTTCCGGTGCGCACGTCGTTGCCGATCGTCGTCGGGTGCTTCTCGTCGCCGTCGTAGTTGGCGGTGATGTTGCCCGCCGCGATGTTGCTGTTGCGGCCCACGACGGCGTCGCCGACGTAGCTCAGGTGCGGCACCCTGCTCCCCTCGCCGATACGGCTGTTCTTGATCTCGACGAAGGTACCCGCACGGGCGCCCTCGGCCAGCACCGTGTTGGGACGGATCGAGGCGAACGGGCCGACCGAGCAGCCCGAGCCGACCACGCAGTCCACGAGGTGCGAGCGCGCCACGCTCGCCCGGTCACCGACGAACGCGTTGCGCAGGAAGGAACCGGGGCCGATCTCACACGCCGCGCCGACCGTCGTGCGCCCCAGCAGGTGTGTGTCGGCCAGCACGACGGTGTCGCGCCCCACCTCGACGCCCCAGTCGACGTAGGTGGTCTGCGGGTCCTCGACGGTGACGCCGGCGAGCATCAGTCGCCTGAGCAGGCGCCGGCGCATGATCGCGTTCACGTCGGCCAGCTCCACCCGGGAGTTGATGGCCAGCATCACCTCGGCGTCGGCGACGACGAAGCCCGTCACCGGCACCCCGTCGGCGATCGCCAGGTGCACGGCGTCGGTGAGGTAGAGCTCGCCCTGGGTGTTGTCGGGCCGCAGGCGCGGCAGGATGCCGCGAAGGAGCGTCGCGTCGAACACGTAGAAGCCGGTGTTCACCTCGGTGAGCGCGAGCTCGTCGGGCGACGTGTCGCGCGCCTCGACGATGCGCTCGACACCCCCGCCGGCGGCACGGACCACACGCCCGTAGTGCCCCGGCTCGTCGAGGACGGCCGTGGCCACAGTCGCGCGCGAACCCGCCGCGCGGTGGGCGGCGACGAGGCCGCTCACGAACGGCCCGTCGACGAGCGGCGCGTCGCCCATGAGAACGACGACGTCACCGGCGAAGCCGACCAGAGGTTCGAGGCCGGCACGCACGGCGTCGCCGGTACCGCGACGCTCCGTCTGGATGGCGCGCTCGCAGCCCGAGGGAAGGATCTCGGGGATGGCGTCCTGCTCGGGGCCGGTGACAACCACGATACGCTCGGGTGAGAGGCCGAGAGCTGCGTCCATGACATAGGCGAGCATCGGCCGGCCACACACCTCGTGCAGCACCTTGGGCACGTCCGACTTCATCCGCGTGCCGAGGCCCGCGGCGAGGATGACGATCGCCAACCTGCTGGACTCGGTGCTCACCTCGTCGGCCATGTGCCCACCTGTGTCGTTGCCCAGAGTGTGTGCGCGGCGAGGGCGGTGGCTGGGGCGGGAGGATTCGAACCTCCGGATGCCGGGACCAAAACCCGGTGCCTTACCACTTGGCTACGCCCCACCGTGCTCTCGTCGCGCCGGGGCGGCCCCGCGGCACACGCCGCGGCCGCGCGCGGCAGGTGATTGTACCACCGCGCCCTGGTCAGACCACGGTGGCGCGCTCGCGAAAGACCACCCCGGCGGAGGCGGCGAGCTCGTCGAGGATGGGGTCGTAGACCGCCGGGGCGACCGGGATCAAGACGCCGGGCTCGTCGATGCGGCCGTCGAGGACCATCGCTGCGCCGATCGCGGCCGGCAGCCCGACGGTCCGCGCGATGGCCGAATCGCCGTCCGGTTCGCCGAAGGACACGAGGGTCGACGTGACCGTCTCGCGCGTCCCGGAGGCGTACTCGCCGATGATCTCGTGCTGCATGACGCAGAGGTCGCGTTCGCCCTTCTCGAGCGGCATCAACGCGAGCATGCGCGAGGCGAGCGCGTCGAGCGGCGAACGGGTCGGGAGGTCGTCCCACGGGATCGGGTCGCCGGTGAGCAGGCCGAGCCACGACATGCGCGTGATCGCCTCCGACGACGGGTCGACGTCGAGGACCTCGGCCACCCTCGCGGCCAGGTCGTCGCCGGCCGCCACCTGAGCCAGCAGCGCGGTCAGACCGGCGTACGTGACGGGAGGTTCAGCGAGGTCGCCGAGGTCGAAGTACCCCAGGTCGGCGAGCTTCTGCATGGTGTGGCTCCACCCGGGGTACCGCAGGGTGGCGCGGAACATGTCGCGCACGCCGGCCAGCCCATACGTCTCGACGTAGGGCATGGAGTCGCGGTTGTAGTAGGCCTCGAACTCGCCGAAGCCCTTCACGTCGACCAGCCAGTGGCGCGAGAAGAGACGCTCGCCGGGGAGCGTCCGCTCCTCGCCGTCCTCGAGGTAGCGCGCGCTGTTGCGCCCCGCGAGGATCACCCCTCGCGGTGCCCAGGAGAACTTGTAGCCCCACGGGTTGGTGTCGGCCTCGGGCGCCGGCAGCGCGCCGCAGTAGGAGCGGAACGAGACGACCTTGCCGCCACGGCCCTGGATGCCGTGGATGATGCGCAGAGCAGACATGTGGTCGATGCCGGGGTCGAGACCGACCTCGTTCAGGAAGGTGAGGCCCGCCTCGCGCACGGCGCCGTCCAGCGCCTTCATCTCCGGACTCACGTACGAGGTCGTCAGGAAGTGCCGCCGCGCCTCGAGGGCGTGCTTCGCGACGGCGACGTGCATCGCCGGCGGCAGCAGGCTCACGGTCAGGTCGGCCGCCGCGACGAGGCGGCGTACCCGCTCGTCGTCGCGCGCGTCGAGGGCGACGGCCGCTCCGCGCTCGTGCCCTTCGAGCACCGCCTGCGCCTTGGCAACGGTCCGCGTGGCGACCGTGACCTCGATGCCCCCGTGGTCGAGCAGGTACCGCACCAGCGGGCGCGACACCATGCCCGCGCCGAGGACCAGGACCTTCTTCATGACATCGCCTCCTGTGCGGACGCGGAGCCGCTGCCGGAGACGGGCAGCGGCTCCGTCCGCTCGTCGAACACGACGCCCCGGGCGGCCATCGCATCGAGGATCGGTTCGTAGATGTGGGGCTTGACGGGCATCACCAGGCCCGTCTCGGGGATCCGGCCGTCGAGCAGCAACGTGGCGGCGATCGCCGCGGGGGTGCCGACGGTGAGCGCCATGGACGAGTCGCCGCCGGGGTCGCCGTACGCGACGAGCGTCGCCGTCGAGCGCTCGCATCCGCCGGCCGGGAGCGCCGCGACGACCTCGTTGTGCAGCACCGAGAGGTCGCGCTCGCCCGGGGCGAACATCATCTTCTCGAACATCCGCTCCGCGAGCGCCATGAGCGGCGTGCGCTCCTGGCCGTCGCTCCAGACGATGGGGTCGTCGGCGGTGAGACCCAGCCAGACGAGGCGCTCGATCACCGCCGACTGCGCGTCGACGTCGAGCACGCGGGCCAGGCCGGTGACCAGGTCCTCGCCCTCGGCGAGGCCGGCGAGCCGGCGCGTGAGGGCGGCGTACGTCGCCGGGGCGTCCGGCAGCTCGGTGGTCGAGTTGTAGGCGAGCTTCTGCACCTGGCGCATCGTGAACGCCCAGCCCGGGTAGCGCAGCGTGGCGCGCACGAGGTCGCGCACGCCGTCCAGACCGTAGATGCCCACGTACGGCAGTGAGTCGCCGTTGAAGTGCGCCTCGAGCTCGTCGAAGCCGGGGATCGGGACCAGCCAGTGCTTCGTGAAGAGCTCCGTGTTGGGGACGTAGACCTCGCGCCCGTCACGCAGATAGCGGGCGTCGAAGAGCGAGGCCTCCACCGCGCCCTTGGGGTTCCAGGAGAACTTGTAGTCCCAGCAGTTGGTGTTCGCCTCGGGCGCGGGAAGCCCGCCGCAGTAGGAGCGGCAGGACAGCACCCGGCCGCCGCGCGCCCTCACGCGCGCGACCATGCGGGCGATCGCCATGTGGTCGAGACCCGGATCCAGGCCAACCTCGGGCATGAGCGCGATGCCGGCGGCGTGTGCCTCGCCGGCGAGCGCGTCCATCCCGGCCTCGCCGCGCGGCGACGCGCTCACCATGCTCCTGCGTCGGGCCACGGCGAGCCGCGTGACCGCGGGCTCGAACTCAGGCGGCAGCAGGCTCACCAGCAGGTCGCAGTCGTCCAGCAGCGCGCCCACCGCCGCCGTGTCGCGGGCGTCGAGCGCGACCCCGCGGCCGCGGGGAGCGCCGGCAGTCAGCGCGGCCGCCCGCCCACTGTCGACGTCGGCCACGGTGACTTCAAGGTCGTCGCGCGCCAGCAGGCAGGAGACGAGCGGGCGCGCGACCATGCCCGCGCCGAGCACGAGAACCCTCTTCATACGAAGCTCCTCAAGTAGGCGTAGTCCGGTGTGAGCTCGCCGTGGTGCAGGATCAGCGCCCTCCTGAGCTCGTCCGGCAGGGCGAGCTCGTCGAAGAGAGCCGAGAAGTCGGCGGCGACGAGCGCCGGCATGAAAGTGGCGAGCACCGAGCTGAAGGTCTCGGAGGCGTCGCGCGGCAGCTCGCAGGGCAGGTTGCCGACGGCGAGGACGACCGGGCCCCGGCCGGCGAACCCGTCGTGGACCTCGTCCGTGAGCGGGTCGTACACGTAGACGGGGTCACCGACGTGCGTCTCCTTGACGGTGAGCTCGACGGAGCCGCCGATGTCGCAGCTCACGTCGCCGATCACCGTCAGGCGCGGGCGCGCGCCACCCGCCCAGAGAGCGCGCGCGTCGGCCTTGGTGACCAGGCGCGGGTAGCGCTCCTCCCAGTAGATCGCGTTGATCAGGACCGGCAGCATGGGCAGGAAGCGCGCGAACCTGCCTGCGTAGCGCTCCGGGTGCTCGTAGTAGTCGCGGACGTCGAAGGCGCCGGCGGCCGAGGGCTCCTCCGGCTTCCGCGCGACCATGTCCTCTTCGCGAAAGACGACCTCGTACGCCCGGCGACCCGAGGGCCGACCGGCGGCGACCGTCTCGAGCTCGTCCGGCGCCACCACCAGGGGATCGAGCGCGGCGATGACCTCCTGGGCGCCGCGTGAGACGCGCCCGTCACCAGCCACGCCGATCACCAGGGGGCCGAGCGCCTCGGGCGCGCCGTGGGCCGCGAGGCGCTCTTCGCACCGGGCGACCGCGTCGAGCGCGCCGTCGAGCGTGCCGTAGGTGTACGTCTGCTCCAGCTCGGCGAACGGGTTCGGCGACAGACCCTCCCACTCGAGGCGCCGGCCCAGCGCCCAGAGCGTGTCGACGGCGCCCGCAAGGCCGGCGAAGCGCGAGAACGAGATGAGGCGTGCGTTGCGCTCGTCGACGATACGCTCGTAGTCGAGAAGCTGGCAGCCGAGCTCCATCATGCGGCGCAGCATCGCCATGTTGTACGGCTGCCCCTTGATCGTGTGCGAGAAGAAGACGTACGTCTTGCCAGCCCGGAAGAAGTCGACAGGGATCTCCTTGACGGCGAGCACGATGTCGCAGTCGCCGAGATCTTCGGCGACGGCAGCGCCGGCGCCGGCGAACTCGCGGTCGGCGAACACGCGCTGCGCCGACGGCTGCACAGCGACCGCCACGTCGCCGCGCGCGATCAGATCCTTCACGTCGCCGGGAACGAGCGGGACGCGGGCCTCCCAGACGTCCTTGTCCTCCCTGCGGATACCTACGTTGCGCATGATCAGCCCTCCAGTGCGGATGATGACGTGCTGCGATCAGCTGGAAGGTCGGTCAGCTATCACACCTCCCGAAAAGGGTCGCGCGAGAACATGACGGGCAGGCGGGTCGGGAGCGGTGCGCGTGGACGCCGCGCAAGCGCCACGCAGTGGACAGACGACGTCCGCGACGGTCGAGCTCGAGGGGAGATCAGCGCGAACGCGATGGGACGATGCCACCAGGCGCGTGACGACCGACCGACTGCCGCCTGGTCAGCTATCACACCCCCTCGGGAAGTCACCGCCCCATCCGGGGACGGTGCGTCGATCGCTCTCTACCCGTGTATACCAGCCGCCCGGCGCGGGGGTCAACTTGCGCCGGGAGGGCGCCCCGAGGGCCGCCGGCGAGCCGGTCGCGGTTTGCGCCGGGGAGCGCCCGAGGGCGCCGCGGGCCGCACGCCGGCCCACGGGTGCGCGCCGTCCTCCGGGGCGGCCTGCAGGTCGGTGACGCAGAAGACGCGCCCGGGCGGCAAGACGCCGCCCGCGTCCGGCGAGGCGTCGCGTGAGGCCGCGAGCAGCCGCGATCGCGCGCGGCTCGCGGCCTCGACGTCGGTGAAGAGGCCGAAGACGGCGGACCCGCTGCCGGTCATGGCCGCCGCAGCCGCCCCCTCGGCGAGCAGGCGGTCGCGCAGGGCGCCCACCTCGGGGCGGCGCGCGACGACGCTCGCCTCGAGGTCGTTCTCGACCAGCGCGGCGATGTCATGCAGGGTGCGCGCGGCGGCGACGCGGCTCGACAGCATCCGCGCCCGAGGAACGAAGTCGGGCAAGGTCACCCGGACGTCCTCGTCCCTCCAGCCGTAGACGGCGGCCGTGGAGAGCGACACCTCGGGGACGGCGATCACCAAGCTGAGCGGGGCCACCAGGCCGACATCCTTGAGCAGCTGCCCGCGTCCCATGGCCAACTGCGCCCCGGGCCAGAGGAAGAAGGGGACGTCGGAGCCGACCGCCGCTGCGACCTCGTAGCGCAACCGCGGCGAGAGGTCGAGCTCGAAGAGACGCTCGAGCGCGACGAGCGTCGCCGCGGCATCCGAGCTTCCACCGGCGAGGCCGGCGCCCACGGGGATCTGCTTGTGCACGTCGACGGCGACCTCGAAGCGGCGCTCGAGGCGCGCCTCGAGCTCGCGCACCATACGCGCCGCAAGGTTCCGCTCGCCGGGGCACACCGCACAGTCGACGACGAGGTCCTCACCGGGTGTGCGCCGCACGACGACCAGATCGCCGAGCGTCACCGGCACCATCAGGGAGGCGAGCTCGTGGAAGCCGTCGGGTCGCAGCGGTCCGACGAGCAGCGCAAGGTTGACCTTGGCGGGCGCTGCGACCTCGACCGCGTCGAGCGTGCCGTTCATCTCCACCGTCATCCCCGTTGCGCGTCTCTCACGATGTCGCCAGCCAGCCCAAGGCGCGCGCGAAGGCGAGCCAGCGCTCGGGGTCAAGCTCCTCGGGACGCGCCGTCGGGCTCGCGCTGACCGCCTCCAGGGCCCTGGCCACGTCGGCACGCCCGATCGTGTGACCGCCCGACGGCGCGGCGCCCACGCCAGACGTCACGGGCGCCGCGCCCTCCCCGGCCGGAGCCGGGACGGACGGCGCTCCGGGATCGGCGCCCGCGAGCGAGGTCGCGAGCTGCTTGCGCCGCTGGGCGAAGGCGCGGCGGACGAGCCTCTCGACGACGGCGTAGCCGTCGCGGTCGAGCGGTTGCGTGCCGACGAGCCATGTTCCGTCACTCGCGGCGACCCTGCGCGCGAAGCTGACGAAGGCGGACTCGACGTTCGGGCGCGGCCGGAAGGCGCTGCGCGCCACCGGCCGCGCCCGTTCCAGCTCGCAGTTGAACTGGGTGAGCACCGACACCGCGGCGTAGGCCTTGGTCCCGGGGACGGCGAACAGCCGCTCCCCAAGTTCCTTCTGCACCATGATCGCCCAGCGCCGTATCGAGGGTACCTGCGCGACGGTCGTCATGACCAGCGGGATGGCGATGTTGTAGGCGAGGTTGGCGACCAGCGCGGTCGGTTGCGGGTCAAGCTCGCCGAGGCGCGCCTTGAGCGCGTCCTCGAGATGGACGCGCAACCCCGGCGCCCCGGCGGCCAGCCGCTCAAGACGCGACGCGTAACGGCGATCGACCTCGAAGGCGTGCACGGTTCGCGCCCTCTCGAGCAGCGGCCGCGTGAGCAGGCCGTCGGCGGCCCCTACCTCGAGGACGACCTCGTCGGGCCGCACCGCGGCCTGTCGCAGGATCGCGTCGAGCACGCGGCGGTCGACGAGGTGGTTCTGGCCGTAGCGGTGCAGCGGGCGCGGCCTGGGCGGCCGGTCGCGGTCGGCGGGCATCGCTCAGCCCGCTGCCGGCAGGCCGAAGGCGCGCCGCGCGTTGGCCGTGGTGACCGAGGCAGTCCGCTCCAGCGTCCAGCCACGGGCCTCGGCGACGACCGCCGCGGTGGCCGCCACCCAGGCCGGCTGGTTCGGCTTGCCGCGGTGGGGCACCGGGGTCAGGTAGGGCGCGTCGGTCTCGACCAGCAGCAGGTCGTCGCGCACGGCCGCGGCCGCGGCGCGCAGATCCTCGGCCTTCTTGTACGTGACGTTGCCGGCAAACGACTGGTAGTAGCCGCGCGCGTTGCACTCGTCGACGTGGCCGGGGAGCGAGAAGCAGTGCAGCACGACGGTCAGGCCGGCGGCCTCCTCGGCGAGCACGCGCATGGTGTCGGCGGCCGCCTCCCGGGTGTGAACGACGAGCACCAAGCCGGCGCGCCTGGCCAGGTCGATCTGGGCCGAGAAGGCACGCCGCTGGACGTCGTGCGGACAGCGATCGTGGAAGTAGTCCAGGCCGCATTCGCCGACGGCGACCACCTTGGGCTCGCGCGTCAACCGCTCGAGTTCCGCGAGCAGCGCGTCGTCGAGCTTGTCGGCCTCGTGCGGGTACAGACCCACCACCGCATGCACGCGCTCGTACCGGCGAGCGAAGGCGGCCGCCTTGCGCGACGAGCCGAGGTCGAAGCCGATGGTCACGATCGCCTCGAGCCCCGTCTGCCAAGCTGCGGCGAGGTCACCCTCGGTGTCACGCAGCAGCTCGAGGTGGCAGTGGGAGTCGATCAGGCCGGTCGGCATGGCGCTCGTGCGCACGTCGCTGTGGTCGGACATGGGCGGCGCGCCTCGCGCCGGCTCAGGCGCTCTTCTCGATGCGCGGGAAGAGCGGCGGAGCGACGTCGACCGCCGCCGCCACGAGCCCGTCCCAGACGGCGCCCTCGAGCAGAAGGTCGGCATCGCCGTTGGGCTGCCCGAGGCGGCGCAGGATCTCGACCGCCGTGTCCGGCACGACCGGATAGAGGGTCAGGGCGACGAGACGCAGGCCGGCCGCCAGGGCACGCAGCACGGCGTCCAGGCGCCCGGCCTGCGTCTCGTCCTTGGCCAGCTTCCACGGCGCCTCTTCTTCGACCAGCTTGTTGAGGCGCCGCACGTACTCCCAGACACTCTCCAGGGCGGCCGTGATCTCGACGGCGTCGAAGTGCGCGCCGGCGGCGCGCACCATCGCCTCGCCCTCGGCCGCCACCCCGGCTAAACCGTCACCCTCAGGTCCAGCTTGAGGGATTCTCCCCTCGCGGTACTTGCCAATCATCGACACGCTGCGGCTCACGAGGTTGCCGAGCTCGTTGGCGAGCTCGTTCGTGTAACGCTGCTCGAACCCCTCCAGCGATATCGTGCCGTCGAGCCCGAACGCCACCTCTCTGAACAAGTAGAAGCGCAGGGCGTCGAGCCCGTAGGTCTCCATGACGGCGAACGGGTCGAGCACGTTGCCGCGCGTCTTGCTCATCTTCTCGCCGCCCATCAACAGATACCCGTGGATGGTCTCGCCCGTCGGCGCCTCGTAGCCGGCGCTCCAGAGGAGGGCGGGCCAGATCACGGCGTGGAACTTGAGGATGTCCTTGCCGAGCAGGTGGTAGACGACCGGCCAGTAGCGGTCAACGAGGTCCTCACCCGGCCGCGCGTACGTGAGCGCCGAGAGGTAGTTGATGAGGGCGTCGACCCACACGTAGATGACCTGCTCGGTGTCCCACGGCACGGGCACGCCCCAGGTGATGCTCGAGCGGCTGATGCTGATGTCCTCGAGGCCCTGCTCGATGAACGACAGCGCCTCGTTGTAGCGCGACTTCGGCTTCACCAAGCCGGGGTTGGCGCGGAAGAACTCGCTCAGCCGGTCCTGGTACTTCGAGAGGAGGAAGTAGTAGTTCTCTTCCTCGACCCACGTCGGCTTTGTCCCGTGGTCGGGACAGGTGCCGTCGGGCGCCAGGTCGCGCTCGTACCAGAAACCCTCGCACTGCGTGCAGTACAGGCCGCCGTAGGTGCGCTTCTCGATGTCGCCGGCGGCGCGCAGCTTCTCGACGAACCCCTGCACGAAGGCCTCGTGCTCGGGGTCGGTGGTGCGGATGAAGAAGTCGTTGCTGGCGTTGAGCGTGCGCGCTAGCTCGCGGAACTTGGGCGCCATCTCGTCGACGTGGGCGCGCGGCGTGAGCCCGCGCTGCTCGGCCGCCTGGGCGATCTTCGTGCCGTGCTCGTCCGTCCCGGTGAGGAAGAAGACGTCGTCGCCCTTCTGGCGGTGGTAGCGGGCGAGGATGTCGGCGGCGATGGTCGTGTAGGCGTGCCCGAGGTGAGGCTCGGCGTTGACGTAGTAGATGGGCGTGGTGACGTAGTAACGCATCGGACGGCTATTCTACTGCGCCCGGCCGTCCCCCGCCCGCTCGACAGATTCCGTGGCTTTCTATATAATCGCGTTAGTGTTTATACGATTAATCGTTGACGATTCGGAGGTGCAGTCGTGTTCGGGTTCGCGCTCACCGCCGCCACTAGCGATGCCCTCGCTCGCATCGAGGAGCTACGCGCGCGCCTCGACGCGCAGGGGCCCCTTCCCCGCACCTGGAAGGGTCGGACCCGTCGCGACCTCGAGGCCGAGGCGACGGCGGCGTCCACGATGCTCGAAGGCGTGCCGGTCACCGTCGACGAGGCACGCCGCATCCTCGCGGGCGACCGGCCGGCCGGCGTCGCCGACGCCGACGCCGACCTCGTGCGCGGCTACCGAGACGCGATGCACCTCGTCCTTGCCCGTGCCGACGCCGAGTCGTTCGGCTGGCATGCGGAGCTGATCTCGGCCATCCATCACCGGGTGCTGGCGGGCGCCTACTCCCGGGGTGCCGGGCGCTTCCGCACCGGGCAGAACTGGCTGACGAACAGCGCGTCCGGCGACAGGGTCTACCTGCCACCCACGGCCGATGTCGTCCCGCGGGCGATCGCGGAGGTCTGCACGTGGATGGACGAGGCCGCCGAGCCCGCAGCGCTGAAGGCGGCCATCGTTCATGTCTCACTTGCCGGCATCCACCCGTTCGTCGACGGCAACGGCCGCACAGCGCGCATCGCGGCGTCCCTGGCGATGTACCGTGGTGGCTACCGTCTGCCGCAGTTCACGAGCCTTGAGGAATGGTGGGGCCGGCACCCCGACGAGTACTACCGCGCCTTCGACTGCCTTGGCTCCACGTGGGCCCCCGACGCGGACGTCACGCCGTTCGTCGAGGCCCACGTCGTCGCGCAGGCGACGCAGGTCGAGGCGCTCTCCTTGCGCAACGCCACGGAGCGCGCCCTCTGGACGGTGCTCGAGGACGTCGCCGTCCACGATCTGGGGCTGGCGGAGCGCGCGACCCACGCGCTGTACGACGCCTTCTTCGCGCGCGACGTCACGAACCGCTTCTACCGCGGGACGGCCGGCGTGTCGGGTGTCACCGCGTCGCACGACCTGGGCAAGATGGTCGCCGCGGGCCTCCTGTGCGGCCGGGGCGCAGGACGCAGCGCCCACTACGTAGCCACCCCCGAGCTGTATCGGCGAGTCGTGCAGGGCGCCGAGCTCGACGCGCACTGGTGGGCGGCCGAGGCGAGCGCCGAGGACGCCCGCGACCTCGCTCTGGCGGGGCTGGCGGCCCGTCTGCACGGAGGACCCCCGACCTGACGCAACGCCGGCCGGAGGACCGGCCTCACTCCTTCGCGCGCGCCTTGGCCGCGGCGCCGTACAGGCCGATACGCTCGCCGAGCGACCAGTACTCACCGCCGACGAGCGTGAACGGGTGCAGGGCATTGGGCTTGAGCCGACCGCGACTGTCGAGCACTTCCTCGTCGTAGTGCGTCGCCACGATCTCGGCGATGAACAGGTCGTGCGCCCCGAGTGCCAGCTGGTGACGCACCACGCACTCGAGGTTGACCGGGCACTCGGCGATCAGCGGCGCGCCGACCTTGGTCGCCGACAGGGCCGTGAACCCGAGCTCGGCGAACTTGTCGTGCTCGCGGCCCGACCAGACGCCGGCGACGTCCACCCCCTCGAGCTGCTCCGCGTTCGGGATGTTGACGACGAACTCGCGCGCGGCGCTGACGAGGTCGTATGAGTAGCGCGACGGGCGGATGGCGACGCTCACCATCGGCGGCGACGAGCACACCGTCCCCACCCAGGCGATGGTGAGGAAGTTGCCGTCCCCGGCGCCACCCGCGGCGCTCACGAGGACGACGGGATTGGGCAGCAGCGCCGTCGTCGGCCTCCGCTCTATCTTCATGCTGGTCTCCTTGTCGCCGGGCGGCACGGCCGGCGCCGCGCCTCGCTGCGCATCCTATCGCCGGACGGCTTCCCGCTACTCTGCGCCTGCCGAAATCGCAGAAACGCTGGCCTTTCGCTGCGCCGATTCGTAGAATGGGGCGGGGAAAGGAGCAGAATGCGCGGCATCGGCCTCGACAGCGTCGACGCGAAGATCATCACGCACCTGCAGCAGGACGGGCGCCGTCCGTACACGAGGATCGCCAAGGACCTCGGCATCTCCGAGGCGAGCGTCCGCCAGCGGGTCTCGCGCCTCATCAAGCGCAAGGTCATCCAGATCGTCGCCGCCTCGAGCCCGCTCGACCTGGGGCTGCTGTCGGCGCAGATCGACATCCGCGTCGCCGGCGACCGGCTGCGGCAGGCGGCGCAAGAGATCGCCGCGCTGCCGGAGGTCGACTTCGTCGGCATCTGCGCCGGGCGCTTCGACCTCACGGTCGGCGTCGTCTGCCACGACCGTGAGGCGCTGTACGACCTGCTCGTGAACCGCATCCGGCCGATCCCCGGCATCATGGAGGCCGAGCTGCTGCTCATGCTCAAGGTCCTCAAAGACAACTACCAGTGGTCGCCCGCGACCGACGTCCGCGAACCAGGAGGCTGACCCATGGCACAGTTCGACGGCCCCCGCGTGAAGACACCACCCCCGGGCCCGGAGAGCACCCGTCTGTTCAAGCGCGCCGGGGAGATCATGCTCGGCGTGTCGCTCATCGGCGCGTGGCCGCCGAGCCACTTCGTCTCGCGCTACCGGGACGGCTGGTTCCTCGAAGACGTCGACGGCAAC
The DNA here is from genome assembly GCA_002347645.1 of Thermoleophilia bacterium UBA2241. Classification (GTDB taxonomy): domain Bacteria; phylum Actinomycetota; class Thermoleophilia; order UBA2241; family UBA2241; genus UBA2241. The sequence continues at coordinate 59,340 of DDYF01000060.1, read as the reverse complement.
CGCTACATCGACTGGCTGGCCGGCTGGGCGTCGTCGCCGCTCGGCGGCGGCAACCCCGAGCTCGTCGAGGCCGCCCACACGGCCCTCAAGGAGTACGGCACGGAATGTCTCTCGTCGCTGACCGTCTGGCACCAGTACGAGCTCGCCGAGAAGCTCATGGAGATCGCCCCCGAGCCGCTCAGCCGGATCGTCTACGACACGACCGGCAGCGAGGTCGTCGAGAACGCCGTGCGCATCATGCGCGAGGCCGCCGGACCCGGCCGCCCCTTCGTCATCACCTTCCTGGGCAGCTTCCACGGCGGCAACTACGGCACCGGCGCCATGGGCCCGCACAACGCCCACTACAACCACGCCATCGAGCCGTTCATGAGCGGCTGGATCAACGTCCCCTTCCCCACCTGCTACCGCTGCCCGTACCACCTCGACTACCCATCCTGCGACGTCGCCTGCCTCGAGTACATCGAGGAGATGATCCTGCGCTACAAGGCGACGCCCGACAGCATCGCCGGCGTCGCCGTCGAGCTCATCCAGGGTGAGAACGGCATCCAGATCCCGCCGCCCGAGTGGCCGAAGCGGCTCTCCGACCTGTGCAAGAAGCATGGCTGGATCTTCTACAACGACGAGGTCCAGGAGGGGATGGGGCGCTGCGGCGAGTGGTTCCTGCTCGACGCGTACCCGGGCGTCGAGTGTGAGCTGCTCTCGCTCGGCAAGGGCACGTCGGGAGGCCTGATCCCCATCTGCTACACCCTGGGCTCGGACCACATGAGCGAGCCCGCCGGCAACCTGTACACCGGCGGCACCTTCGCCGGCTCGCCCGTCGGGTGCGCCGTCGGCATCAAGATGATCGAGATCATCAAGCGCGACAAGGTGCTGGACAACGTCAAGGAGATCGAGCGCATCGCCCTCCAGAAGTTCGGCGCGATGAAGGAGAAGTACGAAGTCGTGGGCGACGTGCGCGTGAAGGGCTGCTACCAGTGCGTCGAGTTCGTCGAGGACAAGGACTCCAAGACGCCGGCGCACGACATCACGCGCGAGGTCGTCTACGCGATGGAGCGCCGCGGCGTCATCCCGATCTACGAGCCGGCGTTCAACTGGTTCCGGCCGACGCCGGCCCTCAACATGCCGCCGGAGCTCTTCACCCTAGGCTGCGACATCGTCGAGGAGTCGGTCGCCGAGGTCTCCAAGACGTTCGGCAAGGGCGTCAAGGAGGGCTGACCCGGCGTGCGGCCCGCAGGGGTCGCGTGAGAGAATGACGCGGGCGGGGCTGCAGCCCCGCCCGCGTCATTCTCTGCGAGGAGGACATCATGGGCAACGGCGAGATGCCGTACGCGGGCATCGCGACCTTCCTCAAGGCACCCTACATCGAGGACCCGACGCTCGCCGACGGCGAGATCGCCGTCCTCGGCATCCCCTTCGACGAGGCGACGACCTGTCGCAGCGGCGCGCGCTTCGGGCCGCGCGGCATCCGTGACATCTCGGCCTTCTGGGCGTACCGCACCGGCAGCGACGCCTACCTCGACGTCGAGCTCGGCGAGGGCAAGGCGCGCGAGCTGCTCGGCGGCGTGCGCTTCGTCGACGCCGGCGACGTGATCCTCGGCCCGACGCAGCCGCCCGAAGAGCGGCACGCTGCGGTCGTCGCCCGCCTGCGCCCCATCATCGAGGCCGGCCTCTTCCCCGTCGCGCTCGGCGGCGACCACTCGGTGACGTTGCCGTGCCTCATGGCCGTGCACGCGGCCCGCGGCGGCAGGCCCTTCCAGCTCGTCCACTTCGACACGCACACCGACTACTGGCCGGAAGAGGGCGGGCAGCCGTACACGCACGGTAGCCCGATGATCCGCGCCGACGAGCAGGGAATCCTGAGCGGCATCACCCAGTTCGGCCTGCGCGGCCTCTATGGCCCCGACATGGACTTCGACCGCATGACGAGCCGCGGGGCACGGCTCTTCTGGTGCGAGCAGGCGAGACGCATGACGCCTGAGGAGCTTGTCGCCCATCTCGAGCCCGGCGTCGACACCTACCTCACCTTCGACATCGACGCCCTCGACCCGGCGGTCGCGCCGGGCACGGGCACACCCGAGCCCGGCGGCTTCACCTACTACGAGGCCAAGGCGATCATCCGCGCGGTCTGCGCCCGCGTGAACGTCATCGCGATGGACATGGTCGAGGTGGCCCCCATCTACGACACCCCGGCCCAGCTCACAGCGCTGCACGCCGCCCGCCTGATCCTCGACACGGTCGGCGCTGTCTTCCAGAAGCGGGCAGGCTAGGCTAGGCCGAGCCGGCCGCGGCCCACCGCGTGGCCGAAGGGCGCCACGCGGCGCCGCACTGACGGCCGGCGTCAGAGAAAGAACAGCAGGCTGGCGCCCATCACCGCCATGCCGGCGAACAGGCCGCCCATCGCCAGGTGGTGCTCGCCGTACTCGCGCGCCGTCGGCAGCAACTCGTCGAGCGACACGTAGACCATGATGCCGGCGACGACGGCGAAGGTGAGCCCCATGGTGACCGGTCCCATGAAGGCGCGCAGGAAGACGTAGCCGATCAGCGCACCCGCCGGCTCGGCGAGCCCGCTCAGCGCAGAGTAGACGAACGCCCGGCGACGGCTGCCGGTCGCGTAGTAGATGGGCACCGATACGGCGACGCCCTCGGGGACGTTGTGGACGGCGACGGCGACGGCGATCGAGACGCCAAGAGCGGTGTCGTCGAGGGCCGCCACGAAGGTGGCCAGGCCCTCGGGAAAGTTGTGGATGGCGATGGCCAGCGCCGACAGCACGCCCATGCGCAAGAGGCGTTGCTCCGGCGCGACCGGCACGCGTTCGCTCATCTCCTCCACCCGGTGCGCCTCGTGCGGGTTCTCGTACGACGGCACCAGGCGGTCGATGGTGGCGATGAGCACGATGCCACCGAGGAAGGCGAGGAGTGCCACCCACCCCCCGGTCTCGGCGCCGAGTTCCTCACCCAGGGCCGCTTGCCCCTTGGCCAGGATCTCGACCAGCGAGACGTAGATCATGACCCCCGCGGAGAAGCCGAGAGCTATGGACAGGACGTGCGTGTTCGTACGGCGCGCGAACAGGGCGAGCACGCTGCCGACGGCGGTGGCCAAGCCTGCGAACAGCGTGAGCAGGAAGGCCTGGACGACCATGTCGTCCACGGGCGCGCCGGTCAGGCCACGTCCGAGGCGCGCCCGAGCTTCGCCGCCAGGGCGGCGATGAAGGCCGGCGTCGTGCCGCAACAGCCGCCGACGATGCCGGCCCCGTGGCCGGGGAACCCGGCCACCACGCCGGCGAAGTGCTCGGCCGTCTCGTCGTAGACCGTGACGCCGTCTTCCAGCCGCGGCGCCCCCGCGTTGGGCTGCGCGACCACGGGCCTGCCCGAGGCCTCGCGCAGCTCCTCGACCAGCTCGCCCATCTGATCGGCGGTGATCTCGCAGTTGCAGCCCACAAGGGTCGCCCCCGCGGCGAGCAGCGCGTCGGCGGCCGCCTGCGGGTCGACTCCCATCATGGTCCGGAACCCACGCGGCGTGGGCTTGTAGGCAAGCGAGACCACCACCGGTAGCTCCGGAGCCGCCCGCCGCGCGCCCTCGACGGCGAGCTGCGCCTCGGCCAGGTCGAACATCGTCTCGATGTGCAGCAGGTCGACGGCGGCGGCGGCGAGCGCGGCGGCCTGTTCGGCGAACCCGTCGCGCAGATCGTCGGGGTCGGCGTCGCCCATGGGCGACACGAAGACGCCCGTCGGTCCGATGTCGCCGGCGACGAGGCGGCCGGGCCACTCGCGGTCGCGGACCGCGACCGCGAGACGGGCGGCGGCCTCGTTGAGCTCGGCGACCCGGTCGCCGGCGTCGTAGGCCGCCAGCTTGTGGCGCGAGCCGCCGAAGGTGTTCGTCTGCACGATGTCCGACCCCGCGGCGTAGTACGCGGCGTGGATGGCGGCGACGTCGCCGGGACGCGTCACGTTCCACTCCTCGGGAGGCCGGCCGGGCGCGAAGCCGCGGCTCATGAGCTCCGTACCCATGGCTCCGTCGAGCAGCAGTAGCCGTTCCTTGACTGCGGCGAGCAGGTCCATGTCCACCTCCGACCTCGACGAGCGCCGACCGGCGATGGGCGGTCCGCCGCCGGCATCCGGTGCGGCGATTGTAGCAGCGACGCCGGCGGGCACCCAAGGCTGCGCGCGTCGCGGCGGCGCCCCGCCGCGGCTGGACGCGCCGTTCAGGGCCCCGCGGCCTCGCGTGCGATGCGGTCCGCCTCACGGTGCCGCACGCCGAGGCAGACCTGTAACGCCGCCGCGGTGTCGCGCTTGCTCAGCCCGCGGGCCAGCAGCGTCGCGGCGGCGGCGGTAGCCAGCTCGGCGGCACGCGCCGTCGCCTCCTGGGCCGGCCCGAGGTCGATGACGAGCGTCATCTCGCCGCGGACGGCGCCGGCGAGGGGGGTCGCATCTGGGCTGCTCACCGGGTACCGCGCACTCAGCTCGTGCAGCGTGCCACGCACGACCTCCTCGTGCAGCTTGGTGAGCTCGCGGCAGACCGCGGCGCGCAACGCCGGGGCGTGGGCCGCGAGCACGGCCAGGGCGCCCGGGAGCCGCTGCCCGGTCTCGAACGCCACGATCAACCCGCCGCAGCGTCGCCATCCGGAGAGCGCCGCTTCGAGTTCCGCCCTGCGCCGTGGCAAGTAGCCCACGAACCGGAACCCGTCGCCCTCCAGGCCGGCCGCGACGAGCGCGGCGAGCACCGCCGACGGACCCGGCAGCACCGTCACTGCGATGCCCTCCGCGATGGCCCGCGTGACCAGACGCATGCCGGGGTCCTGCACACCCGGCATCCCCGCGTCGGTGACAAGGGCGACGTCGTGGCCTTCACGCAGGCGGGCCAGGACCTCCTCCGTCTTCTGCGCCTCGTTGTGCTTGAAGAGGCTGGTCAAGGGCGTGTGGACCCCCAGGTGGGACAGCAGCTTGCGCGTGTGCCTCGTGTCTTCGGCGGCGATCAGCCCGACCTTGGCGAGCGCCTCCGCCACGCGCGGCGTGACGTCCCCCAGGTTGCCGATGGGTGTCGCGCAGACGTACAGCATCTACAGGCCCCTTTCGATGAAGACGACGTCGTAGGCGCGTCCCTCGACGACCGCCTGCCCACGCGCCACGCCGGCCACGGTGAAGCCGAGAGTACGGTGGAAGGCCAGCGATGCGGAGTTGTCGGCGCGCACGTCGGTGAACACCCGCGTGAAGCCGCGCTCGCGCGCCACAGCGGCAGTGCGCTCCCAGAGGGCGCGGCCGAGGCCGCGGCGGCGCCACGCGGCGTCGACCCACGTCCCCATCACGGCGACGTGGTCGTGGACGGGCATGCCCGCGGCGTACGGCGCGAAGACCTGAGCGGCGACGATCACAGGCGCGGCTTCGGCCGCCGCCGCGCCGGGCGCGCGCGGCTCGACCACGTGGAACCCGCCGCGCGGCGACAGCGTGGCGAGGAAGTCGCGCTCCTCGTCGTTCGAGAACGACCCCGTCAGAAGGACCGGCGCGCCCTCGGCGATCACCCCGTTGATGAGCCGTGCCATGGCCGCCGCGTCGTCGATCGTGCCCTCGCGGACCCGGACCGGCGCGTCTTCGCCGTGAGACCCGTGCCGGCCTCCGTCGCCCATACGACCTCCCGGCGCAGCCGGCCGCCGTTCCACGGCGGGGCGCCGCGCCACACTCGCCCCGTCCATTCTCGCACGACAGCGCCCGGACGAAGAGGCGTGAACGGCGCCGGCGGTTGGCCCGGCCTCGGGGGGGAACGTTGACGACGGAGGGGAAAGGAGCGGTCATGCAGTGCACCGGACCCGTGTGCGCGTCCTGCGGCGCGCGCTTCGAGATCGACGACTTCACGGAAGACCTCGGCGAGCTCGTCACCTGCCCGTACTGCGGGGGCGTCGAGATCGAACTGGAGCTGCCCGTCGAGCAGCCCGCCAACGGCGAGGGAGAGGCGCAGACTCCATCGACGCGCGCCGCGTGACGGGCGCGCAGTAGACTAGCGGCCATGGAGGCCGCTGCCCCGGCCGGCGGACGCATCGTCCTCGGCGACAACCTCGACGTCCTGCGCGCGCTGCCCGACGGCCTCGCGCGCCTCGTCTACATCGACCCGCCCTTCAACACGGGCGGCGAACAGCGGCGCACGCGCGTACGCACCGTGCGCGACGAGACGGGCGACCGCACGGGGTTCCAGGAGGCACGCTACCGCACGTACGTGCTGAGCACGACCGCCTGGCGAGATGCCTACGACGACTACCTGGGCTTCCTTGCGCCGCGCCTCACCGAGGCGCGGCGCGTCCTCGCCGCGGACGGCTCGCTGTTCTTCCACATCGATCCCCGCGAGGCACATTACTGCAAGGTGCTGCTCGACGAGGTCTTCGGCCGGTCCTCGTTCGTCAACGAGATCGTCTGGGCGTACGACTACGGCGGGCGACCGAGGACGCGCTGGCCCGCCAAGCACGACGTGATCTACTGGTACGCGCGTGACCCCAGACGGTACGTGTTCCGCTACGACGAGATCGACCGCATCCCCTACATGGCGCCGGCGCTCGTAGGCCCGCGCAAGGCCGCCCGGGGCAAGACCCCCACCGACGTCTGGTGGAACACGATCGTCAGCCCGACCGGCAAGGAGAAGACCGGCTACCCGACACAGAAGCCGCTGCGCGTGCTCGAGCGCATCGTGCGCGTGCACTCCGAGCCGGGGGACCTGGTCCTTGACTTCTTCGCCGGCAGCGGCACGACCGGGGAGGCCGCGGCACGCCTGGGCCGGCGGTTTCTGCTCGTCGACAACAACCCTGAGGCGGTGCGCATCATGGCCGAACGGCTGGCCTGGGCAGAGCCCGAGCTCGTGGGATGCGAAGGGCCGGCCCAGCGGGCCGGCCCCAAAGAGTCACCGAGCCTGTGACGGCGGTCAGTCGGCCGGGACGATCGCCTCGTTCGGGCAAGACTCGACGCACGTGCCGCAGTCGTCGCACAACTCGGGGTCGATGACGTAGAGGTCGTCGCCCTCGGAGATGGCGTCGTTCGGGCACTCGTCCACGCACGCGCCGCAGGCGAGGCATTCCTCGGTGATCTTGTGGGCCATGTGATGTCTCCCGTGACGTACCGTTGACGCGGCGCCGTTCGGACCGCGCGGGTCTTGGCCCCATTTACCAGCAGGCGCCGGGCGAAGTCAAGACGCCGCACGGGCGCCTTGCGCGGCCGCGACCCGCCTGGACGGCCAAGACCCGCGCGCGAGGCGGCGGCGGCAAGGCGGTCAGAAGAGCTCGGTGACCGCGAGCGCGGCGGCGCCGACGATGCCGGCGTCGGTGCCGAAGTGGGCCGGCACGACGCGCGCCTCGTCGCGCTGTGGCCGCAGGGCACGGGCGGCGAGGACGCTGCGCGCCGGCGCCAACAGAAGCTCGCCGGCGGCGGCGGCGGCGCCCCCGATCACGACGACCTCCGGGTTGAACACGTTGACCAGCGTGACGAGCCCGGCCCCGAGGTACTCGCCGGTGCGCTCCACCAGGGCGACGGCGTCCGGGTCGCCGGCGAGGGCGAGCCGCGTGAGCAACGCGCCGTCCAGCGGCTCGCCGGCGAGCAGGGCGCGGCCCAGGGACGAGGCCGGCTTCGCCTGTGCCTCGCCCAGCGCCGCCGCGCCCATCGCCGTCCCTGAGACGTAGGCCTCGAGACACCCGTGGTTCGGGCACCCGGCTCCCGGACACGGCGGTCCTTCGACGCTCACGAGAACGTGACCCAGCTCGCCGGCCGCACCGCTGGCGCCGCGGTACGGCCGCCCTCCCGCGATGATCCCACCGCCCACGCCCGTGCCCAGGGTCAGCATGAGCATCTCGCGCGTGCCGGCGCCGGCGCCGAACTCGTGCTCGCCGAGCGCGGCCACCGTCGCGTCGTTATCGATCGCCACGGGCACACTGAAGCGATCGCTCAGCAGGTCGCGCAGAGGCACGTCGCGCAGGGGCAGGTTCACCGACGCGACGATCCTCCCCCCGGCGAAGTCGACCATGGAAGCGGTGCCCACGGCGATGGCGTCGAGCGCGCCCCCACCGCGCCGCTCCACCCACGAGACCATGGCGCCGATGCACTCCACGATACTGGCGAGACAGGCCTCCGACGACGACTGGACGGTCGGCGTGACGCTCTGGCGAAGCACGGCGGGAGGAGGCGGCGCGGCGGCCGCGTCCCCGCGCGCCGGGCGCGCGCGCACCACCGCCACCGCGGTCTTCGTCCCGCCGACGTCGGCGACCACCAGCGTCCTCGGTCGCATGTCCGGCTTGCCCGTCACCCACCTGCCTCCCCGTGCCCAGCATCGCCCGCGGCACGCCGCCGCGCGCCCTCGCTCAGGCTCGTTGTACAATACCAGCAGAGGATTCACCCCCCTTCGAGGCGTACCTAAAGCAGCCTCGCGCCCGATCTCCCGCAGACATCCACCATGTCGAGCACCGCGCCGCGACCCGTCCGCGGAGGAGGGCGAGACACAGTCAAGATGGGCAGCGAAGACCACAACGGGCGCAAGCCCTACGAGAGGACCTACCGCGGCAGCGGTCGCCGGCGGGCGCTCGATGATGAGCTCGCCGGTCTGCGCCCGGGGCGCGAGCCCCGGTCTGACCGTGCGCCCGACCGGGAGCGGCGCGCGCCCGGCGGCGAACGGCGGAAGACGAGTCCCGGACGATCGCCAGAAGACGAGCGGCGCACCGGCGGCGACCGCCGCCGGCCGGCGCGCGCGGCCGAAGACGAGCGCTTCAGCTGGGGCGAGCCGCGGACCGGCGAAGGGGGACAGTACCGCCGCTACTCGGCCGAAGGGACGGCGGCGGACGGCGGCACGCCGACCCGCGGCACGCCGAAGAACGTCGTGCCACCGCGGCGCCGCCGCCGCTTCCGCTGGTGGCACATCCCCCTTGCACTCCTCACGATCCTCGTGGTCGCCGCGGTCGTGCTGACCGTCATCTGGTACCCGGGCTTCAAGCGCTTCGACCGCGCCGTGTCGCGGAGCAACGACCGGATCGACGCCGACACCCGCGCCGCCCTCACGCCGAACGACGGTCCGCTCCTCTGGAACGCGACGACCGTGCTCGTCCTGGGCACCGACAGCAAGGCCGGCGAGCCCGCCCGTTCCGATACGATCATGCTGCTTCGCTTTGACCCCCGCGCACACACGGTGAACCAACTCTCGATCCCTCGCGACACCAAGGTGGAGGTGCCGGGGCGTGGCGCCATGAAGATCAACGAAGCGATGTTCTGGGGCGGGTCCGCGCTGGCGGTGCAGACGGTGGGCGACTACGTGGGCATCCCCATCAACCACGTCATGGTGGTGAACTTCAAGGGCTTCCCGCGCATCGTCAACGCGGTGGGCGGTATCGACCTCTACGTCCCCGAGACCGTCAGCACCGTCGCCGGGGCGAATCGCCGTGAGGTGACCTTCAAGAAGGGGTGGCACCACTTCGACGGCAAGTACGCCATGCTGTACGTGCGCATCCGCCACGCCGACAACGACTTCAAGCGGGCGCAGCGCCAGCAGCGCTTCCTGCGCGCGCTGCAGAAGAAGATCGCCCAGCCCTCGAACTTCACGAAGCTGCCCGACATCGGGCGGCGGATCATGAGCGGCGTCGACACGGACCTCACGACGACGCAACTCCTCTCGCTCGCATGGGTGAAGTACCGCGCCGACGACGCGAAGAGCCGCCACTGGGTGCTGGCCGGCGAGCCCGCCTACATCGGGGGCACGGCCTACGTCCTGCCGCCGTCAGACGAGAAGAAGGAACGCATCCTCTCGCGCTTCCTGGGGGATTGACGCCGCGCACAGGCGACGCGGGTCAAGCGCAGGCGACGCGCGGGCGCCGCACCCCGCCCAGGCGACCCTCAGTACTCGACATCCACCAAGGCCAAGCCACGCGGAGGCGCCGTCTGCCCCATGGCGCGCCGCTCGCCCGCCTCGAGTGCGGCCGCGAATCCCTGCATCGTCATCCGCCCCTGCGCCACGTCGACCATCGAGCCGACGGCGACCCTGACCATGTTGTGCAGGAAGCTGCCGGCGGTGATCTCGAAGACGAGCTCGGACGCGGCGCCACCGGGCGCCCAGACGGCACGCCGCACCTCGCGCACGCACGTGTGATAGAGGCGCGCCGACGGCGTGAGGGCGGCGAAGTCGCGCTTGCCGACGAGCGCCTTCGCCGCCTCGTCCAACAGTCGCCTGTCGACCTCGCCACGCACGTTCCAGACGTAGGCGCGCTCGTGCACCGGCCGCGCCGTTGAGAGCCACAGACGATACCTGTAGGTGCGCGCACGTGCGGCGCGCGCGTCGAACCCGGAGGCCGCCGGCGTGACGGCGCTCACGGCAACGTCCGGGGGCAGCAGAGCGTTGAGGCCGAGGCACAGGCGATCGGGACGGACGTCGGCGCGCATCGTCGAGAACGAAGCGACCTGCGCGAGCGCGTGTACGCCGGCGTCCGTCCGCCCCGCGACGCGCACGCCGACGGGCTCGCGCAGGACCGTGGCGAGCGCGTCCTCGAGCACGCCCTGGACGGTGCGCAGGCCGGGCTGGCGCGCCCATCCCTTGAAGCGCGTGCCTTCATACGCCAGGTCAAGACGGAACGTCCGGCGTAGGTCGCCGCCGGCCATCAGATCACCGAGGCCAGGACGATGACCGCCGCCACGACGGCGAGGAGGAAGGCGTCCGTGAGGCGAGCGTGCAGAGGGTGCAGGCGGGTGCGCGGCGCGCCGGGCGTGTAGCAGCGCGCCTCCATCGCCAGCGCCAGGTCGTCGGCGCGCCGGAAGCTCACCACGAACAGCGGCACCAGCACGGGTATCAGCGCGCGCGCCCGGCGCACCGGCCCGCCGCTGGAGAAGTCGGCGCCCCGGGCGCGCTGCGCGCGCATGATCGTGTCGAGCTCTACGAGCAGGGTCGGGATGAAGCGCAGCGCGAGGGTGATCATGAGGGCGAGCTCGTCGCTCGGCACCCGCAACCTGCGCAGCGGCCGTCCGAGCCAGGCAAGCGCGTCCGTCAGGGCCACCGGCGGCGTCGTGAGCGTGAGCGCCGACCCGATGAGGATGAGCACGAGCAGCCTCACGCTCAGGAACCCGGCGAGGCGAAGGCCTTCGCCCGAGAGCTCGAAGGGGCCGAGGCTGAAGAACGGATCGCCCGGCGCGAACAGGATCTGCGCGACGAAGGTCAGGGCGATGAGCCAGAGGACGGGCTTCATCGCCCGCCACACCCAGCGCAGGGGCACGCGGCTCAGGCCGAAGGCGACGACGCCGGCGACCGCGTACACGGCCAGCGCTGCCCACGAGTCGCGCGTGAACAACGCCACGGCCAACGCCATGACGGCGACGAACTTGGCCCGGGGATCGGCACGGTGCAGCGGCGAATCGGCCGGGTAGTACTGCGTGATCGCCGCCTTCACACCAGAGCCTCCGCAGCCTGCTCCGCGGTGCGGGGAGCCTCGGCCGCAACGAGCCCCAAGCGCCGCCACAGCTCGACCAGGAACGGCGGCGGCACCAGCCGGGCGTCGACGACGACGCCATCCGGCCCGCCCCAGCGTCCGGTCGCCGCCACGCGGCCGCCGTCGAGAACGACGACCTCCCGACAGAGCGCCCACGCGGCGTCGACGTCATGCGTGGCCAGCACGACCGTCGTCCCCCGTGCGACGAGCCGGCAGAGCACGGCCGACAACTCGCTGCGGGACCCGGGGTCCAGGTTCACGAAGGGCTCGTCGAGCAGCAGCGCCCGGGGCTGCATGGCGAGCACCCCGGCAAGGGCCAGGCGGCGCTGTTCGCCGCCGGAGAGCGAGTACGGGTGCCGCGCGCCGAAGGCGGCACGCGGCAGCCCGACCACCTCCATCGCGGCCTCGACGGCCGCCTCGACCACGTCGTCGCTCCAGCCGAGCTGCCGTGGCCCGAACGCCACGTCCTCGGCCGCGCTGCCGGCGAAGAGCTGCAGTTCCGGCGTCTGGAACACCAGGCCGACCTCGCGCTGCCGGGCCGCGGCATCGGCATCGCCCTGTGCGACACCGTCGAGCACGACGCGACCCTCGCCAGGCGCAAGGAGGCCGCGCAGCACCTGCAACAGCGTCGACTTGCCCGACCCGGAGGGGCCCAACAGGGCGACCGCCGCCCCCGCCCCCACCGCGAAGCTCACGTCTCGCAGTGCCGGGATCGGCTTCCCTCCCTCGTCGTACGCGAACGACACACCCTCGACGGCAAGGGGCATCCCGGTCCGCGGAAGCGGCTGCGGCACGGCGGACGGGGCCGTGGCGGGACCCTCGGAGCCCTCGCCGCCCGCCAGACCTCCGTCCTCGCCACCCGCCCGCTCGTCGTCGCCGAGCGCCTCGCTCTCCTCTCCCCGCACGTCCAGCCAGAGCTGGTCGCCCACGCTGGCGTCCCCCGACTCGTAGCCCGTCACGAGCTCGGCGAGCGTCAGCGGGAGACGCGCAAGCGTGTGCCCGCGCTTCGCGAGCGCGAGCGCGACCTCGCCGGCGGCGGGCAGTCCGAGGCGCAGTCTGCGGACGAGCCCCATCTGCCCAAAGAGGTCGCCGCACGGCCCCTCGAACCGGACGCTGCCCTGATCGAGCGCCACCACCCGGTCGGCCATCCCGACCTCGTCCATCTCCTGCGTGACCACGACGATCGTCATGCCGCTCGCACGCAGACGGCGCACCGCCTCGAGCACGTCGTCGTGCCCGTCGGCGTCGAGCATCGCCGTGGGCTCGTCGAGCACGAGAAGGCGGCGAGGGATGGCGAGGACCCCGGCGAGAGCGGTGCGCTGCTTCTGGCCGCCGGAGAGCAGGTGCGGTTCCCGCCGCCGCAGGCCGTCCAGGTCGAACCTGGCGAGCATCTCGGCCGTGCGCTCACGGATCCTCTCGGGCGGCCAGGCGAGGTTCTCGAGGCCGAAGGCGACGTCCTCCTCCACGTGCTCCGCGACGAGCTGGTTCTCCGGGTTCTGGAAGAGGATCCCTACCTCGCGCCGTGCAGCGAGGCGGCCGGAGGCCGTCAGCAGATCGCAGCCGCAGGCGGTGGCCACACGACCTGCCGTGGGAGCCGCGAGCCCGGCGAGAAGGCGCGCGAGCGTCGACTTGCCGGAACCGTTCGGCCCGACCACGGCGAGGGTCTCTCCTTCGGCGATCGTCAGGTCGAGACCCGCCAGCGCGTCACGCTCGACCCCCGGGTAGCGGAAGCGTACGTTCTCAAGAGCGACGATGTCGGCGGCCATGTCCCGGAGAGCTTACCGCAGGCGTCCCGCGGGGCCGCGACGGGCGCCGGCCGAAGACTCCCACAGGCGGAGACGGCGAAGGGGGGCGGGGGCCGTTCGGCCCCCGCCCCCCTTCGCGTCGAACCTCGCGTCGCCGCGTCGCCTACACGAGCTCGAGGTACACCTGCTCGGCGCCGTCGCCGGGGCGGGGGCCGAGCTTCACGATGCGCGTGTAGCCGCCGCTGCGCGTCTCGTAGCGCGGCGCCACATCGCTGAACAGCTTGTAGACGATCTTCTTGTTACGCAGCAGCGAAACGGCCTGCCGGCGCGCGTGGAGGTCGTTGCGCTTGCCCAGCGTGATGGCCTGCTCGACGATGCCCCGCACCTCCTTGGCGCGCGCCTCGCCGGTCTTGATCTTCTCGTGCTCGAGCAGCTGGCAGGCCAAGCCCGACAGCAGGCAACGCCGCTGGTCTGGCGGCATGTTGAACTTGCGACCGGAACGCTGGTGACGCATTACTCCTCACCCCGCAGAGACAGGCCACGCGCGGCAAGCTTGTCCTTGACCTCGTCGATGCTCTTCTTGCCGAAGTTGGGGATGTTGAGCAGCTCGGCCTCTGTCTTGGAGACGAGGTCGCCGACGGTCTGGATACCCTCGCGCTTCAGGCAGTTGTATGAGCGCACCCCCAGCTCGAGGTCCTCGATGAGGACCTCGTCCATGCCGCCGGGAGCCGGGGTGACGCCCACGCCCTCGAGCATGTAGTCCTCGGGCGTCCGCGTCCGGTCCGGGTCGGTGAACATCGTCAACCTGTCGACCAGGATCTCGGCGGCCTGGCGCAGCGCCTCGTCCGGGTTGAGGGCGCCGTTGGTGGTGATGTCGATGATCAGCTTGTCGTAGTCGGTGCGCTGCCCGACACGCGCGCTCTCGACGTGGTACGCGACCCGCTTGATGGGACTGAAGATGGAGTCGATCGGGATGTCGCCGATGATCATGTCGGGCATCTTGTTGCCGTCGGCCGAGACGTACCCGGTCCCGCGGCGAATGGTGAGCGTCATCTCAAGCGCGCCACCGTCCGACAGCGTCGCGATCTGGTGGTCGGGGTTGAGGATCTCGAGCTCGGCCGGGATGTCGATGTCGGCCGCGACCACCTTGCCGGGCTTTTCCTTGAAGAGCCGCACCTGGACCTCGTCGATCTCGCCGTGCAGGCGGCAGACGAGACCCTTGAGGTTGAGGATGACGTCGGTCACGTCCTCCTTCACGCCCTTGACGGTCGTGAACTCGTGGGCGACACCTTCGATCTTCACGGAGCTCACCGCGGCGCCCTCGAGCGACGAGAGAAGGACCCGGCGCAGCGCGTTGCCGAACGTGTGCCCGAAGCCACGGTCGAGGGGTTCGACCTCGAAGCGCGCCCGGTTGTTGGCGAGCTGCTCGCGCGTGATGTTGGGCATCTGGAACTGAAGCAACGGGCCTCCTGTCAGGTCGTCGTCGCCAGTGTGTCGCGTTGGCGGTCTACTTGGAGTACAGCTCGATGATGAGCTGCTCCTGAACGGGCGTGTCGATCTCGTCGCGCTCGGGAGCGCGCAGGACCTTGCCCGTCAGGTTGTCGTGGTCCGCCAGCAGCCACGGAGCGACCGACGACGTGAGATCGGTCGCGGCGCGCACCTCCTCGATGGCCTTGCTGTTGGGCCGCAGCGACACGACGTCGTCGGGCCGCACCTGGTAGGATGGGATGTCGACCTTCTTGCCGTTCACCAGGAAGTGGGCGTGACGCACGAGCTGGCGCGCCTGGCGCCTGGAGGCGCCGAAGCCCAGACGGTAGACGACGTTGTCGAGCCTCATCTCAAGGAGGCGCAACAGGTTCTCGCCCGTGATGCCCTGCTTGCGGCTCGCCGTCTCGTAGTATTGGTGGAACTGCTTCTCGAGCAACTGGTAGTACCGCCGCGCCTTCTGCTTCTCGCGCAGCTGCAGCAGGTACTCGGACTGCTTGATGCGCCCGCGCCCGTGCTCGCCCGGCGCGTAGGACCGCCGCTCGACGGAGCACTTGTCGGTCAGGCAGCGTTCGCCCTTGAGAAAGAGCTTCTCGTTCTCGCGGCGGCACTGCTTGCACTGTGGTGAGGTGTCTTTAGCCACGACTCGACCTTCCTAGACCCGGCGACGCTTGCGCGGCCGACAGCCGTTGTGCGGGACCGGGGTGACGTCTCTGACGCCGAGGACCTCGAGGCCAGCGGCCTGCAGCGAACGCACGGCCGTCTCACGGCCACTGCCGGGGCCACGGACGAAGACCTCGACCTTCTGCAGGCCGTGCTCCATGCCCTTGCGCGCACACGACTCGGCCGTGACCTGGGCAGCGTAGGGCGTGCTCTTGCGTGAGCCCTTGAAGCCCACCGATCCGGCGCTCTCCCACGCGATGACGTTGCCCTCCTTGTCGGTGAGCGTCACCAGCGTGTTGTTGAACGAGGTCTTGATGTGCGCCTGGCCGATGGCGATGTTCTTGCGCACCCGGCGGCGCTGGCGTCCCTTGGCTCTCTGCGGCTTGGCCACTCGTTACTCCTTGCGCTTCTTCTGGCGGTCGCCCGTCACGCCTTCTTGCGGCGTGCGCCGACGGTCTTCTTGGGTCCTTTGCGCGTGCGCGCGTTGGTCTTGGTGCGCTGCCCGTCGACCGGCATGCCGCGGCGATGACGAATGCCGCGGTAGCAGCCGATGTCCATCAGGCGCTTGATGTTCTGCGAGCGCTCGCGGCGCAGGTCGCCCTCGACCTCGACCTCGCGGTCGATGGCCTCGCGGAGGCGAAGGATCTCCTCCTCGGTGAGGTCACGGACCTTCGTGTTCGCGTCGATGCCGACCACCGCGAGGACCTTGTTCGAGGTCGAGCGGCCGATGCCGTAGATGTAAGTGAGACCGATCTCGACCCGCTTCTGCGGCGGGATGTTGACGCCGGCGATACGTGCCATTGACCTACCCCTGCCTCTGCCGATGCCGCGGGTTCGAGCAGATCACCTGCACGGTACCGTGCCGGCGGATGACCTTGCACTTCTCGCACATCGCCTTGACTGACGCTCTGACCTTCATGGATACCCTCGCTGACGCGCAACGGCGGCCGCCGCGGGCCCCTTGCGGGGCGGCTGACGGCCGCTCTCTACTTGAACCGGTACGTGATACGCCCGCGTGTCAGGTCATACGGCGAGAGCTCGACCTTTACGCGATCGCCGGGCAAGATGCGGATGTAGTTCATGCGCATCTTGCCCGAGATGTGGGCGAGGACCTCGTGATTGTTGTCGAGGAGGACCCGGAACATCGTGTTCGGGAGGGCCTCGACGACCTCGCCTTCGATCTCTATCGCTTCTTCTTTGTTCGCCATACTCCCTGTCTTGCGGCTCACGGGACAGCGGCCCGATATATTACCACAAACGGCCAGCCTCAGTCCAAGCGTCGTCAAACCCGCGTCGCGCCGCCCCCCAGCCTCCTGCTCACGCGGCCTCGGAGCTCCTCCGCGTGAGCACCTTCGGGCCGTCCTTCGTGATCGCGACCGTGTGCTCGGAATGGGCCGAGAGCGAGCCGTCGCTCGTGTAGATGCTCCAGCCGTCGTCGGCCACGTAGACCTCATGGCCGCCCGCGTTCACCATCGGCTCTATGGCGAACACCATGCCTTCTTGCAGGCGCGGCCCACGACCAGGGTCGCCGTAGTTGGGGATCTGCGGGTCTTCGTGCATCGTCCGGCCGACGCCGTGCCCGACGAGCGATCGCACCACGTTGAAGCCCGCCGCCTCGACGACCTCCTGGACCGCGTGCGACACGTCGCCGAGCCGACGGCCGACGCGACACTCTGCGAGCGCAGCTTCGAGCGACTCGCGCGTGACGTCCATGAGACGCCGGGCCTCGGCGTCGACCGTCCCCATCGCGAGGGTGATCGCCGAGTCGGCCACGTACCCGTCCAGGGTCACGCCCACGTCGAGGCTCAGCAAGTCACCTTCGGCCACCGAGCAGGAGCCGGGGATACCGTGGACGACCATGTCGTTCGGCGACGCGCAGATCGACCCCGGGAAGCCCCGGTAGCCGAGAAAGGTGGGCACGCCACCGCGTGCGCGGATGAAGGACTCCGCCCGCCGGTCGAGCTCGGCCGTGGTCACGCCCGGGCGCGCGATGCCGGCGAGCATGTCGAGGCAGTCGGCCAGCACCCGCCCAGCGGCGGCGATGCGGGCGACCTCAGCTGCGGACTTGCGGACGATCAAGAGCTCACGCGTCGCCGAGGATCCCGACCACCTGCTCGAACACCTCGTTGGGCAGCTTGCCGCCGCCCTTGGCCTCGCCGAGCACGCCCTTGCCCGCGTAGTAGCCGATGAGCGGCGCCGTCTGCTCGCGGTAGACGGCCAAGCGGTTGCGCACGGTCTGCTCGTTATCGTCGGCGCGCTGCATCAGCGCCGCGCCGCAGGTGTCGCAGACGCCCTCCTGGCGGGGCGGGTCGAAGGTGACGTTGTACAGCTTGCCGCACTCGCTGCAGGAGCGCCGCCCCGCGATGCGCTGGACGAGTTCCTCTTCGGGGACGTCGATGAGCACGACATGGGTGACGGCGCGCCCGGCATCGGCCAGGATGCCGTCGAGGCGTTCGGCCTGCTCGAGCGTGCGGGGGAAGCCGTCGAGCAAGAAGCCGCGCTGCGTGTCGGGTTCGGCCAGCCGGTCGCGCACCACGCCGATGACGACGTCGTCGGGCACGAGCTCGCCCGCCTGCATGAAGTGCTGCGCGGCGCGCCCCATCTCGGTCCCCTGGTCGACCGCGGCGCGCAGCATCTCTCCCGTGGAGATGTGCGGCAGGCCATAGCCCGCCACGATGCGCTCGGCCTGGGTGCCCTTGCCGGCGCCGGGCGCGCCGAGCAGGATGACGTTCAGCTGGTCAGAAGCCACGTGCCGACCTCCTATTGGCGACGGCCGGCGGGGGCTACTTGAGGAAGCCCTCGTAGTGGCGCATGAGCAGCTGCGCCTCCATCTGGCGCATGGTGTCCAGCGCCACGCCGACGACGATGAGCAGGGACGTGCCGCCGAAGTAGAAGGGCACGTCCATGAAGCGGTACAGGAACCACGGGAGCACGGCGATCGCGGCCAGGAAGAGCGCCCCGGGGAAGGTCAGCCGCGTGAGGATGCGGTCGAGGAACTCCGCCGTCGGCCGCCCCGGGCGGACGCCGGGGACGAACCCGCCGTACTTCTTGAGGTTGTCGGCCTGGTCGATCGGGTTGAACGTCACGGCCGTATAGAAGTACGTGAAGATGATGATGAGCAGCGCCTCGCCGATGAGGTAGGCGATGCCGCTGGGGCTCAGCGCGTTGGTGAGCCAGTCGCTGAACCCGCCGGGGACGAACTGCGCGAAGGTCGACGGGATCAGCATCACCGACGAGGCGAAGATCACGGGGATGACGCCCGCCATGTTGACCTTGAGCGGGATGAACGTGCTCTGGCCGCCCATCATCCGGCGCCCGACGACGCGCTTGGCGTACTGCACCGGGATGCGGCGCTCGCCAGTCGTGATCCAGATGACGGCGACGACCACCGCGAGCGCGACGACGAGGAACAGCACGATCGAGACGGGGCTCTGGGTGAACAGCTTCGAGGTGCCCGAAGGGATGCGCGACACGATGCTGATGAAGATCATGATCGACATGCCGTTGCCGAGCCCGCGGGCGGTGATGAGTTCGCCGAGCCACATGACGGCGACGGCCCCGGTGACCAGCGTGATCACGATGAGCGCGGCGCGCCAGTAGTTGAGGTCGGGGAGGGCATTGTACTGCTCGAAGAGGAAGACGTACCCGACCGACTGCATGAGAGCCAGCGCCACCGTGAGCCAGCGGGTGTACTTGGTGATGACCTTCTGGCCCTGCTCTCCCTCTTTGGCCAGCTCCTCGAGCTTGGGGATCACGACGGTGAGCAGTTGCATGATGATCGACGCCGTGATGTACGGCATGATCCCGAGTGCGAACACCGCGACCCTGCCCAGCGCTCCGCCGGAGAACAGGTCGAGGAAGCCGACGACGCCGGCGCCGCCCTTGGCGAAGAACTCCTCCAGCGCCTCGATGTCGATGCCCGGCGTCGGGACGTAGCAGCCGAAGCGGTAGATCGCGACCATCGCCGCGGTGAAGAGCAGCTTGGCGCGCAGCTCCGGGATCTTCCAGGAGTTGGCGAGCGACTGCCAGAGCTTGTTGTTCACGGGCGCGCCCCTCCGGTCGCGTCTAGATGATCGCGACCTTGCCGCCGGCGGCCTCGATCTTGGCGCGCGCGGTCTGCGAGAACTGGTGCATGCGCACGGTGAGCGCCTTGTCGAGCTCGCCGCCACCGAGGATCTTCACCGGCGTGCCGGTGTTCTTGATGATCCCCTTCTCCGCGAGCGCCTCGGGCGTGACTTCGGCGCCGGCCTCGAAGGCCTTGGCGAGGCGGCCGACGTTCACCGGGACGGAGGACGTGCGAAACGGTCCGATCGGCATGCTCTTCTTCATGTGCGGGCCGCGCAGCTTGCCCAAGCGCATGTACAGCGGCATCTGACCGCCCTCGTAGCCGGGACGCACGCCGCCGCCCGAGCGGGCGTTGTAGCCCTTGTGGCCCTTGCCCGCGGTCTTGCCCTGGCCGGTGCCCTTGCCGCGGCCGAGCCGCTTGGTCTGCTTGGTGGAGCCCGGGTTGGGGCGCAGGTTATGGAGTCCGAGTTCGGTCATGTCACGACTTCTTGCTCACCTCGCGGACCTCGAGGAGGTACGCGACCTGGTTCACCATGCCGCGGATCACGGGGGTGTCCTCGTGGACCACGGTATGGCCGATACGCTTCAGGCCCAGCGCGCGCAGCGTGCCGCGGTGCTTCGGCAGCCGGCCGATCGCGCTCTTCGTCTGCTTGATCTCGAGCTTCGCCATCCGGGTCAGACCTCCCCTGCCGGTGCCGCCGTCTCGGCGGCCACGGGTTCGGCGGCCTCGTCACGACCGAGGACCTTGGCGACCGAGATGCCGCGCAGGCGCGCGACGCCCTCGGGCGTCTTGAGCGACTGCAGGCCCTGGACGGTCGCCCGCACCAGGTTGATCGGGTTGGTCGTGCCCAGCGACTTGGTCAGGATGTCGCGCACGCCGGCAAGCTCGAGCACGGCGCGCACGCCGCCGGCGGCGATGACGCCGGTGCCGGGCGCCGCCGGCTTGAGCAGCACGCGCGCGGCGCCGAACTCGCCCACGATCTGGTGGGTGATGGTGGTGTTGAAGCGCGCGACGGTGAACAGGTTCTTCTTCGCGTCCTCGATCGCCTTCTGGATGGCGAGAGGGACCTCGCGTGCCTTGCCATAGCCGGCGCCGACGTGACCGTTCTCGTCGCCGACGACCACCAGGGCCGTGAACGAGAACCTCCGGCCGCCCTTTACGACCTTGGCGACGCGATTGATGTCGACCACGCGCTCCTTGAGCTCGCTGCCCTCGTTGAATGATCCTCTAGCCAACGGGTCCTCTTCTCCTTGTCAGAACACCAGGCCGCCCTCGCGGGCGCCTTCGGCGAGGGCCTTCACGCGACCGTGATACAGGTAGCCGGAGCGGTCGAAGACGACCCGCTCGATGCTCTTGTCTTTCGCCCGCGAAGCCACCAGCTCGCCGACCTTGCGCGCCACGGCGCTCTTGTCGAGCACCTTGGCCTCGATCTCGGCCGAACGGGCGGCGGCGAGTGTGCGGCCGCTCAGGTCGTCGACGATCTGCGCGTAGATCGCCTTGTTCGAACGGAACACGGACAGGCGCGGGCGTTCGCTCGTGCCCGTCACCTTGCCGCGGATGCGCTTCTTGCGCCTGGCGCGCGCCTCTCGGATGCTTGGTGCGCTCATCGTCGTGCCGGTCCTCTTCGTCGTCTCTCTGTACTCAGGCCCGCTTGCCGACCTTACGCTGCACGTATTCGCCAGCGTAGCGGATGCCCTTGCCTTTGTAGGGCTCGGGCGGCCGGATCGAACGCACCTTGGCCGCGACCTCGCCGACGACCTGCTTGTCGATGCCCCTGACGACCACGACGGTCGTCTGCGGCGTCTCGAACTCGACGTGCTCAGGCGGCTCGATCACGACGGGGTGGCTGTAACCGACCAGCAGCTCGAGGGCGGTGCCCTTGATGCCGGCGCGGTAGCCTACGCCGACGATCTCGAGCCGCTTCTCGAACCCTTTGGTGACGCCCTCGACCATGTTCGCGATGAGCGTGCGGGTGAGGCCGTGCAGGGAGCGGTGTTGGGCGCTCTCGCTCGGCCGTTTGACCTCGATCACGCCGTCGCCGACCTCGACCTGGACCTCGCGCGGGACACGCTGCGTCAGCTCGCCCTTGGGCCCCTTGACCGTCACCACGGCGGCGTCGTAGGTGAACTCGACACCGTCGGGCAGCAGTATTGGCGCTCTTCCGATCCTCGACATGCGACTTCCTTACCAGATGAAGCAGATGACCTCGCCGCCCACGCCGAGCTTGCCGGCTTCGGCGCTCGTGACGAGGCCGCGGGAGGTCGAGATGACCGCTGTTCCGAGCCCGCCGAGCACCTTGGGCAGCGTGTCCTTGCGGGCGTAGATACGACGCCCGGGCTTGGACACGCGCTTGATGCCCGAGATCACGCGTTCCCGGTTCTTGCCGTACTTGAGATCGATGACGATGACGTCGCCGTGCTCGCCCGGCTTGAGCTCGTACTTGGTCACGTACCCTTGCTCGACCAGGATGCGCGCGATCTCGAGCTTCATCCTGGACGAGGGGATCTCGACCTGCGAGTGCCGGGCCGCGCTCGCGTTGCGCACGCGCGTCAGCATGTCGGCGATGGGATCAGTCATGGACATGGTCCTCGCCTCCTCACCAGCTGGCCTTGGTCAGCCCCGGGATCACGCCCTGGTGGGCGAGTTCGCGCAGGCAGATACGGCAGACGCCGAACTTGCGATAGTACGCGCGCGGACGCCCGCACCTGACGCAGCGGTGGTACTCGCGCGTCTGGTAGCGCTGCTTGCGGCCGGCCTTCACTACGAGGGATGTCTTCGCCATGCTTTGAATGCTCCTAGTTCGACCGGAACGGCATGCCCAGCTTGGCCAGCAGGGCGCGCCCCTCTTCGTCCGTCTTCGCGGTCGTGGTGATCACGATGTTGAGACCCCGGAAGGTATCGACCGAGTCGTAGTCGATCTCGGGGAAGATCGTCTGCTCGCGCACGCCCATCGCGAAGTTGCCGCGCCCGTCGAACTGCTCGGGCGACACGCCGCGGAAGTCGCGGATGCGCGGCAGGGCGATGGAGACGAGACGGTCGATCATCTCGTACATGCGCTCGCCGCGCAGCGTGACGCTGCAGCCGATGGCCATGCCCTCGCGCAGCTTGAACCCGGCGATGGACTTGCGCGCCCGGGTGATCCTGGGGCGCTGACCGGTGATCAGGGCGAGCTCCTCGACGGCGTCGTCGAGCAGCTTCGCGTTCGTCTTGGCTTCGCCCACGCCCATGTTGAGGGTCACCTTGGTGACGCGCGGGACTTCCATGACGTTGCGGTAGCCGAACTCCTTCATGAGCTCGGGCCTGGTCTCCTTGAAGTATTGGTCTTTGAGCCGTGCCATCGTCGTCACGCCTTGTCGATGTCTTTGCCGCAGTTCGCGCGCCGGCAGACGCGCACCTTACCGCCATCCTCGAGCAGGCGATAGCCCACGCGCGTGGCCTGTCCGCACGCCGGGCAGACGACCATCACATTGGAGGCGTCCATGGGCGCCTCGCGCTCGATCACGCCGCCCTGAGGGTTCTTCTTCGGGTTCGGCTTCGTGTGCCGTTTGAGCATGTTAAGGCGCTCGATGTAGACCTTGCGCTTCTCGGCGTCGACGCGCAGGACCTTGCCGGTCTTCCCGGCCTCCTTGCCGCTCAGGATCTTCACCTGATCGCCCGTGTGGATCTTCATCTTGCTCATCTTCTGCACTACTCCTGGAGCCTCGCGGCTCAGAGCACCTCGGGTGCCAGCGAGACGATCTTCATGAAGTTCTTCTCGCGCAGCTCGCGCGCCACGGGTCCGAAGATGCGGGTCCCGCGGGGGTTGCCCTGGTTGTCGATCAGCACGGCCGCGTTCTCGTCGAACGCGATGTACGTCCCGTCCTTGCGGCCGAACTCCTTCTTCGTGCGCACCACCACGGCGCGCACGACGTCGCCCTTCTTCACACCGCCGCCCGGCGTCGCCTGCTTGACGGTCGCGACGATGATGTCGCCGACCGTCGCGTAGCGCCGCTTCGAACCGCCGCGGATCCGGATGCAGAGGATCTCGCGCGCGCCCGTGTTGTCGGCCACCCTCAGTCTGGTCTCAACCTGGATCATGCCGTCCCTCTGCCCACTCCGCTTATCTGGCCTTCTCGACGATCTCGAGCAGACGCCAGCGCTTGGTAGCGCTCAGCGGACGCGTCTCGACGATCCGCACCACATCGCCGACGCCGGCGGCGTTCTGCTCGTCGTGCGCGTGCAGCTTGCTCGAGCGGCGCACCACCTTGCCGTAACGCTCGTGCTTCTGGATCGTGTCGATGCGCACCACGATCGTCTTGTCCATCGCGTCGCTGACGACGACGCCGCGACGCTCCTTGCGGCCCGGCACACTCGCCGGCGCAGGGCGTGCCGCCTTCGCCTTGACGACCGGCTTCTTGGCCGGCGTCTTGCCTGCGGCGGCCTTCGCGGCCGCGCTCTTGGCGGCCGGCTTCTTGGCCGCCGCCTTCTTGGCGGCCGGCTTCTTGGCCGCGGCCTTGCGCGCCGTCGCCTGCTTGGCGGCCGGCTTGCTGCTCTCGCTCTTCCTCGTCGTCGCCATCAGCCTTCTCCAGCGGCGGTCGCGCGCGCCCGGGTGCGCTCAGCCTGGACGGTGAGCAGCCGGGCGATCTCGCGCCGCGTCAGATTGAGTTTGTGCGGGTCGTCGAGCTGTCCGGTGGCGTGCTGGAAGCGCAGGTTGAAGAGCTCCTTGCGCGTGTCGCGCAGGCGCAACGTGAGCTCGTCGTCGGAAAGCTCGCGCAACTGCTCAGCCTTCAAGGAGACCGCCCTCCCTCGTCACGAACTTGCACTTGATGGGGAGCTTGTGCATGGCCAGCCGTATCGCTTCACGGGCGACCGGCTCGCTCACGCCGGCCAGCTCGAACATCACCTTGCCGGGCTTGACGACGGCCACCCAGGTCTCGGGCGAGCCCTTGCCTCCGCCCATCCGGGTCTCGGCGGCCTTCCGCGTCACTGGCTTGTGCGGGAACACGTTGATCCAGACCTTGCCGCCGCGCTTGATGTGGCGGGTCATCGCGATACGAGCCGCTTCGATCTGGCGGTTCGTCACCCAGCCGGGCTCCAGCGCCTTGAGGCCGTACTGGCCGAACTCGACGTCGGTGCCGCCCTTCGCCACACCGGCCATGCGGCCGCGCTGCTGCTTGCGGTGTTTGACTCTCTTGGGAAGAAGCATCGTCTACCTGCTCTCTGCCCCTCAGGCGTCCGGGCTCTCGGCGGCCGGCGGCGTCGCCGTCTCGGGCTTGGCCTCGGGCGCGGCCGGCTTGGCCTCCGCCGGACGACTGCGTTGCGGACGCTGGGCGCCGGCGCGCTGGGCGAAGCCGCCCTCGCGCCCTCCGGGGCGACCACCGCGGCCGCCGGGGCCGCCCGGTCCGCGACCAGGACCGCGACCGGGACCACCCGGTCCGCGGCCGGGACCACCGGGGCCGCGGCCGGGACCGCCAGGTCCGCGTCCGGGGCCGCCGGGGCCGCGGCCGGGGCCGCCTTCGCGGCGCGGCGGTCGCCTGTCGCGACGGTCGTCGCGGCGGGCCTCGTCGGCTTGCTGGCGCGCCCTGGCCTCGTCGACCGGGTACCCTTCGGGCAAGATCTCGCCCTTGTTGATCCAGACCTTGACGCCGATGCGGCCGAAGGTCGTGCGCGCTTCCTTGAAGCCGTAGTCGATGTCGGCACGCAGGGTGTGCAGGGGCACGCGACCCTCGCTGTAGTGCTCGGAGCGCGCCATCTCGGCGCCGCCCAGACGACCGCCGCAGCGCACGCGCATGCCGGCGGCGCCGGAGCGCATGGCGCTCGTCAGCGCCCGCTTCATCGCGCGGCGGAAGCTGACGCGATTCTCGAGCTGCTCGGCGATCGACTGTGCGACCAGCACGGCGTCGAGCTCCGGCCGCTTGACCTCGAGAATGTTGACCTGGACGTTCTTCTTCGTCTTGGCGTGGATCTCTTTGCGCAGTGCGTCGACCTCCGACCCGCTCTTGCCGATGACGATGCCCGGCCGTGCGGTGTGGATGTCGATGGTCACGTTGTTCTGGTCCTTGCGGATGATGATGCGCGAGAGGCCGGCGTGGGCGAGCTTGCGCAGGATGTGACGACGGATGTCGTCATCCTCGGCGAGGAACTGCTTGAACTCCTTCTCCGTATACCAGTGCGACTTCCAGTCATGAATGACGCCGACGCGGAAGCCGCCCGGATGCACCTTCTGGCCCACTAGGAACGGACCTCCCTCTGCTCCACGGCGATGGTGATGTGGCTGCTGCGCTTGCGGATCCGGTTGACCCTGCCCATGGCGCGGAACTGCCAGCGCTTGAGCGTCGGGCCCTCGTCCACACGCGCCTCCTTGACGAACAACTCGTCGGCCGAGAGGCCGTCGTTGTTCTCGGCGTTGGCCACGGCGCTGTTCAGGACCTTGGTGACGACCTGGGCAGCCCCCCGGTTGGCGAAGAAGAGCGTGCTGCGCGCGTCGGCGACCGACTTGCCGCGGATGAGGTCGACGACCTCCCGCGCCTTGCGCGGCGTGACGCGTACGTACTTTGCCTGTGCCCTTACTGCCATGACCTCTTACCTTCTCGCCGAGCGGTCGGCCTTGACGTGGCCGCGGAAGGTCCGCGTGAGCGCGAACTCGCCCAGCTTGTGGCCGACCATCGACTCGGTGATGAACACGGGCACGTGCTTGCGCCCGTCATGCACGGCGATCGTGTGGCCGACCATCTCCGGGAAGACCGTCGACATCCGCGACCAGGTCTTGACCATCTTCTTCTGGCCGGCGGCGTTCATGTCGCTGATGCGCTTCATGAGGCGCTCGTCGACGAACGGGCCCTTCTTCGCTGACCTGCTCAAGAGGCGTCCCCTCCTGCCTTACCCACGCTTGCCGCGCTTGCGGCCGCGGATGATGAATTTGTCTGACGCCTTGTGGTTGGCGCGGGTGCGGTACCCGAGCGTCGGCACGCCCCAAGGCGTCACCGGATGACGGCCGGCGGTCGTCTTGCCCTCACCGCCACCGTGCGGGTGGTCGACCGGGTTCATGGCCGTGCCGCGGACGGTCGGCCGTACACCGCGCCAGCGGGTGCGACCGGCCTTGCCGCCGTCGATGTTGGAATGGTCGGGGTTGCCGACCTCGCCGACGGTGGCGCGGCAGGCGAGCCGGATGCGCCGCAGCTCGCCCGAGGGCAGGCGCACGACGCCGTAGCCCTTCTCCTTGGCCTGCAGCTGCGCGCTCGCGCCGGCGCTGCGCACGAGCTGCGCGCCGCGTCCGGGCTGAAGCTCGAGAGCGTGGACCGTCGTCCCTGTCGGGATGCTCTCGAGCGGCAGCGCGTTGCCCGGCTTGATGTCGGCGCCCGGGCCGGACTCGACCGTGTCACCGGCCTTGAGTCCGAACGGCGCGATGATGTAACGCTTCTCACCGTCGGCGTAGTGCAACAAGGCGATACGCGCCGACCGGTTCGGGTCGTACTCGATGTGCGCGACCTTGGCCGGTACGCCGTCCTTGTCGCGCTTGAAGTCGATGATCCGGTAGCGGCGCTTGTGCCCGCCGCCCTGATGCCTCGTCGTGATGCGGCCGTACGTGTTGCGGCCGCCGTTGCGCTTGAGCGGCGCGACCAGCGAACGCTCGGGCGTTGTGCGCGTGATGTCCTCAAAGGTCTCGACCGTCATGAAGCGGCGGCCGGGCGAGGTCGGCTTGAACTTCTTGATGCCCATTACCTGCCCTCGAAGAATTCGATCTTGTCGCCGGGCGCCAGCTGGACGACGGCCTTCTTCCAGCCCGCCGTCCGGCCGCGCGTCCAGCCGCGGCGCTTGGGCTTGGGCGGAACGGTGGCGGTCGCGACGTCCACGACCTTGACGTCGAAGAGCTGCTCGACCGCCTGGGCGATCATCGTCTTGTGCGCGCGCGGGTCGACCTCGAACGTGTAGCGGTTGTGGTCGATCTGCGCGTAGCTCTTCTCGGAGATGACGGGCCTGATGATGATCTTCTCTGCTTCGACCATGTCCTATGCCTGGTTCAGGGCGTCGAACGCCTTCTCGGTGAGGACGAGCGAGCGGGCGCGGAGCACCTGCTCGGTCGAGAGTGCGCCGACCTCTGCCGTCTCGGCGTAGAAGAGGTTGCGCACGGACTTGGCGACGACGGGCTCGTCGTGCGTGACGACGAGGACCGGCGCGGCGCAGTCGATGGCGGTCAGGACGTCGTTCAGGCGGCGCGTGCTGGGCGCTTCGAGGTCGAGCCCCGCGGCCACGAACACGTGACCGTTCTCGGCACGGTTCGAGAGCGCCATCGCCAGCGCCTTCTTGACGACCTTCCGATTGACCTTGATCGCGAAGCTCCGCGGCCTGGGTCCGAAGACGACGCCGCCGCCCGTGCGGACCGGCGACTTGACGCTGCCGGCGCGGGCGCGCCCCGTCCCCTTCTGACGGAAGAGCTTGGCGGTCGAACCGGTGATCTCGCCACGAGTCTTCGTGGAGGCCGTGCCGCGGCGGCGCGACGCCTGCTCGGCGCGCACGACCAGATGCAGAGCGTTGACGTCGGCGGCCACCGCGAAGCGCGCGGCCTGCAGGTCACGCGCCTCCACCTCGGCACCGCTCGCGTCGACCACGGTGGCCTTGCCTGCGGCGCCACGACGAGGCTCGTGCACGGGGCGCTCGACCTTCACCTTGGGCGGACGCTCGGCCTTGACCGGCGCGGCCTTCTCGGCGGCAGGCGCCGCCGGCTTGGCCGCGCGAGAGCGCCGCAGGCGCGACGGCTTGTCGGCCTTCGCCGGCTTCTCGGCCTTCGCCGACTTCTCCGCCTTGGGCGCCTTGGCGGTGGCCTTGGGCTTCGACGTCTTGGACGCCTTCTTCGCAGCCTTGCCGTCGGCGGCCGAATCCGGCTTCTCGCCAGTCTTCGGTGCGGCCTTGGCGACCTTGGGCCGCGCCGCCTTCTCGGCCTTCGCCGCGGCGGCCTGTGACGCCGCCGGCTTGGCCTTGACGGCGCGCGGCTTGGCGGCCTTGGCGGAAGCCTCGTCGGTCCCGGCGGTGCCGGGTGTGGCCTCGTCGACCTTGCTCTTGTTCTCGTCGGCAGCCACGACTACCTACCCTTGACGACGACGACGGAATTCTTGGCGCCGGGAACAGAGCCCTTGATGAGCAGCAGGTTGTTCTCGACGTCACGGCGCACGATCTTCAACCCCTGCTGGGTCACCCGTTTCGCGCCCATGTGGCCGCTCATGCGCACGCCTTTGAACACGCGGCTCGGGTAGGCGCTCGCGCCGATCGAGCCCGGCTGGCGGATGTTGTGCGAACCATGCGTCTCGGGGCCGCGGCCGAAGTGGTGACGCTTGATCGTGCCCTGAAAGCCTTTGCCCTTGGAGACACCGGCCACACTGACGGCCTGCCCGTCTTCGAAGGCCTCGACGGTCACGGTGTCGCCCACCTTGAGCTGGCCTACGTCGTCGAACTCGACCAGGTGACGGAGGCCGTGCTTGAGGCCGGCCTTCTTGAGATGCCCGAGCTCGGCCTTGGTGATGTGCTTGTCGCGGCACTCCTCGAAGGCGAGCTGAACGGCCTCGTAGCCGTCCTTCTCGCGCGTGCGGACCTGCGTGACGGGGCACGGCCCGGCCTGGACGACCGTGACGGCGATGACGTTGCCGTCGTCGTCGAACAGCTGGGTCATGCCGACCTTCTTGCCGATGATGCCTGCCATGCCCATGCTCACAACTTGATCTCGATGTGGACGCCCGCCGGAAGGTCGAGGCGCATGAGCTGGTCGACCGTCTTGGGCGTCGGCTGGTGGATGTCGATCAGCCGCTTGTGCGTGCGGATCTCGAAGTGCTCGCGCGAGTCCTTGTCCTTGAACGGGCTCTTGATGACGCAGTACACGTTCTTCTCCGTAGGCAGCGGCACGGGACCGGAGATGGTCGCGCCGCTGCGTTGCGCCGTCTCCACGATGGACTGCGCGCTGCGGTCGATCAAGTTGTGATCGTAGGACTTCAACCTTATGCGGATCTTCTGCTGAGCCACTCTAGCCTTCTCGCTCCTGTTCACGTGGCCGGGCGTGTCGCTCGCGCGGACGCACTCGCACGCGCCCGGCCCGTCCTTGGATAGGCCTATTCGATGATCGTCGAGATCGCTCCGGCGCCCACGGTACGGCCGCCTTCGCGGATGGCGAACCGCAGGCCTTCTTCCATGGCGATCGGGGTGATGAGCTTCACTTCCATCTCGGTGTTGTCGCCGGGCATCACCATCTCGACGCCCTCGGGCAGCGTGATGACGCCCGTCACGTCGGTGGTGCGGAAGTAGAACTGCGGCCGGTACCCGTTGAAGAACGGCGTGTGCCGGCCGCCCTCGTCCTTGGACAGGACGTAGACCTGGGCCTTGTAGTGCGTGTGCGGGGTGATGCTGCCGGGCTTGGCGCAGACCATGCCGCGCTCGACCTCTTCGCGCTTCGTGCCGCGCAGCAGGATGCCGATGTTGTCGCCGGCCCGTCCCTCGTCGAGCAGCTTGCGGAACATCTCGACGCCGGTCACCGTGGTCTTCATCGGCTTATCGCGCATGCCGACGATCTCGACCTCTTCGCTGACCTTGACGATGCCGCGCTCGACACGCCCGGTTGCGACGGTACCGCGACCGGTGATGGTGAACACGTCCTCGACCGGCATGAGGAAGGGCTTGTCGATGTCACGCTCGGGCTCGGGAAGGTATGTGTCGAGGGCCTCGGTGAGCTCGAGGATGCTCTTGCACCACTCGCAGTCGTCCTTGCCGCAGCCGCACTCGAGGGCCTTGAGGGCGGAGCCCTTGATCACCGGCAACTCGTCGCCCGGGAACTCGTACTCGGACAGCAGCTCGCGGACCTCCATCTCGACCAGCTCGATGAGCTCGGGGTCGTCGACGAGGTCGACCTTGTTCATGTAGACGATGATGTGGGGCACGTTGACCTGGTGGGCCAGCAGCACGTGCTCGCGCGTTTGCGGCATGGGACCGTCGTCGGCGCCCACGACCAGGATCGCGGCGTCCATCTGCGCGGCGCCGGTGATCATGTTCTTGATGTAGTCAGCGTGACCCGGGCAGTCGACGTGCGCGTAGTGGCGCTTGTCGGTCTCGTACTCGACGTGGGCCGTGGCGATGGTGATGCCGCGCTCGCGCTCTTCAGGGGCCTTGTCGATCTGGTCGAAGGCCGTGTACTCCGTGTTGCCGACGCCGCGGTTGTGAAGGACAAGCGTCATCGCAGCAGTCAGCGTGGTCTTGCCGTGGTCGACGTGGCCGATCGTGCCCACGTTCATGTGCGGCTTGCTGCGGTCGAACTTCTGCTTGGCCATGTCTGCTACTCCTTTTCCGGAACCCGGAGACTGAAGTCACGCGAAAACGGTGCGGCTCCCGGCCGCACCGAGGGCGGGTAGTATACCCCAGCCCCGTCCGCAAGGCAAAACGTCGTCGTGCGGCGCCTTGCCGCTCCTCCGCAGGCGGGCGCGGTCATGTGCCGCGCACCTTCGCGACCACCTCTTGGGCGACCTGCGCCGGGACCTCGGCGTAGTGCTTGAACTGCATCGTGTAGGTCGCTCGCCCCTGCGTGTTCGAGCGCAGGTCGGTCGCGTACCCGAACATCGTCGACAGCGGCACCGTCGCGACGATCACCTGGGCGTTGCCGCGCGGCTCCATGCCGTCGACGTGGCCGCGGCGCGCGTTGAGGTCGCCCATGACTTCGCCCATGAACTCGGCCGGCGTGACCACTTCGACCGCCATCATGGGCTCGAGCAGGATGGGCTTGGCCTTCTGCGCCGCGGCCTTGAGCGCGAGCGAGCCGGCGATCTTGAACGCCATATCGGATGAGTCGACCTCGTGGTAGCTGCCGTCGATGAGCGCGACTTTGAGGTCGACCATGGGGAAGCCGGCCAGGACGCCGGTGTTCATCGCCTCGCGTACGCCTTCGTCCACGGCCGGGATGTAGTCGCGCGGGATCGTGCCCCCGACGATGCGGCTCTCGAACTCGTAGCCGGCTCCCGGCTCGTTGGGCTCGATGTCGACGTAGACGTGCCCGTACTGGCCGCGGCCCCCGGTCTGCCGCACGAAGCGGCCTTCGACCTTGTGGGCCGCACCGCGCACGGTCTCACGATAGGCGACCTGCGGCCGTCCGACGTTGGCGTCGACGCCGAACTCGCGTGTGAGGCGGTCGACGATGATCTCGAGGTGAAGCTCGCCCATGCCGGCGATGATCGTCTGCCCCGTCTCCTCGTCGGTGCGCACGCGAAACGTGGGGTCCTCCTCGGCGAGCTTCTGCAGCGACGCGGCGAGCTTCTCTTCGTCGGCCTTGGTCTTCGGTTCGATCGCGACCCAGATGACGGGCTCCGGGAACTCCATCGACTCGAGGATCACCGGCTTGCTCTGGTCGCACAGCGTGTCGCCCGTGCCCGTGACCTTCAGGCCCACGGCCGCGGCCAGCTCGCCCGCGTAGATCTCGGTGCGGTCCTCGCGGTGGTTGGCGTGCATCTGCAGGATGCGGCTGATGCGTTCGCGCTTCTGCTTGGTCGAGTTGAGGATGTACGACCCGGCCTTGAGCGTGCCCGAGTAGACGCGGAAGTAGGTGAGCTTGCCGACGTAGGGGTCGACGGCGACCTTGAAGGCCAGGGCGGCGAACGGCCCGTCATCGTCGGGCTTCCGCGTCACCTCGGAGCCGTCGGGGCGCGTCCCGATGACCGGCGGCACGTCGAGCGGCGACGGGAGGAAGTCGACGATCGCGTCCATGAGAGGCTGCACGCCCTTGTTCTTGAAGCTCGACCCGCAGAGCACCGGCGTGATGCTGATGTCCAGGGTCGCCCGGCGGATGACCGCGCGCAGATGCTCCGGCGTGATCTCGCCACCCTCCAGGTAACTCTCGAGGAGGTGGTCGTCGTGGTCGGCGACCGCCTCGACGAGCTTCAGCCGGTACTCGTCGGCGACCGGCCGCATCTCATCGGGGATGTCGACGACCTCCCAGTCGGTGCCGAGCTCGTCCAGGTAGACGTGGGCGTTCATCTCGATGAGGTCGACGATGCCGCGGAACTCGCTTTCGCGGCCGATCGGGACCTGCAGGGCGACGGGGTTGGCGCCAAGTCGGTCGACCATCATCTCGAGGCCGCGGAAGAAGTCGGCGCCGATGCGGTCCATCTTGTTGACGTAGGCGACACGAGGGATGCCGTACTTGTCGGCTTGGCGCCAGACCGTCTCGGACTGGGGCTCGACCCCGCCGACGGAGCAGAACAGGGCAATCGCGCCGTCGAGCACGCGGAGGCTGCGCTCGACCTCCATCGTGAAGTCCACGTGGCCCGGCGTATCGATGATGTTGATCTGCGTGTCGCGCCAGAACACCGTGGTCGCGGCCGAAGTGATGGTGATGCCGCGCTCCTGCTCCTGCGCCATCCAGTCCATCACGGCCGCGCCCTCGTGGACCTCGCCGATCTTGTGCGTCTTTCCCGTGTAGTACAGGATGCGCTCGGTCGTCGTGGTCTTGCCGGCGTCGATGTGCGCCATGATGCCGATGTTGCGCGTGTTCTGCAGTGAGTATGTGCGCATCAGTCCAGTGTCTCTGCCCATGCACGCGAAAGCCCCTCACCGACGACCGTCAGTGAGGGGCCCTCGGCGGATTACCAGCGATAGTGAGCGAAGGCCTTGTTGGCCTGCGCCATGCGGAAGATGTCGTCCTTCTTCTTGAAGGCGGCGCCCTGACCGGCCAGCGCGTCGAGCATCTCAGCCGCGAGACGCTCGCTCATCGTCTTCTCGCGGCGCTCCCGCGAGAAGCTGACCAGCCAGCGGATGGCCAGCGTGCGGGCACGCCGGCCCGGCACCTCGACCGGCACCTGGTAGGTAGCGCCGCCGACCCGGCGGCTGCGCACCTCGAGGTGCGGGGTCAGGGCCTGGACGGCGTCCTGCAGCACATCGACGGGGTCGCGGCCGGTCTTCTCGCGCACGATCTCGAGTGCGTCGTAGACGATCTGCTCGGCTGTCGACTTCTTCCCGTCGAGGAGGACCTTGTTGATGACCTGCGTGACCAGCTTGCTGTTGCACACCGGGTCGGGAGCGACCTCCCGGCGCGTGACGGTTCCCCTGCGCGCCATGGCTTACCTCGTCCCCTTGCCCTTGGCGCCGTAGCGCGACCGGGCCTTCTTGCGGTCGGCGACGCCGGCCGCGTCCAACGAGCCGCGGATGACCTTGTAGCGGACGCCCGGCAGGTCCTTGACGCGGCCGCCGCGCACCAGGACCACGGAGTGCTCCTGGAGGTTGTGGCCCACGCCGGGGATGTACGTGGTCACTTCCATACCGTTCGAAAGGCGCACACGGGCGACCTTGCGCAGCGCCGAGTTGGGCTTCTTAGGCGTGGTGGTGAAGACGCGGGTGCACACGCCGCGTCGCTGAGGCGAACCCTGGAGCGCCGGCGTCTTCGCCCGCTTCGTCTTGCTCTCACGTCCTTTGCGGACGAGTTGGCTGATGGTGGTCATCTACCCTCTTTGGTCGGTCGTCCCGTGCGAACAGCAGTCGCGTAGTCTAGCGAAGTGGGCCGACGGCCGCAAGACGGCGGCCGCCGGCCCCCAGGCGTCAGTCGTCGATATCCCAGTCCCGGTCGATGCCCGGGGCCCACGACGAGTCGGCTGTCATGAACCGGTCGGCTGCCTCCAAAGCCTCTGCCCTGCCCGCCGGGAAGATGTCGATCTCGCGGTAGCGGCGGAGGCCGGTCCCGGCCGGGATCAGCTTGCCGATGATCACGTTCTCCTTGAGACCCTGCAGGTAGTCGACCTTGCCCTCGATCGAGGCGTCGGTGAGGACCTTGGTGGTCTCCTGGAAGGAGGCCGCCGAGAGGAAGCTCTCGGTGGCCAGCGAGGCCTTGGTGATACCGAGGATGATGTGCTCGGCCTCGGCCTGCTGGTCCCCTTCCGCGGCGACACGCTGGTTCTCGCGCTTCAGGACAAGGCGGTCAACGAGCTGGCCCGGGAGGAACACGGTGTCGCCGGCGGTCACGATGCGCACCTTCTTCATCATCTGGCGCACGATGAGCTCGACGTGCTTGTCGTTGATCTCCACTCCCTGCGACCGGTAGACCTCCTGCACCTCGTTGACGAGGTACCGTTCGGTCGCCGTCGGTCCTGCGTGACGCAGCAGGTCGGCCGGGTACAGCGAGCCGGGGGTCAGCGCCGTGCCCTCTTCGACCCAGTCGCCGTCTTCGATGAGCAGGTGCCCGCGGCGCAGGTTCGGATACTCCTTCGGCGTGCCCTCCTCGGGATGGATCACGACCTTCACACCGCGCTCGGTCTCTTCGATGGTCGCACGGCCCGAGACCTCGGCGAGGCGCGCCACGCCCTTCGGCTTGCGCGCCTCGAACAGCTCGACCACGCGCGGCAGGCCGTGGGTGATGTCGGCCCCGGCGATGCCGCCGGTGTGGAAGGTGCGCATCGTGAGCTGCGTGCCCGGCTCGCCGATCGACTGGGCCGCGACGTGGCCGACCGCGTCGCCGATCTCGGCGGGTGCGTTGTTGGCCAGCGCGTAGCCGTAGCACCGCTGGCAGACGCCGATCTCGGCGTCGCACTTCAGAACGCTGCGCACCGGCACCATGGGGTCGGACTCGGAGCTGCGCTGCAGGACGTCGAGGACGCCGTCGCGCACCTCGAGGTCGATCAGGAGGTCGCGGTCGTACACGACCTCGCCGGTGCCTTCGTCGACGATCGGCGCCCCGAGGTGGCGACCCAGGAGGTTCTCGTTGGGATCGTGGGTCCACACCGCGACGCTCTCGGCCGTCCCCCTGGTCCCCTGCTTGACCTTGACCTTGGCGTTGGGGAGCTCGGCGTAGATCTCGCGCAGCAGGCCGAGCTGGGCCGGGCCGATCTTCGTGCCCTTGGCGAGGACGACGCGGTCGCTGCGCGGCCGCTTGACCGGGTCGACCAGGGTGCGACCCTCGAGCGCCGGGTTCTCCTCACGGCGGCGCGACCACGGCGACATGGGGACCCATTCCGTGGTCCCGCAATCCTCCTCGCTCACGGTCACGTCCTGGCACACGTCCACGAGACGCCTGGTGAGGTACCCGGAGTCGGCGGTCCGCAGCGCCGTGTCGGCGAGGCCCTTGCGGGCGCCGTGAGTCGAGATGAAGAACTCGAGCACCGAGAGCCCCTCGATGAAGCTCGACTTGACGGGCTGTTCGACGATCTCGCCCTTCGGGTTGGCCATCTGGCCGCGCCACCCGGCGAGCTGGCGGATCTGCTTGATGTCGCCGCGGGCGCCCGACGTCGCCATCATGTAGATGGGGTTGAGGGCCTTGAAGTTCGCCTTGGTCGCCGCGGTGATCTGCACGTCGGCTTCACGCCAGATCTCCTCGATCTTGCCGCGGCGCTCCTCCTCGGTGAGGAAGCCCATGTTGTACTGGTCCTGGACCGACGCGACCATGTCGTCGTGGCGACGCAGGATCTCCGCCTTCTCCTTCTCGGGGATGACGACGTCGTTCTTGGACACGGTGACCGCGGCACGCGTGGCGTACTGGAACCCCACGTCCTTGAACACGTCGAGCATGCGTGCGACCTTGGTGGCGCCGTACGCGGCGACGAGCTCGTTGATAAAGGCCGAGAGTCCCTTCTTGGTGATGGTGTGGTTGTGGAAGCGGTAGTCGTCTTCGCCGAACTCGTCGCCGAGCACCTCGCGCAAGCCCGCCTCGACGCGGTGGTTGAAGAGCGCCCTGCCCACGGTCGTGACGATGCGCTCGCCACTGCCCAGGCGGAGCTGGATGGGACGCCGGGTGAACTCGGCGATGCCAGCGGCGCGTTGCGCCGGCACCTGGCGCTGGTCGAGAATGCGCTGCTCGTAGGCGCGCACGACCTCGTCGTAGCCGGAGAAGGCGAGGAGCGGCGCGTCGAAGTCGTCCGGCGTGACGCCGCTGAGGTCGTCCCTCTCGTGATACGTCAGATAGTAGATGCCGATGACCATGTCCTGGCTGGGCACGGCGATGGGCTTGCCGTGCGCCGGTGACAGGATGTTGTTGGTCGACAGCATCAGGGTCCGTGCCTCAGCCTGCGCCTCCCAACTGAGCGGCAGGTGCACGGCCATCTGGTCGCCGTCGAAGTCGGCGTTGAAGGCCGCGCAGACCAGCGGGTGGATCTGGATGGCCTTGCCCTCGACCAGGAGCGGCTCGAAGGCCTGGATGCCGAGGCGGTGCAGCGTGGGCGCGCGGTTGAGCATCACGGGATGCTCGTTGATGACCTCCTCGAGGATGTCCCAGACCTCGGGCACCATCGACTCGACCATCTTCTTCGCGGCCTTGATGTTCTGCACCATCTTGCGCGCCACGAGGCGGCTCATGATGAACGGCTTGAACAGCTCGAGAGCCATCATCTTGGGCAGGCCGCACTGGTGCATCTTGAGGTGCGGCCCGGCGACGATCACCGAGCGGCCCGAGTAGTCGACGCGCTTGCCGAGCAGGTTCTGGCGGAAGCGGCCCTGCTTGCCCTTGAGCATGTCGCTGANNACGGCCTCCTGCAGCATGCGCTTCTCGTTGTTGACGATGATGTCGGGTGCCTGCAAGTCAAGCAGCCGCTTCAGGCGGTTGTTGCGGTTGATGACGCGCCGGTAGAGGTCGTTGAGGTCGCTCGTCGCGAAGCGGCCGCCGTCGAGCTGAACCATCGGCCGCAGCTCCGGCGGGATCACGGGGACGACGTCGAGGACCATCCACTCGGGCCGGTTGCCGCTGCGCAGAAAGGCAGAGACGACCTTGAGGCGCTTGACGGCGCGCGCCTGGCGCTGGCCCTTCGCGGTGTGGATCGTCTCCCGCAGCTCGGCCGCCTCGGCCTCGAGATCGACGCGCTTGAGCAGCTCGCGGACCGCCTCGGCCCCGGTGCCGCCGGTGAAGTACACGCCGAAGCTCTCCGGCTCGTAGCCGGGCTCGCGCGCGAACATACGCTCCATCTGCTGGTAGAGCGCCTCGTCGCCGACGACCTCGCGCGGGCCGATCGTCTTGAACTGCTCCCAGGCCTTGTCGACCTGCTCCTTGGCGTGCTCGACCGACTTGTGGCCGCGGTCGATGTAGTCGTCAGCCAGCTTGTCGGCCTTGGCGCGCTGCAGCTTCAGCTCGTCCTTGCCCAGCGCCGCGGCATTGACGACGATGCGCCGGCACGACTCAAAGATGTCGAAGTAGTTGAAGAAGCCGAACTCGTCGTCGGGCTCCTCGCCGGTGTGGAAGTCGTCTGCCTCGCGAACGCCGTCGAGTACCTCGACGACCTCGTCGTGCATCGCGCGGATCGCCCGCTCGCGGTCCTCGGCGTAGGCGTCGTAGCGCGCCTTGAGCTCGTCGACCTTCTCCTGCAGGAAGACGAGATCATTCTCGCGACGCTCCTTGTCGACCGAGATGATGACGTACGAGCCGCCGAAGTAGAGCACCTTCTCGAGCTCCTTGGGCGCGATGTCGAGCAGGTAGCCCATGCGCGAGGGCACGCCCTTGAAGAACCAGATGTGGCTCACCGGCGCCGCGAGCTTGATGTGCCCCATGCGCTCGCGGCGGACCTTCGCCCTTGTGACCTCGACGCCGCAGCGCTCGCAGATGATGCCCTTGTAGCGGACGCGCTTGTACTTGCCGCAGTAGCACTCCCAGTCCTTGGTGGGGCCAAAGATCTTCTCGCAGAAGAGGCCGTCACGCTCAGGCTTGAGTGTGCGGTAGTTGATCGTCTCGGGCTTGGTGACCTCGCCCTTGGACCACGCCTCGATCTGCTTCGGCGACGCGAGGCCGATGCGGATCGAGTCGAAGTTGTTGATGTCGATCACTGGTCGCTCCCCTCTGCCCGGGCGGGGTCAGTCGTCGTCATGCTCGATCTCCTCGGTCTCGACTCCTGCAGCCTCGTGCTCGGCCTCGAGCTCGAGCGAGACCTCGCCGGCGTCGCCGAGCACGTCGAGCTCCTCGAGCGCCGTCACGGGGAGGGCACCGAGGGTCTCGTCCTCGTTCTCGCCGTCGTCCGCGCCCTCCGCGAACGGGCCCTCCTCCTCGTCGGCGGAGGTGCCGGCGGCGATGACGTCCTGGAGGGCGGTGGTCTCGACCACGGCCTCTTCCTCGTCGCCCTCGGCGTCCTCGGGCTGCCGCGGGCGTACACTCGAGAGGTCGATGCCGAGCTCCTCGGCCGCACGCAGGAGCTCGTCCTCCTCGTCGCGGACCTCGAGGACGGCGCCCTCCTCGCTCTGGACCGACATGTCGAGGGCGAGGCTCTGGATCTCCTTCATCAGGACCTTGAACGACTCCGGGATGTTGGGTCGCGCGATGTTCTCGCCCTTGACGATGGCCTCGTAGGCCTTGACGCGACCGATCGTGTCGTCGGACTTGATGGTGAGCATCTCCTGGAGGACGTAGGCGGCCCCGTACGCCTCGAGGGCCCAGACCTCCATCTCGCCGAAGCGCTGGCCGCCGAACTGCGCCTTGCCGCCCAACGGCTGCTGGGTGACCAGGGAATACGGACCGGTGCTGCGCGCGTGGATCTTGTCGTCCACCAGGTGCAGCAGCTTCAGGATGTACATGTAGCCGATGGTGACCTTGTTGTCGAAGCGCTCCCCGGTACGGCCGTCGTACAGCCAGACCTTGCCGGAACAGCGGCGCCCCGCCGGCTCCTTGTCGGCCACCTTGAACTGCACCGGGTTGTCGGGGTCGTCACGGGTGGTGCGGATCAGCAGGTCGTCGATCTCGGTGAGAGTCGCGCCGTCGAACACGGGCGAGGCCAGCCGCGCGGGCGTGTTGCTGCGCTCGCCGTCGGCCTGGTAGCCGCGCGACGCGGCCCAGCCCAGGTGCGTCTCGAGCACCTGGCCGATGTTCATGCGGCTCGGCACGCCGAGCGGGTTGAGGATGATGTCGACGGGCGTGCCGTCCTCGAGACAGGGCATGTCCTCCTCGGGGACGATCTTCGAGATGACGCCCTTGTTGCCGTGACGGCCGGCGAGCTTGTCACCCTCGGCCACCTTGCGCTTCTTGGCGACGTACACGCGGACGAGCTCGTTGACGCTCGGCGGGAGCTCGTCGTTGTTCTCGCGGCTGAAGATCTTCACGTCGATGACCTTGCCGCCTTCGCCGTGCGGCACCTTGAGGCTGGTGTCGCGCACCTCGCGAGCCTTCTCCTTGAAGATGGCGCGGATGAGCTTCTCCTCGGCGGTCAGCTCGGTCTCGCCCTTCGGCGTCACCTTGCCGACGAGCAGGTCGCCCGAGCCGACCTCAGCGCCGATGCGCACGATGCCGCGCTCGTCCAGGTCCTTGAGCGACTCCTCCGAGCGGTTCGGGATGTCGCGCGTGATCTCTTCGTCGCCGAGCTTGGTCGTGCGCGCGTCGACCTCGTACTCCTCGATGTGGATCGAGGAGAGGACGTCGTCCTTGACGATGCGTTCCGAGAGGATGATCGCGTCCTCGAAGTTGAAGCCCTCCCAGCTCATGAAGGCGACGAGCATGTTCTTGCCGAGCGCGAGCTCGCCATGGTCGGTCGAGGAACCGTCGGAGAGCACCGCGCCTTCCTTCACCTTGTCGCCGGTCACGACCAGCGGCTTCTGGTGGATGAGGGTGCCCTGGTTCGAACGTGTGAACTTGACCAGCTCGTAGGTGTCGACCTCGCCCTTGGCCGCTTCGACTTCGATGCGCTCGGCGTCTACGTACGAGACCCTGCCGGCGCGCTCGGCCAGCACGACGTCGCCGGTGTCGACCGCGGCACGGAACTCCATGCCGGTACCGACGTACGGCGCCTCGGTCGTGAGCAAGGGGACTGCCTGGCGCTGCATGTTCGAACCCATCAGGGCGCGGTTGGCGTCGTCGTGCTCGAGGAAGGGGATCAGCGCCGTGGCGACCGAGACGATCTGGCTCGGGCTGACGTCCATGTAGTCGATCTCGCTCGGCGGCACCTCGACGATCTCGGCCCCGGCACGCCGCCGCGCCAGGACGGTCTCGTTGGCGAACTTGCCGGTCTTCGCGTCGACCGGCGCGTTCGCCTGGGCGACCGTGACGTGGTGCTCCTTCTTCGTCTTGGCGTCGATGCGGACCTCTTCCTCTTGCGAGGCGTCGAGATAGACGATCTCGTCGGTGACCTTGCCCTTGACGACCTTGCGGTACGGCGAGCGGACGAAGCCGAACTCGTCGACCGTGGCGAACGACGCCAGCGAGCCGATGAGGCCGATGTTCGGGCCTTCGGGCGTCTCGATGGGGCACATGCGGCCGTAGTGTGTCGGGTGCACGTCGCGCACCTCGATGGGTGCACGCTCGCGCGTGAGGCCGCCGGCGCCCAGCGCGCTCAGCCGGCGACGGTGCGTGAGGCCGGAGAGCGAGTTGGTCTGGTCCATGAACTGCGAGAGCTGCGACGAGCCGAAGAACTCCTTGAGAGCGGCGACGACGGGCCGGATGTTGACCAGCGTCGCCGGCACGATGGTGTCGGGATCCTCAGTCGTGAGGCGCTCGCGGATGACGCGCTCCATGCGCGCGAGGCCGATACGGAACGCGTCTTGCACGAGCTCGCCGACGGTGCGCAGGCGGCGGTTGCCGAAATGCTCGTACTCGTCGATCTCGTGGGCGATCTCCTCGCGGCGCGTGGCCAGCAGAGCGACCGCCTCGGCCGCGTAGTCTTTGGCGTCGTCGGGCACGCCGAGCTTGGCGGGCAGTGAGATGAGCCGCCTGATGAGCTCGACGATGTCCTCGTTGACGAGGACGCGCGTGTCGGCGTCCGGCAGCTCGCCGGCCGGCAGATGGCCGTGCAGGCGCACGTTGAGCTTGTGCCGGCCGACGCGCGACAGGTCGTACCGCTTGGGGTCGAAGAACAGGCCCTTGAGCATGGACGTCGCGCCGTCGAGCGTCGGCGGCTCGCCGGGGCGCTGCTTGCGGAAGAGCTCGATCAGCGCCTCGTCCTGGCCGCTCGTCGAGTCGCGCTCGATGGTGTTCTTGATATAGACGGACTCGTCGAAAAGAGCGCGCAACTCGTCGTCGCTCCCGTACCCCATCGCGCGCAACAGCACCGTGACGGGGAACTTGCGCTTGCGGTCGATGCGGACGTTGACCGCGCCCTTCTTGTCGATCTCGAGCTCGAGCCACGAGCCGCGCTGCGGCATGAGGTTGGCGACGAGCACCTGCTTCTCGCGCTCGGCCGGCTTAGGCTCCATGATGTACGCGCCGGGCGAACGGACGAGCTGGGTGACGACGACGCGCTCGGTGCCGTGGATGATGAACGTGCCGCGGTCGGTCATCATGGGGAAGTCGCCCATGAAGACCGACTGCTCGCGGATCTCGCCCGTCTCTTCGTTGATGAAGGCGACCTTCATCGACAGCGGCGCCGAGAAGGTCATGTCCTTGTTGCGGCACTCGGCGATCGACTTGGTCGGCTCGCCGAAGGAGTGCTCGCCGAACTGAACGAGCAGCCGTTCGGAGTAGTCTTTGATTGGGTTGATGTCGGCGATCGTCTCGCGCAGACCGTCGCTCAGGAACCAGTCCCAAGACGCCCTCTGGATGTCGATGAGGTGAGGGAGGACGAGGGGTTGGTTGAGCTTGGCGAAGGACGTGCGCGTGCGAAGCGGCTTGGGCTCGTTCAAGCGAGGCTCCTCAAGTCGTCGGTTCGTAGGGGAAGAAGAAGCTCACCAGACCAGTGCACGACTGGTATGGCCGCAGGTGACGCACGGCAAAATAGGATACCAATCGCAGGCGCCGGATGCAAGAGCACGCAAGGTGGCCGCGAGGCGGGCGCGAGCGACGGGTGTCGCCTTCGCAGGCGACACCCGTCAGACGGCGCGCCCGGAACGGAGACGCGACGGGGGCGGGCCGGCTCCCGCCGGCCCGCCCCCGTCGCGTGCTTGAAGCCGCGCGTTCCTACTTGAGCTCGACGCTCGCGCCGGCCTCTTCGAGCTGCTTCTTGGCGTCCTCGGCCTCGTCCTTGTTGACGCCTTCCTTGATCGCCTTCGGGGCGCCCTCGACCACGTCCTTGGCCTCCTTGAGGCCCAGGCCGGTGAGCGCGCGCACGACCTTGATCACCTGGATCTTCTGGTCGCCGAAGCTCGTCAACACGACGTCGAACGAGGTCTTCTCCTCGGCTGCCTCCTCGGCGGCGGCCGGGCCGCCGGCGGCCGGAGCCGCCGCCACGGCGACCGGCGCCGCGGCGCTCACGCCGAACTCCTCCTCAAGGGCCTTCACGAGCTCCGAGAGCTCGATCACGGTCATGCCCTTGATGGCCTCGATCATCTCGTCTTTGCTCATCTTCTTTGCTGCCATCGTCAGTCCACCTCGCCGTCTGGCTAAACGTGTCAGGAGTGATGACGCCGCCGGGCCGGGCTCACGCCTCGGCGGCGGCCTTCTGCTGTGCGACCTGGTTGAGAGCGCGCACGAACCCGCTCACGGTGCCCTGGAGCACGGTGACGAGCCCGGTCATGGGCGCGGCCATGGTGCCGACCACCTGCGCGATGAGCACGTCGCGCGGCGGGAGGCTGGCGAGCGCCTTGACGCCCTCGGCGTCGATGAGGCTCGCCTCCAGCAGGCCGCCGCGCACCCCGAGCTGCGGATGCGCCTTGGCGAACTCGGCGAGCGCCTTGGCGGCGCCGACAAGGTCGTCGCCGCAGAACGTGACCGCCGTCGGCCCGCTCAGGAGCGGGCTGAGGGCGTCGCGTCCGGCGCGCTCGGCGGCGATGCCGCCCAGAGTGTTCTTCACGATGCGGATGCGCGCGCCGCTCTCGCGCAGCCTGGCGCGCAACTCAGACAGCTGCGCGACGGTGAGCCCGCGATAGTCGCTGACGAACATCGTCTCGCTGCCCGCGAGCAGCTCGGCGACCTCGGCGATCACCGCCTCTTTCTCTTCTCTCAGCATCTCGACCTCGCAGTACAACAACACGACGCCCGCTCCCGGGACGGGAGCGGGCGTCGACATGACACCGACTCACTCGCCTCGGGCGGGCGGACCCGAAGGTCCATTGCGCTCCCTGGGGAGCACCGGCCGTCACAGGCAGCGACGCAGACACGCGCCGCGCCGCGGCAGTATAGCCGGGCGCCTCGGCGGAGGTCAATCCTCCATGAGATCGCGCACGCGGGCCGGGTCGAGCTCGATCGACGGTCCCATCGTGGTCGCGACGTTGATGCTCTTGATGTACTTGCCCTTCGCCGCCGCCGGCTTGGCGCGGACGATCTCGCCGAGGACGGCGCCGTAGTTCTCCACGAGCTGCTGCTCCGAGAAGGACTTCTTGCCGATGCTCAAATGGACGATGCCCGAGCGGTCCGTGCGGTACTCGACCTTGCCGCCCTTGGCGTCGCTGACGGCCTTGCCGACGTCGAAGGTCACGGTCCCCGACTTGGGGTTCGGCATGAGGCCGCGCGGGCCGAGGATACGCCCGAGCTTTCCTACGGTGCCCATCATGTCGGGCGTCGCGATCGCCACGTCGAAGTCGAGCATGCCCTTCTGGACCTGCTCGGCGAGGTCGTCGGCGCCGATGATGTCTGCGCCCGCCTCCTGCGCCTCGCGCGCCTTGTCGCCTTGGGCGAACACGGCGACTCGCATGGCTTTGCCCGTGCCGTGCGGCAGCACGGTCGTGCCGCGCACGATCTGGTCGGCGTGGCGCACGTCGACCCCCAGCCTGAAGTGCGCCTCGACGGTCTCGTCGAACTTGGCGCCTTCGAGCGACTTCAGCAGGCGCATGCCCTCGAGCGGGCTGTACAGGCGCTCCTGGTCGATCGTGCGGCGGGCGTTGCTGTACGTGCGGCCTCGTTTGGCCATGTTCTTCCCTCCTGTGGTCCGGACGGCGACTGCGTCGCCTCCCACATCGGCGGCCCGGCGGGGCGCCCGGCCTTCGGTTCGATCTGGTCCTAGTCTTCGACCTCGACGCCCATGCTGCGGGCGGTGCCTTCGATGATCTTCATCGCGGCGTCGACGTCGTTGGCGTTCAGGTCGGGCATCTTGAGCTCGGCGATCTCGCGCACCTTGTCACGCGAGACCTTGCCCACCTTGTTGCGGTTGGGCTCGCCCGAACCCTTGTCGATGCCCAGCGCCTCACGAAGCAGCACCGCCGCCGGAGGCGTCTTGGTGATGAACGTGAACGAGCGGTCCTCGAAGACGGTGATCTCGACCGGGATGATGGTGCCGCCCTGCGCCTGGGTCTGCGCGTTGAACGCCTTGCAGAACTCCATGATGTTGACGCCGTGCTGGCCCAGCGCGGGGCCCACCGGCGGTGCGGGGTTGGCCGCGCCGGCCGGGATCTGCAGTTTGATCGTTGTCAGGACCTTCTTGGCCACTGCTGCCTCGCTTCGCTTGCCGCTGCGTCAGTTGTCGTCAGGATGTCTTCTTGACCTGGTCGAAGGCGAGCTCTACCGGCGTCTCGCGACCGAAGATGGACACCATGACCTTGAGCCGGCTCTGGTCAAGGTTGACCTCGACGACCTCGCC
The DNA here is from genome assembly GCA_002347645.1 of Thermoleophilia bacterium UBA2241. Classification (GTDB taxonomy): domain Bacteria; phylum Actinomycetota; class Thermoleophilia; order UBA2241; family UBA2241; genus UBA2241. The sequence continues at coordinate 14,624 of DDYF01000060.1, read as the reverse complement.
GGAGAAGTCAGAGAGCGGGCCCGAGGTCACGCGTACGATCTCGCCGGCGCTGAACTCGGCCTTCTGCTTGGGGCGCTCGACCGTCGCCGTGTGCAGGATGCGGTCGACCTCGGCGCGCGAGAGCGCGACCGGCTTGTTCTGGGCGCCGACGAAGCCCGTCACGCCCGGGGTGTTCTTGACGAGCGACCAGGTGTCGTCGGTGAGCTCCATCTGCACGAGCACGTAGCCCGGGAAGACGCGACGCTCCGTGGTGACCTTCTGGCCCTCCTTGGTCTCCACGACCTGCTCGGTCGGCACCACGATCTGGTGGATGCGGTCCTCTTGGTTCATCGACTGGCGACGATGCTCGAGGTTGGCCTTGACCTTGTTCTCGTGGCCCGAATAGGTGTTGACGACATACCAGTGGAACAAGGGGACCCCGCTCAGGTGATGAGGTTGAGGATCTGCTCGACGAGCTGCGAGAAGACCAGGTCGCAGAGGCCGGTGAAGGCGGCGGCGATGGCGACGGCGACGAGCACCACGACGGTCGACTGAAGCAGGTCCTGGCGGGTCGGCCAGGTGACCTTGCCCATCTCGACCCGGACGTCGCGCAGGAACCTGACGACGCCTCGCCTCTCGCCCTTGGCCGCAGGTCGCGCCTGGGCCGCGCGGGCACGCGCCGCAGCGGCCCGGCCCTGCTTGGCCGGCGCCTTGCCGCGCGTCTTGCCCTTGTCGGCCGCGCCGCGCGCGCCCTTCTCCGGCTTGCTACTGTTCTTGACGGCCTTGGCCACTCAACCGCTCCGATACAAGGTGGCAGGGCTGGAGGGACTCGAACCCCCGACCCCCGGTTTTGGAGACCGGTGCTCTACCAATTGAGCTACAGCCCTAGAGAGAGTGCAGACGCTTAGCGCGTCTCCTTGTGGACCGTATGCGTACCGCACCAGCGACAATACTTCTTCAGCTCGATGCGGTCAGGGTCGTTCTTCTTGTTCTTGTTGGTGTGATAGTTGCGGCGCTTGCATTCCTGGCAAGCGAGCGTGACCAGCTGGCGCACGTCTCACCCTTTCGACGGAAGCACGTAAGGATACCGCGCGCTGCTCGCGAGGGTCAACGCGAGGGCGCGACCGGACAGGCGCGGGTCGCACGCCGCACCGGCCAGGCGGGGCAGTATAGCAGACGGCCGGCGGAGCGGGCAAAACCGGTTCCCGAGCACGTATGCTTGAGCGCGCCATACCGACGACGAGGTGCAGGGTGACGGGCGACGACCACGGAGACGACGAAGGCGCGAGCGGCGCGGGGCGGGTTCCCCTACCGCCGGTGGCGGCGCCCTTCGCGCCGCGCGCTGTGGCACCGACACCCACCGCCGTCCCCGGCTACCGCCCTCCGGCCGGCGGCGTGTGGACCCCGCCATGCGCGCAAGAGGCGGCGGCGGCACCTCCGCCGGCCCCGCCGCTGCACACCCTGACCGCCGCGGGCGCCGAGTCGCCGGGCTGGGGCTGGAAGCAGGCGTTCTGGGGCCTGCTCCTCGGGATGGGCCCCTTCCTCCTGCTCTACGGGGCGACCTACTCGCTCCCGGAGGACGTCGACACGACGATCGGTGAGGTGACCGTGGCGACGGGCCTCGTCTTCCTCGTCTCGTCGGCGATCGGCTACGGCTGGGACTACTTCGCGGCTTGGCTCTTCTCCGGCCGGGGCGCCGCAAACAAGTGGCGCGCCTGGGGCTTCCGCCTGCCGACGCTCGCCTTCTTCTGGACGATCCCGGTCGCGCTGGTCGGCGCGTACCTCGTGAGTTACGTGAACGACCTCGCCCTTCATCCCGAACAGCAGGACATCGTCGAGGCCTTCCCGCCGACGGCAGGGGGCATCGTCCTCTTCGCCCTGGTCGCCGTCGTCATGGCACCGCTCGCCGAGGAGCTCTACTTCCGCGGCTTTCTCTTCAAGGGCTTCGCCGACTCCTGGGGATGGGTCTGGGGCGCCGTCGTCTCCGGGGTCTTCTTCAGTCTCGCGCACCTGCAGCTGACGCTCTTCTTCCCACTGTTCGGGCTGGGGTTCGCGCTCGCCTGGGTCTACCAGCGAACCGGTTCGCTGTGGACCAGCATCGCCCTGCACGCGGTCTTCAACGGGATCTCGGTCTTGGCCTGGGCGCTGACGAGTTGACGATCGCCTTGAGGCGGCACGATAGCCCCGCAGGCGCGCCGCCTACCGGAGCAGAGTCGGCTTGCGCAGCTCGCGGCAGGCGCAGGTGTCGTCGTCCGGCAGGGTGGCGAGGGCCTCGAGCAGGATGCGCCCGACGAGGCCGGCGTCGGCGGTGAAGATGCGCTTGAGCTCGTCGTGCTCCCAGTCCCGCACGACCCCCTCGCCGTAGTTGACGACGACGTAGATGCCCGCGTAACAGGCCCCGATGTCACGCGCCAGCCAGACCTCGGGCGAGAAGCTCTGACCGACGATGTCGCCCATGGACTGCAGGACACGCACCTCGGCCGGGGACTCGAAGCGCGGGCCCTCGGTGACGACGTAGGTACCGCGTGTGAAGAGGCGGCGTTCGGGCGCCACGCTGCGTGCCGCGACGGCCAGCGCCTCACGCGCCGCTGGACACACCGCGTCGCGCATGATCAGCAGGTGGTCGCCCACCACCGTACCCAGGCGGTCGCGGTCGGTGGTCATGTCGACGAAGTCGTCGGGGACGACGAGGTCGCCGGGATCGAGCAGGTGGTTCAAGCTCCCGACACCGGCGTCCGAGAGGATGCGCCGGACCCCGGCGCGGTGCAGCACGCTGAACACTTGCCGCGAGGCGCGCCCGCGTGAAGCCCCCGGGCGCCATCCGTGTATGCGTACGTGCAGCGCGCGGCGCCCCTCGCGCTCGAACAGGGCGAACGGCGGGCTCTCGCCCCACGGGGTGTCGAACACGAGCTCGTCCTCGAGGACGCGTGCGGCTGGGTCCACCGCGGCCGGGAACCCGGACGCCAGCGATCCAGAGCCGCCAATGACGGCGAAGCGCGCCACGGGTACGACGCCGCCCGCCATCACAGGCCCGAGATGTGGGGTTCGACGCGAAGCGCGACGAACTGCACGTGGTCGCCGGCGTCGGAGGTGTACCGGCTCAGCTCCTGCGTGACGTCTGCGGGGTACGGCCGCACGTGCCCGAGGAGGCTGCTCCCCCGCTTGACCTCGTCGCCCAGGCTCACGCCCAGTTGGGCGACGTGGGCGACCACGAGCAGGATCGTCGGGTCGGCAGCCACCTGGATGTGGAGCTCGACGTCCTTGCACTTGCCCAGGATCTCCGTCTCGTGGACCCCGACGATCTTGCCGTCCACCGGGCTGAACACCTCCGCACCCGGCACGGCGCCGACGTCGAGCGCGCCCGTCGCCCCTGGTCCGCTTCCGCCGTCGCCCATACGGTAGTACTGCAGGTCGCCGCCCCCGGCGAAAATGTCGGCGAGCGTCTCGGAAAGACCGCCGCCACTCGCGCACGTGCCCCGCGGCTCGAAGCCGATTGTGCCTGGGCTCTCAGCTGCGTGATAGCCGACCGCGGTCGTGTTCTCGAGTGAGACGGGGAGCAGCATCTCGACGTCGCCCACCGTCGCGACGACGATGCGGCGAGCGACGGCCGCCTGATCGGCGAACGTCGGCTGCGCCGCAGCCGCGGGGACACGCGCAGGTGTCGCACCGGGAAGCGCGTACGCGAGCCAGATCGCGAGGAGCGAGAGGGTCGCCACAATGACCAGCGCGATGACGCGCCGGCGCCTGATCTGCTTGCGGCGACGGTCGCGCTTCAGCCGCCGGTCAGGGGTCAGGCCGTGCATACGAGTGGGGACGATACACCGCTCCCGTCGGAAGCGGCAAGCAGGTGGGGCCGTCCCACTCCGACAGGCCCACGCACCTCGACCCGTTGTCAGCGCAGACGAAAGAAGACCGCGTCCGGACCTCAACTCGTGGCCTCGAGGGCCGATAGGTCCAAGTAAGAAGGCGCGTCGCAGCGGGCGGACGCCTTCGCGTATTCGCGACACAGCCCGGCTCGGGGGTGAGCGATGAGGCCCAAGGTAGCGCTGTTCGTCATGCTGGCCGTCTTGGTCACGCTGATCGTGTTGCCGGCCAGCGCGTCGGCCTCCATCACGCTCACGCCCAAAGAGAAGCGTGTCGTGAGCCTCATCAACAAGATCCGCGCGAACCGCGACCTGCCCAAACTGTGGGTCAAGCCCTGCCTCGTGCGCGCCGCGCGCGCCCACTCCGCCGAGATGGGGGCGCAGCAGTACTTCGACCACGATTCGTACAACGGCGAGACCTTTTCGCGGCGCCTGATTCGTCACGGGTACAGGCGCGCCGGCTACAGCTACTGGAAGGTCGGCGAGAACCTCGCCTGGGGCGGGGGCCTGTACTCGGCCCCCGAGGTCGTCGTCGACCGCTGGATGCATTCCAGGACCCACAGGGCGATCATTCTGACGAAGACCTTCCGGAACATCGGCATCGGCGTGAAGGTGTGCGAGGCAGGATACTGCGGCTGCAGCGCACCGGTGACCTTCTTCACGCTCGACCTGGGTCGCCGCATCCAGTAGCGCCTCCCTCCATCGATGCGTAGCAGGGGCGCCGCGAGGCGCCCCTTTCCGTTGGGGCGCCGTCGACGCCCCTCCTTCGTGCGGCGGCCCCAGGCCCCGTTTCCGCGAGGGCGGCGAGGTAGACTGCCGGTCGACCCTTGAATGCGGGAGCGGACGGTGGCGCACCGGACAGAGACTCACGATCCCGGCGACCCTGAAGGCGGCCTGCGTGTGCTGTTCACGGCAGGCGGCCACGAGCAGGTCGTCGCGGTCGCCCGTGAGGCCGCCCGCAAGGGGCGCCCTGCGCCGCTGCCGGGCGGCCTCCACGGCGCCGTCGCCGCCGCCCTGACCGCCGCCGGCATCGACTCGCTGTGGTCGCATCAGCGCGAGACGTACGAGATGCTGTCCGAGGGCAAGAACGTCGTCGTCTCGACCGGCACGGCAAGCGGGAAGTCCCTGTGCTTCGCCGTGCCGACGCTCGACGCTGCGGCCCGCGACCCGCAGACGCGCGCCCTGTACCTCTACCCTACCAAAGCGCTGGCCCAGGACCAGGCGCGCAAGCTCGCGGCGTTGCGCGCCGGAGCTCTGCCGAAGCGCGGCGTGCACGAGAGCCGGAGCGACGAAGCGCGCGACGGCGCGGGCGGGCACGGGCGCGAGACGGGCGAAGCGCTGCGCGCCGTCGTGCCGGCCATCTACGACGGCGACACCCCGCAGGGCCAGCGCGCCGCGATCCGCCGCAACGCGACCATCGTGCTCTCCAACCCCGACATGGTCCACGTCGGCATGCTGCCGGCACACGAGCGCTGGGCTGAGTTCCTCCACCACCTGAAGTACGTCGTGCTCGATGAGGCGCACGTCTACCGTGGCGTGTTCGGCTCGCACGTCGCCCAGGTCGTGCGCCGGCTGCGCCGCCTGTGCGCGGTGTACGGCGGCGCACCCCAGTTCGTCCTCGCCTCGGCGACCATCGCCAACCCCCGGGAGTTCGCCGAGCGTCTTGTCGGCCTGCCGTTCGAGGCGGTCGAGCAGGACGGCGCGCCGCACCCCGAGCGCACCATCGTCTTCTGGAACCCGCCGCTCGAAGATCCTGACCTGGGCACGCGCCGAAGTTCGCTGGCCGAGTCCAGCTACATCGTGAGCGAGGCGGTGCTCGCCGGCGCACGGGTGATCGGCTTTGCGCCGACGCGCAAGGCGGCGGAGCTCGTCTTCGACCACGTCCGCCGCCGCCTGGACGATCGCGACCCGGGCGGCGCCGGCGAACGCGTGCAGCCTTATCGCGCCGGTTACACGCCCGAGCAGCGCCGCGACATCGAGCGCCGGCTCTTCGACCACGAGCTCGACGCCGTGATCGCGACCAGCGCGCTCGAGCTCGGCATCGACGTCGGCACGCTTGACGTCGCGCTGGTCACCGGCTTCCCCGGCACCGTGACGAGCCTGCGTCAGCGCTGGGGACGCGCCGGCCGGGCCGGGCACGGCTGGGCCGTGCTGGTCGCCGGCCAGGACGCCCTGGACCAGTACTTCATGCGCGAGCCCGACCGGCTGCTGGACCGCCGCGTCGAGGAGGCGATCATCGACCTGGACAACCCTCACATCTCGGATGCCCATCTGCAGAGCGCGGCGTACGAGCGCCCTCTCGTGCCCAACGACACACGCTTCTTCGGCGAGGCCGGCATGGTACGGGCCAAGGGGCTGGCGCAGGCGGGCAAGTTGAGGCGGCGGGGCGGTGGCCTGGCCTGGGCCAGGCCGCACTCACCGGCCGCCGACGTCTCGCTGCGCTCAGCGTCGGCGGAGACCTTCGTCATCGTCGAGACGCGCCGCGGCGAGATCCTCGGCACCGTCGAGCAGGAGCGCGTCTTTCGCGTCGCGCACCCCGGCGCCGTCTACCTGCACCTCGGGCGCAGCTACCTCGTCAAGCACCTTGACATCGACGGGCGCACCGTCCTCGTCGACGACCACGACGCCGCCTTCTACACGCAAGCGAAGATCGACAAGAACGTCGTCATCGCCGGCCAGGCCGCCATGCGGCCGCTGGCCGGCGCCGCCCTCTTCTTCGGCCAGATCGAGGTCACCGAGCAGGTCATCGCGTATCAGAAGCGCGACCTCACCGACGGCCGCATGCTCGACACCGTGAGCCTCGACCTGCCGGAGCAGACGTTCACGACCGAGGCGTTGTGGTTCACGCTGGGACCGGAGGCCGTGGAGCGCGTCGCGCCACCCACGGACGCCGGCCTCACGATCGAACCCGAGCTTGCCGGCGCCCTCCACGCCGCCGAGCACGGCCTCATCGCCCTCCTTCCCCTCTACGCCATGTGCGACCGCTGGGACATCGGCGGGCTCTCGACCCCGTGGCACTGCCAGACCGACCGTGCCACCGTCTTCATCTACGACGGCTACCCCGGCGGCATCGGCCTGAGCAAGCGCGGGTTCGAGGCCTTCGATGGCCTCGCCGCCGACACCGACCGCCTGATCGCCGAGTGCCCCTGCGAGAGCGGCTGTCCCTCATGCGTGCAGAGCCCGAAGTGCGGTAACCTCAACGAGCCGCTGAGCAAGGCTGGGGCGCTGCGGCTACTCGAGACGATCCTGAGGCCGGCGGCGGCGCCATGGCCCCAGACGACGGGCACCTGACGAGGAGACCATGCCCGACGGCATCACCATCGAGACACTCGACCCGAGGGACATCGAGGTCATCGCGCCGCTCTGGGGAGCGCTGCTCGACCACATCGCCATGCTGCCCGAGGCCATCGTGCCGATCAGGCCGTTCGAGGAATCGTGGCCCCTGGAGCGCGCCGAGATCCTCGAGGCCCTCGCCGGCGACGCGTTCGTCCTCGTCGCGCGCAGGGACGACGCCGTCGTCGGCTACGCGTTCGTCGAGGTAGAGGGTCCGGACCCCGTCTGGTACACGGGCGACCACCACGCGGTCCTGGCCGCCCTGAGCGTGGCCGACGGCGAGCGCGGAGCCGGCGTCGGCACGGCGCTCTTCGACGCCGTCGACGAGGAGCTCGAGCGACGCGGCATCGAGGACGTCGAAATCGGGGTCGACACGGCCAACCGCGACGCGATGCGCTTCTACGAGGAGCGCGGCTACCGGCACGACTTCCACATCTTCTACGGGACGCCGGGGCGCAAGCCGTGGGCCTGCCTTCGCAGGGCCGAGGAAGACAGGAAGGCCGGGCGCGGGCGCTTCGCGTCGCCCGGCCCGGAGGCCTGAGCATGCCCCAGACCTACGTCAGCGTGATCGGCGCGAGTGTCGCCTCGCCGGAGCTCGCCGCGATGGCCGAAGAGCTCGGTGAGCTGCTCGCGCAGGCCGGCTGCGTCGTCGTCTGCGGCGGCCGCGACGGCGTGATGGCCGCCGTCGCTCGCGGGGTGAAGACGAGGCGCGGCGTCTGCATCGGCATCATGCCCGAGGCCGACCGCAGCCGCGCCAACGACGACCTCACCTACTCTGTCTGCAGCGCCATGGGCTACGCACGCAACCTGAGCGTGGTGGCGAGCGGCGACGTGGTGATCGCCGTCGGCGGCGCCTGGGGCACGCTGAGCGAGATCGCCCTGGCGCGCAACCTGGGCCGCACCGTCGTCCTGCTCGACAGCTGGACGGTGCGGCCGCCCGGCGCGCCGCCCCATGCCGGCGTTCTCGCCGCGCCCAAGAAGCCCGATCTACGCGGTGGCGAGCCCGACGGCTTGCTGCGGGCGTCCTCGCCCGCCGAGGCCGTGGCGCTCGCCACCTCCAGCATCTGAGTCGGAGCGCTGCGCCGCGCACGCGGCGCAGCCCGCCTCGCTCTCCTGCGGCCCCGCCCCGAACGGTAATGTCAACCTGGCGCAGGCGGGGCGGGCGCCGTACACGGCCGGCGCGTTGCTATAGTTGGCGCGCGCCACCGTGGCGCACCTCCTCCGTGGAACGAGGATCTCAGTGGCGCACATGGGGACGCTACCACCGCTCGTCAAGGCGAAGCTCTCGCCGCCTCAGGTCGGCGAGGCGTGTCTGCGCCCCACGACACTCGACCTGTTTCAGGAGTCACTGAAACGACGTCTCACGATCGTCTGCGCCCCGGCCGGCTACGGAAAGACGACCGCGGCGCTGGCGACGCTGAACCGAGTCGGCGTGCGCTCGATCTGGTACAAACTGGACGTCCTCGACCAAGACCCCGTTTCCCTCATCGCATCGCTCGTCGAAGCGCTTGACCGACTGTACCGGGGCTTTGGACAGCGGATCCGTGACCGCCTGGACAACGCCCACGACGTCCCGTATCCGATCGAGCAGATGACCGCCGAGTTCGTCGCCGAGGCGACTGAGAAGGTGGATTCGGACATCCACATCCTGCTCGACGACTACCACGAGGCTGCCGACTCCCACTCCCTGAACACCACGTTGAACTATCTGGTTGCCAATCTGCCGGACACGATGCGCTTCGTGATCCTGAGCCGATACGAGCCGGCCTTCGAGGTCGGCAGACTGCGGCTCGCCAACCAGGTCGGCGTCATCGGCGTCGACCATCTCCGCTTCGGACCCGATGAGGTCGCTGAGGTCGTCGCCGGTCGGACGGGCATTGCCCTGTCGCCGGAGCACGCCTCCGCCCTGGCCGACTTGACCGAGGGCTGGCCGGCCAGCATCGTGCTGGCGGCTCAGGCATTGCGCTGGACGGGGGTAGAGCCTCTCGCCCACGCGCTCTCTGACCCTCGCCTCAAACAGGATGTCTTCTCGTATCTCGCCGAGCAGGTCTACTCACGGGAGTCGGCGGAGGTCAAGGCGTTCCTGCGCCGTACCTGCTGTCTCGAGTATGTATCGCCTGACCTCGCGCGCCGCGTCGGCGCGCCTCGACGAGCCAACCGCATCCTCGCGCACCTCGTCGCCAATGGGGTGTTCACGTTCGCCACCGTGCACGACGGCACGTTCCGCTATCACAGCCTCTTCAGGGAGTTCTTACGACAGAAGTCGATCCAGGAGGACGGCTCCGATCGCTTCCACCGCCTGCAACTCCTCACCGCCCAGGCACTGGAGGCCCACGGCGACATCGAGAGGGCCGTTGAGCTCTGTCTCGCCGCCAACGAACCCCGCCTTGCACTGGAGGTAGTCGGGCGGGCGGGTGAGATGAACCTGGATGCGTTCCGTTCCGACACCCTCGCGTCCTGGCTCGTACGTCTGCCTGACGCGCTGCGCCGCGATGAACCGTGGGCCCACCTCATCGCCGGCGAGGTCGACATGCGCGCCGGGCACTTCGACCCGGCGCTGGATCACATCGCTCGCGCGGTCGAGCAACTCGAAGCGACCGAAGACCGACGCGGTCTCTACCACGCACTTTCGGCACAGGAACGGACGCTGTTCTGGAAGGGGAGGACCTCGGAGGCGGCCGTCTCCTGCAGGCGGGCGCTCGAGACGGCCGACGAGGATGAGCAGCGCGTGCATGCGTTGATCAGCCTGGGCGCCGCCCTCGAGGCAGAATGCCTGTGGGCCGACACCGCACTGGCATTTGACCGGGCGACGCGGCTCGCCTGCGGATTGTATCCGGCAGAGCTAGCTCGGCTGGCAGCACATACCGCTTATGTCAGAAGCAACACGGGACGCTACCTGAGCGCAGACTCCGCCATCGAGACGGCGATGGACTGCGTGACCCAGCATGGCTCGCCGAGCCTCCGAGTGGCCTTCCTCAACTTTGCTGCCATGAATCAGCTGTTCACGGCGATGTGGGACAGATCAAGGCAGTCACTCGAGGCGGCCCGGAAGCTTGGCAGCAGATACGGATACCAGTTCCTCGATGCGCTGATGGACGACGTGGACGCTCAGTTGTCGGCATCTGTAGGTGACTTCGAACGTGCCGCGCACACGTGCAGGCGAGCAATCGACGCGCCTTCAATCGCGGACGATCCCTACTGTCGATCGCTCGCGCTGTGTCATGCCGGCACCTCTGCCAGAAGATGTGGGGACGTCGATTCGGCGACTGCCTGGTACGGAAGGGCGATGGATGCAGCACGCGGCGCCGCGGCGCCCTACGCCTACTTGAACGCAGCAGCCAATCTGGCTTTCACCGACCGCTCGCTCGGGGACGCTGCCCGCGAGCGACTTGCCGAAGTGGCCGACGAAGCCCAGGACCTTGATCTTCTCTTCGTTGCCCTGAAGGCTGAGTTCTTCGCCGCGACGCTGCGCTACCGCGCCAGCGATCGCTCGAGCGCTCTGGGCTCCCTCGCGCTGTGCGTGCCGCGCCAGCTGGAACTCGGCCACCTGAACTTCCTCGCGCAAGAACTGGTCCTGGAGCCCGCCATGACGGCTGACTTCCTTCACGAGACGACTGACGCGGGGACTGTGGCGTCGATCCTCGACCTTATCGCACGACATTGGAACGGGATGCAGATCCTCATCGCGTGCCAGACACTCGACTCCGTGGCTGGCGCTGCCGCCGCCAGAGCGGCCGCCGCACACCGCGACGAGACAGACGTCACGTCCGTGCTCGCCAAGGCGACACGGAGCCCGTACCCTGAGCTGAGACGTCTTGCGACCGAACTCCGCCGAGCGCGACGGGAAGGAGCGTCTGGTGACGAGGCTCAACACCTGGCGTTGACGAACCGCGAGCGGCAGATCATCGAGCTCATCGCCGACGGTCTGACCAACGACGAACTGGCACGGCAGCTCTACATCTCGCCGGCGACCGTCAAGACCCACGTGAACCACATCTTCACGAAGCTGGGAGCGCGCGATCGTGTGGCGGCCGTCATCCAGTATCGCCGGCTGTGTGAAGGCCAGCTCTAGGCAGCAGGGCGGTCTCGGCCGGTCCACCTCCCTCGTGAGCGAAATACAACCACGGGTTGATTACCGGCAGCAGACAGCTGGCTAGCATCCCCGCCAAGTCACGCGAGCCCAGATGGGGGTGGTCATGGAAACCGGCGCACCGGTGGTCTATGTTGAAGCCAGGAAGATGAACCAGAGCAAACGCACTGTCATAGACATCCTGCGCGAAAGCCCCGGCTTCGTCTCGGGTGAAGCGATCAGCCAGACGCTCGGGGTCTCGCGCAACGCCGTGCACAAGCACGTCAACTCGCTGCGCAAGCGCGGCTACGACATCGTCGGCGTCTCGCGCCGTGGCTATCGGCTTGAGGACGAGCCCAGCCAGCTGTGCATGCCGCTCATCGCCGAACGCACGGCTCAGAGCGTGTTTGGCCGGTCGTTCCGGTATCACGACGAGATCGAGTCGACCAACCTCGAGGCGAAGAAGCTCGCGGCGTCCGGCGCCCCCGAAGGGACGGTAGTCGTCGCCGAGCGTCAGTCCGCGGGCAGGGGACGCCTGGGGCGCCGCTGGACATCCCCGGCCGGCAAGGGTCTCCTCTTCTCCGTGATCCTCCGCCCACCGATCGGGATGGCAGACGTCCACCTGCTCACTATCGCGGCCGCCGTGGCTGCCTGCGACGCCATCGACTCGACGGCGGGTATCAAGGCACGCATCAAGTGGCCGAACGACCTCCTCGTCGACGACCGCAAGGTCGGTGGCATCCTTATGGAAGTGGCCGGTGAACAGGACGCAGTCGACTGGGTGGTGGTGGGCCTCGGCGTTAACGTCAACACGGAGTACGCCGAGCTGCCCGTGGCGCTGCGGCGCACGGCCGTCTCGCTCAAGACGGCGTCGGGGCGCACCGTCGACCGCAGCGAGCTCCTGGCCCAACTGCTGCTGGCGCTGGAGACGCGCTACACCGATGCTGTCCGCACTGGTTTTTCAGAGACTCTCGCTCGCTTCCGTACGCTCGACTACCTTGCGCGACGCAGCGTGAGCGTTCAGACACGCCGCGGGCCGGTGGCCGGCACGGCCGTAGGCATCGACGAGAAGGGCGCTCTGCTCGTCCAACTCGCGCACCATCACGTCCAGCGGTTCCACAGTGGCGACGTGACCCTGCGCTGACAGCAGGCCCCCGGGGGTGGGGGAAGAGCGCCCGGGCCGGTCGATTGACACCAGTCCGGGCGCTCCGTACATTGTCACCCTCGCTCACGCCGCGTGACGGTGACGATTGCCGCGCCCCACGGTGGTTGACATAACCTACTGCGCGCTGTTCGCCGCCTTGATCGCCAGCGGCGCGTTCGTCGCCGTGCCGGTAGGCCCTGTTCCTTTCACGCTACAGACACTGTTCGTCGTCCTCGCTGGGATGATCCTAGGCCCCCGCCGTGCGCTCCTGAGCGTCGTCGTGTACCTGAGCTTGGGTCTCGCCGCCCCCGTCTACGCAGGCGGCGGGTGCGGCGTGGGAACACTGATCGGCCCGACCGGGGGGTTCCTCCTGGGCTTTCTCCCGGCCGCCTACGCTGTCGGGTCCCTGTCCTCTAGCCGCGATCCGTCTGTCGGTCGAATGGTGTGCGCCGGACTCGGCGGTCTGCTGCCCCTTTACGCCCTCGGCGTCGCGTGGCTTGCCGCCCAGCAGGACCTCGGGCTTGCGGCGGCGGCGGGCGTGCTCCCGTTCCTGGCCGCCGACGTGGTCAAGGTCGGCCTGGCTGCCGCCGTGGCGAGCAGGATGCTCAGCCGGCCGCTGGGTCTTCCCGTGCCTCAGCGCGACCGCTGAACTGGGCGAGGGCCTTGCCGCGCAGGCGCAGGTTGATGCGCCCGCGCTCATACTCGCCCATGAAGTCCGTCGACGTTCCCTCACGGTAAGCGAGATCCTTGTCACGCAGCATCTGCGCGAACACCTCGATGTACCGTGCATCCAGCGTCGACCCGGCCGACTTGCGCAGTTCCTTCAGTGCATCGAATGAGCTCCGTGCGACGCGATACGGCCGATCCGAGGTCATGGCGTGGTACGAATCCACGACAGCGAGGATCTTGCTCAGTTCTGGAATACGATCGCCCGTGACACCGTCCGGGTAGCCACTGCCGTCCAGCCGCTCGTGGTGATACTGCACGATGTCCGCGACGTCCTGGTACGCAGCGAGATGAGACAGCACTTCCGCACCCTTTCCGGGATGCTGCCGGATGTACGCCCAATCGTCGTCGCTGAGCGTCGTCTCCTTGCCCAGGACCGCATCGGGCGTGCCGACCTTGCCGAGGTCGTGCAGCAAACCGGCGAGGTGCAGCGCCTCCGCCTCCTCCTCCGGCAGACTGAGTACGGCGGCGATGTCCCGACAGTACATGGCGACTGCGGCCGAGTGTTGCGCGGTGTACTCGTCCTTGCTGTCCAGCAGGACGACCATGGCGGCGGCCAGACCGATGTTCATCTCAAGATACTGGTCGCTCAGGTCCTTCTGCCTGGCCACATGCTCCTTCTCGTTCGCCAGCAGCTTGAACATGTACTGGCTGGCGAACAGGGGCACGAACAGGAGCACGACCGCCACGAGGCCCGCCTCTGCGTAGAGCGCAGCCGTCATGAGGCCGAGGCCGGTCAGCACCGCCAACGATCGCATGAAGGGCGGCAACTCGGCCTTCCAGTAAGTAGCTAGGGAGCGCTGATACATGAGTAACGAGGCAAACCCAACAGCTGCCATGTTGGTGAACTCATACGTGGCCGCCGCCGCCACTCCTGCAACGAGCAGCCCGGCACTCAGGGCCGAGTGAGGGAACCCCCAGGCGTTCTCAAGTGCGACGAACACGAGCGATGCTGCGGCGGCGGACAAGACGAAGTTGCAGACGTTGAAGATGGAGATGAACGCGGAGCGCTCACGCCAGCAGCCCCAGATACCGGCGACTCCCGCGACTGCCATGGCCGGGGCCGGGCCCAGGAACATGACGGCTAGCAGGATGGGCAGGTTGGACGCCGTCATGGTTATCCGATCGGCGAATTCGACCGCGAGGCTCTCTGCAATGAGGGCCAGGCCCGACAGCACCAGGCAGGCGACAGCAACTCGAATTGCATCCGAGCGTGGAATCACCGCGACCGCGTACGAGAAAGCGGCCGCAGACGCGAGCGCCGATACGACAGACAGCGCCCTGAAGCTAATGGGCAAGTGAGACAACAGCCGCATCCTTACCTGTTGACCCTACCGATATCGGCAGGATGCGGCAGACGCTATAGCAGATGCTGGCGGAGAAGGGTGGCTCTAGTGCACCTTCCCGCTGCCGCCACTCGTGGCCACAGCCAAGAGAAACGAAGCGAGGACGCTCTCGAGCTTCTTCATTGATGAAGCGAAGGCTGCTAGTAGTGTCCCGGGTTGTGTGC
>DDYF01000040.1 GCA_002347645.1 Thermoleophilia bacterium UBA2241 | reverse complement strand
CACAACTTGACGCACACAACCAGGGTTGAAGGGAATGGCCGGCAGGATGCCTCCTGCGGATCAGGGATGAGGGCTCAGAAAGGGGATAGTCAGATGAACCGGGAAACGCGGAACAGGAGATTCACGCGACGGCAGTTCATACACAGCACCGCGGGCTTGGCCCTGGGAGCGGCGCTGATCGGCGGCGGCCTGGCAGGCTGCGGCTCCGATGAGAGCGACGAGATCGCTGCCACTATCGAGGCGACCGTCGACGGGGACCTGGAGTATTTCGGCTGGGCGGAGTTCGTCGACCCTGACGTGATCGCCGGGTTCGAGAAGGAGTACGGCGTCAAGGTCAACCAAAGCTTCTTCGACAGCGACGAAGCCATGGCCCAGAAGGTCGCAAGCGGCGCGCCGTACGACATCGTCATGACCAACAGCGCCTACATCGGCCCGCTTGCCGAAGCTGGCTACCTGCTGTCACTGAACCATGACGCGCTGACCCACTGGAGCGAGCTCACGACTCCTTTCCACGATCCGTTCTACGACCCTGGGGCGAAGTATTCCATCCCCTACGCGTACAGCCCCGTGGGGGTCGGCTGGCGCGCCGACAAGGTGGACTCGTCGCTCTTCACGGGGTCCTGGAACGATCTCTGGGACGTGGCGCCGCAAGCCGAGAAGAAGGTCTTCGTGCTGGAGATCGTTGGGTACGCACTGGGGGCCAGCCTGGCGCGGCTCGGGTTCGACATCAACTCGGGCGACCCCGACGAAGTGGATCAGGCGGCAAAGGAGCTGATCAAGCTCAAGCCGATGATGGCTGGCTTCTCCACCGATGTGAAGGGCAAGCTGCCGTCCGGTGAAGCTTGGATCATGCAGGCATGGCCCGGAGACATGCTCGTGATCATCAGAGAGGCGGACGACCCGTCGGTCTACGGCTACCAGAACTGCACGGAGAGCTCCGTCATGGGATCGGATCTTCTCTCGATCCCGACGGCAGCCAAGAGCCCGGGCACTGCTCTCCTGTTTGTCGACTGGGTCATGAACCCGGAGCACTCGGCCAAGAACGTGGGTTACACGGGCTACCCGAACGGCACGAAGAGTGGCGATTCCGCCTACGAGCAGCTCATCGGCGACTACGCCTTCCTCGGGACGAGTGAGGACGCCCTCTCGGGTGAGAACGCATGGAAGCTCGCGCCTACCGGCGATCGGCTGGCCCTCTGGAACAAGGCCTGGAGGGAGGTACAGACGTCATGAACTCCCGCGTGACCGGTCGAGAATAGGGAGCGAGGGCTCAGGACGACCTGGTCTTGGAGGTCCCAGGCGTCCTGAGCCCTGACATGTGAAGAGTCGATAGGTTGAAAGGCGGAGTCCCATGCAGATGGAGAACAAAGTGGCCGTCGTCACCGGAGCCGCGCGGGGGAACGGCTTCGCGATGGCCCAGCGACTGGCGGCGGAGGGCGCGCACGTGGTCCTTGGGGACGTCCGCGACGAACAGCTCGCCGAAGCCGCGCAGGTCATCCGCGATGCCGGAGGCAAGGCCGAGGCGGTCCGCTGCGACGTCAGCAGTCCCGAAGACATGGAGAACCTCATCGCCGCTGCAGAGCGTCTTGGCGGGCCACAGGCCGTTGTGGCGCAGGCCGGTGTGCAGTTCAGCGAACTGGTCGAGGACACTACTCCCGAGGAGTGGGACCGGGTCATGTCGGTCGACGCCAAAGGCGTGTTTCTGGCTGCCCGCGCGGCGATTCCACGCATGAAGAAGCTCGGCGGGGGATCGATCGTGACCATGTCGGGTACGTACGCATGGTTCGCCGAGCCCTACGCTGGCGCCCACTGTGCAGCCAAGGGCGCCGTCTATGCGCTGACCAAGGCCGTAGCACTCGAAGTCGCTCCCTGGGGCATCCGCTGCAACACGATCGCGCCGGGCGCGGTGGACACGCCGATGTATGACGAGTTCCTCGCCACTTCGCCCGACCCTCAGGGCGACTACGAAGCGCTAGCCAAGAAGCATGCCTTGGGGCGCTTCGCTCGCCCCGAGGAGCTCGCCGCCCTCACCCTGTTCCTGTGCAGTGATGAGTCCGTCTACATCACCGGCGCCTGCTTCACCATCGACGGCGGTCTGACTGCCGGGTTCGCCGCAATCGACAGGGAGAAGTACGAGATGGGCGCTCCCGAGAACGGTTCCAAGTCGTGACGAAGACGGGCGCCGCTTGCCGGCAGAGCCCCCCCAAGCGGCCGACCGCCGTCCCCGGAGGTTGACCGCGCCGGCGTGGCCGAAGGAGGACCCCCCCTCCTTCGGCCACCCGCACTTGACTGGAGGATGTATGTGGCCAGAAGGTGCCGGATGCGCAGTCGCCTTCACGTTCGACTTCGACGCCGAGGAAGTCTGGATCGGTGACGACCCGGCGAACGCTCAGCGTCCGGGTGTGCTCTCACAGGGCACGTATGGGGCCAAGGTCGCCGTCCCCCTGGTGCTGGAGATCCTCGCGCGTCAAGACGTTCGGGCGACGTTCTTCGTCGTCGGCAGGGTCGCAGAGCGCTATCCCGAGCGCGTCGGCGAGATCCTGGCTGCGGGCCACGAGATCGCGCATCACGGCTACACACACAGGAACCCCGGCGACCTGAGCTCCGAGGATGAAGAGTCGGAGCTCGTGCAGGGCAAGCGGATCCTGGAGTCGCTCGGCGCAAGGGTGACCGGCTACCGTTCCCCCTCGTGGGAACTGAGTCCGGAAACGATCGGCCTGCTCGAACGCCACGGCTTCGCGTACTCGTCGAACCTCATGGACGACATCCGTCCGTACCTCCATCGGCGTGCAGCTGTAGTGGAGGTGCCGGTGCAATGGATCCTCGATGATGCAGCGCACTTCTGGTTCGCATCGTCGAGCTGGGACAAGAAGATCGCGACTGTCGCAGAGGTGCGGTCGATCTGGACGGCGGAGTTCGAGGGAATCCGCGCGCTCGGCGGGGCGTGTGTGTTCGCCATGCATCCACAGATCATCGGTCGACCGGGCCGACTGAGCTTCCTCGAGTCGTTCATCGAGTACGTAAAACAGAAGCCCGGCGTGTGGGTCGCCACCATCGACGACATCGCCGCCACGGTGGAAAGGGGTGCAAGGTGACGGGCCAGCACGGCACCGGCAAGGTTCAGGACGGAGCGCGCTTCCCTCACGTCCGGGTCAAGGGAGACGCGCGCGAGCGGGGTCGGCAGTACGGGACCCAGGCGCGCGAGAGGGTACAGCGCTCGCTCGAGGCCTATGAGCGCGTCTTCGCCTACTACACGGGCTGGACGTGGGCTGAGGTCACAGAGCGATCGCTCGCATACGTGGCGCCGATCGAGGCCGCATACCCGTCGTATCTCGATGAGATGCGAGGCGTCGCCGCCGGTGCGGGGGCCGAGTTCGACGACGTTCTCGCGCTGAATCTCCGTACGGAGGTCATGTTCGCAGCGAAGTCGCGGACGGCCACGGGGCGGGCCGATTCACCTCCGTCTGAGTGCTCGTCGTTCTGCATCCTGCCGGATACGAATGCCACGGGCCACGTCTTGGTGGGCGAGAACTGGGACTGGCTCACGCACTGTGCCGACACGCTGGTCGTACTCGAGGTCGAGCAGATCGGCGCTCCCGACTTCGTGACCGTTGTAGAAGCAGGCCTTCTGGCGAAGGCGGGCATGAACTCGTCGGGCATCGCTGTCGCCACCAACGCTCTGGTCACCGATCGCGATCGCGGTGACCCGGGCATTCCCTATCACGTCTGTCTGCGTGCCTTCCTCGATGCCGAGACGCTCACCGAAGCGTTGGCCTCCGTCCAGCGGTGGAAGCGCTCGTCATCCGCGAACTACCTCCTCACTCACCGGGATGGCGTGGGCATCGACGTCGAGTCGGCGCCCGGCGACTTCAGCATGTTGTCGTACCTCGATCCGCGCGACGGCCTGCTGGTCCACACGAACCATTTCATCGCGCCGCCCAAGGCTGTGGTCGACGTCTCGCAGTGGGCCATGCCAGACAGCCTGGCGAGGTACCAGCGCCTCTGTCGCGCGCTGCAGACGGCGCCGCTGCCTGTGACCGTGGAGTCGGTGCAGACCGCGCTCAGAGACCACGCCGATCATCCGTACGGCGTGTGCTGTCATCCCGATCCTCGCGAGGACGCCGAGGAACAGGGTGCGACGATCATGTCGATCATCATGGATCCGCACGAGTGCGTCATGTGGCTCGCTGACGGCAATCCTTGCGCGAAGCCATATCGGAGGATCGACTACGCCGACTTTCTCGACAAGCCCTCAGCGGCTCCAAGAGCGCCGGCACACGACGTGTCGCCGCTCGCGACCGGCACCTGAGGACGAACGGAGGGGCGATGACACTGCTGAAGCGGCTCGACAACATCGACGTGCTGTGCGCGGACCTCGACAGGATGGCGTGCTTTTATCATGGCGTCCTCGGTCAGCCGTTCTTGTTCCCCTACACCCCCGGCGACGACTGGTTCGCTATCCAGTCCGGCGACGTGACGATCTACTTCTTCCCCGGCAAGGGTGAGCACCCTGATCCGCTCAGTCTGGATTCGGACGAGAATCCGCCCGGCATCGAATGCTATGCGTGGGCGGTCGATGATCTCGATGTGGCCATCCGCGAACTGGACGGCAAGGTCGAGTGGATCAGCGATGTCGGCGACTGGCATCACGAGAGCGGCACCTGGTACCGCTTTCGGTTCTTCAGAGATCCGGAGGGCAACAAGATGTCTATCACGGAACCGCACAAGATCTGACAGCCAACAGTAACGACAGGGAGCACCCATGAACATCTGCGTCGTCGGCGGCGCCGGCAAGATGGCCGAGGCGGCGATCCGTGACCTTGTCGAGAGTGACGAGGTCGAGGCCATCGTCCTCGCCGACCTGAACGAGGCCGGTCTCGCCGCGCGCAAGGAGGCCATGGCCTCGCCCAAGGTGAGCACGGCAGCCGTCGACGTCACCGACATCGAGGCTCTAGCGAAGGTCCTCGAGCCGGTCGACGTCGTCGTCAACTGCTCGATGGCCTACTTCAATGAGGGCGTCATGGAGGCCTGTCTCAAGGCGGGCTGCCACTACACCGACACCGGCGGCCTCTTCCACTGGGCCAAGAAGCAGCTCGCCCTCTCCGACCGCTTCGCGGCCGCCGGCCTCACCGCCATCCTCGGCTCCGGTTCGGCCCCGGGGATCGTCAACGTCCTCGCGCGCTACGCCTACCTCAGGCTCGACACCGTGGAGCACGTGCGCATCTGGGACGGGATCGCCAACTGGGGCACGGCCGCCGCCCCGCTGGTGCCGCCCTACTCGCTCGACACGATCCTCAACGAGTTCCTCATGAGCGCCTGGCCCTACGAGGACGGGGAGTGGGTGGAGAAGGCCCCCTTCGCGGGCGCCGAGGAGGTCGACTTCCCCGCCCCCGTCGGCACCCAGACCTGCTACTACACGATCCACTCCGAGCCCGCGACGATCCCCGTCGCCTTTGCCGACAAGGGCATCCGCACCTGCACCTTCAAGCTCGCCCTGCCCAAGCGCTTCGAGGAGAAGCTCAGCTTCCTCTGCGACCTCGGCGCCGCGGGCACCGAGCCGATCGCCGTCAAGGGCGCCCAGGTCGTGCCCCGCGACGTCATCCTCGCGCTCGTCGAGGAGACCCTCACGGAGGCGGCCGCCGAGGAGCCTCCCACCCTCGACGACCACAAGGTCCTGCGCGTCGGGGTGCGCGGCGAGAAGGACGGCCAGACCGTCGACTGGACGCTGGAGACCGTGCTCCACTTCTACCCCGAGTGGGAGATGCCCTGCAGCACGTTCACCGTGGGCTACCCGGCGGCGCTCACCGGGCGCCTCCTCGGGCGCGGCGCCATCGAGCGCAAGGGAGCCTTCGGCGGCGAGGCGGCGATCCCCCCCGAGCTCTACTTCGCCGAGCTCAACCAGCGCGGCATCGGCGTGACCGCGACGCAGAAGGTGGCGTACTGACAGAGCTCCCGAGCATCTCCCCCGGGGCGCCGGCCGGTCCGCCCCCGTTCTCCGGCCGGCGCCCTCCTCTCTCAACGAAAGGAGCCCGTCATGCGCGCCGTAGTCTTCACCGGGGTCGGCGAACCCCTCCGCGTGGAGGAATTGGAGCTGGAGGCGCCCAAGGCGGGCGAGGTCAAGATCGAGCTCGTCGGCGCCGGCGTCTGCCACTCGGACCTGCACGTCTACAAGGGCGACTGGAAGCACAAGACGCCGCTGGTCCTCGGCCACGAGGGCGCCGGCGTGGTCACCGCGGTCGGCACAGGGGTGACCAGGCCGGCACTCGGCGACCACGTCATCCTCTCCTGGATGCCGCCCTGCGGGGCGTGTCGCTGGTGCGCCTCCGGCAAGCCGCAGCTCTGCGCGACCTCGATGAGCGCGATCGGCACCGACATGCTCTTCGACGGCACCACGCGCCTCGCCCGTGCCGACGGCTCGCCGGTCTACCACTACCTCTCCTCGGCGGTGTTCGCCGAACAGGCGGTGGTCCCCGCGGCGGGGGCGATCACGATCCGCGACGACGCCCCTCTCGACAAGGTCTCGATCATCGGCTGCGCCGTGGCTACCGGCTTCGGCGCCGTCGTCAACACCGCGCAGATGGAATGGGGCTCCTCGGTCGCGGTGATCGGCTGCGGCGCCGTCGGCCTCTCGGCGATCCAAGGCGCCCGGCTGCGAGCCGCGACGCGCATCGTCGCCGTCGACGTCGTGCCCGGCAAGCTCGAGGCGGCGCGCGCCTTCGGCGCCACCGACGTCGTGAACTCGGCCGAGACCGACCCCGTGGAGGCGGTGCGCGAGCTGACCGGCGGCGTCGACTACGCCTTCGAGTGCATCGGCCTCGCCGAGACCTGCGAGCAAGCCGCCGCGATGCTCGCCTTCGGTGGCACCGCGGTGATCGTCGGCCAGCCTAAGGCCGGCACGCGCCCGGGCTACGACGCCCTCCTGCTGAGCTGCTACGAGCAGCGCGTCATCGGCTCCAACTACGGCAGCATGCGGCCGACGGTCGACTTCCCGCATCTCGTCGACCTCTGCATGGACGGCCGCCTGATGATCGACGAGCTCATCACCGGCCACAGGCCGCTGGCGGAGGCGCAGGACGCCTTCGAGGACCTGATCGCCGGGCGCGCCATCCGCACCGTGCTGGACTGTGGTCGGTGAGATGGCCGGCGAGCGGTGAGCGCAAGGCCTTGATGGCTTCGGCTGTCCCAAACGACCCGAACCGGGGGTCGCCATCGTGACCATCGCTGAGACCGCCGGCCACGGCGAGACGAGCTTGCGCGGCGACGCGCTGCGGATCGCGATGGTCGGCGTGGCGGCCGCGGATCCGGGACGCGCCCTGCGCGAGCGGGTGGGGCTGGACGGCGACGACCTCGTCGTCGACGGCCGGCGCTACCCGCTCGCCGGGCGGCGCGTCCTCGTCGCCGGCGCCGGCAAAGCCAGTCATGCCTTGGCCACTGAGCTCGAGGACGTGCTCGGCGACCGCATCACCGGCGGAGCGATCGCCGTCAAGCCCGAGCAGGCACGGCCCCTCGGCCGCATCGAGGTGCTCGCCGCCGCGCACCCCGTGCCCGACGAGCGGAGCCTGGCCGCCGGGCGTCGTCTTCTGGACATCGCGCGGTCCGCGGACCCGGGCGACCTGCTGATCACGCTCATCACCGGCGGCAGCTCGTCGCTCGCCGTCGTTCCGGCGGCCGGACTGTCGTTGGCCGACAAGATCCTGCTCAACCGCCTGCTGCTCGCCAGTGGCGCCGACATCACCGAGATGAACTCGGTGCGCAAGCACGTTTCGGCGCTGAAGGGCGGCCGGCTCGCTGCCGCCTGCCGTGGCGAGGTGCTGAACCTCAGCGTGTCCGACGTCGTTGGGGACGCGGTGGACGTGTTCATCAGTCCGGCCGTCCCCGACCCGACCACGTTCGCCGACGCGCGTGAAGTGTGTGACCGTCACGCTCTGTGGGCGCGTCTGCCAGCAGCGGTCGCCGGGCGGCTTTGCTCGGCGCGGGCCGAGGACGAGACGCCCAAGGTGCTCGCACGTGTCTCCACGCACGTGCTGGCGACGGCGGCGACTATGTGCGAGGCCGCGGCCGAGGAGGCCCGGCGCTTGGGCTACGACGCTCGCGTCGTCGGTCTGGACCTCGTCGGCGACGCGGCCGAAGGCGGCGCCGCGTTTGCCCGCCGCCTTCTCCGGGAGGCGCCCGGGACGGCGCTCGTCGCCGGCGGGGAGATGACGGTGACACTGGAGCTCGACGTGCCCGCAGGGACTGGCGGCCCAAGCCAGGAGGCGGCGCTCGCCGCGGCTCTCGAGCTTGATGGGTCGGGGTCCACATGTGTGCTGTGCATGGATTCGGACGGCATCGACGGCCCGAGCGACGCGGCGGGAGGCCTCGTCGACGACCTCACGACAGGGGCCGCGACGGATGCTGGGATCGACATCGCCGGCGCACTTGCCGCGCATGATGCCGGTACGGCGCTGCGCGCGTTGAGCGACCTGCTGGTGACCGGTCCGACGGGCACCAACGTCAACGATCTGAAGGTCGGTCTGCGCGGCCGTGTAGAGGCGGCCAGCGTTTGATGGGAGCCGGGCGCCCCCCCCGGTCAGATGTTCAGGCGCACGCCGTCGACGTACGTGAGGCTGTGCCCCGCGCGCTCGATGTTCGGGTAGCCCTCGCGAGCCATGAGGAGGCGCTCGAGGCCGAAGCCGAGGCCGACCCAAGGCTCGACGATGCCCCAGGCGTCGTCCATGGGGATGGGCCCGAACGAGGCGGAGCAGACTTCCTGTCCGCCGACCTCGACGTCGACCATCTCGCCGTAGACCGCTGAGGTCGAGCGGACGAGGGCGAAGTCGGGGATCCCGGCGGCGCGCATGACGAGCGCGGCGAGCTCGTCCAGTCGCGAACGGCGCGCCTCCAGCGGCAGTCCGAGCTCGACGAGGTTCAACATCGTGAACTCGTTCAGGTGACGGCTCCCCTTGCTGTCACGGCGAAAGCACGTGCCCACCTCGAAGAGGCCGAAGGGGCGGCCCCACATACGGCCGAGCTTGCGCAGAAGAACGTAGAGGCCAGGCGCCAGCATCGGCCGCAGGCACGTTCCGTCCTCGAGCCAGAAGACCTGCTCGCGCAGAGGGTGCGCGCGGCCGACGCCCATCTTGTCGAGGGCCTCGGCCGCGATGATGTGCGGCGTCATGACCTGGACGAACCCCGCCTCGGCAAGGGCGGCGCGCAGGGCCGCCTCGAGCTCGACGATCGCAGGGGCGCGCCGGCTGCGGCGCAGCTCTCCGAGCCGCGCCCTTCCGGCGCGCACCAGCCCGTCCTCGAGCTCCTTGAAGGCGGCGTCGCGCGCCGTCGCGGACGCGTATGCCTGCTCGAGCAGCGCCGAGTCGGCGCCGAGCTCGCGGAGCCGCTGGGCCTGCGTCGGCGTGAGCCCGATTCCGCCGACCTCCGTCATCGTCCGCCTCCGGCCGCGCCGCGCCCCAGGTCCTCGGCGGGACGTCGGTGTCCCGGCCTCTCGGAGCGACGGCGTTCGGCCCTCGGTCCTGCGGCGCGTCTCGCGCCGTCCGCTGCCCTCATGACGTCGACCCCGCCACGACGCCTGTGCGCTGGCTGGGGAGCGGCACCCTGGCGACGTAGTCGCCCAGCCCGGCGCAGATCGCCTCGGCGACGCGGTCGACGAAGTCTGGACGCGTCGCCCGTCGTGCGTCCGCCGGGCTCGTGAGGAACAGCGGCTCGACCAGCACTCCCACGGCACGTGGCTCGCGCAGGATCCCGTAGTTGCGACCGAAGCTCCCGAGGAACCGTGCCCCGGCCGCGTCGCAACGGGCGCCGATGTGCTCCGCCATCCGGCGCCCGCGCTCCGAGAAGTAGTGGCTGCGCTGGAAGTAGTAACAGGCGGCGCCATGTGCCTCGGGGGACTCGTTGCCGTTCGCGTGCAGCGAGATCATGAAGTCGGCGTCGGCAGCCATGACGGTCTCGGTGCGCTCGTACAGGGGGACGTCGTGGTCCCCGGTCCGGGTCATCACGACGAGGCAGCCTTCGGCGCGCAGCAGCTCCTCGAGACGGAGCGCAAGCGCGAGTGTGAGGTCCTTCTCGACCAGGCCCTCCATTGCGACGACGCCGGGGTCGGACCCGCCGTGCCCGGCGTCGACGGCGACGATCTGGCCCGTCAGCGCGCGCGCCTCCACGTACCCCCCGTACCGGTCGGGGATCTTCTTGCCTTCGCGCCCCGACTCGGCCTTGCGCAGCGCCTCGAGCTTCGCGAGCATCGTCGGCCCGACGATGCCGTCGGCCTCGAGCCCCGCGTTGCGCTGGAAATCGAGCACCGCACGCTCGACGCCCTCGTCGTGCACTCCCCGCTCCGGGCCGGCGTTGAACCCCAGGAGGTTGAGCTTGACCTGAAGCGCGAGCACGTCGTCACCGCGGAACTGGGGCTCGCGGAGATAGAGGAGACGGTCGCCGAGCTCGTAGCCCGTCTCGACGAGCTCACGCCATGTGTTGTCGCCGACCTCGCCGTCGACGAGCAGGTCCCGGCGCTGCTGGAAAGCGCAGACCGCGCCCCGCGTGTTGGGCCCGTAGAAGCCGTCGACGCCCTCCTTGCCGAGGACGAAGCCTTGGGCACGCAGGCGCTTCTGCACATCCGCGACTTCTCTGCCGCGGTCACCGAGGGTGAGGTTTCTCACCGTTGACGCTCCTGGGGGGCGAGAGGGAGACCCGACGTCAGTCTACACGAGGCCCGGGCGGCGCGACGAAGCGCACGCCCTGCGTGCAACCCGGGCGTCCGGGCCAGGTGAGGTGAGCGACGTCGCCGCGGCCGCTCAGACGCCGAGGGCAGAGCGGACGCCGAGGACGATGAGCGCGAGGGCGCCGACGCCGACGGCGAGCCGGTAGACGACGAACGGCGTGAAGTCGTGGCGGCGCAGATAGGCGAGCAGGCCCCAGATCGCCGCGAAGCCCGAGAGGGCCGCCGAGACGATGCCGACGGCGAAGGGGACCGCCGTACCCGCCGGCAGCCCCTCGGCGGCGACGTCGAGGCCCTTGTAGAGGGCGGCCCCTCCGACCGCCGGGATGCTCATGAGGAACGAGTAGCGGGCCGCCGACTCGCGCGTGAGGCGTAAGGCGAGGCCGGTCACCATCGTCACCCCCGAGCGAGAGACACCGGGCGCGAGCGCCAGTGCCTGCGCGACGCCGATCAGCAGGGCGTCGCCCCAGCCCATCTGCGCCATCTCGCGCTCGTGGCGGGCAAGGCGATCCACGGCGTACATGACGCCGGCGAAGACGATCATGAGGACGGCGATCATCCACGGTTTGCCCAGCGTATTGACGATCACGTCCTCGAGGGCGACGCCGACGATCCCCGCGGGGATCGTGCTCACGATGATCAGCCACGCCAGCTTGCCCTCGGGCGAGTCGATCCGCCGGCGCGTCAGGGTGCGCCACCACGCCGCGAGCAGGCGGCCGATGTCGCGCCAGAAGTACACGAGCAGCGAGAAGAACGTCCCAAGGTGCAGGGCGACGTCGAACGTCTTGTTGAGCTCCGGGTCTTCGAGGAGCACGTGCCAGTCGAAGAGCCACGGAACGAGGATCAGGTGCCCGGAACTGGAGATCGGCAGGAACTCGGTGAGGCCTTGCACGATGCCGAGGATGATGGCTTGAAGGAGGGTCATCGGGGTGCAAGTCTAGCGTACGCACCACCGCGGCGCAGACGCGGGCGAGAGACGGGAGGGACGACGTGGGCGAGCCGGTGACGTTGACGTGGAAGAACGAGGGTCTGAGGTTCGAGGGGGTGACGGCCAACGGGACGGTCGACCTCGCCTCGGGGCTTGACCCCGCCGGCAGCGGCAACTACCCGATGGAACTTCTCTCGGTGGCGCTCGGCGGCTGCACGGCCATGGACGTCCTCTCCATCCTCACCAAGATGCGCCAGCCCGTGGAGGCTTTCAGCATCGAGGTCAGCGGCGAGCGAGCCGAGGAGCACCCCAAGCGGTACACGGCGCTCGAGGTCGTCTACAAGCTCAAGGGCGACCTCGACGAAGCGAAGGTCGCCCGTGCCATCGAACTCTCCGAGACGCGCTACTGCAGCGTCGAAGCGACACTGCGCCCCGCCGTCCCGATCACGTCGCACTTCGAGATCGAGCGCTGAGCGGACGGAGGCGGTCGTGACCCGGACGGTGAGTGCCCTCTGGGGCACGGTTCACACTACTACCACCGTGTTTACAGTGCCGGTCGGCGCCTGTAGTATCGCCGGAGGATCGAAGGAGGAGCGCCGGTGGACCGCGATCACGAGCGTGCGGCCGTGCTCGCCGACGACACGCGGTATCACATCTACCGTGCGATCGCCGAGCAGCCCGGCGTGGCAGTCACCGCAGCCGATATCGCCGAGCGTTTCCGCCTGCACCCGAACGTGGCCCGTATGCATCTCTCGAAGCTGGAGCAGGCGGGCTTCGTCGTCACGGACTTGCGCAAGGGAGGCGGCGGCGGGCGCCCGGCGCGACTCTATCGCCTGAGCGACGAGGTGGTGACCTTCGGGTTCCCGCCGCGGCGCTACGACCTCCTGGCCCGGCTGGCGCTCGCCGCGCTGGCGGCCGACGGCTCACCTGAGGACGCCGGCAGGACCGCTCGCGAGGCCGGCATCGCCGAAGGACGGCGCGTCGTCGCGGATCGGCGCGGCCGGCTGAGCACCCGCGACGACGTCGCGGAGATGGTGCGACGGGTCGCTGAGGACCAGGGGCTGCTTCCCGACCTCTTCTGGCGCGGCGACACCCTGTGTATCACCGTCCACAACTGCGCCTTCCGAGAGTTGTCGGGCAGCGACCCGGAGCTCGTCTGCGGGATGCACCGCGCCTTCCTGGAGGGCGTCGTGGAGGCCGTCATGGCCGAGCACGGCCCCGTCGCCTTCTCCGTGGCCACCCAGTCGATCAGCCGCGGCGGCGACCGCTGCGAGCTCTCCTGTGCGCCGGCGTATCCCGTCGGCGAGGGGGGGTCGGTGTGACGCGCCGTCGGGCGGGAGGAGCCGCGTGAGCGCCTCGGAGACGGTCCGCGAGCTGGCCGCCGCCGCGCCCGGCGTCCGCCGCGTCGCGGTGATCGACGCCGGCGGGACGGTGACGCGCTATGGCGCGCCGGCGGACGACGACGGCGGGCAGCTGCTCGCCCGCGCCGTCGACGGCCTCTGGCGCGCGGCCGAGACGGCTCTGGCCGCGCACGCCGGTACCTTGGGCGACGGCGAACGGCACGCCGGCCTCGAGGACGTCGTTGTCGGCCTCGAAGGCGCCGACGTCGTCGCCTTCGAGGCCGGCGGCGGGCGTATCGTCGCGCTGACGACGCCCGGATCGGCCGGCCTCGCGCTGTTCGACCTCCGTCTATGGGCGGCGGATGCGGACGCGCGCGGCGGTGCGAACGAAGCAGACACCACGAGCGGCCGCGACGCGGTCGGATCGGAGGGAACACGGTGACGGCGCGGTGCCTGGCCGTCGGGTGCGTCGTCGCGGTCGCGTCGACGGTCTGGCTCAGCTCACGCCGGCGACGCGGGTCGCAGCGACGTCCTGCGATCCGTCTCGGCACGGCCGACGGGCCGGCCCTGCATCTCACCGAGGACGCCATCGGCGTGGCCGACCTGCGGGCCTGGGCCGCCCTGGTGCGGGGCGCGCTCGAAAGGGCCGGCTGAGATGCCGTTCGACACGTTCGACCTCGGACTCGCCCGCGCGACCATCGCCCGCGCCCTGGCCCGGGGCGGCGACTTCGCTGAGGTCTTCGTCGAGGACCGCGACGGGCTCGCACTGCGCCTCGAGGACCGCCGCTTGGAGCAGGTGGTCGGCGGCCGGGAGCGTGGCGCCGGCGTGCGTCTGCTGCACGACGAGCGTACGTACTACGCCTACACCGACGCGCTCGACGAGGCGTCGCTGTGCGCGGCGGCCGACGCCGTCGCCGCCGCCCTGCGCGACCCCGGCGCGAGCGCGCCGGTCGACGACCTCGGACCCGTGCGCCGCGACGCCGGGCTCCACCCGGTCGTGCTGCCGCCGGACCAGGTCGAGGTCGCGCGCAAGGCGGCGCTCGTGCACGCCGCCGACGACGAGGCGCGTGCGGTCGGTCATGAGGTGGCCCAGGTCATCGCGGGCTACGCCGACGCTCGCCAGGAGGTCCTCATCGTCAACTCCCTGGGCGAGGTCGTACGCGACACGCGGACGCGGACCCGTCTGAGCGTGCAAGTCGTCGCACGCCGCGACGCGGTCATCCAGACGGGTCACGAGACCCTGGGCGCGAGCCGTGGGTTCGAGGTCATGGACGAAGCGGCCGTGCTGGCGGCGGCGCGTGAGGCGGCGCACAAGGCGCTGGCCATGCTCGATGCGCGCCCTGCGCCGATGGGCGCGATGCCGGTCGTGCTGGCCAACGGGTTCGGCGGCACGCTGTTCCATGAGGCGTGCGGTCACGGCCTCGAGGCCGACGCGGTGGCCAAGGGGGCCAGCATCTACGCCGGCATGATGGGCGAACTCGTCGCCGCGCCGATCGTGAGCGCCTTCGACGACGGCGGCGTGCCGAACGGCTGGGGTTCGCAGGCGTTCGACGACGAGGGCGTGCCCACGCAGAAGACGCGGCTCATCGAGGACGGCCGTTTGGCCGGGTACCTCTACGACCGGCTGCGGGCACGCCAGCTCGGCGCGGCGCCGTCCGGCAACGGCCGCCGCCAGTCGTTCCGCCACGTGCCCATCCCGCGCATGACGACGACGTACATCGCCCCGGGCGCCGCGACGGCCGAGGAGGTCATCGCGGCGACGCCGAAGGGCTTCTACGCCAAGAGCCTCGCCGGGGGTCAGGTGGAGCCGGCGAGCGGGGCCTTCGTCTTCGGCGTCGCCGAGGGCTACCTCATCGAGAGCGGGCGCGTGACCGCGCCGCTCCGCGGGGCGACGCTGGTCGGCAACGGCATCCAGGTGCTCAAGGACATCGACATGATCGCGAACGACTACGAGGAGAAGTCGGGCGTCTGCGGTAAGGACGGGCAGGGCGTACCCGTCGGGACCGGGCAGGCGACGCTGAGGGTCAGCGCCATGACGGTCGGCGGGACCGGCTGATGTTCGACGTCGTCGACCGTGTCCTCGAGTTGGCGGCGGCGCGCGGCGCGCGCGACGTCGAGGCCTACGCCGAGCGCGGCGTGTCGCGCCGCATCAAGGTGTACCAGGGCGAGGTCGAACAGCTCGTCGCCGCGCGGCGCTGCGGCGTTGGCGTGCGCGTCTTCCGCGACGGCGCCGTCGGGTACGCCTCGACCTCGGACCTGGGGCCGGAGGGCCTGGACGACGTCGTCGCGCGCGCGGTCGCGCACGCTGCGGCGGCCGACGCCGACCCCTTCCGCACGTTGCCGGCTCCGTCCGGTCCGCCGGCCGCCGTCGAGCCGTACGACCCCCGGCTCGCGGCGGCGACCGACGAGCGGCGCATCGACCTCGCTCTGTCCGTGGAGGCGGCGGCGCTCGCCGCCGACCCTCGCGTCAAGACGGTCGAGGACACCGTGTACGTCGACGGTGACGGCGAGGTCTACCTGGCCAACTCGGCCGGCGTGCGGGGCAGCTACCGCGCCGGCCAGTGCTACGCCTACGCCTACGTCCTCGCCGAGGACGAGGGCAGGGTCGAGACGGGCGTCTCGTACGCCGTGGGTCGTGCTCTTGAGGAACTCGATGGACCGGCCTGCGGCGCCGAGGCGGCGGCGCGTGCGTGCCGCCTGCTCGGCGCGCGCCCTTGCCCGTCCATGAAGGCTGCCGTCGTGCTCGACCCGTTCGTCGCGGCAGCGTTCTTGGGCGTGCTGTCGTCGGCGCTCACGGCCGAGGCGGCGCAGAAGGGCCGCTCGCTGTTCGCCGGCCTTGAGGGACAGGCGGTCGCCGACCCGCGGCTCACGCTGGCCGACGACGGGGCTCATCCCGACGGGCTCGACAGCGCGCCGTTCGACGGCGAGGGAACGCCCTGTCGGCGCACGCCGCTCGTCAGCGCCGGTGTGCTCCAGGGCTTCCTGCACGACACGTACACGGCGCGCAAGGCGGGCGCCGAGTCCACGGGCAACGGCCAGCGCGGGGGGTACCAGAGTCCGCCCGCGGTCCGCCCGACGAACCTGCTCGTCGAAGGCGAGCCGGTGCCGTTCGGCACGATCGTCGCCGGCGTGGATCGCGGCGTGCTCGTCACCGACGCGGTCGGCGTGCACTCGGGGGCTAATCCCATCTCGGGCGAGTTCTCCGTGGGCATCAGCGGTGTCCTCATCGAGCACGGGCGCCTGACGACGCCGGTGCGCGAGGTAACGCTGGCCGGGGATATCATCGGCATGCTCAAGAGCGTCCGCGCCCTCGGCGACGACGCGCGGTGGGTGCCCGCCGGCAGTGTGCTCACGCCCTCGGTCCTCATCGAGGGCATGGCGATCGGCGGCACGTGAGCGCTCCGGCGGTGACCTCGTCGCCGGCCGTCACTCTGTCCATCACGACACGAAGGGATCGACCGTGACCGAGCTGGGCGACCGCCTCCTCGAGGCGAGCTACCTCGAAGGCGACTTCATCCTGCGCTCCGGGCGGCGCAGCCGCTTCTACCTCGACAAGTACCTGTTCGAGACGCGGCCGGACCTGCTGCGCGACATCGCTGCCGGCCTCGCGGCCAAGCTCCCGGCCTACGAGCCGTTCGACCTGCTGGCGGGGCCCGAGCTCGGTGCCGTCGCCATCGTCGCTGCGCTCTCCCTGGCCAGTGGCAAGCCGTTCGTGATCGTGCGCAAGGGCGAGAAGGGGTACGGCACGAAGAAGGCGATGGAAGGCCGTGCCGAGGCCGGGCAGCGGGTCGTGGTCGTGGAGGACGTCGTGACGTCCGGCGGCGCGGCGCTGCAGGCGGTCGTCAGGCTCCGGGAGACCGGGCTCGAGGTGGCCGGCCTGCTGTGCGTGGTCGACCGCGAAGAGGGCGGACGCGCCGCCTTCGAGGACGCCGGCGTCGCCTTCGATCGGCTGTTCACGGCGACCTCGCTGGGGATCGTCAAGCCCGACTGAGCTGGGGGTGAGGACGCGAGCGGGCGGCGGCGCCACGGCGCCGCCGCCCGCTCGCGTCCTGCCCTCAGTCGCGGGTGAAGCAGAGCGTCACGCCACGACGCGCAGTGTGCGCAGGCTGAGGTCCTCGGGCCCGTGGACCTTGAGGTGCACTGCCGCCGCCTCGGTGAGGTAGGCGACCGTCTCGTCGCCGACCTCCTCCCCCGGACCGAGGACGGGGATGCCCGGCGGGTACGGCGTGACGATCTCGGCGCTCACCCTCCCGACGCACGCGGCGAGCGGCAGGGGCACCGACGGGGCGAAGAACGCCTCGCGCGGCGTCAGCACCTGGCGCGTGAACGCCGGCGGCCGCAGGCGCAACCAGCGTGCGGCCGCCTCCCGGCGCCCCGAGGTGTCGGCGTAGCGCGCGGCGTAGTCGCGCAGGGCGTCGACGAGGACCCGCAGGTCGTTCCTGGAGTCGCCGAACGTCACGTTGAGGATGATGGCCAGCGGATCCGCCGCCTCGACGGCGACGGCGTAGTCGTCGCGCAGGATCGTCTCGAGCTCGGTCCCGCTGTGGCCGAGGTCGAGGGCAGAGACCGTGAGCCGCGTGGGGTCGAACTGGGCCACGCCCTCCGCCTCGAGCACCTCGCGGCCCAGGCAGCGCAGGCCCGGGATCTGGCGGATGCGTTCGCGGGCCCATTCGGCGTTGAGCGTCGCCTCGCGCCACAACTCCGCCCCGCGCGTCGCCATCTGTTGACGCGCGGCGTCGATCGAGGCGTACATGAGGACCTGCGGGCTGGTGCTCTGCGTCATCTTCACCATGCTCTCGAGGCGCGACAGGTTCAGACGCTCGCCGCGCGCCAGCAGGACCGCGGACTGGGTGATCCCGCTGATGAGCTTGTGAGTGCTCACGACACAGGCGTCGGCGCCGGCCGTCATGGCGTCGACGGGCAGGTCGGGGCAGAAGCGCAGGTGAGGCCCCCAGGCCTGGTCGACGATGAAGGGGACGCCAGCGGCGTGCGCGACGTCCGCCAAGGCGCGCAGGTCGGCCGCCAGCCCGTTGTACGTCGGCGAAGTCACGATCAAGGCCTTGGCTTCGGGATGGGCGCGCATCGCCCGCGTCGCCTGGGCGACGCTCACGTTGAGCGGGATTCCCCAGACGGGATCGACCTGCGGCTCGACGTAGACCGGAGTCGCGCCTGAGTAGATGAGGGCGGCGAGCAGGGACTTGTGCGCGTTTCGCGGGACGATCAGCGTCTCGCCGGGACCGGCCAGCGTCAGCGCCATGGCGTGCACGCCGCTCGTCGAGCCGTTGACGAGGAAGTGGCAGCGCTCGGCGCCCCACGCCTCGGCGGCGTACTCCTCGGCGAGGCGGATCAGGCCGGTGGATTCGCGCGTGTCCTCGACGGCTCCGGCCATGGCGAGGTCGACCTGGAGGCAGGTCTCGCCGAGCATCTCGCGGAGCTTCGCGGGCGCGCCTTTGCCGAGCTTGTGGCCTGGGGTGTGGAAGGGCGTGAACCCGCGGCGCCGGTAGGCGAGGACGGCGTCGAGATACGGGGTGTCGTGCTGGTCGTGGGACACATGGCCTCCTTTCGTGGCGGCGCGCGTCCGGTCGTGTGGCCGCGGTCGGCAAGAGCGAGTCTATCAGCACGACTGGCTCGCCCGCGCCCGTCCCGGCGCGACGCGCGCCGGTGATACACTGGACGCCGGTTTGCAGGAGAAAACGACGACCCGGGGGAGAACCATCAACTTCGACTCGACAGTGAGGGTGCGCTTCGCGCCGAGCCCGACCGGCAAGCTGCACATCGGCTCGGCGCGCACCGCGCTGTACAACTGGCTGTTCGCGCGCCACAAGGGCGGGACGCTCGTCCTGCGCATCGAGGACACCGATGCCGCACGCTCCGAACGCCGCCACGAGAGGGCGATCCTCCAGGACCTCTCCTGGCTGGGCCTCGACTGGGACGAGGGGCCTGACCGTGGGGGAGCGTATGGCCCGTACAGGCAGAGCGAGCGCCTCGAGGCGTACAAGGCGGCGGCGGCGCGCCTGCTGGCCGCCGGCCACGCCTATCGCTGCTTCTGCAGCGAGGAACGGCTGGCCGAGGTGCGCGCCCGCCAGCGCGCTGAGGGGAGGCCGCCGCGGTACGACCGCCGGTGCGCAGGCCTGGCGCCGGACGAGGCGGAGCGGCGTCTGGCGGCCGGCGAGCCGGCGGTCGTGCGGCTGCGCGTCCCCGAGCGCGAGACCGTGGTCGACGACCTGCTCCGCGGCCCCGTGGTCTTCGGCGCCGGCGCGTTCGGCGACTTCATCATCCTCAGGTCGGACGGCGTCGCCGGGTACAACTTCGCCGCCGTGGTCGACGACCGCGACATGGCCATCACTCACGTGATCCGGGGCGACGACCACCTCACCAACACGGCGCGCCAGCTGGCCGTCTTCGCAGCTCTGGGCGCCCGGCCGCCGGCGTACGCGCACCACGGGATGATCCACGACCCCGAGGGTGGCAAGCTCTCGAAGCGCTACGGCGCGACCGCCGTCGGCGAGTTCCGCGAACTTGGCTACTTGCCCGAGGCGCTCGTCAACTACCTCGCGCTGCTCTCGTGGTCGCACGGCGACGACGAGATCCTCGACCGTGCGCGTCTGGTGCGTGAGTTCGACCTCGAGCGCCTTTCGCCGAGCGCCGCCGTCTTTGACCCGGCGAAGCTCGACTGGCTGCAGCACCAATACGTGAAGGCCCTGGACCAAAGCGCCCATCGGCGCCTGTTCGCCGCCAGCCTCCCGCCGGACACCCCGGCGCCGGCCGCCGCGGCGCTGGCGGCGGCGTTCCAGCCGTCGCTCGCCGCCTACGGCGGGGCGCCGGCCCTCGCCGCGGCGGTGCTCGACGCGCCGCGATTCACTGAGGACGGGCGGCGCCTGTTAGCTGGCGCGCGGGCTCAGCTCGCCGAGTCCCGCCTGCGCCGCGCCGGGGCCGGCGACTGGCTCGACCCGGACGAGGCGCGCGCAGTGCTCGCCGGCTACCGGGCCTGGGGCAAACGGCACGGGCTCGCCGCCCGCGATCTTCTGAAGCCCCTGCGCGTCGCGCTCACCGGCCGCGAGCACGGCCCCGAGCTCCACTACGTGCTCGCGGCTCTGGAGCGCCGCGAGGCGCTCGCCCGCCTGGACGCGGCGCTCGCCGCCGCGGCGAACGGGGAACACGCCGCCGCTGGCGGCCCGTCCGGCACCCCGACACCGCCACCGACCGAGGGAGACGCCACGTGATCCGCCTCTACAACTCGCTCACCCAGGCCAAGGAGGACTTCGTCCCCCGCGAGGAGGGGAAGGCAGGCATCTACTGCTGCGGCCCCACCGTCTACAACCTGGTCCACATCGGCAACGCGCGGCCCTACGTGACGTTCGCCGTCCTGCGCTCGTGGCTGCGCCACCGCGGGTACGCGGTGGCCCTCGTGGAGAACATCACCGACGTCGACGACAAGATCATCGCCAAGGCCAGCGCCGAGGGCCGGACCTCGGCCGAGGTCGCGGCGGAGTACACGGCCGCCTACCACGACGACATGGGCCGCCTCGGGCTCGAGCTGCGCCCCGACGTCGAACCGCTGGCGACCGAGACCATCCCCGAGATCGTCGATCTCTGCCGCCGGCTGGTCGCGACGGGTCACGCGTACGAGGCCGACGGCAGCGTCTACTTCCGCGTGCGCAGCTTTCCGGAGTACGGCAAGCTCTCGCGTCAACGCATCGAGGACCTCGAGGAGGGCGCTCGCGTCGAGGGCGAGCCCGGCAAGGAAGACCCCCTCGACTTCGCCGTCTGGAAGGCGGCCAAGCCGGGCGAGCCCGCGTGGGAGAGCCCCTGGGGGATGGGGCGGCCGGGCTGGCACATCGAGTGCTCGGCCATGGGCCTGCGGTACCTCGGCGCCGGCTTCGACGTCCACGGCGGCGGCCGCGACCTCATCTTTCCGCACCACGAGAACGAGATCGCCCAGAGCGAGGCCGCCGGGTTGCCCTTCGCGCGCATCTGGATGCACAACGGCATGATCCGCTCGGGCGGCGAGAAGATGGCCAAGTCGGTCGGCAACATCTTTCTGCTGCGCGAGGTGCTCGACCGGTACGCGCCGCCCGTGGTCCTCACCTACTTCCTGACGACGCACTACCGCAGCCCCCTGGAGTTCTCGGTGGACAAGCTGGACGAGGCCAAGGCGGCCTACGACCGCCTCGTCGAGGCCGTGCGTACGGCGAGCTTCAGGATCGACCATCCAGGCGACGGCGAACCGCTGCGTGCCGACGAGCTCCATGCCGCGGCCGCGGCGGCCAGGGACGGCTTCGCCGCCCACATGGACGACGACCTGAACACGGCCGCCGCGCTGGGCGAGGTGTTCGGCCTCGCCCGTGAGCTGTTCCGCTACGTCGCGGCGGCGGACGCCGCCGGCGCGGCGGTAGATGCCGACGCTCTCGAGGAGGCGGAGGACGCGATCGTCGCCGGCCTCGACGCGCTGCTCATCGCCTTGCCCGATTCGGTCTCCTCCGCGCGCGACCTCAGGGCCGCCAAGGGCGAGCAGGCGTGCACGACCGAGAACGTCGCGCTGCCGCCGGCCGCGCGCCTCGCCGAGGAGGCGCGCTGGGACGATCTCGCGCTGCTGTACGTCGAGCGCCTCAACTGTGGCGACGCGACCTACGCGTGCGCGCTGCGCGACCGCTACAGGGGCGAGAAGGACTGGGCGAGCGCCGACAAGGTCAGGGACGCCATCCAGGCGGCCGGGTTCGAGCTCCGCGACACGCCGCAGGGGACCCAGGTCGTCCCGCGCGGCTGAGCCCGGTCGCGGCACGGTCGGCAGCGGCGCGGCGGCGCAGGGAGCGGACAGGGACGGACGCGGGGTGGCGACGACGGAGTGGATCTACGGCAGGCAGGTGGTGCGGCTCGCGCTGGCGGCCGGCGCGCGGCGGCGAGCCGTGCGGCTCGCCGCGACAGCGCCGGCCCTGCGCGCCCTCGCCGGCCACCTGCCTCCCGGTCTCGAGCGCTCCGTGGTCGCTTCCGACGCGCTCGACAGGCTCACCGGATCGCGCGAGCACCAGGGCGTCGCGCTTGAGGTCCCGCCATACCCGTACGCCGACGAGGGCGCGGCGCTGGACGGCGACCTCGTCGTCGTGCTGGACCAGGTGAGCGACCCCCGCAACCTGGGGGCGGTGGCGCGCAGCGCCCTGGCCGCGGGGGTCACCGCCCTCGTCGTGCCGCGCCACCGTGCGGCGCACGTCACGCCGGCGGCCGTCAAGGCCTCGGCCGGCACGCTGGAGCACCTCGGCGTGGCGCAGGTCGCGAACGTGGCGCGCTTCCTCCAGGAGGCCAAGCGCGCCGCCTTCTGGGTGTACGGGGCCAGCGGCGAGGGCGACGTCGCCTACACCGGCTTGGACCTTGGCGACCGCGTCGTCCTGGTCTTCGGGGCCGAGGGCCGCGGCCTCCGCCCGCTCGTCGCACGCACCTGCGACGCGCTGGCGGCGGTGCCGATGCGACCGCCGGTCGAGAGCCTCAACGTGAGCGTGGCCGCGGCCCTCTTCCTCTACGAGGTCGTACGCCAGCGCGGGGGTCGGACCGCAGCAGCGGGCGCCGCCGTCGACGCTGCCGCCGCAGGCCAGGCCGGCGCCGCCCGAGATCTCCTCCCATGACGCGGACCGTCTACATCGTCGACGGGTACAACGTCCTGCACGCGCTGTTCCCGGCCGCCGACCGCGAGGAGCTCTTCGCCCGGCGCGAATGGCTCGCGGACCGCCTCGCCAATCACGTCGCCCTGCTGGGTGCGTCCGCCCTGCTCGTCTTCGACGGCCCGGGCACTGCCACCACCAGCAGCCGGCCGATCGCCCGCTCCCCCGTGGAGGTCTGCTTCGCCGGGGGACGTTTCACGGCCGACACGCTCATCGCCCGTCGTATCGCCGAGCAGCCTGCGGACATATCCGTCGTCGTCGTCAGCGCGGATGCCGAGGTGCAGCGCACGGCGGCCCGTGCCGGCGTGCGGCGTATGACCCCGCGCGAGCTCGGGCTCGAGCTCGCCGCGGGTCCCGGGGACGAGCGATCCACGCAGGCTCTTGACTCTGCCCGAGATGTGAATAGAATGCCCTCACGGCTTGAGGATAAAGTAGACCCTGAGACTTTGCGACGCTTGCGAGATCTCAGGGACAAGCCCGGTTGACTGGCCCCTGACGGGGTAAACGCCCGATTTGCAGGGGCGTCGACTGGAGGTGGGGGGATGCGAGGTCCGCGACAGGGCGAAGCGGGACGCGGTGCCATCCACGCGCACAACCTTCAACCCTATGCCGAGAGTTCAGACCTCGCGCTGGTCAATGCATACCGTCGCGGCACCCAGGCGGCACTCGACGCGCTGATGCTGCGCTACCACCAGTTCGTGCGCCTCAAGGCGAGCTCCTACTTCATCGCCGGGGGCGACGCGGAAGACCTGATCCAGGAGGGGCTCGTGGGCCTGTACAAGGCGGTGCGCGACTACCGCGACGACCGTCAGGCCTCGTTCCGCAGCTTCGCCGAGCTCTGCATCACGCGGCAGATCATCACGGCGATCAAGACGGCCACGCGTCAGAAGCACGTCCCCCTCAACGGGTACCTCTCGTTCAGCCAGGCGCCCAGCGACGCCTCCGACGACGGCGACTGCTCGCTCGCCGACGTGCTCCCGGGTCCGAGCACGCACGATCCGGTCAACCAGGTGATCTCGTCCGAGGAGGTCGAGAGCCTCACGGCCTGCCTCACCTGCATGCTGTCGGACCTCGAGGGACGCGTGCTGCGCCTCTACTTCCAGGGGTTGTCGTACGAACGCATCGCCAATCAGCTCGGCTGCGACTGCAAGACGGTCGACAA
Source organism: Thermoleophilia bacterium UBA2241 (assembly GCA_002347645.1). Lineage (GTDB taxonomy): Bacteria > Actinomycetota > Thermoleophilia > UBA2241 > UBA2241 > UBA2241. Next base: position 4 of record DDYF01000040.1, on the reverse strand, counting down.
CGCC
>DDYF01000058.1 GCA_002347645.1 Thermoleophilia bacterium UBA2241 | reverse complement strand
GAGGGGATGCCCATGATCGCCTGGCAGGCGCAGAGCGTGACGAGCTCGGCGTCCGTGACTCTGCGACGAGCATTGGGTCGCCCCTCTGGCAGCAGGTCGTCGGCTGTGCAATAAACCACGGTGCAGAGAGTGTCGAGGTCGGCGTCCATCGTGGCCTCCGGGCAGACGACGGTGTATTTGGCACCGTCGGCTTCGGCCTCTCTGCTTTGCTTTCCTTGGACAGGCTCAATCTCGTGGAATCAATCATCTAGCGGCGGCTGCGGGGCGTACTCGTGCACGGCCCAGTCGACCATCTGGCAGAAGTAGTCGAGGTGCTCCTTGACCTCCTGCCTCGTAGCGGCGGCGGCGGCGCGGGCCGAGCTGCAGGCAAACGGCTCCGAAACGAGTGGTCATCGTGCCTCCTCGGTCGCGCGGAACCCTGTCACGCCACTCCTGAGCACCCGACAGTGGCACATTGCCTCGTTATGAGCTAATATTGCCTCTAAACGAGGTAATGGAACGCAGCCGAGACAGGAGGACTGAAGGTGACGCCAATAGTCGAGGCTATCTTCGGCAGCCGGTCGGCCGCGCAAGTCCTGCTCTTCCTGGAAGCCTACGGGTCGGGCCACGCGCTGCGCATCGCTCGCACCTACTCTGTCTCCGTCAGCCCCATCCAGCGGCAACTGCGGCGGCTGGAACGAGAAGGCGTCTTGGTGAGCCGAATGGTCGGGAGGACGAGACTGTTCGAGTTCAACACGCGCAGCCCCAGTGTACGGAACCTTCGTGACTTCCTCGAGGCGGAGCTTGAACTCGTCCCGGACGAGGAGGTAAGGGCCTACTATCGGCAGCGGCAGCGTCCACGTCGGACGAGAAAGCAGGCATAGCCGGATGAACGACATCAGTCGACGGAGCTCTGCCGAGGAGATCGCGGCTCGTGTTAGCCAGGCACTCGAGGATGCGGGAGTACCGGCGACGCTCTCGGGCGGTGGGGCCGTCTCGATCTACAGCCACAACGAGTACCAGAGCTTCGACCTCGACTTCATCACGAACGCGAGGAACGAAGCGATTGCGAAGGCTCTTGACGGACTCGGCTATCAGCGCGTCCAAGGAGCCCGCGCGTTTGAGCATCCCGAGACAGACTACTACATAGAGTTCCCGCCGGGTCCACTTGCGTTCGGTGAGACGGTGGTGCGCGATGGCGACGTGCCTGTGCTTCAGACCGCCTTCGGTCCGTTGAGAGTGATCACCCCCACGCACAGCGTCATGGACAGGTTGGCAGCGTACGTTCATTGGAACGACAGGCAGGCGATGGACCAGGCAGTCATGGTCGCCCGTCGGCAGCAGATCGACTGGAAAGCCCTGAAGGACTGGGCGGGGCGCGAGTCGGTCGACACCAGCCTCATCGACAAGGTGCAGAGGTTGTCGGACAGGGCCTGAACCGCACATGAGGAGCCACGCATGATCGAACTGCGCGACATCCCGTTCTCACTCGACGCGGAGCTGCTCGCGCGGCAGCTGCGCATCCGGCCGGGGACCGACAGCGCCGGGGCGTTCGCCGAGCTGCTCGCCACGGTCACGGAGGTCGGCAGGCCGAAGGCGGTCTACGACGTCGCCTTCATCGAGCAGAGGGCGGACGATTCCGTGGTGCTGAACGGCGTCAGGCTGACGAGCCGCGCCCTGAGGAGGAACCTCGACCCGGTCGAACGGGTCTTCCCCTACGTGGCCACGTGCGGCACGGAGGCGGACGCCATCGCCGTCCCGGACGGCGACGCCGTGCAGGCCTTCTGGCTCTGGACGATGAAGGAGGCGCTCCTCGACGCCGCCACGGACTACCTCTACGAGCACCTCGCCACCCGCTACCGCATGACGAAGTGGGCGACCATGGACCCCGGCTCGGGCGACGCGGACCTGTGGCCGATCGAGCAGCAGAGGGAGCTGTTCGCGGCCCTCGGCGACGTCGAGGGCTCGATCGGCGTCAGGCTGACCGACTCGATGCTCATGGTGCCGACGATGTCGGTGTCGGGCATCGTCTTCCCCGCGGAGGCCGAGTTCGCGAGCTGCCAGGTCTGCCACCGCGAGGGGTGCCCACGGCGCACGGCGCCCTTCGACGAGGCGGTGTGGCGCGAGATGTGCGGCGACTGAACGGCCGCGGCCAGAGCGGGCGCGGGGAGCGTGGTGGGCCGCGTTGGATTCGAACCAACGACCTTGGGATTAAAAGGGCCACCCCACTCGTAACCCGAACCAACCGCTCCTAACCCCTCAGGCTCGTTTCAAGCCTATCAGCTCCGGCACTCGTAACCCCTCGTAACCGGCCCCAACCGGGTTCGCGAGGACTTGCCGTGAAAGTGCCGGAGCGGTGCGGACAAGGAACGCACCGCCCCGGCTGTACCGGCGATGGCGACGCCGGAGGGTTGGTCAGGCAGCCGGCTCGTGGATGACGCGGGGCTCGCCCCACGGATGCGGGAACCAGACCGCGAGGGCGAGGGCAATCACTAGGTCGTCGTGGTCGGCCTCGCGCTCCGCCTCGAACGACAGATTGCCGGTCGCCGTGGACTGCTTGAGCCGGAAGGCGCGGACCTCCTTGGTGAGCTGGTCGGCCACCGGTAGGCCCAGCGGAATTTTCACGAGGCCACGCTCCAGCAGCATGTACAGCCGCTGGATGACGTCGCCCTTGTGGGCCGTCGTCTGGTAGTAGCCGGCCTCTGCCGCAGAGCGCCCGAAGCCGGCCGTGAGCGTCACGCCGAGCGGCCACTGGCAGGGGCCGAGGTCTCCGCGCGTGTAGGCCGACTTGAACAGATCAGCGACGGCGCCGCCGACGCCGGTCCGGTCGAAGACGAGCAGCGATTCGCCCTTGAGCTGTACCGTGGTCATGAGCCGAGCCACCTCGTCGACCACGGCGTCATACGGAGTGCCCAGCTCGAAGCGCACGATGTACCGGACCTGATAGGCGTCCAGCACGTCGTAGCCCTTGCCGGAGCTCTCGCGCAGCGGAGCCGGCCGGGTGATGTGGATGCGCTCGGCGATGACGAGCGCCGAAGGGTCGCGCTCCTTGCCGAGGTCGAGGCCGAGGGTGTAGTTCGCCATGGGGCGGTGTCCTTTCAGGTGAAGAGGGGGTCAACGTCGGGGCTGAACAGGCCGGCAATCATGTCCTCGCTGAAGAGCTGGCCGCCGGCCGCGCGGAACTGGCACTCGTACTCCTGCTCGTAGAACCATGGGCCCAGGGAGCGCCTTTCATCTTCGAGGAAGGCCGGGCTGATACGCGGGCAGTCCGTGGCCGGGACGCGGTACCGCTGCCACGCGTTGCCGCCGTTCTCCCAGGCCTCGTACCACCAGCCACGACAGCCCCACGGCGTAGACAGCGCGATGAGCTGCCCCCCGCTGACGGCGAGCATCGGGCGCACCGCCGAGTAGGTCTCGTCGGGAACCCGTGCCGCCTCGTCGATGATGAGCAGGCGCACGGCGGAGAAGCTGCGCACGGTGCCCTCGGAGCCGGGCAGGGATATGACCCGAGAGCCGTTCTCAAGCGTCAGAGAGAGCGCGTTCTCACCCTCGGCGGGTACTGGCCGCCCAAGGCTCTTGTAGACCGCAAGCACCTTGCGAAACAGCTCCGAGGACTGACGCTGGGACGGGCTCATGAGCAGGGTCAGCGACCCGGGCTCGTACACCGCGACGTGGACCGCCTTCGTGGCCGTGGTCGTGGACTTGCCGGACTGGCGGGAGCAGTTGAGCAGCACGCGGGGATGGTCGGTCCGCAGCACCTCGGACTGCCAGGAGTCGGGCTCTATGCCTGCCGCGCGTGACAGGACCGTGGGGTCCAGCGCCCGGGCGAGGTCGGTGGCTAGGCGGCTCATGGCTGCTTGGATAGGATGACCGCCAGCGAACTTGGGAGGGGCACATGAGGCGGGTCATTCTCGTTCTGGTGGTTGGGGTGTTGCTGGCGAGCGGCTGCGCAGCCAAGAGCCAGTCGACGCCCTCCAGCTCGCCAAGCGCCACGCCCTCCACTGCGCAAAGCACAGCGGTGGACCCGTTCGTGGGCATGTGGCGCGCGGCCAAGGACCCCAACGGCGCTGCCTGGCCCATCGTCATTCGCAAGACCCCGAGCGGGTACGCGAGCATCATCACCGGTGCGTGGATAGCTGCTACCTCGGCCAAGGCGTTGGCTGCCCCCGATGCCCATCTCCAGGCCAAGCTCGTGCTCAACGGCAACACGCTGACGGGCCAGGTCCCGCTGAAGACGGGTGAAGTGGGGGTCAAACTCGTCTACTTCCCAAAGACGGGTCAGATGACCTTCGCCAACGAGTTCGAGGCCGGGATGTACACGCGGGCTGTCAAGATGACGAACGTCAGCAAGGACTACGCCATACCCTCCGGAGAGCCGTTCCCCTTCTGACCTACTCCGCCGCCTCACGACCCCGCCTCCAACTGGAGGAGTCGGCCGGTGACGGCGGTTCGTGCCTCGGGGTAGGCGCAGAGGACACCGAGGATTGCATCGCGGATGGCCAGCCACTCCGGGGAGGCCATGAGGTTGACTGTGACGGTGGGCCGGTCGTCGAGCTGGCCGGTGGCCTTGCCCCACAGCTCCAGCAGTTGGCGCAGTTCCTTGAGGACGTCGAGCGCCTGCTTGGACTGGCCGTCCTTCGCGGCGGCGCCGAACATGACTTCCGCCCGGGCGATCAGTCCCTCGATGCGGGTGACGAGGTCGGCCGCCTCCTTCTCCTCGTGGGCCGCGCGTACAGCGGCGAGGGCCGGCGAGAGGTGGTTCATGGCGTGGCGGCGGACCGACTCCGGGCCGACCTCGTACGTCCGTGCGACGCCCATGTATGTCGCGCCGGCCGCGAGCTCCGCGTCGATACCGTCGCGCTCGGGATGGGTGCAGATAGTGCAGCGGGGAGGCATGTCAGAGCCTCAGACCTTGGGATACAGAATCCCAAGGTCCGTCCGAATCAGCCTCAACTTTCGAGACTGATTCACGGCAGTTGCACGCGCTCTTCGGCGCCGTCTTCACGCTTCCGAGCGATGGCGCACGTTTGGTGGTGGTGCTTGTCACTCTCGACTCCTTCTCTCCTTGTTCACAACTCAACTGGACCGGGCTCCTACGGGGGCCAGTCCAGTTGAGTTCAGGCCCAGCGAGCGACAACTCAACTGGACCGGCCTCCCCCCCGAAGGGGGGGCCGTAGGCCAGTTGAGTTTCGCGGGCGGTTGAGTCAGCATGCGGTCGCATTGCTCCGCCCCTTCCGGCAGTAACCGAAGCCGCGGCGCCCGGGGATGACTCCCCGCTGCCGAGCGATAACACCCTCTTCGCTCATCCTCCGCAGGGCTTCGCTCACCTTGTTGTGACCGAAGCCGGCGCCCTTGCAGAAGGTGATGATCTGCTCGTCAGTCATCGGCCCGTCCTCAGTCCAGAAGCTGAGGCAGATCAGGTCGCGCAGGTCGTTGGCGCTTACCTCCGCGTGGTCGCCCAGGGCCGTGTACCGATGCTCGTCAGTGAACGTCACGTAGAACGGCTCGGGAGTCTCCGCGAAGGGCCGGCCGGTCACGTCCAGCACACGGCGACGCGGCACGCTGTCACCCTTGAGCGACGCGAGTACGTCGTACAGCCCGATGGTCGCCCCGGAGCCGCGCGCCAGCTCAGCAATCGAGCCGCCCTCTTTGCGCGAGTGCGTGAGGATGGCGACCGTGATGCCGGCAGCCTTCATCTGCTCGACGGGGCGCATGGCTTCCATCGCCGGCCCGCTCTGGTTCTCCTGTTCGCCCGTGAAGCCGACCCACAGTGCGTAGTTGTCGATGAACACGACGCGACAGCCGCGCTCGTTGGCGGCCTCGGTCGCGAACGCTGCAATCTCCGGCCAGTCGGTCCCGATGAAGTCGGCGTAGTACATGACGTGGAAGTCGGCTGCGTGCAGCCCGGCCCGCTCCACCTGCGGGTTGAAGGAGTGGGGCGACTGCTCGGACAGGTAGAGCACCGGGGAGCGCATCGTCTGGCGCCCACACCACGGCTCACCGGCGATGATGCAGCGGGCGATGTCGAGCGAAAGGGTCGTCTTGCCGGCCAGCTTCGGCTGGCCGATGAGCAGCGTGGAGCAGCCCTCGTAGAGCAGTCCGTCGCAGACCGGCCGGGGAGTGTCCACCTTCATGGCGGCGAGGTCCAGCCCGGAGTACACGCGCGGCCGCGTCTCCTCGACCTCTATGGGCCGGAAGTCCTGCAGCCGCTTTCCGGCCCTGAGGTGGTCGCTGGTGTCATTACCCTGAGCAGGGAGAACGACGCGAACAGAGGCCGCTACAGGCAGCAGGGCGGCATGTACAGCGGCGGCGTGCTTCCGGCCCGGCTCATCATCGTCGGCGACGATGGTAACGTCGGCTCCGCGGAAGTGCTCGCTGTACTCGTCGCGCCAGCCCATGCCGACCCCGCCGGGGTTACAGGTCGCGACCCCGCCGACTCCCTCGATGGCTTCGACGTCCTTCTCGCCTTCGACCACGTAGACGGGTCGGCCGGACTTCACCGCTTCCAGCACCTGCGGCAGCCGATAGGGCACCCGGCGGATGCCCTTGATACCCCAGGTGCCATCCGGCCGGCGCTGGCGGAAGTCCTTGTCCGGGCCGAAGCGCACCACCTCGAACAGCAGCTCGCCGTTCTCGTCGGTGTAGGGGTAGGTGGCCACGACTTCCCGGTGGCCGTTGCCGTTCGTCTCGAAGAGGTCGGCGAGGCTCAGCCCGATAGCGCCGCACACCCTCTCGGTCGGGCAGCCGGCGTGGCAGTGAAGGACGATGCCCTTCTCGCCATGCGCGAGGCTCAGGCTCTGGCGGCGGTCGTCGTGGGCCGGGACGGGGCAGCGGGCGGAGTAGCCCTCGCCGCACTTCACGACGCCCTCGAGCCGGCCCAGTACATCTTGCAGGGCTACGGTCACTTGCCGACCTTCGCGCGCAGATCAGCGGTCCGCTCGCTCACGTAGGCAGCGGCATCTTCCTTGATGACCGGGTGAAGCGCTTCGGCGAGGTCCTTCGAGAAGTTGCCGAGGCCGTGGCGCTGGGCGATGATCTGCCCGCTGATGGTGTGACCCGGCTTCTCGGGCACCTTGCGCGACCCGAACCCGTAGAGCTTGTAGTGCAGCAGCGAGGCCCACGCGGCCTGCTCACTCCAGACCCGCTGCCACGCCAACCACGCGGTGTAGGCGCCCTGCAGGTCGCCGCTGCGCGCCGCCTCGATGAACACCCGGCGGGCGTCGCTGATGGCCACGGGGAGCGTGTAGTACTCGTCCTCGTGTGCCGCGTACCACTCCTTCTCGATTGCTTCCTTGCGCTCGGCGTCGGCCTTGGCCACGCGCTCGGCCTCTTCACGCTTCTCGGCCGCCAGCCGTTCGGCCTCCTCGGCCTCGGCGAGCAGCTTCTGGGGGTCACTCGTCATCGTCGTCCTCGCTCTCCTCGGCCTTGGCCGCCGCGTCCGCTGCGACCGCGTTCTGTGATGCCTCGTGAGCCCTCTGGACCCAGTTGGCCGCCCACTCGTCTGCGATGCTCGGCTCGCGCGTCATCGGTGCTCCCAGTTCATGCGGTCGATGTAGTCCTGCGGCTCCATGTCCTCGACCGGCTTCTCGGCCGGGGGCGGCTGGTGGATGGGGTCGTTGCTCGGGTACTTGCATCGGCCTTCCTTGGTCAGCTCGTGGTACTCGGCCTCGGTCAGAGTTGTGTTGTTGTCGTCATCCTTGGGCAAGACGGTTCGCCTCCTGAATCTCGCGGGCTTGCATGAGCATGAGGTCGTGCTTGATTTGCTCAGCGGCGCGCCGGAGGGTCCGGTACGCGACCTCGCGCATGTTGCGCTTGAAGTCCTCGCTGAGCCCCTCCCCGGCCTTCTCCCTCTCCGTGGGATACAGGTCCATGAGGGTGCAGTACATTTCCAGGTACATGCGCTCGTCTTGCAGGCTCATGCCCATGGGTCAGTCCTCCTCGATGAGTAGACCGAGCACGCGGGCGAGCGGCCGGGCGGGGACGACAACCTTGTGCTCGCCTACGCGGATCGCGCGGACGCCCGGAGCGAGCTCCCGGCCGTCGCGAGCGGCGAGGTATCCCCGGTTGATGGAGAACCCGAGCGCCGCGCAGGCGTCGGCCATGCTCACCGTGGTCTGAGTCCGCAGCCGCTCGATGACCGGGCGCAGGTCACTCATCGACTTCCTCCAGAAGAGTGGAGGGGTCCCCGAAGAAGCCCAGGCTCTCCGCGAGACGGGCGAGCTGGACGTCGTACGGGTGCCACCTTCCCGACTCGATGGTGCTGAGGCAGGAGGGCGTGAGCCGCGCGTCCTTCGCCACGGCGTTCTTCGATCTCCCCTGTGCCTCACGGAGCTGTTGACACCTCTTCACGCAGACCTCCTTGTCCGGGCCGCCGTTCGTACAACGGCGGGTCATCTGAGGAACATCGAACCCCGGCTTCAGAGGAGCGCAACCGTCTCCCGGAGGTCGCGCGGTTCAAACCGCTCCATGAAGGCTCCGAGAACTTGGTGATATGACGGGAAGCTTGGTGTTTAGCAGGCAGTTTGCGTCGCGACTTGCGATTGGCTACATGATGGACCCATGCCTCATGGCTTCTGGGGTATGCCTTCTGGCACGTCTTCGGGTATACTTCGGTCAGGTCTACTAGCAACCTCGCAGGAGGAGCGATGAGGGCAGAGGACAAGGTGCGCGAGAACCGACTTCGGCGCGTCGCCGATAGACGGGGACTGCGGCTGCACAAGTGCCGCCGGCGTGACCCGCTCGCGGTCGGATACGACGGCTACATGCTGGCATGGAAGGACGGCACCGCCTACGCGGGCGAGGACCCGCCCTACAGCCTCACCATGGACGACGTTGAGCGCTGGCTGAACCGGGTGGACTCATGAAGGGCCACGTCTACTCGCTCGGCAAGAAGATCAACGCCAAGACTGGCAAGCGGGAGGGGCCGCCCTACGGGTTCTGCATCGAGTTGGGGGACCAGCCGGCCCAGCTCTGCATGGCCTGCACTGAGAAGAACGGCCGGCGTCGGCTCCACTGGTTGAAGGGCAAGCCTCTAGCGAAGTGCCCGAAGTGCGGCGGCGAACTGGAGCAGGTGAGCGAGCGGCGGCAGTACACCAAGAGCGGGTTCCAGCTCAAGGGTGAGGCCGACAAGGCCATGCGCGACCAGCTCGGCAAGCGTGAGGACGGGACGTACCAGGAGCCGACCAACCTGACCGTGGCCGAGTTCCTTGTCCAGCGCTGGCTCCCCGACATCGAGAGCTCCATAGCGCCCAGCACGTTCGCGTCCTACACCCACGACGTGAACACGTACCTCTTGCCGCACATCGGTCACATGCGGCTGCGCCACCTTGACCCCGGCCACGTCAACGCCATGTACCGGGAGTTGGCGCAGACGAAGTGCAGGCACCGGGCCAACCTCCTATCGGCGAGCACTCGACGGGGCATCCACGCGACGCTGCGCCGCGCGCTCCGCGATGCCGTCCGCTGGGGACTGGTCCCGCGCAACGTCGCGGCGCTGGCAGATCCACCGCGCGTGAAGCGTCACACTCACGAGATGAAGGTCTGGACGCGCGAGCAGCTGCGGACGTTCCTCGGCGCCGTGGTCGATGACCGGCTGTTTGCGCTTTGGCGCGTGTATGCGACGACGGGGATGCGCCGGGGCGAGGCCTTGGGGCTCCAGTGGCGGCACGTCGACCTTGAGAAGTCCCGGCTGACCGTCCAGCAGGCGCGCGTCACGGTGGGCTACAAGGTCATCGTGCGGACCTCGAAGACCGGCCCGGGGCGGTCGCTGCCGGTGGGCGCCAACACCGTGGAAGCGTTGAAGGCATGGCGTGACGTTCAGGCCGACGAGCTGTTGGACCTCGGCGTGTCACAGGGACCTGACACCTACGTCTTCACCGACAAGGCCGGCGCGCCTCTGCACCCCGACCGCGTGACCAAGATGTTCGAGGAGCACCACGCCGCCATCGCGGCGGACATCGCCAAACGCCACAAGGAGTCAGGGGCAGAGGGCGATCCGCCGGCATTCCCGCGTATCCGGCTTCACGACGTGCGCCACACCTACGCGACGCTCGGGCTCCTGGAGGGCGTCCACCCGAAGGTCATGAGCGAGCGACTGGGCCACGCGAACGTGATGATTACGCTCGACACCTACAGCCACGTGCTCGCGGGGATGCAGGAGAGCGCCGCCGAGTTGATTGAGGCGAGTATCGACGCGGACTGAACCCGACGTCACATGAACGTTCGACGGCGGAATGCCCGGACGTCGTCGGCTTTGAGGTCGAACCATTCGCCTCTTAGCCGGCGGTCAGCGAATCGGGAATGCCAGTACGCCTCGATGCCGACAGGGTCATCCGTCTTGATCTTGTGCACCAACGTGAGTTCTTCGGGCAGGACCAGCTGGACCTCGTACGCGCGCTTCTCGGCGCAGGTGCTTCGTCCTATCTTGTAGAACCGCCCGGACTTCATCAGGTAGACGAAACCGAACTGCTCGCCCAGCGTCGATGTCCCAACAGCCTCCACCGGCTCAGCGTCCTCATCACCCGCCAAGGGTTCACACACGGCAGCCACATCAGCCAGGTCGGGCCGGCCCGCGCAATAGTCCAGGACGCGACGAGCGCGCTGTGATTTTCTGCCGAGTTTGGCGATTGTGTTGTGACTTGGAAACGACGAGTCAGTGCGCCGCTTCATCTTGAGCTCCGGCGTCGTTGGGAATCGCCCAAGCTCCTGAATCAGCAGTGCGAGCCTGTCCACCACGTCGTCAGAGCCGAACGAACCTCGCATCGCATTAGGCTCAAGGCCGGCCTCGATGACCGCATCGCTCCACCGAGCCCAGTAGCGCCCAGACCAGTCACCCTCGCGGATTCCTGTCTCGGTGGTGAAGCGCACCCTGCCCAGGGGACGACCGCCATTCTCAGTGGCGGTTCGCCGAATCTCCGCGAGGATGTGGTCTCTGCTGACCATGCTGGCTGGGTGGAGCGGCGACGTCGGCCCAGTCAGCCCACGCCTATGGCCACACTGCCATCGCTGCGAATCCAAACACCGATTCGAACGCCGTTGAACTGGCATCCGGTCATGGTGATGCCGCCGACATTGAGCGCAGATCCACTGGCGTTCACCAACTGAGGAACCGGCGAATCGGAGACCTTGAGGAAGTGACCCGTCGGTGCGAAGAGCTCCGCCTCCGTGCGGAACGCGTCACCCGGCTGTTGGTGAATCTCGAACGCGGTCCGGTCATCGACCTCGCATATCCAGATCATGGGCAGTTGGCGAATACGAACCCCTGCCTCCTTGCCCTCGGGGGTCGGGTAGACGCGTGTTCCGCGCACCTTGGCGAGGTACACGCCGCTGGCATCGTAGATGGGGATTTCGGTCGTGTATCCCAGCTGCTCCTCGCGGACCACGGAGATGAGGGGAGTGTCGTCGAACTGCAGAATGGTCGGCACGTTCACGAACGTGTTGGACGCAAACGTGACCTCGGGACTCGTCTGGTAGATGAGTTCACCCACGCCCCAGCCCTCCTATTCTGTCGGCGGCTTCGCCGGAGTGTGTCCTGACGCTATCACGCAGCTCGGCGGGAACGGAAGGGACGGGAGTCGGCTCGGGGAACGTGAATCTTTCGTGTAACTCGGGCGGATTTCGGCCTGTGGTGGCAGGAGGGCCCCTGCGAGAAAGTGGCCGTTTCCAGGGGAAACGGTGGTGGGCCGCGTTGGGATCGAACCAACGACCTTGGGATTAAAAGTCCCCTGCTCTGCCAACTGAGCTAGCGGCCCGGGAGCGCGATTGTACCACCGGGGGTGGGGCGCATCCGGTGGTGACGGGCGGGGGCGGTGAGACCCCGTGACGGATGCGGGAACGAGGCTGCCCGGCAGAGCGGCGCCTGTATTATGTGCGCAGTTCATGGACGACTCGACCCACCGCGAACAGCGCGATCGAGCGGCCGCCACGACCTCGGCGGCGGCGACTCCGCCCGCGGACGGCCTCGGCGTCGACCTCAACTGGCTGCCGCTCGGCGCCGGGGGCCACGTGGTGCGGCTCAACGGCAAGGTGTACGAGCGGCTGGTCGCGCTCGTCGAGCGGCGGCGCCCGTGCGACCTTTACCACGCCGCCCTTATCGTGCGGACGCCCGACGGCCGCTTCACCATCGAGAGCACTCCCGTGCCGGACGGCCGCGGCGCCGAGCGGGGGGTCGTGGCCGGCGGGCCGGTGGGGAGCCGCCTGCTCGGCGGCCTGCGTATCTTCCGCTACGAGGTGCGCTGCTGGCGCGACGGCGTGATCCCCGACCTGGAGTGGGCGGTCGAGAGCCCGCGGCGCCTGACGGAGGACGCCGCCCAGACGGAGCGCCTGCTGCAGACCCTGCCGCTCGTGCCGGCGCCGGTGTGGGGACGGGACGAGCTGCGCGCCGGCGAGATGTGGAACTCGAACTCGATCGTCTCGTGGGCGCTCGCGCGCAGCGGCATCGGCGTGGGGGAAGCGCGGCTGCCGGCCGCCGGCAGGGCGCCGGGCTGGGACGCCGGCCTGCGGGTGGCGGCGCGGGGGTGAAGGCGGTCCCGCGCCTCAGGCGCGGCCGGCTCGCTCCAGCCGGTAGCCCATGCCGCGCACGCTCGTGATCAGGTTGGGCCCGAGCTTCTTGCGCAGGTACCCGACGTACACGTCGACCACGTTGGACCCCGGGTCGAAGTCGTAGCCCCATACGCTGCTCAGGATCTGCTCGCGGCTCAGTACCTGGCCGGGGTGGCGGAAGAAGAACTCGGCCAGAGCGAACTCCCGCGCGCTGAGCTCGAGGTCGCGGTCGCCGACGAGGGCGCGGCGCGTGCGCAAGTCGAGCGCCGCGCCCTCGACGCGCAACACCGACTCCTCGGGAGCCGGCGCGCTCTCCCGCAGGCGCACGCGGATGCGCGCCAGCAGCTCGTCGAACTTGAAGGGCTTGGTGACGTAGTCGTTGGCGCCGCTCTCGAAGCCGGACACGGTGTCGGCGACGTCGTCGCGCGCGGTGAGGATCACCACGGGCAGTCGCCGGTCACGGTCGCGCAGGTCGCGCAGCACGGTGAGGCCGTCGCGGTCTGGGAGTCCCAGATCGAGGATCATCAGGTCGAACTCGCCGCTGCGCGCACGCGCGAACCCGTCGCCGCCGGTCGCCGCGACCTCGGTGGCGTAACCCTGCGCCTTCAACCCCTTCACGAGGAACGAGGCGATGCGCGCTTCGTCCTCGACAATCAGGATACGCGTCATGTGGCAGACTCCCTCCGGCTCGGCGGCCCTTCGGCGGGCACGACGACGGTGAACGTGGCCCCGGCGCCCGGGGCGCTCGCGAGGTCGACCCGGCCACCGTGGGCCTCGGCGATCGCGCGCACGATGGAGAGCCCGAGTCCCGCGCCGCCGGCATGACGGTCGCCGCGCCGGCGCGCGAACCGCTCGAAGATCGCCGCGTGATCCTCGGGAGCGATGCCCGGCCCTTCGTCGCGCACCCAGAAGCGCGCTTCGCCGGCGGCGACGGCCGAGCCGAAGGCGATCACGTCGCCGTCCCGCGTGTGGCTCGCCGCGTTCGCGGCGAGCTGCATGAGCGCCTGAGTCAGTCGGTGCCGGTCCGCCACGACGAGGCCCCTGCCTTGGTCCTCGACCCTCCAGTCGCGAGGGGCGAGGGCGCTCGCCTTGGCGGCCAACTCCGCCGTGAGGGTCGCCACGTCCACCGTCTGGAGGCGCAGGAAGTCGGGCTGCTCAGCCTTCACCAGCAGGAGGAGATCGTCGACGATCCGCGTCATGCGGTCCAGCTCGTCCATGACCATGGCGAGCGTCGCGGCGCGCTCCTCGGGGTCGTCCTCGAGCAGCTCCAGGTGGCCGCGGACGATGGTGATTGGCGTCCGCAGTTCGTGCCCCACGTCGTCGAGGAAGCGCCGTTGACCGGCGAACGCGGCCTCGAGGCGGTCGAGCATCGCGTTGAAGGTCCGCGCCAGCTCCGCGAGCTCGTCGTCGCCGCGCACCTCGATGCGTCGCGTGAGTTCCGACTCCGAGATGGTGCGCGCCGCGTGCGTCATCGATCTGACGGGGCGCAGGACGCCCTCCGCCAAGAGCCAGGCGAGCAGCGAGCCGATGAGCAGGACGGCGACGCCGACGGCGCCCGCGGCGATGATGGCGTCGTCGAACGGCTCCTGCTGCCGGTCGCGAAACTGTGTGACCACGAACACGCCAAGCACCTTGTCGTCCCAGAGCAGGGGGATCGCCAGGTAGTCGACCGGCCCCGCCGGGGTCTCAGCCGTGCCGCGCTCGGGCTCGGTCACGCCGCTCCAGTGCGCGACCAGCGCCGCGTCCTCGTCGAGCCGGTAACTCTCCAACTGCCGGCTCCGCATGAACGGGTTCCCGTTGACGAAGGTCAGCATCACCTCGCCGCGGGACGCGGCGTTCCGTTCGAAGAACGTCTCGAAGAGCCTGCGCACGTTTCTGCCGAACGGGCGACCCGTCGAGGGATCGATGCTGCCGGCCAAGCGGCGCAACTCCTTCGCCTCCTGGTTCAGTTCGTCGTCGATGCGCTGGTCGAGCCGCGAGTAGACGACCTCGCGCGCGACGAGGATCGAGGCGATCGTGCCGAGAGCGAGCAGCCCGACAAAGACGAGCAAGATGCGCGTCCGGAATCCCATGGACAGGGTACGCGGGGTCTGCACCTGCTCTCCCTGGATCTCCGGCTGCGTGGTTCTCCTCCTTCGCTCGCGAGGACGCGGTGCGGTGGGCATCGTATCGTGCCCTGACGGCTCCTACCCGGTGGGTTGCCCGTCCACGCCTCGGGCTTGGGTGCGGACGTGCGGAAGGGGCGCCGGGGCGCCCCTTCCGCACGCTGGTCGCAGGCCGCTGGCGCGGCGCCCGTCAGCGGCTGTCGCCGCTGTCCGAGTCGCCTCCGCCGTCCCCGTCGCCGCTGTCGGAGTCGTCGGCGGGCGCCGGCGTGAAGGTGTTGTTGCCACCGCTGGTGCCGTCGTCGCCGGCCGTGTCGTCGCCGTCGCCGCGGGAGACGGTGTTGTTGCCACCGCTGGTGCCGTCGTCGCCCTTGGTGTCGTCGCCGTCACCGCGGGAGACGGTGTTGTTGCCACCGCTGGTGCCGTCGTCGCCCTTGGTGTCGTCGCCGTCACCCTGGCCGTCGTCGTCGACGGGGTCGAGGTCGGTCTGCGCGTCGTCGGAGCGCGCGTCGTCGAGCTGGATAGCGGTTCCGGGGTCGCTGCCGCCGGACTGTGAGAACGCCACGGCGACGCCCGCCACTCCTAAGGCCACCGCCAGTGCTATGACGATCATGCGGATCATCGCTCTCTCCTTGCGTCGAGTGTCGGATTCACTTTCTCTTGGGCACACGGAACCGCGCCAGCTGCGGGCGCGGCAGCGCCGCCGCGAGCGGCTCGAGCGCCGTGTGGACCTCGGCCGCCGTCGGCCGGTCGGCGGCTCGCGGAGCGAGCATGTCGCCGATCAGCGCCGCGAGCTTGGACGGCGTGCCCGTCGGCAGCGGCGCCGGCGCACGGACGAGCTGCGGGTAGCGGAGCTCCTTTGATGCGCTCGCCTCATGGGACGGGACCGGGAAGGGCGAGCCTTTCGCCAGGGTCCAGTACAGCGTCACGCCGATACCCCAGACGTCGGTCGCTGGACCGAGCTCGTCAAAGAGATCGGGGTCGGCCTGCTCCGGCGCCATGTACTTCGTGGTCCCGATGGGCGAGGTCATGCCGGCGAGCTCGTCACCGCGCTTCGCGACGCTCAGGTCGATCAGGCGCGCGGGCCCCGACATGATGATGTTCTGCGGCTTGATGTCGAGGTGCACCACGTCGCGCGTGCTCATGTAGTGTGCCGCGGACGAGACCTGCAGGCCCAATGACAGGGTCTGGTCGAGGGCGATCGCCGAGGTGCGGATGAGCGTCGAGAGCCGCGGCCCGTTGACGTGCTCGAGCACCAGGTGAGGGCGTTCACCGTCGGTCACGACATCGAAGGCGCGTACGATCACCGGGTGGCGCAAGCGGCGCAGCATGGCCGCCTCGGCGGCCATCGCGTCACGAGCGTTCTGATCGCCGACTCGCCCGGGACGCAGCACCTTGGCGACCACGAGCGAGAGGAGGCGTTCGTCCCAGGCGAGGTAGGCCTCGTATCGTTCGCCTCCGCCGAGCAGGCGCAGCGCCGTGAGGCCGGGGGAGACCTCGTCGCCTTCGCCGAGACCCCACGCGCTTTTGGGCTCCGCCGGCGCAGTGGCGGTCTGACGCTCGGGTGCGTCTCGCAGGTCCCGGCGCACGAGCAGGTTCTTCATCGCGCTCGCCTCCCTCTCGGCCGACCGTCACACGACGGCTTCATCCGAGAGCATGCCCCGCGACGCTAAGATGGGGATGAGGGGCGGATGAGAGTGTTCTTACCTTGGTGAGCGAGGCCCGCGGCGCGCCCGTCAGCCGCGCCGAGCGGCCTCCCACTCGGGGCGTAGGAGCGCGAAGAGGACCTGGTCGATGCGGCCATGGGCCGGGTCGACCAGGTCCCGGTCGCGCTCTCCGCGCGAGGCGAGGAAGGCGCGCGCCAAGCCTTCACGCCGGAAGCCGACCTGCTGGGCCAGGCGTTGTGAGACGTCGTTCGGGGTCTCGGTCATGAGCTCGAGGCGCTCGATGCCGACCTGGTTGAACGCGTACGCCATCACAAGCCGCAGGGCGGCGGCGGCGACGCCGCGGCCGCGGGCCTCGCGCTTCACCCAGTAGCCCGTCTCGGCGGTCTCCGGCTCGGGGTGGGAGACGAAGTTGATGGTACCGAGGAGCTCGCCGTCGGCTGCGGCGCAGATGGCGCACTGCGCCGCGGTCCCGCGGACCAGGGTGCGCCGCGCCTCGGCGATGAACTCCTCGGCGTCGGCGAGCGTGTAGGGCGAGGGGACCAGGTAGCAGCGCTCCTGGATGAGCGGGTCCTGGCAGGCGGCGGCGACGGCCGGGGCGTCGTCGGGGCACAGCGGGCGGACGACGACGAAGCCGTCGCTCAGGTCAGGCACGGGCAGGGGAACGTACGGCCGCCTTGGGTCAGAGGCTTTCATCGCGAGCAGCGTGTAGTCGCGGCGCGCCCCGCGTGCGGTGAGGTAGCCGCGGCAGAGACCTTCGTGGCGCATGCCGAGGGCGAGTGCGACGCGCTGCGAGCCGATGTTGTCGGCGTCGGCGTGGATCTCGAGGCGCTCGAGGCCGAGGTCGTCGAGCCCCCAGTCGCGAACGAGGCGCGCGGCGTGGGCGGCCACGCCGCGCCCGCGCGCCCACGGTGCGACCTGGTAACCGAGCTCCCCGGCGGCGCGGTCCTCCGCGATCATCAGCGAGGCGCCGCCGAGGTACGCGTCGTCGCGGGCCGCCACGATATTCCAGTGCGCGTCGCGCTTCTCGCTCCAGGCCGTCGCGCACGTCTCGACCCACGCGTCGAAGTCCTCGCTCGCGTAGGGGTACGGCACACGGTAGAGGAAGCGGGCCGAGGTCTCGTCGTTGAGCGCACGCAGCGTGTCGGCGCGGTCGTTCTCTCGCGGCGCGCGGAGACGGACGATGCCGTCCGTCAGGTCCGGCAGGCGCTGGACTTCGCTCAGGTCTCTCATGACCTCACCTGTGCGAGCGGGGCGCGGCGGCGCTCCGCGCCGCCGCGCTCCGCTCTCTCGTCAGTGCAGGAAGTGGCGCCGCCCGGTGAACACCATGGCGGCGCCCAGCTTGTCGCAGACCGCGACGGCGGCTTCGTCACCCTTCGAGCCGCCGGGCTGCATGAACGCCGTGACACCGGCCTCGAGCGCGAGCTCGACGGCGTCGGGGAACGGGAAGAAGGCGTCCGAGCCGACGACTGCACCCTTGAGCTCGGCGCGCGCTTTGTCGATCGCGATGCGGGTCGAGTCGACGCGGCTCATCTGCCCCGCACCGACGCCGAGCGTCGCGAGGTCCCGGGCCATGACGATGGCGTTCGACTTGACGTGCTTGGCCACGCGGAAGGCGAACAGCAGGTCGCCCCACTCCTTCTCCGTCGGGTGCCTGGTGGTCGCCACCGTCATCTCGTCGCGCTCTTCCGGGTCGTTGTCCTTGTCCTGGACGAGGATGCCGCCCAGCACGCGCTTGCTGTCGAGCTCGCCGGGGTTGGCCTGTCGGCGCTCGCGGTTCTCGAGGATGCGGATGTCCTGCTTGCGCGTGAGGATCTCGAGTGCTTCAGGGTCGTAGCCCGGGGCGAACAGCACCTCGACGAACAGCTCGCCGAGCCGCTCGGCCGTGGGCACGTCGACCGTCCGGTTGACGGCGACGACCGAGCCGAACGCGCTCACCGGGTCGCAGGCGAGGGCCTTGTCGTAGGCGTCGGCGAGCATGCCCGCGAGCGCGCAACCGCAGGGGTTGTTGTGCTTGACGATGGTGGCGCAGGGGAGTGTGAACTCGTCGCAGATCGCGCGCGCGGCGTTGAGGTCGTAGAGGTTGTTGAAGCTCAGCTGCCGGCCGTGGAGCTGCGTGACCTGGCTGAGGAGGTGTTGGCGCAGGCCGGCCTCGGTGTAGTACGCGGCGCGCTGGTGCGGGTTCTCGCCGTACTTGAGGTCCATGACCTTGGCGTAGTCGCGCATGATGCGGTCCGGGAAGTCACCCTCCGACTCGCTGAACCAGTCGGCGATCACGAAGTCGTAGCGCGCCGTGTGGTGGAAGGCCTTGGCGGCCAGGGTACGCAGGGTGTCGTAGGCCAGCTCGCCGCCGTTGGCGCGCAACTCCTCGAGGATGCCGTCGTAGTCCTCGTGGCCGGTGACCACGGCGACGCCGGCGTGGTTCTTGGCGGCGGCGCGGATCATGGACGGTCCGCCGATGTCGATGTTCTCGATCACGACGTCGTCGCGCACGCCGCGTCGGCCGGCGACCTCCCGGAACGGATAGAGGTTGCAGACGACCATGTCGATCGGTCCGATGTCGTGCTCGGCGATAGCGCTCATGTGCTCGGGCACGTCGCGCCGCGCCAGGATGCCCGCCATGAGCCGCGGGTGCATCGTCTTGACGCGCCCGTCGAGCATCTCGGGAAACTTGGTGACCTCCTCGACCAGCGTGACGGGGATGTCGTGGTCCTTGAGCAGGCGGGCGGTCCCACCGGTCGAGATGACCTGAACGCCAAGGTCGGTGAGGCCCTTCGCGAACGGCTCCAGGCCACTCTTGTCGAACACCGAGATGAGGGCTCGCTTGACCTTCATGTGCGCTCCTTCGAATCGAGTGGCCCGAAGGGACAGCACTTCCGGCGTCCCCTTGCAGGGCGCTAGCCTACCCGAAAAGGGGCGCCTGCGGTGCAGGGGAGGGTGCGGCCGGTCGCGGCTCCGCGGGCCACCTGCGGACGGGTCTGCCGAGGGGTCAGCCGAGGCGAGCGACGCGCTCGCCGCGGACGCTCCGCCGCATGGCGGCGGAGGCTTCGGCGAGCGCGTCCCGCTCCTCGGCGACGATGCCGACGCGGGCGCGTGTGCGGCCGGAGAGGCGGGCGCCGGGCGCGGGGCGCGGCCAGGCGCGGACGGCGGCCGCGACGCCGTCGCGGCCGCCGTCCGCGAACGCCCGCGCGAGCCGGGCCTGCACGTCGGCGTCGGGGCTCGCCGCCGCGAACTCCGCCGCGGCGACGGCGTAGCCGTTGCCGTTGAAGCTCAGAGAGACGCCGCCCCACGCGCGGACGGCGGCCAGCGCCGGCGCGTCAGTGATCGAGTCGCCCACGTACATGACGTCGGCGCCCGACACCCCGTGCGCGGCGGCGATGGCCTCGAGCGCGGCGAGCTTCATGCCGCCGCCGACGGGCCGGACGGCGGCGAGCAACTCGCCGCTCACCTTGCCCGCCATGTCGATCCAGAAGAGACGGTCGAGCTCGGCCACGGTGTCGCGGTCCTCGGCGGCGAGGTCGCCGGGCCCTTCGGCGCCGTCGGGGATCTCGAGGACGCGTCGCGTCAGGACCCGTTCTGCGTACTCCCGCAGCCACGCCTTCTCGGCGGCGGGGAGCGCCCACGCGTCGAGATGCAGCTCGGTGCACCAGACCCTCTCGAAGGGAAACCCCGTCAGGGCGCACAGGGCCCTGAGGTAGGGCGTATAGGACGTCGAGATGATGAAGGTCGCCATGAGCGACCCGATGTGGCCGAGCGCTTTGAGCGCGCCGGGCACCAGCAGCACCCGCTCGGCGCTGAAGCGCTCGACGTCCTCGTCGGTGACCTCGAAGGCCTTGAGGAACGGTGGCAGGAGGCGCAGCGTGTCGCCGGCGTTGTAGCCCTCGCGGTGGACGATGTCGGCGAGGTAGTCGTCGTAGCGTGACAGCCGGGCGAACAGCTCGGCGCCACCGGGTATGAAGCGCTCGGCGAGCTCCTGGGCGTTGTCGTTCTTGCTGAGCGGGCCCTCGCAGTCGGTGACGTAGATGCGGGGCGGAGCTGTCATGCGCGGCGCCCGAGCTCCGCTTCGACGAGGTCGGTCAGGTCGAGCGGCAGGCGCGACGATTCCGCGAAGACGGCGCCGCTACTGGTCGCGAGCTGGCCGTCTGCGAAGAGACGCAGGGTCTGGTAGAGGAGCGGGATCTCGCGGACCTCGCCGCGGCGGCGGACCTCGGCGAAGAGCGGCTCGGCTTCACCCTCGGCGGCGGCGATCTCGACGACACTCGCCGCCGCCCGCTTGGCGCGGAACTGTTGCCACAGATTCTCCCAGCCCTCCCCGGCGATGGGAAGGCGGAAGAACGAGATGACGGGCCCGCGGTCGAGCTCGGCGGTCGCCCGGTGGATCATGGCCCCGGTCTCCGTGGCCTCCGTGTCCAGCAGGTCCCAGATGACCTCCTGCCATGTGCCCGTCGGGCCGTCGGGGAGCGCCGGGTGGAGGTTGAGGATGGCGTACCGCCGGCACATGGCCGGGCTGGCGATCAGCATGTACCCGGCCATGACGATGGCCCCGAGGCCGAAGGGTACGAGCAGGTCCATGACGCGCCGGTGGTAGTCGTCGCGCCAGGCGGCGCGGGAGACGCCGGCCTCCTTGGCCGCCGCCCAGCTCGCCGCGCTCGACAGCGTGACGGCGCGGAAGTCGAGGCGCTCGACAAGCTCCAGGAAGCGGTCGCTCTCGGGCGACTCGCCGGGCTCGCGGTCGCAGAACACCGCGGCGATCGTGAGCTCGATGCCGTCCTGCTGGGCGCGCGCCACGATGTCGGCGAGGAGGTTACACGCCGCCTGGTCGCGCCCCGTCGAGAGCCAGCCGATCTTCATGTCTCGTCCTCCGTCCCCGTCGTCCTCACCGTCATGCTCGCCGGCGCGGCGTCTGGCCCTGCACCCATGCGGAGAGCCGCGGCGCCGTCACGGCGTTTCACCGCGCTCCGTCGCGAGACGCACGCGCCACGCCTCCTGGTCGGGGTAGGCGCTGCGTCCCACGCCGGCGATGCCTCGCGAGGCGGCCCAAGCGGCCAGCCGCCCGGCCGCCTCGAGCCCGACCTGCTCGAGCATGCCGGCGATGAAGCCGGCGGCGAACAGGTCGCCGGCGCCGGTGACGTCGACCACCTCCGCGGGCTGCGGGGGCACGTACAGGTCGACGCGTCGTCCGATGAGCCGCGCGCCGCGCTCGCCCATCTTGCACACCACCAGTCCGACCCCGGCGTTGAGGAGGAAGTCGAGCGCCTCGACGAGGGGCAGGCCACACAGCGTCTCAAGCTCGGTCTCGGTGGCGAAGAGGTAGGCGCACCGCTGGATGAGGGGCAGGAAGCGCTTGACACCCTTGCGCGCGTAGATCTCGCCGGGGTCGAAGCAGACCTCGACCTCGGCGGGCAACCGCTCGAGCAGCGCAAGCTGAGCTGCGAGAGGCTCGTCGCCGACGAAAGACGTGAAGTAGGCGAAGCGCGTGCGCGGGGGACGCCGCGGAACGTCGGTGGGCGCGAAGTCGTCGTTCGCCGCCGGCCACACGAGGTTGCGGCGCTCGCCCTCTTCGTCGAGCAGGACGTAGACCCGTCCGGTCTCGCCGGCCTGCGCGACGAGCTTTGCCTCGGCGGGCTTCAGCTCCTTGAGGAGGAAGAGCCCGTCGTCGTCCTCTCCCACGCGGCCGGTCATGGCGGCGCGGTAGCCCAGGCGCGCCAGCGCGTGGGCCGTGTTCGCCGCCTGCCCGCCGCCGGCGCGCGTCGGCGCGACATCGGCGAGGGCCTCGTCGAGTCGCAGCCGAACGGCGTCGTCCAGCAGCCCCTCGAAGCTCGGGGGGCCCAGTTCGTCCCACAGGGGGAAGGTCCGTGGCAGGCGGTAGATGAGATCGAGGTTGAGTGCCCCGCAGCCGATCAGATCGACCGCTCTCACAGCGCGAGCCTGCCCCGGTAGCGGACGGCGTCCCCGGCCTCGCGCGGCACGACGGCGCCCACGACGCGGGCGCCGTGCCCGCCGCGCGCGATCACCTCGAGCAAGCGCTCGATCGCGTCGCCGGCGACGACCACGACCATGCCGAGGCCGCAGTTGAAGGTGCGCAGAAGCTCGTCCTCGTCCACACCCAGGCCGTGGAGCCAGACGAACTCGGGGCCCGGCGTCCACGCGCCGAGGTCGATCTCGGCGGCGAGACCGTCCGGCACGGCGCGCCCGACGTTGTCGGGGAAGCCGCCGCCGGTCATGTGCGCCGCCGCGTGCACGCCGCCGGCGTGTCCGAGGTCGTGGAGCACCGGGCTGTAGATCGCGGTCGGCGTGAGCAGCACGTCGCCCACGCTCGCGGTGACCTCGTAGCAGGGCAGGAACGACGCCGACTCGGTCGTGACGCAGGCGCCGAGGCCCCCACCCTGGCTGAGGAACTTGCCGTGCAGGTCGATGTCGTGGCTCGCGAGCAGGTGCCGGACGAGACTGAACCCGTTGGAGTGCAGGCCGTGCGAGTCGATGCCGATGAGTACGTCGCCGGCCACGACGCGCCCCGGCCCCCAGAGCTCGTCGCGCTCGGCGAGGCCGACGGCGAAGCCGGCCATGTCGAAGTCGCCGTCCGCCTTGAAGTGCCCGGGGTGCTCGGCGGTCTCGCCGCCGAGCAGCACGCACTGCGCGCGCAGGCAGCCCTCGTCCACCCCACCCACGAGGGCGGCGACCTTCTCGGGCTCGACCTTGCCGGTCACGATGTAGTCGAGGAAGAAGAGCGGCACGGCGCCGCAGGCAGAGACGTCGTTGACGCTCATCGCGACGAGGTCGATGCCGATCGAGTCGTAGCGGTCCATCGCCTGCGCGATCAGGACCTTTGTGCCGACGCCGTCCGTGCCGGCGACCAGCACCGGGTCTTTGAGGCGGGGAAGCCGCATCGCGCCCCCGAAGCCGCCGAGACCGCCCAAGACCAGCGGGTGCTTCACCGACTTGAGGCGCTGCTTGAGCAGCTCGACGGCAGCGTTCCCGGCCTCGACGTCGACGCCGGCGTTCTTGTAGGTGAACTCCTCGGCCATGTGACTCCAGTCGCCGTGCGGCGCGGGCCTCGTGCCCGCGTACGGGCCTATTCTACGGCACCCCCCGCGATGTCGACTGGTTGACGCGAGCCGTCGGGGGGCGAAGGATTGCCCTCATGAAGATCCGCCTGATCGAGCCCGACCCGCCGGTCATGCATATGTGGTCGTACACGGCGTACCCGCGCCTCGGGCTGCCGATGATCGGCGCAGCGCTCAAGGCGGCGGGCCACGACGTGGCGATCTACGCGCCCAAGACGGCGCCGGTCGACTGGGCCGACGTCGAGTCCTCCGACATCGTGGGCCTCTCGACTACGACGTCGACGGCGCCCGCCGCCTACGCCATGGCCGACCGTCTGCGGGCGCGCGGCGTGCCCGTCGTCATGGGCGGCTCGCACGTGACCTTCATGGCCGCCGAGGCGCTCCGGCATGCCGACTACGTGGCCCGCGGCGAGGGTGGCGAGGAGCTCATGCTCGAGCTGCTCGAGGTCCTCGCCGGCGAACGGGCGCCTGAGACCGTGGGTGGCCTGTCCTTCACGTGCGACGGCACGACGGTCCACAACGATCTGCGCCCGCCGTGCCCGGACCTCGACCGCCTGCCGATGCCCGACCTCGATCTCATCGTCGGGCACGAGGGCGTGAACTCGATGCCGATCATGACCAGCTGGGGCTGTCCGTTCGCCTGCAACTTCTGCTCGGTGACGGCGATGTTCGGACGCAAGTACCGTTTCCGCAGCGAGGAGAACGTGATGGCCGAGCTGCGCGCCAAGCGGCCGAAGCGCATCTTCTTCTACGACGACAACCTCGCCGCCAACAAGGCGCGCCTCAAGCGGCTCCTGCAGATGATGATCGACGAGGGAATCGTGGTGCCGTGGCAGGCGCAGATGCGCACCGACGTCGTCCGCGACCCCGAGTTGCTCGACCTCATGCGGCGCTCGGGCTGCGAGCGCATCGCCCTCGGGCTCGAGTCGCTGGACCAGGAGACGCTGGACGGCTTCGAGAAGGCGCAGACCGTGGCCGACATCGAGAGCGCGATCGCGCTCCTCGACGCGCACGGCATCATGAGCTTCGGCATGTTCGTGGTCGGGGCCGACGCCGACACGCCCGCCTCGGTGCGACATATCGCGCGCTTCGCCCTGCGTCACGGCATCACCACCCTGATGCTCAACATCCTCACCCCGCTGCCCGGCACCCAGATGTACGACGAGCTCGAAGCCCGGGGACGCATCCTCGACAGGGACTGGAGCCACTACGACGCCCAGCACGTCGTGTTCGCGCCGCAGCGCATGACGCCCCGGCAGCTGCAGCGCGCGACGCTGAGCTCCTACCGGCGGTTCTACTCGACGCGCCGCCTTGTCGCGCACGCCCTCGCGCTGCATATCCAGAAGACGAAGGAGCTGGGCTGGTGCTGGTGGTTCGTGCGCAGCTGGGGCGTGCCGAAGCGCAACCGGCTGAACTGGCGGCGGCTCAAGGAGCTGGGCCGGCCGTACGCAAGTCGCGCTGCGCAGGTGTCCTCGCGCCGGTGACCCGTTCGCCGCGCGCATGCCGCGTCGGCGCCTGATCGCCGGCGCACCGCTCTCTTCTGCGCCGCGGCCGATCGCTCCAACGGGCGCAGCCTTGCCGACGTCAGGTAGCAGGGGTATCGTACGTGGTGACAGTCAGGTCGATCGATGGGGGGCTACGCGGGATGAGCGAACTCATGGTTCTGGGCTTCGACAACGAAGCCGACGCCGACGCGTTCGGCGTCAAGCTCGGGCAGCTGCAGAAGGACATGATCGTTGAACTCCAGGACGCGGCCATGGTGGTCCGCGACGCGGACGGCAAGCCGCACGTCAAGCACGGCAAGCAGCTCGTCGGTGCGGGCGCCATGGGCGGCGCCTTCTGGGGCATGCTCTTCGGTCTGCTCTTCCTCGTGCCCTTCCTGGGCATGGCGATCGGCGCCGGCATGGGGGCGCTGTTCGGCAAGATGGGCAAGACCGGCATCGACAGGGCAGTGCTCGAACAGATGGGCGACGCCGTGCCGCCGGGCAAGGCCGGCTGGTTCCTGCTGATCGCCAAGATGACCGAGGACAAGTTCCTCGAGGCGGTCCAGGGTACCGAAGCGCGTGTCGTGCGCACCAACCTCTCACACGAGGACGAGGCCAAGCTCAAGGAAGCCTTCGGCGCCGACAAGGAGTAGGACGGGGTCGACGCGCCGGGGTGCGAAGGGGCGGCCGAAGGGCCGCCCCTTCGCATGGTCCGCGGCGCGTCCCGCCTCCCGCTGCAGAGTCTCGGTCTTTCGCGTGCGTCGTCGACAGGCTAGGCTCCCGCCATGCCGAGCTTCAGGGAACGGGCCCTCAGATGAGCCGCACCGGGACGACCGGTCGCGGCGCGTCGCCCGCATGCAGCCCCGACCGGCCGCAGGTCCACCCCCTGCGGGCCGTCGCCCGCCTGGTCACCAACGCCGCAGGGCTGTTCATCGCCGCGCTCGTCGTTCCGGGCGTCGCCGTCGAGTCCGTCGGCGGCGCGCTGGCCGCCGCCCTCCTCATCGCGGCCCTCAACGCTCTGCTCCCGCCGCTCATCGCCGCCCTACGCCTGCCGTTCACGCTGGCGCTCGGCTTCCTCCTTGTGCTCCTCCTCGACGCCGGAATGGTCTTCGCCGTGGCTCGCCTCACCGAGCGGACCCTCGAAGTCCACTCGTTCTTCGTCGCGTTGCTCGTCGCGCTCGTCGCGACTGCCGTCAACGTTGCCCTCGAGGTGCTCCTGGGAACGAACGATGATGACGCCTACGGCTTGCGTGTGACGCAGCGCATCGCCCGGCGCTCGCGCGACCGGCAGGTCACCGACGTGCCCGGCATCCTCTACCTCGAGATCGATGGGCTGGCGCGCCCCGTCCTGCAGCGCGCCTTGCGCGACGGGCACGCTCCGGAGCTCGCGCGCTGGGTCGCGACGGGCTCGCATCGGCTCGGCGAGTGGGAGACCGACCTGTCGTCGCAGACGGGGGCCTCGCAAGCCGGACTTCTGCTCGGTTCGAACGCCGACATCCCCGCCTTTCGCTGGGTCGAGAAGGCGGCGGGCAAGGTCGTGTCCTGCTCAGCGCCCGCCGACTGCGCGGAGCTCGAGCGTCGCCACTCGACCGGCATGGGCCTCCTGGCGGACGGCGGCGCGAGCCGCGCGAACCTGCTCTCGGGCGAGGCCGACCACGTCATCCTCACCGTGAGCCGCATCGAGGCCGAGAAGGGCCCCAACCCGGGCTATCGGTCGTACCTCGCGAACGGGTACAACGTGTTGCAGACGCTCGTCCTCTTCATCTACGAGATCGTGCTCGAACGCATCGCGGCCGGACGGGCGAAGCGGCGCGACGTGTGGCCGCGAGGGCGCCGGTCCGTCTCTTACGCCTTCGTCCGCGCGGGGCTCGCCGTGGCCGTGCGCGACCTCACCGTCCACAGCGTGATCAGCGACATGATGATGGGGCGACCCGCTGTCTACGCCTGCTTCGCTGGCTACGACGAGGTCGCCCATCACTCGGGCCTCGAGCGTCACGACACCATGGAGGTCCTGCGCAAGATCGACCAGCAGATCGGCCGCATCGTTCGCGCCTGTGCCTATGCGGCGCGGCCGTACGAGATCGTCGTGCTCTCAGACCACGGGCAGACGCAGGGCGCGACGTTCAGACAGCGCAACGGGTACGGCCTCGACGAGCTTGTGAAACGGTCCGTCGAGGCCGCCGAGGTCGCACCGCTCGAGGGCGGCGACGAGAACGACTCGGCCGTGGGCAAGGCGGTGCGCGAGGCGACGGGCGTTCAGCAGAAGAAGCCCGCCAAGGACGAGGTCGGCGGTGAGCAGGTCGTCGTTCTGGGCTCGGGGAACCTCGGTCTCATCTTCCTCATGGAAGAGCGCCGCCGGCTGACGATGGAAGAGATCGACGCGCGTCACCCGCGTCTGTTGCCGGCGCTGCGCGCACACCCTCACATCGGCTGGGTGCTCGTGCGCTCCGCCGCGCACGGCCCAGTCGCGCTGGGCGCTCACGGAGCGCGCTACCTGGCGGACGGCCGTGTCGAGGGCGAAGACCCGCTGGCACCCTTCCCGCCCACGGCCGTCCGCCACCTCCTGCGCACCGATGGCTTCGCGAACGCCCCCGACGTCCTCGTCAACAGCTTCTACGACGCAGAGACCGACGAAGGGTGCGCCTTCGAGGAGTTGATCTCGTTCCACGGGGGCATGGGTGGCTCGCAGGCGCGGCCGTTCCTGCTCTTCCCGTCACATCTGCCGTTGCCCGAAGGTCCGCTGGTCGGTGCCGAGCAGGTACACGCAGTGCTCGCCGGCTGGAGGGCGTCGCTACAGCGGGGCTAGGACGGCGTGTCCGCCGCCGCGCGACGGATGTCGTCACTGCTCGCCGGCCCCCATCTCCCGGCGCAACACGACTCGCGCGCCCGTCGCTTGCCGCTACACCCCCGCGACGGCCTGCAGGTGCCCGTCGGCGATCGCCGCCTTGAGCGCCTCCCAGTCCGCCTTGGTCTGGTCAGCATAGGCCGCCGCGAAGGCGGCGATGGCCTTGTCGAACCCGGCCCCCTCGCCCAGGTATGCGGCGATGGCGACGGGGTCGCCGGAGCGGGCGTGTGCCCGGGCGAGGCACCAGCCGCAGGCCTCCACGTAGCGGTCGAAGCCCCTCGCATCGAGCGCCTCGATCTCGATGGACGCCTTCATGTCCTTGAGCTGACGCCAGTAGTAGTGTTGGTCCTCGTGGTCGAGCGTGCACCAGCCGAGGAACACGTCGCTCGCCACCTGCACGAGGCGCTGCCCGTGGACGACACGGGCGCCGTGGTGGCGGTAGGCGCTCTTGCCGGCGTACGGCTCGAGGACCGACGTGGTCGCCTCCTTGAGCTGGAGGACGAGCGGATCGTGCCGATCCCGGCCGACGAAGAGGCTGATCAGGCAGCGCGTGCCCACGCTCCCGACGCCGACGACCTTGCGCGCGATGTCGACGCCCCGGAAACGGTCGAGCAGGAGGCGGCGTTCGGGGGCGAGGCTCTTGCGGTAGCCGGCGAAGCCTCGCCTGAGCATGCCGCGAACGCGCTCCGCTTCCGCGCCTGCGAAGAGGTCGCGCAAGGGTGTCACCAGTGGCGCCAGGTTCTTGAAGCGCAGCTCCCCGTCGACCTCCTCCGTGAGCTTGCCGACGACCTGCAGGCTGGTGCGGGTACGCGCCCTTGCCAGCATCTTCTCGTTCTGAGCCAGACGGCTTTGGCGCCCCTTCGTCCTGATCCACTCGTCCATGTCGACGTGCGCGTACCAGACGTCGAGTGTCCTGGCGTCGGCAAACCCACGCATCGACGTGCGGTAGCTCTGCGCAACGCGACGGGCGGCCGCAGCCGCGACCGCCCGGCCGGCGCCGACGTCCTCCGCCGCCACGACGACGCTGGCGGCCAGCCTCTTGACGTCCCACTCCCACGGCGCGGGCAGGGTCTCGTCGAAGTCGTTGACGTCGAAGACGAGACGGCGCTCCGGGGTGGCGAAGATGCCGAAGTTCGCCAGGTGCGCGTCGCCGACGGCCTGCACGCGCAGCCCCGTGACTGGCGACGCCGCCAGGTCGCCAGCCATCACCGCGGCGGAGCCGCGCAGAAAGGCGAAGGGCGACAGACTCATACGCCCGTAACGGATGGGCAGAAGGTCCTGCTGGCGCGCCGCCCCCTGCTCGATGAGGATGTCGACGGGGTCGCGGCGCCCGGCGGGCGGCTCGTACGACGCGAGGTCGGCGCGACGCACTGTCGCGCGCGCCTCGCGTCCCAGCGCCGCCCGCTCCTCCGCCGTCAGGTATGACGCCCGCGCCTCGGGCCTCAGTCGCTCCTCGCTCTCCCTCGCCGTCGCCTGCGTCGTCGGCGCGTCTGCTTCATCAGTCACGTCTCGACCTCCTGGCCGGTCGGGGACGGCCGCGTGGGGCATAGGCCTGTGGCCATGATAGCCCCGCGTCTGCGCGACATCTCGCGCCTTCGCGACAGGGCAGGGACGCACACCGACCAGATGCCGGTGGCGTGGGACCCCGGAGAGCGAAGGCGGTCGGGTCCGGAGGACGTCAGCGAGGGGGCGGTGACGACACGGCCGAGCGCATCATCCTGGGCGGTGCCGGCGCGGACTTGACCGGCGCCGCGAGACCCCTTCAAGGTTCGCAGGCGGCGCCCTTCTCGAAGCGCATCTTGCACATCGCGTACTCCTCCGGCACCGCGATCGGGTAGTCGCCGGTGAAACAGGCGCGGCAGAACTGCGTCTCGGGCAGGCCGGTGCTGGCCTGGAGACCGTCGAGCGTGAGGTAGTGCAAGGTGGTGGCCCCGACCTTGCGGCGGATGTCCTCGACGCTCAAGTTCGCGGCGATGAGCTCGGCACGAGTGGCCATGTCGATGCCGTAGAAGCAGGGCCACTTGATGGGCGGGGCACTGATCCGCAGGTGGACCTCCGCCGCCCCGGCGCCGAAGAGCATCTCGACGAGCTTGGTCGTCGTGTTGCCGCGCACGATCGAGTCGTCGACGACGACGAGACGCTTGCCCTTGATCACCGCGGTCAGCGGGTTGAGCTTCATGTGGATGCCGCGCTTGCGCAGGTCGTCGTCGGGCTGGATGAACGTGCGGTGGACGTAGCGGTTCTTGATGAGCCCCTCGGTGTACGGGATGCCCGACGCGCTCGAGTAGCCGATCGCGGCGGGGATGCCGGTGTCGGGCACGGGGACGACGAGGTCGGCCTCGACCGGCGCCTCGAGGGCGAGGTGTCGGCCCATGGCCTGGCGCGCCTGATGCAGGTTGCGCCCTACCATCGTCGAGTCGGGTCGGGCGAAGTAGATGAACTCGAAGATGCACAGGGCTGGGCGCGCGCCCTCGAGTTCGACGCGCACGCTGCGCAGGCCGTGCTCGGCGTCGGCGATGACGATCTCGCCGGGGGCGATCTCGCGCTCGAACTGCGCCCCGAGGATGTCGAGCCCCGCCGTCTCGCTGCTGATGACAGGATGGCCGTCGTAGCGCCCGAGGACCAAAGGCCTTACGCCGTAGGGATCGCGGAAGCCGACGAGCGCCTTCCCGGACATGACGGTGGCCGAGAAGGCGCCGCGGATCTTCCCTACCGCGGTGCGCACGGCGCCGAGCAGGTCGCCCTGGGCTTCGTGGGCGATGAGGGCGGTGATCACCTCGGTGTCGGTCGTGCCCGAGAACTTGACGCCGCGGGACAAGAGCTCGTCCCGAAGCTGCGTCGTGTTCACCAGGTTGCCGTTGTGGCCGAGGGCGATCACGTCGCCGTTGCGGGAGCGCACGAGCGGCTGCGAGTTGTGCCAACCGGTCGAGCCCGTCGTCGAGTAGCGCACGTGGCCGATGGCGTGCTGGCCGGAGAGGCTGGTGAGCATGCGCTCGTTGAACACCTGGGAGACCAGGCCCAGGTCCTTGATGACGGTGACCTGGCCCTCGTCCGCGACGGCGATGCCCGCGCTCTCCTGCCCGCGGTGCTGGAGGGCGAAGAGGCCGAAGTAAGCGATGCGGGCGACGTCGTGCCCGGGGGCGAAGACGCCGAAGACGCCACAGGCGTCGCGGAGATGGCTCACTTCAGGCAAGTCGGCCGGGCAGTGACTCGTAGGCGTCGCGGAGCGCGCGCACCGTGACTGAGATCAGCTCGTTCCCCTTCATGGTACACCGGAGCGTCTCGCCGGTCACGACGCCGACCCTGCGGTGCGGGATGTCGCCGAGCAGCGCCTCGAGCGCCTCGAAGTCGCCCGGCGCGCAGGTCGCGACCACCCGGGTCGGCGCCTCACCGAAGAGGGCGAGGTCGGGCCGCCCGGCGGCGCCAAGCGGCTGTCCCGGCGCCGCGAGCAACGCCTCGGGCAGCTCGACGTCGGTGCCGCGCCAGCGGCCCGCGCCGCCTTGGGCACGCGCCTCCGGGTCGGCGTAGCGCGCCCCACCGTTCACGCCGCTGCCGATCGCGCACTCGGCGAGCGCCACGGCGAGGCCGCCCTCGGCACAGTCGTGGGCGCTCTTGAGGAGGCGGCGCCCGACGGCGGCGCGCAGCGCCGCCTGCAGGCGCCGCTCGGCCTCGAGGTCGACGTCGGGCACACGGCCCTCCACCTTGCCGTAGCGCGCCTTCTGGAACTCGGAGCCGTCCAGCCAGGCGCCGTCGGGTCCAAGCAGGAGGACGAGGTCGCCCTCGTCTTTGAAGCCGTGGTCGATGTGCACCGAGACGTCGTCGTAAAGGCCCAGCATGCCGACCATCGGAGTGGGGTAGATCGCGTTGCCGAAGCTCTCGTTGTAGAAGCTCACGTTGCCGCTCACCACCGGCGTGTCGAGCGCCTCGCAGGCCTCCGCGATGCCCTCGATGGCCTGTTCGAACTGCCAGTAGATCTCGCCCTTCTCGGGGTTGCCGAAGTTGAGGCAGTCGGTGACGGCGACCGGGAGGGCGCCGGCACAGCTCAGGTTCCGGGCCGCCTCGGCCACGGCCGCCTTGGCGCCGCGATACGGGTCGAGGTAGCAGTGGCGCCCGTTGCAGTCGTTGGCGAAGGCGATGCCTCGCGTCGTTCCCTTGACGCGCAGGACGGCGGCGTCACCCCCCGGGATCTGCATGGTGTTCGCTTGGACGATGTAGTCGTACTGCTCCCAGGCCCAGCGCTTGTCGGCGATGTTCGGCGCGGCGAGCAGCTCCAGCAGCGCCGCGCCGAGGTCCTTCGCCGCTGGGTAGTCGGCGTCGCCGACCGCGACCGGGTCGTCGGCGATGTACGCCGGCTTCACGGAGGGGGTGCGGACGACCGGTGCCTCGTCGGCGAGCCGGCGGGCCGGGATGTCGCCGACCATCTCGCCGTGCCACCAGACGCGCAGCATCTTGCTGTCGGTGACCTCGCCGATCACCGTGCAGTCGAGGTCCCAGCGGTCGCAGACCTCGCGCACGGCGTCGAGCTTGCCCGGCTCGACGATGCTGAGCATGCGCTCCTGGCTCTCGCTGATCATGATCTCCCAGGGCTCCATGTCGGCCTCGCGCAGGGGCACGCGGTCGGCGTGGATGTCGAGGCCGACCATGCCCTTGCTCGCCATCTCGGAGCTAGAGCTGGTGAGGCCGGCGGCGCCGAGGTCCTGCATGCTCACGACCAGGTGGTCGTGGAGCAGGACGAGGCAGGCCTCGATGAGCTTCTTCTCGGTGAACGGGTCGCCGACCTGGACCGACGGGCGCTTCTCTTCGAGGGTCTCGTCGAACTCCTGGCTGGCGAGCACGCTGGCGCCGCCGATGCCGTCGCGCCCGGTCTTGTTGCCGATGAGCACGACGTGGTTGCCGACGCCCGCCGCCTTGGCGCGCACGATCTGGTCGGTGCGCAGGATGCCGGCCGCCATGGCGTTGACGAGGCAGTTGCCCTCGTAGCTGGGCTCGAAGTAGATCTCGCCGCACACGGTGGGGATGCCGAGGCAGTTGCCGTAGTGGGCGATGCCGCCGACGACGCCGTCGAGCAGGTAGCGCTGGCGCGGCTCGTCGAGCTCGCCGAAGCGCAGCGAGTCGCACGAGACGATCGGCCGCGCCCCCATGGTGAAGATGTCGCGCACGATGCCGCCGACGCCGGTCGCCGCGCCCTGGAAGGGCTCGACCGCCGACGGGTGGTTGTGGCTCTCGACCTTCATCGCGATCGCCCAGCCGTCGCCGATGTCGATGACGCCGGCGTTCTCGCCGGGGCCCTGCAGGACGCGCGGGCCGCTGGTCGGGAAGCGCCCCAGGATCGGGCGCGAGTGCTTGTAGCTGCAGTGTTCGCTCCACATGAGCGAGTAGATGGCGAGCTCGACGTACGTCGGCTCCCCCCCCTGGATCTCGCAGATGTGCGCGTACTCCTCGGCCGTCAGGCCGAGCTTGACCGCGGCGTCGACGTCGGCGCGTCGGTTCACGTACTGCGGGCTCATGACGCCACCTCCGCGCGCTGCAGGACGGTGTCGATCATCGACTGGAAGATACGGCGGCCATCGGCGCCTCCGGCCATGGCCGCCTCCACCGAGTTCTCGGGGTGCGGCATCATGCCGAACACGTTGAACGTGTCGTTGCAGATGCCGGCGATGTTCTCGACGGCCCCGTTCGGGTTCGCCTCGTCCGTCAGCGCGCCGCTCGCGTCCGCGTAGCGCAGCACGATCTGGCCGTTGGCGTTCATCCGCGCCAGCGTCTCCGCATCGACCGCATAGTTGCCCTCGTTGTGCTTGACGATGATACGCAGGAGGTCGCCCTCGTCGCAGGTGCTCGTGAAGGGGGTGTCGGCGTTCTCGACGCGCAGGTTCACGTAGCGGCAGACGAACTTGAGGCCCATGTTCCGCAGCAGGCCGCCGGGCAGGAGGCCGGACTCGACAAGGGTCTGGAACCCGTTGCAGATGCCGATGACGAGCCCGCCGTCCGCAGCGAAGTCGCGCACCGCCTGCATGATAGGGCTGAACCGCGCGATGGCGCCGCAGCGCAGGTAGTCGCCGTAGCTGAAGCCGCCGGGGAGGATGACCGCGTCGACGCCCGCGAGGTCGGTGTCCTTGTGCCACAAGAACTGGGCGCCCGCGCCGGGGAAGGTGCCGATCGCGTGATGGGCGTCGGTGTCGCAGTTGGAGCCGGGAAAGACGACGACGCCGAAACGCACGGGGCGGTGGGCGGGTGACATGGCGCGCCTCACCCCTCGTCGATCGCGAAGGTGAAGTCCTCGATGATGGGGTTGGCGAGCAGCTTGCGGCACATCTCGTCGACCTCCGCCTTGGCCTGCTCGGCCGTCTTCCCCTGCGGGTCGAGCCGGAACTCGATGAACTTGCCGATGCGCACCTCGCTGACACCCTCGAAGCCGAGGTTGGGCAGGGCGCGCTCGACTGTGGCGCCCTGGGGGTCGAGGATGCCCTTCTTGGGCGTGACATGGACGCGGACGTTCATCGGCTCACCTGCCCGGGAGACGCTGTGGGGACGGGCTGAGTCTATCGGAACGGCGGCGGCGATGCGCCTCTGGGCGCCCGCCGCCGCCACCCGTCACGCCGTCAGGCGCCGGCCGCCCTGACGTGGGCCAGGATGAAGTCGACCGTGCGCCGGTCGTAGTCGATACGATGCTCCATGCCGCTGATCTCATGCCCCTCGTCGGGGTACACGACGTAGTCGCACTCGAGGCCGCGGGCGCGTAGCGCGTCGGCCACTTGGCCGATCTGCTTGGGAGGGCAGCGCGGGTCGAGGGCGCCGCCGAGCATGAGGAGCGGCGCCTGGACGCGGTCGAGATGGTTGATCGGCGAGTAGTACTCGAGCTTGGCGCGGTCCCTTTCGATGTCGCCGGTGTTCTGGCGGTCCCACCAGCGCAGGTCCTCGCGGATGTCCGGGTCGAGCTGGGCGTCGATGAAGTCGAAGAAGGGCACGCCGGCGACGCCGCACGCCCAGAGGTCCGGGAACTGCGTCAGCATCGCCATGGTGAGGAAGCCGCCCCAGCTGCGACCGGTCACCGCGATGCGGTGCGGGTCGCAGCCCCGACGGACCAGCTCGTCGTGCGCGGCGACGCAGTCGAGGGCTTCGCCCTGTCCCATGAGCCAGCGGTTGGCGACCTGCCAGCGCCGTCCGTACCCGTCGCTGCCACGGTAGTTCGGGTGCAGCACGGTGACGCCGGCGGCGACGAGCGCCTGGCGCAGCGGGTCCCACTCGTTGGAGTGGTGCCACGTCGGTCCCCCGTGGACCATGACCACGCCGCCGCCGTTCGGCTCGTCCGGCTCGACGAGCAGACCTGGCACCTGGGCGAGGTGGTCCCAGCTCGTGAACCGCACGTGGTGTCCGCTCTTGAAGGCGAACGTCGCCAGGTCGTCCGGCACCGACCGTGTGATGCGCGTCCGGCTGCCGTCGACGAGGTCGATCCGGTAGAGATCGGCGGGATGGTCGGGAGCGCTCAGGGCGCAGAGCAGCGCCTTGCTGTCGGGCAGGAACCCGGGCTGGTAGTGGTTGCCTCGCCCCACGCTGACCTCGCGAACGTCGCCGGTCGTCAGGTCGATCCAGAACAGGGCGGTCTCCGCCTCGTGGTCGACGAGGAAGGCGAGCGACGTCCCGTCGGGCGACCAGACGGGGCCGTGGGCGTCGCGCTCCCCGCGCCACGCCCAGGAGATCGCGCCGCTGGCCACGTCGAAGATGCCGATCGCCGGGTGGTCGAACGGGCCGCCGGCGAAGGCGAGCATGCGCCCGTCCGGCGACCATCGCGGGCGCCCGGCGAGGAAGGCGTCGCTGCCGCCGACGGCGTGCGGGGCCCCGCCCGCCGCGT
The DNA here is from genome assembly GCA_002347645.1 of Thermoleophilia bacterium UBA2241. Classification (GTDB taxonomy): domain Bacteria; phylum Actinomycetota; class Thermoleophilia; order UBA2241; family UBA2241; genus UBA2241. The sequence continues at coordinate 40,303 of DDYF01000058.1, read as the reverse complement.
CGACGACGAACGCGGCGGAGTCCTGGCCGCGTGTGTCGGCGGCGAAGGCCAGCGAACGGCCGTCCGGCGACCACGTCGGCGAGGAATCCATCGAGGTGGCGGCGGTGAGGAAGCGCAAGCTTCGTGCCCCCGGGTCGGCCTCGGCGGGCATGACGGCGACGTGGTACCCGGTGCCGTTCTCGGCGCTGAGGCCGATCTGCTCGCCGTCCGGCGAGAGGTCGAAGTCGGGCAGGACGGAGAGGTCCGGGGTCTCGGGCAGGAGGTTCTCGAACGCGCCCGACTCCAGGTCGAGGCGCCAGATGTCGAAGCACTCCGATCCGCGGTCGTCGCGCGCGAAGTAGAGGAAGCGGCCGTCGCGCGAGAAGCGCGGGCAGGCGCAGGCGTCGGTGAAGTCGCCGACGCGACGCGGCTCGCCGTCGGGGAACTCCTTGAGGAAGACCTGCCAGTTCCCGTCGCGATACCACTGGAAGGCAAGGACGCGGCCGTCGCGTGAGAGATCGTACCCACGGTAGTCCGTGCCCACAGCCGGCAGCGCGGCGAGTCGGTCGATGAGTGCGTTGCCCACGGTCGTCCTCCTTGGCGAGTTCGACACTAGGATATCGTGCGCGGCTCGCTCTGCATCCCGGCAGCCGGTTCATCCCGCGGGTGCTTGACACACCCGCCGGGACGACGCGGCCGCCTGCCGCTTCTCCACCCGTGGGCCGACGACGTGCGCGCTCGCGTCGGCTATGGTCGTCTGGCCACGACCGCCAGCGGAGCCGGCGCTCCCGCGCCCCACCGGAGGTCAGGGTCACCCGGCGACGGCCGGAAGGATACCCGGTGACACCTGGCCAAGGGAGGCTCCGCTGTGGTCCACCTCGACGCCGACGAGGCTCTCGACGCGCTGCGTGACGGCCCCTCCCCGACCGCTTCATCCGCCCCCCACCCCCATCCCTCCCGGGGGGCCGGCGGCCCGCACCAGCGGGCCGCCGGCCGGGTCTCAGAGCGCGACGCCGCGAGGCGCTGCGGCGCCTCGCGCGCGGGCACCGAGCTCCGCGCCGCACCCGGTACCCCGTCGCGTCCTGCCGCCGTCCTGCTCGAACCCGACCCGTTACTGCGCCTTGCGGCGGAGCAGGCCGTGCGGCGCCTCGGGTTCGAGCCCGGGATCTCCCCGGCGCGAGTCGTCTTCGTGAATCTGGGTGGGCTGGGAGCTTGCCCCGTCTCGCCCGGCGCGGCCGGCGTCGTCGTCGGGTACGTCGTCGCACAGCCGCTCACGGGCGCCGTGCACGCCCTGCACGAGTGTTGCGCCCAGGTACTCGAGCTGCGCGCCCTCAGGGACGGTCCCGCCTTCATCGCGGCGCTCGTGCCGTCGCACGTGGCCGCCGCGTGTCTCACGGCGCGCGAGACGGATGTGCTGGCGCTCATCCTGGCCGGCGCCACCGACCGCGGGATGGCTGCGGCGCTCGGGGTGGAACCGTCGACGGTCCGTTCTCACGCCCGCGCCCTCCTGCGCAAGCTCGGCGTGAGCGACCGTGCGGAGCTGCGCCGGCTCGACCGCGCACCGGCGGCGGTCCTTGGGGCGGTCGCGGCGGTGCCGGCGGGCGACGGACGGCGGCCGTGCGCACTCGCGGCGTCAGGTTTGCACGTCTGCGGCGCAGAGGTTCGCCGAGATTCGCCGCATGGCCGCGCGGCCGCCGCTCGGAGATAATCCCCCTACAGCGGCGGCGCGCACGACCGTGCGCCGCCTCGCGCCGATGCCGGGAGGAGGCCACCGTGCAGGCCGAGCTGGCGATCCTGACCGCCGAGGAACAGGCACAGGTCCACCAGCGCACGCTCAAGGTGCTCGCCGAGCACGGCATGCGCGTCGACACCGAGGAGGGCCGGCGCGTCTTGGCCGCCGCCGGCGCACGGGTCGACGACGCGAGCCGGATGGTGCGCTTTCCGCCCACGCTCGTCGAGGAGTCGATCCGTTTAGCACCCAAGCGCTTCACGCTTGGCGGGCGCCGTGACGACTTCTCCTTCCCGCTGAACGCCGGCCAGTTCACGCTGCTCGCCGACGGCGGCGCCACGACCCTGCTCGACAGGCACACCGGCGAACGCCGGGCGCCGACCCGCGGAGACTGGCTCGAGGCGACCACGGTCCTGGACGCGCTCGACGACGTCGGTCTCTTCTGGTCGCTGTGCGAGCACCCGGACGCGTTCGCCGGGGACGCCGGCCTCATCACGTACCTCAGCGACGTCTTCGCGACGTTCGGCCGTCACGTCCAGGAATCGTTCGGCGACCCCGCGCAGGCGCCGCTGGTCCTCGAGGTCCTCGACATCGTGTTCGGCAAGGACGAGGTCCGGCGTCGCCACCCGGTGTCCTTCCTGATCACGCCGACCTCCCCGCTCATCATCGAGGCCGACTACACGGGGACGTGGCTGGCGATGCGCGGCTGGGACATCCCCGTCGCCGTCATGCCCATGCCGCTCATGGGCGCCACCGCGCCGGGCAGTCGCCTGGGGACGGTGCTGGCCGCCAACTGCGAGACCATCGGCACGCTCTGTCTGGTGCAGGCGGCCGCGCCCGGCACGCCCTTCATCTACGCGCCGGTGCTCGCGACCATGGACCCGCGGACGGGTCGCTACGCCGCCGGGGCGATCGAGCAGGCCGCCCTCAGCCTGGCGGCGATCGCCATGGCGCGGTTCTACGGCCTGCCAGTCGAGGCGTCCGGGTCGTCGACCGACGCCTTCGAACCTGGCCCCCAAGCCGCCTACGAGAAGGCCTCCATCGGCGCGATGGTCACCTTGGGCTGGCCCGACGTATTGGTCGGCCCTGGGTTGCTCGGGGGGGCGATCATGCTCAGCTTCGAGCAGCTCATCATCGACGTCGAGGCGTTCCGCCTCGCCCGTCAGGCGCACGCGGGCGTCCCGGTACGCGACGATCTGTGGCTCGACGACGTGCTCACGCGTGTCGGACCCGGCGGGAGCTTTCTGGGGGAGCCGTCGACGCGGCGCAACATCCGCAGAGGTGAGTGGTTGCTGCGCGACTTCGGCAATCGCGACAGCTTCGAGGCATGGCAGGCCGCAGGAGCGCTCAGCACCGTGGAGGAGGCGCGGGCGCGCGTCGAGCAGATCCTCGCCACGCACCGCCCGCCGGGGCTCGACGAGGACACCGCGCGCGCCCTCCACGAGCTCGAACGGCGCGCGGCGCCGGGCTGATCCCAACCGGCGTCCCCGGCGTAGGACCGTCTCAGCCGATGAGCGTGCGGAAGCCCGAGATGAGGAACCACGCGGCCAGCACGAACAGGAAGCAAGCCGCGACCACGAGCGTCACGCGGTAGGTCCGCTGGCCGATCCAGCGGCGGCCGGCCGAGATCGCCCCGCTGACGGCCGTGTACCACGTCAGGTCGCCGAGGATGTGCCCGACGTAGAAGGCCACGAGCGCGGCGACCCCGACGGCGTAGGCCTTGGTCAGCAGTCCCAGCCCGATCGTCACCCACCAGAGCGTCCAGTAGGGGTTCGCGAGGCTCGAGACGACGCCGCCGAGCACCGTCCTGACGCGCCCGGCGCCGTCGCCGTCGGCATCCCACTCGAGCTTCGCGGAGCCACGGGCGACGGCGACGACCATGGCCGCTCCCGTCGCCACGAGCATGACGCCCCCGGCTAGCGAGACGGCGGCCTGCACGCCTTCCCCTTCGAGGAACGAACCGAGGCCGACGACCAAGGCGGCAAGCAGGGCGAGCTCCAGGAGGGCGTGACCAAGGACCACGAGGGGGCCGGCGCGCGCTCCCTGTCGGGGCGTCTCGGCGACGACCACGGCGAGCATAGGACCGGGCATCATGGCGCCCGACCATGCGATGACAAGGGACGAGACGAAGATGACGGCGACGTCGCTCACCGGCGACGCCGGGCACGCACCGGGGAGAGGCGGGGCACGGGCGTCGGCCTACGGCTCTATGACGACGGTCATGCCGAGCTCGACCCAGTCGTAGAGCTGCTCGACGTCGGCGATGTGCATGCGGAGGCAGCCGTGCGAGGCGTGGGTCCCGATCGAGCCGTCGTCGGGCGTCCCGTGGATGCCGACGCCGGGCGCCGACGTCCCGATCCATCGCGTCCCGAGCGGGTTCTCTATGCCGGGGGGGATCGGTTCCGCGTCCTTGGCCCAGTCGGAATCGGGCGGGTACCACGTCGGGTTCATGATCTTGCGAACGACGGCGTACGTGCCGGTCGGGGTCGGGTACGCGCTCTGGCCGGCGGCCACGCGGAACGTCTTCACCAGATCGCCGGCGCGATAGAAGCGCAGCGTGAGGGCCGAAAGGTCGACGACGACGCGGCCGCCGAGCGCGGTCATGGTGGCACCCTCGACCAGACCGTCGACGGGCAGCCAATAGCGCTCCTGGAAGGCCTTGACTGCCGAGGCGGTCGCCGCGTCGAAGCGCCCGGTGACCTTGCCCTCGTACAGCCCGCGCTCCCCGAGAAGCTTCTGCAGGTCGCGCACGTCGCGCCCGCGGGCGCCCGGCCACAGCGCGGCGACGCCGAGGCGCTCCGTGCTGTCGACGACGAACGCCCTGCGTTCCTTGACGACGTTCCCGCCCTTGTCGGTCGCGGTGACGACGAGGGTGTGCTTGCCCTGCGCGAGCTTCTCGAAGCGGAGGCGAGCGGCCGCGGACGACCCTCGGACGGGGTACGACTCGCTGTCGAGGCGCGCCGCGACCTTCGGCGGCCGGTCGTCGTCGGTCGCCGACCCGTGAAGTGTGAAGGTGGCCCGGCGCACGACGCCCGGCACCTCGTCGAGCACCAGCATGGGTGGCGTCGCGTCGACGTAGACGGGCAAGGTCGTCGTCGTCGTGTTGCCGGCGGCGTCCCGAGCGACGATCTCGAGTGTCGCGGGCCCGGTGGCGAGCTCGGGATGAACGACGAAGCGGCCGGCGGCGTCGGCAGACGCCACCGCCGGCCGCGCGCCGCCCGTGACCTCGACTCGTGCCAGCGGCTCGGTCGCGCCGGCCAGCTCGGGAGGGGTCATCGAAAGCTTCCCGTCGGCGCACGCGGGGTCGAGCTCGACCTCGGGTGCCGCGGTGTCGACGGTGAAGGACACCGACGCGTCGAGGCGGCGGCGCAGCAGATTGGAGCTGTCGGCGCGGACGCCGACCTCGTGGGATCCGTCCTGCAACTCGACGCCGCTGATGGTCAGCTGATCGCCGTCCCACGCCGCGTCGGCCGTGACGTCGGTCCCGTCGAGTGTCACCTGCAGGCCCTGAAGGTCGTCGAGGCCGTGGACGCGGAGCACGATGCTCGGCGACGCGTCGTTCACGTAGCTTCCGCGTGACGGGGAGACGGCGGCCACCCGCGGCAGGCCGACCAGCTCGTACACGAGGCCGCCGAGGACGAGCACGGCGAGGACCACGGCGACGTAGCCCAGCTTGCGGCGGGTGGAGGTCGTGCGGTAGACGCGGCGTTCGCTCGGCGGCATGTGGTCGTCCAGTTCGATGCGGTGACGCCACGTCCTCGGGCCACGAGCCCGAGGACGTGTGGTGCGAGTATACCCGCGCGCGATCGACGCGGGCCTCCGCGGCAGGAAACCGCCGCCCGACGCCAAATGCGGCACCATGCACGAGAAACTGGACGAGGTGCTCGCCGACGTCGCTGCGGGGCGGCGCTCGGTGGACGACGCCGCAGCTACGCTGCGCCACCTCGGCTACGTCGCCGTCGGAGACTTCGCCCGCCTCGACGTGAGCCGCGCGGCGCGCACGGGGACGCCCGAGATCGTCTACGCCGAGGCGAAGTCCGTCGACCAGCTCCTTGCCATCGTCACACGCTACCTCGAGCACAGCGACGCGGTGTTCTGCAGCCGCGCCACCTCCGACCAGGCGGCGGCGGTCACCGGTCGCCACGCCGGCGCGACGTACGACGCACGCAGCCGCGTCCTGTTGGTGCGGCGGCCGGGCGCCGAGGCTCCCGCGGAGAAGGGCGTGGTCGGCGTGCTCGCCGCCGGGACCAGTGACGTCGCCGTCGCCGAGGAAGCGGCGGCGGTGTGCCGGGCGATGGGGGTGCGCGTGGTCGTCGCCTACGACGTGGGCGTCGCCGGGCTGCACCGTCTGGCCGGGCCGCTCGAGGAGATGAGCGCCGAAGGCGCGGCAGCGATCGTGGTCGCCGCCGGCATGGAGGGTGCGTTACCCTCGGTCGTGGCCGGTCTCGTCGACGTGCCCGTGATCGGCCTGCCCACCTCGACCGGGTACGGGATGGGCGGGCGAGGCGAGGCGGCGCTCCTCGGCATGCTGCAGAGTTGCAGTCCCGGCCTGGTCGTTGTCAACATCGACAACGGCGTCGGGGCCGGCGTGACGGCGGCGCTCGTCGCGCGCCGCGCAGGCGGGTGACGGAGAGTGCAGCGGCTCCCGTTCCTCCTCCGCGACCACCGCGAGCAGTTCCGACAGCGGTGGCTCGACGCGCTCGCCGCCGCCGCGGCCGGCGACGACTACAGGGAGTTGATGGCGAGCCCCGTCGGCGACCGCTTCCTGCGCAAGCTCATCGACGACCTCGTCGTGCTCAGCGAGGCCGAAGCCTACGAGCTGCCGGGTGTCCACCGAGGGCTGCACGAAGACGCCGCCCGCGAGGCCGCCTACCGTCTCGGTCTCGGCTTCGCGCGCCTCGATCTGGTCAAAGGGTGGCAGACGGTGCTGGCGGCCGCCGTCGACGTGCTCGAGGATGCGGTCGTCGTGGGGGAGGCGCCCCCGCCGGGCGACGCGCTGGCCGAGTTGAAGGCACTCGGCACGCTGCTCGACCACATGGTCCGCACGACCATCGTGACTCCCGCGCCGGAGCGGGACGGCGGCTGAGGCGCGGCGAGTTTACTCGTCGCAGCCCCGCCGCTAAGCTTGCCCGCGATGCTAAGTCTGGCCCTGATCTTCGGCGGCCGCTCCGCGGAGCACGAGATCTCCCTCGCGTCGGCCCGCTTCGTGGCCGGCGCGCTCGACCCCTCAAAGTACGAGATCGTCCCTGTCGGCCTCTCCCGCGAGGGTCGCTGGCTCCGCCCGCACGACCTGGACGTGGCGCTGCGCGACGGCCTCGACGCGACGCCCTGCGATGAGGTCGACCTCGCCGTCGACCCGGCCGGCCCGGGACTGCGCATCGCCGGTGCGTCGCTGCGGCCCGACATCGCCTTCCCGATCCTGCACGGCACCTTCGGGGAGGACGGCACCATTCAGGGCCTGTTGGAGTGCGCCGGCCTCGCCTACACCGGAGCCGGGGTGGCAGCGAGCGCCGTGGGGATGGACAAGGAGCTCATGAAGGCGGTCTTCGCCGCGGCGGGGCTCCCCCAGGTCGAGTATCTCGTCCTGCGCGACGACCGCCGCGTCGGCACGGTCGCCGTGGGCGCCGTCGAGGAACGGCTGGCCTACCCGGTCTTCGTGAAGCCCTGCAATCTGGGGTCGAGCGTCGGCATGACGAAGGCGCACGACCGCGGCGAGCTCGGCCCGGCGCTGGAGCTCGCCGCGCGCTACGACCGCAAGGTGATCGTGGAGGCGTCGGTGGGCGCGCGCGAGTTCGAATGCAGCGTGCTGGGCAACGAGCGGCCGCGCGCTTCGGTGCCCGGCGAAGTCGTGCCGGCGCACGAGTTCTACGACTACGAAGCCAAGTACACCGTCGGGCTGATGGCGTTCACGATCCCGGCGGACCTCGAGGCGGCGCAGGTGGCCGCCGTGCGCGACCTGGCGGTGCGCGCCTTCACGGCGATCGACTGCGCCGGCTATGCGCGCTGCGACTTCTTCCTCGAGAGGAGCACGGGCCGCTTTCTCGTCAACGAGATCAACACCATCCCCGGGATGACCGCCATGAGCGCCTTTCCGCGCCTGTGGGAGGCGACGGGCGTGAGCAACCGCGCGCTGATGGACGAGATCGTCGAACTGGGGCTGCGTCGTCACGCCGTCCGTCAGGGGTTGCGCACCACCCACTGAGCGCTCGGGGGCGCCGCACCGCGGCACCGAGCACCCGGGAGCGCCGTCGGGCTACAGCGTGGTCCGCGTGATCGTGGGGTTGGAGATATCCTTGGCCCAGTCGTCCAGGCCCGGGATGTACTCGAGGTAGCGGAACAGGTACGTGTCGGCACTGCGGCGGACGGTGACGGTGAACGACCGCGACGCCGCCCCGCTCCCCGCCGAGCTCGAGAAGTCGGTCATCTCGCCGCCGTTCCTCTGGGCCCGCTGCTCCGCCGCCTTGCTCGCGCGGTCGACGCTGCTGCTCTGCGCGTACTCCTCCTTGGCCTTCTTGCCGGCCTCGGAGGCGTCTTCCCGCGCTCCCTGCTGCGCCGTGAACACCGCGAGACCGTCAAGCAGCACAGCCATCACGAGGGCGATGGCGAGGAAGATGTACAAGGCTTCTCGTATGAGCCCCTGCTGACGGCGCCGGCGCGACGTCCGCATGGCGTTCTCCCTCGAGGCGCTGTTGTCGCGGTCAGGTGTCACCTGTTCCCCCATCGTCGTCGGAGTCCCTCACGTCGGTATCGGCCGGCCCCCGGCCTGCCTTGACATCCCCGGCGTGCGTGAGGCGCAGGCAGACCACCGCGATGTCGTCTTCGGGTGCCCGGGTGGCGAAGCGCTCCGCGCTCTCGAGGAGCCGGGCGGTGACCTCTGCCGCCGGCGTGTCGTGAGCCGTGGCGAGGACCGCGGGCATCGCGTCCTCGAAGAACCTGCCGTGCGCGTCGCGCAGTTCGGCGATGCCGTCCGTGAAGAACACGACGCAGTCGCCTCGCGCGAGGGCGAGCACCTCGGTGGGGTAAGGGGTGAGGGCCGCGTCGAGGTCGATGCCGAGGGCGGGCGCCGTGAGGAGCAGTGGCCGCTCGACGCCCCCGGCGCGGACCACGAAGGGCGCCGGGTGACCGGCGGTGGCCAACTGCAGGGTGCGGCGGCGGACGCCGACGAGGGCGAACAACGCCGTGACAAAGCTCTCGCCGCCGAGTTCGCCGAGCAGTGCGTTGTGTAGTTCCTGCAGGGCGGGTCCGGGGCGCGCCGGCCAGGAGAGGGAGCCGCCGTTGACCGCGGTGCGCAGCGCGTACTTGACGAGCAGGGTCGTGGCGAGCGCGTCGACGCCCTTGCCGGCCACGTCGCCGATCACGAGGGCGAGGTGAGTGCCGGTCTTGCTGTAGAAGTCGATGAAGTCGCCGCCGCGGCCTGCGCCGTGACTCGCGGAACGGTAGGCGACGGCGATGTCGAGCCCGGGAACGACCGGCGGGTCGAGGGGCAGGAGCCGCTCCTGTAGGCGGTGCGCGATCGCCGCCTGGGTCTGGTAGAGCGTCGCGTGCTCGAGGGCGACGCCGGCGCGGGCGGCGAGGGCCGCGAGCGCCTCGAGGCGCTCGCCGGCGAGCCGCTCCGGGCTGTCGCGTACCACGAGCGCGGCGAGCAGGCGGTCGCCGGCGAAGAGCGGTACGGCCGCGACGCGGGTGCCGTTCACGGCCGGCGCACGCGTCGCGGCCGCCTCCTCGAGCGCGACCCGTGCCTCGTCGCTCAGGTCTGCGGTCCCTGGGCGGCCGCCCCCTTCAAGGCGTACGACGGCGATGTCGCCGCCGCTCAACTCGCGTGCGCGGGCGACGGTCTCGACAAGGACGCCGTTCGGGTCGAGCTGGAAGAGCCCGCGGTCGCCGAGCAGGGCTTCGGAGCAGAGGCGCTGCTCGGCCTCCGCCTCGGCGCGGTGTGCGAGCGTGTGCAGCCGGTGCGCAGCCCTGCCGGCGATCACCCGCAGGCAGCGGATCTCGCCGGCCGTGTAGTCACCCGCGCGGTCGCCGACCTCGAGGAAGCCCAGGCACTCCGTGTCGCCGGGTATGGGGACGCAGGCGAAGCGTTTCAAGCCGAGGGCGCCGGTCGTCTCGGGCAGGCAGTCGATCGCCCCAGGGAGGTCGTTGCACGCCAGGGGCGTGCCGGACAGGCACACTCTCCCGGGGGCGCCTTCGCCGAGGTCCCACCGCAGCGGCGCTCCCGTCCACCCCAGCGCGACGTCGTACCACTCGGCCGCCGTCACCGCCTCGCCGTCGGAGAGGCCGGCCAGGCCGCGCCGCGACGCCGTGCCGGCGCAGCCGGCCTCGACCGCGGCGCGCAGGACGCCTTCCACCGACTCGGCGGCTTCGAGCGTGGCCAGCCCTTCGAGGGCTGTGAGCATCGGGTTGCGCTGGTCGGCCTCGCCGGTCATGTCGAGAGCTTCGCTTCGAGCGCAGCCAGTCCTGCCGGCCGCGCCGCTCAGCGCGGGCGCGGCGCGGGCGTCGCCCTGAGCAGCACCTGCAGGCCGAGGCCGCCGGCGGCGAGCAGGGCGGCCTCCGGCAGCGGCAGTCCTATCACGACGGTCACCAGGGCCAGGGTGCCCGCCCACAGAACGGCCATCGGCGCCAGGCTACGTACCAGCCGGCGCCGGAAGCCGAGCCAGGCGAGGCGCTTGCGCATCGCGGCACCTCGTTCGTGGTCGTCGAGAAAGGCCGCGCCGCGCTGGTGGAGGACCGTCGTGAGGTCGGCGCCGTTGGGCGCGAACAGGCGGCAGCGAAACGAGAGACCGCCTGCGGTGCGCAGGACCGCGCGCTGGGCCCGTGCGAAGTGCTCGACGAGGGAGAAGAAGCGGTCGTCGTCCGACAGCCTTCCCGACTCCAGGCGGACGTCGAGGAAGAGCAGGTCCTGCGCGGGGTCGAACTTGATCTCCGCCTGCCAGTCGCGGCAGTCGAAGAAGGCGCCCAGAAAGCGGTCAAGGTCGTCGGGCAGATGCTCGACGTCCGGTCTCGGTCTCCCCCTCATGCGGCGATTGTACCGCCGGACGGCCCGGCGCCCATTCGCGATGGAGTAGAATGCGTTGTCCACCCAGCGCTCACTTCGTCGCCCGCGACGACCAACGACCGGCCGTCGTGGGCCAGTCCCGGCTCGCCGTGGAGACTCCGTGCGCGACCGCGGGCGTCAGGGTCGCAGAGCGCGTCCGGAAGCTGTGAGGAGGATGGTGACTGCCGGTGAATGACAAGGTCCGCGTCGGCGTGGTCGGCCTCGGCTACTGGGGACCGAACCTCGCGCGCAACTTCGACCGGCTGCCCGACGCCGAGCTCGCGTATTGCTGCGACCTCGACGAGGCGAACCTCGCCAGGGCGCGAGCTTCGTATCCCAACGCCGTCGTGACCGGCGACATCGAGCGCGTGCTCGGCGACGACGCGCTCGACGCGGTCGTCGTCGCCACCTCGGTGCCGACCCACTACCCGCTGGGCAAGCGCGTCCTCGAGGCCGGCAAGCACGCCTTCATCGAGAAGCCGATCGCGCTCACGGCGGCCGACGCCGAGGACCTCATGGCGACGGCCGAGACGCGCGGCCTGAAGCTCATGGTCGGCCACCTCCTCGAGTACCACCCGGCGGTGGCCAAGATGAAGGAGCTCGTCGACGCCGGCGAGCTCGGCCGTGTCTTCTACGTCTATGCGAACCGGCTGAACCTCGGCAAGGTGCGCAAGGACGAGAACGCCCTCTGGAGCCTGGGCCCGCACGACATCTCGGTCATCAACTACCTCACCGGCGACGAGCCCGTCGAGGTCTCGGCGCGCGGCGAGTGCTACCTGCAAGACGATGTCGAGGACGTCGTGTTCGGCTACATCCGCTACAAGAGCGGGATGGTCGGCCATCTGCACGTGAGCTGGCTAGACCCGCACAAGTCGCGCAAGATCACCGTCGTCGGCGAGAAGAAGATGGTCGTCTTCGACGACATGGAAGCGGACCGCAAGGTGACCGTCTACGACAAGGGCGCCACGACGACGCGCACCCAGTTCGAATCCTACGGCGAGTTCGTCACCCTGCACTTCGGCGACATCCACATTCCGCGCATCGGCAACGACGAGCCGCTGCGCGTCGAGTGCCAGCACTTCGTCGACTGCGTCCGCGACGACCGCCGGCCCCGCAGCGACGGGCGCGACGCGCTCAACGTGGTGCGCGTGCTCGAGGCGATGGAGCGCAGCCTGCGCGAGGGCGGCCGGCCGGTGAAGACCTCGGAGCTCTGAGATGGCCCTGCGTCCCTCCGGTCTGGGCGTCAACCTACTGCTCGGCGACGGCGTCGTCGTCGGGGCCGACGTCGCCTTCGGAGCGAACGTCGTCGTCTTCGACGACACCGTGATCGGCGACGGCTGCTTCATCCAGGACGGCGCCGTGCTCGGCAAAGTCCCGTCGCTCGCGCCGACGAGCACGGCGAAGCGCGGCGAGCTCGCCGCGGCCGTGCTCGGCCCAGGGTGCGTCATCAGCACCGGCGCCGTCGTCTACCGTGGCACGACGCTCGGTCCGGGCTGCATCCTCGGCGACTACGCAGGGGTGCGCGAGCGCTGCGTGCTCGGCGAGCGCGTCGTCGTCGGCCGCGGCAGCGTGGTCGAGAACGACACCACCATCGGCGACCTCACGAAGATCCAGACGGGCGTCTACATCACGGCGTACATGACGATCGAGGACCGCTGCTTCATCGCGCCCTGCGTGCAGACCACCAACGACAACTTCATGGGCCGCACCGAGAAGCGCCACGAGCTCATCAAGGGTGCGACGATCCGCCGCGGCGCGCGCGTCGGCGGCGGAGCCGTGTTGTGCCCCGGCATCGAGATAGGCGAAGAGGCGTTCATCGCCGCCGGCGCGGTGGTGACGAAGGACGCGCCGCCGCGCAAGGTCCTCATGGGCGTGCCGGCCCGCATCGTGCGCGACGTGAACGAGGACGAGCTGCTCGAGAACCAGTAGACGCGGATGGGCGAGGGGGCGGGGCGNNCGCCCCGCCCCCTCGCCCATCCGCCCCCCGCCCTCGCGTCCCCCACTCCCGCGTCCCGCGGGACGGCCCCCCCGAGCAGGTTTGGCGCGCGGGAACAATCGGATCGAGATGCCCACTGATCCTGAGAAGACGTCTTCGCCGAGGTCCGGCGCATCCGGGCAGGCCGGTGCCGTTCGCTTCACGCGCCGCTGGTTCGTGGCCGGCGCCCTGGCGCTGGCTGCCGCCGTAGCCAGCGTGGCCGAGGCCCTGCGCCGCGGCGGGGCGAGCGTCAAGGGCGTCGTCACGGCGCCCGAGACCATGTTCGGCTCCTTCCCCGTGCGCAGTGTCGAGCGCACGGTGCCCGCGACGCCCTCGCGAGGCTGGGTCGTGACCGTCGATCGGCTTGTCGAGACCCCGCTGACGATCGACGTCGCCACGTTGCAGACCCTGGAGCGCCTCGACCAGACCGTCGACTTCCACTGTGTGGAGGGATGGTCGGTACAGGACGTCCGCTGGGGAGGGGTGGCGCCGGCCGTCCTCCTCGACATGGCGGGTCTCAAGCCTGGGGCGACGCACGTCACGTTCCACGCGGCTGGCGGCGTCTACAGAGACGGTCTGCCGCTCGACCTGGTGCTCCACCCGCGGACGGTGCTCGCGGACCGGCTGAACGGCGAACCGTTGCCGGGTGACCATGGCGGACCGCTACGCCTCGTCGTCCCCGACCAGCTCGCCTACAAGAGCGTCAAGTGGGTCGAGCGTCTCGAGGTCACCGACGAGCAGATCGACGGGTACTGGGAAGAGCGCGGGTACCCCGTCGACGCGCCGGTCGGCTGAAGACGACTCCGGTCACCTCGCATCCGCCCGGCTCAGGCGACGTGAAGCGCCGCCGTCCGTCGCGTCGGCAGATCGTCGATGCGCGGGCTCAGAAGAACACGCCGAGGGCCGTCAGCACGACGAGGACCGCGACTCCGGCGGCAGCGATCAGTGCGATGAGCGCACCAGTGCCGACACCCTCACGCGGCGCCTGCCAGCCCGGCGCGTCCTCGCCGTGGATCTGATTCGCGTCGAGCTGGGGGCGTCCGATCGGGACCCCCTGGACGGACTGCGCCGTCGGCCCGAGACCCCCGTCGAACGGCCTGCTATCGACCTTCGGCTCACTGGGCTTCTCGTCGTTCATCCGCCCCTCCTCATGCTGTAGTCGCATGCTACAGCAGCGGCAGACGCGGACCAGGTCCTTCTCCGTTGGGTGGCCGTCAGAGGCGGTCGTCGAGCCAGACGACCGCGGGGAACGGCCGCAGGCAGTGCAGGTGCCAGTTGGCCTGGCAGTAGGCACCGACACCCAGAAGCGCCATGATGTCGCCCTCGCCTACCTCGGGCAGCGGGAAGTCCTCGACGAACAGATCAGGGCCCTCGTTGATGTGCCCGGTGACCGTGCAGGTGCCGGCCGGCGGCGCGTCGGCGGCGCGGCAGATGACCGGCTGCGCGAAATCCTTGTAGACGAAGACGCCGTTCATGACGTTCCAGCCGCAGTCCAGGCCGGCGAAGACGGCGCTCCCGTCGCCGGCCACACTGCGGTCCTCCACCGTCACCACCTCGGCCAGCAGCGTGCCCGCGTCGCGCGCGACCGCCTCGCCGGGCTCGCAGGCGATCGTGACGCCGAGCGGCCCGAGGTGGCGCGCCAGGATGCCCGCGTAGGCGTCGAGGTCGAGCGGTCGCTGCCCCTCGCGCACCACGGTCCCGAGCCCGCCGCCGGCGTTGACCTCGGCGATCGGGCAGCCGAGGTCGATCAGGCGGCCGGTCATCGCGGCGACCGTCTCGACGGCGCGCTCGAAGGCGGGCAGGTCGTCGTCGAAGAGGTGGTGGGCGATATGGAACGCGGCCGTGTCGATCGTGAGTCCGTGGGCGCGCGCCGTGGCGATGGCTTCCTCGAGTTGCTCGGGGTAGATTCCGAACTTCGTCGGCTTGGCGCCCGAGTAGTAGCCGGGCACGCCGTCCCCGTGGACGGCGCTGACGCGGGGGTTGAGGCGCAGGCCGACCGAGGTGCCCGGCGCCCGCCGTCCGTACCGGCGGATCTGGGTCAGCAGGTCGAGGTTGACGTGCACGCCGGCCGGCACGATGACGTCGAGGTCGCGATCGCTGACGTTGGTGCCGGTGTAGCTGATCTCCTGGGGCAAGAAGCCGTTGGCGAGAGCGTGCCGGACTTCTCCGGGGGAGCACACATCGAGGCCGACGGCGTCGGGGGAGCCGGGGGTGCCCATGGCGCGCAGGCGGGCGAGCACCGGCGGCTCGCGCTGCGCCTTGAGCGCGAGCCGGAACCGGTACGGCAGCCCCGTGCGCGCCAGCGCTGTCCGTACGGCGAGCGCGTTCTCCTCGATGCGCGTGAGGTCGTAGACGTACACTGGCGTGCCGTGCTCGCGGGCGAGGGCCTCGGCGTCGCGGCCGCAGATACGCAGGCGGCCGCCGACCGGTTCGAGGCCCGGACGGACCCACCACTCCTTCTCCGCGACGAGCGGCACGGCGGAGGGCTCGAGCGAAGCAGGCATGCGCGGAGTCTCTCGCTAGTCGCGGGCGTGGCGCAAGCGCGGTGTCAACGGGGGCGCGGGCGGGCGCCGACGCGGCGCCCGCCCGCGCCCCCCGTCTTACGAAGCGCGGACCTTCTGCCAGCCCTCGGCGTACTGCCGGTTGAACTCGCCGAGGTCGAGGATGCCCTCGCCGCTCGCGAGGACGTCTTCCGGCGGTGTGGCAGCCTGCAGCACCTCGTCGAGCATGGGCGTCGCGTCGGGGATGGGCGAGAGGTACTGGGTGTAGTTCGTCACCGCCGCCGCGATCTCGGGCTCGCAGAGCATGTCGATGAACTTGTGCGCCCAGTACACGCTGTTGCCTTCGACCGGGATGCAGACGTTGTCCGTCCACATCGAGAACCCCTCGGCGGGCAGGACGTACGCGACCTTGTCGACGCCGAGCTCGTCCATCGCCCGGCGCGCGTCGCCGTCGAAGATGTGCACCAGCGGGACACCGCTCAACACCGGGCGTGCGACGTTGGCGTTGGTGTACGCGCGGACCAGCGGCTTCTGCTCGATCAGCTTCTCCACGGCCTGGTCCAGCTCGCCCTGGTCGGTCGTGTTGAGCGAGTAGCCGAGGAGCTTGAGGGCGGCGCCCATGGTCTCGCGCTCGTCGTCGAGCATCTGGATGTCGTTCTCGTTGGCCGGGTCCCAGAGGGCGCTCCAGCTGGTCACGTCGGACGCGTACAGGTCCGTACGCACGGCGATGCCCGTTGTCCCCCACTGGTACGGCACGCTGTACTTGTTGCCGTCCTCCTCGGGGTCGAACTTGGGCTTCTGCATGCCCGAGGCGACGTTCTGGAAGTTCGGGATCAGGTCCATGCGCAGCGGCTCGAGCAGGCCGCTCTTGAACAAGACCGAGACCATGTAGTCGCCGGGGAAGCAGAGGTCGTAGCCGCGACTGCCGGCCCTGAGCTTGGCGAGCAGGGCCTCGTTGTTGTCGTAGTGGGTGACGCTCACCGGTATGCCGGTGCGCGTCGTGAACTCCTCGCACACCGACAGCGGGATGTAGTCGGACCAGTTGAAGAGGATCAGCTTCTCGGGCTTGGTCTCGTCGAGCGTGGCGGTGGGCGTGGCTTGGCCGCCCTCCTGCTCCCCGCCGCAGGCGGCCAGCACGGAGCCGACGGCCGTGGCCGACAGCCCGAGCGCCAGCGCGCGCCGCACGAACTGACGGCGACTGATCCTCGCGGACCCCACCTCGGCGACGAGGCGATCCAGTTCTTTCATCACTCCCCCTGTGTCAGGAGACCATGGGACGGCGTGGTTCTCGCCGCCGTGAGGAGACGGGAAGTGCTGGGACGACGGGCGGTCCGGGCGCGGTCCGCGCGTCCGTCCACGGACGTCGAGGTCGCGATGGAGGGGCGGGCTGCTCGTCTGCTCTCAGGGCGTGCGACAACCGACCACTGGATCAGCCAGCTATCACACCCCCTCGCGACCGGGGCCCTGTGGGGCGGCCCGGAGGCGTCGAACGGCATCGGCGTGTCGAGCGGCGGTCGCTGAGCTGCGAGCGTCCGGAGCGCGGAGGCACCGGACTCGACCGCTTCGGCTCCACGGCCGGATGATAGCGAAGTCCGGCCGGAGTCCTCAAGCAGACGACGGCATCCCGGATGGAGAGAGTTGGGGGGACGTGGTGACGGAACGGCGCCTCGCCGGCCTCCCGCGGGGCGGGCCGGTGGTTAGTATCGTCGCGCCGCGGGGACGATGGCCACGAGCCGCCGCGACGCTCGCGCCGGCGGTGGAATCGACGGCGCCGGAGCCCAGCCAAGGAGGATCCCGATGAAGTACCGCTGCACCGTCTGCGACTACATTTACGACCCCGAGGTCGGAGACCCCGACGGCGGTATCGAGCCCGGCACCGCCTTCGACGACCTGCCCGACGACTGGGTGTGCCCGGAGTGCGGGGTCGAGAAGGACATGTTCGAGCCGGTAGAGGACTGAACGGACGGCGCGGCGGCGGGGCGCCTTGGGGCGTCCCGCCGCCTGCGTCATGCGGTGCGCTCAGGGGGCGGGCGGCACCTCGCCCGAGAGCGTGACGTAGCCGGCGCTCAGGTACACGGTGATCGCGTACTGCGGCGCCGGGCCCGGCGTGTACGCAAACTGACCCGGGCCGGCGCCCTGCCGCATCGGCCCGTCGCTGAACGGGTCGACGGGCCAGGCCTGGCGGGACGCGGCCACGGCGCCGTCCGGCGCCAGCTCTTCGGCGGCCGGCAGCGCGCCGCCGTGCAGGACCGCCCATTCACGCACGTAGCCCTCGAGGATCTCGCCGTTGCGCGCGGCGATCTCGTCCTGCAGCGCCAGCAGCGCCGCTCTCCACGGGCTTGCGGCCGACGAGCCGCCGAGCGTGACCGTGCCGCCGCGCGAGAAGTGCGCGACGAGCCTGAAGCTGTCTCGCGCCTCGTTCACCCTGTAGCTGAAGTCCCCCCAGCGCTGCGACAGGGCGATCGACTTGTGCGTCCAGACGTTGTGCGGCCAGTAGCGATAGCCGGCCTGCTCGCCGACCGACCCGTCGACGGCGACTTCCGCGGCCGGCGGGTACCGCCCGCGGTGCGAGCGCGCCCACTGCTCCACGAGCTGCCGGATGAAGTCGACCTGCTCGCGGGTCCGGTGGTCGTTCTGCATCTTGCGCGTGGAGGGCACGCCCCGGCGCAGCACGATCGCGCCGCCGGGGTAATACCCGACGAGGCGGTAGCTGAGGCCATCGGGCGCCGGAGTGTACGCGTAGTCGCCGCGTCCTGCGCCGGGACGCATCGCGGCGCCCGTCCACGGATTGCGCGGCCAGACGGGCGCAGGGACGGTCCCACCCTTGCGGAGCGCGTCCTTCGGCGCGTAGTAGCTGTAGTGCGTGTTCGCGTAGCGCTCGAGGTAGCCCTGCAACAGGAGCAGGCGCTCGCGCAGCAACGTCGTGCGTGATGTCGCGGGCGCCGCGGCCGGTAGAACGGCCGCTCCGGCGGCGACGACGCAGCACACGAGCAGCGCTGTCACGACAAGACGACGGCGTCCGCGCACAGGTCCCCCTTTCGCTCCCTTTCGCGAGCGAGTGTGGCGCGCGTGAGACGGCGGGTCAAGGTTCCGGCCTCATCGGCGGCGGGGTGCGGCGCCGGGCGCGTCGCCGTCGTGACCCGTCGCCGGCCGCGGCATGGCTGGCGTAGAATCAGCATCTCCGATCGAGCGAGGGAGCGATGGGTGTCCTTGAGTTGAAGAACGTGTCGCTGACGCTGGGCGGCAAGCGGGTCCTCAGCGACCTCACTGTAGACTTCTGGGACGGCCACATCCACGCCCTCGTCGGGCCGAACGGCGCGGGCAAGTCGACGCTCGCCAACACCATCATGGGCCTGCCCGGCTACACCGACATCACGGGCGACATCCTTCTCGACGGCGAGCGCATCAACGACCTCACGGTCGACGAACGCGCGCGCCGCGGCATCACGCTGTCGTGGCAGGAGCCGGCGCGCTTCGAGGGCTTGCGCGTCGACCGCTTCGTCCTCGCCGGCGCGAAAGACAAGAGCACCGAAACGGCGCGCCACGTGCTCGAGCGCGTGGGGCTCGACCCGGACAGGTATCTGAAGCGCGCCGTCGACCGCACGCTCTCGGGCGGCGAGCGCAAGCGCGTCGAGCTGGCCTCGATCCTCTCCATGGAGCCACGCATCGTCCTCATGGACGAGCCCGATTCCGGGATCGACGTCGAGGCTCTCAACCGCATCTTCGACGCTCTCGCCGACTTCAAGGATCGTGGCGCCACGGTCATCATGATCACCCACAGCCAGGAGGTCCTGAAACACGCGGAGCACGCCTTCCTGATGTGCTGCGGCAGCATCCTCGACAAGGGCGCCGTCGGCCGCATCGACGACTACTTCGGCGACCACTGCATGCCGTGCGACCACGCGAACCAACCCGATGAGGACGAGTTGAAGGGGGACCTCGCGTGAGTCCCACACAGCAGCAGGTCGAGACGGCCCGCGAGCTGCTCGCCAGCCTGGGCGAGATCGGCGGTCACATCAAGGGTGACGACATCGCCCACCTCGAGATCCACGGCAACGAGGTGGTGGGCGCGCATCTCGTCCCCGGGCTCGACGTCGACGTCGACCAGATCGACGACGGCATCGAGGCGCACATCCGCGTTCGGAAGGGCACGCGCCTCGCCAAGCCCGTCCACCTCTGCTTCGGGATGCTCCCCGAGGAGGGTCTGCAGCACATCGTCATGGACGTCGAGGCGGAGGAGGACTCGTACGCCTCGGTGCAGGCGCACTGCACCTTCCCCAACGCCGTCGCGATCACCCACAAGATGGACGCCGTCGTGCGCATCGCGCCGGGCGCGACCTACGAGTACTTCGAGCGCCACCTCCACGGCAAGGAGGGCGGCGTGATCGTCGTGCCCAAGACGAAGGTCCACGTCGGTGAGGGCGCGCGCTTCAAGACCGAGTTCGAGCTGATCAAAGGGCAGGCGGGGGAGATCGACTTCGAGTACGATGTCGACTGCGACGCGCACAGCCTGCTCGACATGATCGCCCGCATCTGGGGGCGCGGGCACGACAAGATCACGATCCGCGAGGTGGCGCGCCTGAACGGGGAGGAGGCGACCGCCGTCCTGCAGAGCCACATCGCGGTCAAGGACGACGCGGTGGCCGACGTCTACAACTCGCTGGCCGCCAACGCGGCCGGCGCGCGCGGCCACGTCGACTGCAAGGAGATCGTGCAGGGCGCGGCGGTCGCCAGGGCGGTGCCCGTCGTCGAGGTGAACCACCCGCGCGCGCACATCACGCACGAGGCCGCGATCGGCAGCGTCGACAGCCGGCAACTCCAGACGCTCATGGCGCGCGGCCTCGACGAAGAGGCGGCGACCGACCTGATCATCGAGGGTCTGCTCGGGTGAGGGCGGCGGTGCGCCGCGCCGGCGGCCGTGAGTTACTTCGCGAGGTCGATTGCCACGGCGAGCACGATCACGGCGATCCAGAGCGCGCAGAGGAGCGTGGGATTGCTCGCACGGAGCCCGAGCGGCATGCCGGAGGGTCGGCGGGGTCCCGACCGGGCCGCTGGATGTTCTGCCGTCACGTTCGCCCCCTGTCCTCGTCCTTCTCTCTCTTTCCTCAAATCGGCAGACATCAGGCCGTTCTGAAGTTCCGTCGCTGCCGGTGGCGCGCGCAGGCTCGCGCGTCGTGGGCCGCCGGCGACCCGGTGCGACCGGCGGCGGGCACTGGACCACGCCGCCAGGGCTGCGGATACAGGAAGCCGAGGCATCACGACGACGATCGACGCGAAGGAGCGAGGATGCGACGTACGACGAGCTGGGCGGCCCTCTGTCTCCTCCTGATCGTCGCAGCAATCGGCTTCGCCGGCTGCGGCTGCGGCGACGAGGAGATCGCCACGCCCACGACCCAGATCGACGTGGCCAAGGACACGTCGGCGAAGGCCGGAATCCTGGCCGTCCAGACCGGTATCCAGGCGTACATCGTCGTCAACGGCACGGCGCCGCCGGCGGCGACCCAGGACGTCCTCGGCGGGTTCGTGCAGCCGTGGCCGGCGAACCCCTGGACGAAGGCGCCCATGGCGGAGGGCGACGAGCCTGGCGACTACACGTACAGCGAGGGCGCGGGGACGAGCTACACCATCGTGGGCCATCTCTCCGGCGGCCGCGAGATCACGCGACCGTAGAGAGCCGCGAGCTCCCCTTGCCCCGAGCGGCACTGATACAGTCGGGCCGACGGGCCTTCGGGGCGGGCGCACGAGCGCGTGCCGCGCGCGTCTGGACGCGAGCGGCCGCGGCCGATGAGCGGGGGTGACGACGTGGCCGAGGCGAGGATCCCGACCCGCATGGGCGACGGGTCCAGGGTCGACATGACGCGCAGCGAGCTGCGCGCCGACATCGAGGCGGGCACGGCCGAAGGCGCCCGCAAGGCCAAGTGCCCGCCGCTCGGCGCCGACGAGCTCGACCACCTCCTCGACCTCTACGCGTCGCCCGCGGCCTTCGCCGCCGTCGACATCGGTGACCAGGTCGTCCTGAGCTGCGACGGCGGCGGTTCCAAGATGACGGGCACCGACCTCCAGGACCTGCTCGAGAGCGAGCAGCGCCTGGGCCAGGACATCCTCGAGCTCTGGCACATCGAGTACAGCTACAAGGCGATCAAGACGATCCTGCCGTTCCAGCAGCAGGTCATGCAGAACGCGCAGCTCATGCTCACGGCGCCCGTCCAGTACGGGGCGCAGCCCAACCTGGCCTTCTACTCGAAGCCGGACGGACCGGTCGCCAACTGGTTCGAACTTCTGCCGCAGGGCCGCATCGCCGAGGCCAAGGCGGCGATCGACGAAGCGATGGAGCACGCCACGCGGGACTTCGTCTACGTCAGCGACGGGATGATGGCGGCGGGCGCCGACGGCATCGACTTCGACACCACCGGCGGCGCCGGCGACGCCGACCTCCTGAGCACACTGCGTGCGGTGACGCACGTCCGTGGGAAATGGCCGGAGGCGGGCATCGAGCTCGGCATGGCCGGCGAGTTCGTGATCGGTATCCACGGCGAGCTCGAGTGGGAGGGACGCCGCCTCGCCGGCATGTGGCCGAAGGCGCAGCTCGAGGTCGCGCAGGATGCCGGCGCGACCATCTTCGGGCCGGCGGTCAACATCCGCGCCTCGAAGAGCTGCGCCTGGAACTCCGCCTTCGCGCTCACCGTCATCAAGCCGTGCATGGAGGTCGCGCGCATCCCGGTGCATCCCAACGTCGGGCAGGGCGTGTGCGGTGTGCCGGTGAACGGCTACCCTGGCGAGGATGCTTCATCTCGAGCGGCCAAGGCCTGCGTCGAGATCCTCCGCTGTGACGGGTTGTAGGTCGGTTCGGGTGACTCCAGAGGGATGGACGTCACCCACGCGCTTGCCGCGGGCATGGGCGGGATCCGCACGGCCGGAGACCTGGTCGCGAGGATGCAGATGTCGCGGGGCATGCGCCTGAAGGAAGCGAAGGAGTACGTCGCGGGAAAGCTCGGTTGCGGCGTGCGTGACCTGAGCGACAGCTACGCGATGGAGCAGGTGAGGGGCGACAGGGGTCTGGGGAGGATCATCGACCACTCGAACCTCCACCCGGGCGAGCCGAACGCGATGTACGCGAAGTTCCGCATCGCAGACCTACTCGACCTCCGCATCAACAGCGTGGAGCGGTTCAAGGAGCTGGCCGGGCTGTGACGGCGGCGCGCGCCGCGCGGCCGGGGCGCGGCACCGGAGCCCCTCGCACCGTCAGGCGCCGCGCCGATCTCGTCGTGGGCGTGCTGCTCGGCCTCGCCGTCTTCATCGCCGCCGCCGCGTACGACCCGGGGGTCGCGGCACCCCACTGGGCGCCGCGCGTCGCGCTCCTGTATCCGATCGTCGGCCTCGCCCTGCTGGCCTGGCTGGTGGGGCGAGGTCCGTCGGGTCTTCCGCGGCCCGACGCCGTCGACCTGGTCGCGGGCGCCTTCTGCTTGTGGCAGGTGGTCGCCGCGCTGGCCTCGCCGGTCGTCGGCATCGCCTGGTTCGGCGCGTACAACCGCGTCGGCGGCGCCGTGTGGTGGATCGCGATGGGCGCCGTGCTGGTGGTGGGGCGGCGCGCGCTCGCGTTTCGCGCCGCGCGCGCCGCGTTCGTGTGGCTCTCTGCCGTGACGGTCGGCCTCGCGACCGTCGTCGCGCTCGTACAAGCAGCTGGGGGCGAAGCCTGGTGGGAGCGCGGGCCGTTCAGCGTGGGTCGCATGCCGGGGACGACCGGCAACCCCGTGAGCCTGGGCGGCCTTGGCCTCCTGGCGGTGCTGCTGGGGGCGCTCGCGCTGACGCCGGGTGCGCTCGGCCGCGCC
The DNA here is from genome assembly GCA_002347645.1 of Thermoleophilia bacterium UBA2241. Taxonomy (GTDB): domain Bacteria; phylum Actinomycetota; class Thermoleophilia; order UBA2241; family UBA2241; genus UBA2241. Next base: position 17,256 of record DDYF01000058.1, on the reverse strand, counting down.
ACGCGCTGGGCAGCGATGGCCGGGAGCGCGGCCGGGCTCACCGCGGTCGTCCTCTCGGTGAGCCGAGCCGCCTATCTCGGCCTCGTCGTCGGCGGCTTGACGCTGGCCGTGGTGTGGGCGGTCCAGCGGCGGCGAAGGGCGCTCGCGTGGCTCGCCGCCGCCGCGGCGGCCACGGCGCTCGCCACCGTTCTCTACTCGTCCGGGGGGCTCGGCGGCTTCCTCTTCGAGCGCATGGAGAACCAGGCGCAGAGGGAGGGCGTCGTCGCCGGCCAGGTCGACGCCGAGCGGGTCGCCTACTGGCGGGCGACGCTCGATGGCGTGCGCGAGCGGCCGCTCACCGGCTACGGACCCGGTGCCTACGTTGTCGCCTTCCGCCGGTTCGTGCCTGCCGATGTGGCGCAGGAGGACCCGCTGCTCGCCGTGACCGACCCTCACGGTATCGCCTTTCTCTTCGCGGCAGGTTCGGGGATCGTCGGCCTCGCCTTGGCCTGCTTCCTTCTGGCGGCGGTCGCCGTGACGTCCACAGGCCGGGCGCGCGCGGAACGGCTCGCTGATGCTCCGTCGGACGGGCGCGCGCCTGACGGCTGCGTCGGGCGCGGGCCGCCCCTCACCGCTGCGGGGGCGTACTGCCTCGCGGCCCTCGCCTTCTCGCTCGTGAGCCCGACGGAGCCGGCGGTAGCGCTGCCGCTGTTCGCCGCCGTCGCCCTGCTCTGCCCGCCTGGCGACGCGGCGGCGCCGCGCGGCGCCGCGACTGCCGCTTGGGCGGTCGTACTGGTGACGGTGCTCGCAGCGACGGGCGCGGCCGTCTACCTCGGCGCGCAGGTGTGGAGGGCCGACGCCGCCTACCGGGTCGCGGTCGACGAGCGCGATCTGCTGGCGGCAGGGGCCGCCGCGGAGCGCGCTGCCTTCGTCCCCCGCTTCTGGGTGGTGTATGGCAAGCAGGCGCTGCAGGCGTCGGTCGAGACGGGCGACATGGCGACGCGGGCGATAGGCCGGTCCGCCCTTGGACGCGCCCTCGAGCTGGACGAGACCGACCCGGCGCCGCGCGTCGACCTCGCCAAGCTGGCGTTGAGTGAGGGCGACGCCGCCGCGGCGCTGGCCCAGATCAAGGTGGGCCTGGAGCACAACCCGCACCATCCCGTGCTCCAGGCGGTCTGGGGCTACGGGGCGGTGATGGCAGCGCGAGGCGAGCTCGACGAGACGCACGGAGGAGCGCTGCGCGCCGGCCTGGAGGCGTACCCCGACAAGGTGGCGGACGCTTGGTACTGGCTTGGTATGGCCGCCGCGGCGGCCGGCGACGAAGAGGCCGCGGCCGCCGCCGCGGCGGAGGCACGGCGCCTGGCGCCCGCCCTCACGGCGGAGGACTATGAGGGGCGCCTGCGCGGCGGCGCCTGAGAACGGAGGGACGCATGAGCAGCCCCACGCCCGACATCGTGAGCTTCCCGGCGCGCCCGGGACAGGACCCGCTCAGCGAGGCCCAGATCGCGCGTCTGCGCGAGGGCACGCTGACGGTCCTCGAGGAGGTGGGCGTGCACGTGCCTTCGGCGCGCGCGCGAGAGATCCTCGCCGGCTACGGCGCGCGGGTCGGCGATGACGACGTCGTGCGCATCCCGCCCGACGTCGTCACGGATGCCATGGCGAGCGCCCCGCGCTCGTTCGTCCTCGCGGGGCGCGAAGAGCGGCTCGACCTCGTGCTCGACGGGAGCCGCTGCTACCTCTGCACCGAAGGCGTGGGGACGAAGGTCGCCGACCCGGACACGGGGGAGGTCCGCTCCTCGCGCAAGGCCGACGTCGAGCTCATGGCGCGCGTCTGCGACGCCCTGCCGCCGCTCGCCTTCTTCTGGCCGCCGGTCAGCGCCCAGGACCACGGGCGCACGGCGCCGCTCCACGAGTGCCACGCGGGCCTGAGCAACACGCGCAAGCACGTGCGCGGGGCGACGACGGTCTACCCCCAGCTCGCGAAGTACGTCGTGGACATGGCGACGGTGGTGGCCGGCGGCGACGCCGAGCGTCGCCGCCGGCCACCCATCTGCGGCAACGTCTGCACGATCTCGCCGCTGGCCCACGATGCGCATGGGCTCGAGTGTGCGCTGGCCTACGCCGAGGCCGGCATCCCGCTCAGCTTCATGGCGATGCCGACGATGGGCTCGACGGCGCCGGCCACCGAGCTGGGCGCGATCGTCGTCGCCGACGCCGAGGTCGTCAGCGGCATGACGCTTGTCCAGCTCGCCGTCCCCGGTGCCGCCGTGTTCCACTCGTTCTTCGTCTCGCTCATGGACCCGCTGACCGGAGGCTACCTGTGCGAGCTCGCGAGCCCGTCGGAGCGCATCGCCGTCCAGTTGGCGCACGCCTGGGGCGTCCCGAGCCTCGGTGGCGGCTCGTTCAGCAGCGACGCGCCCGGCCCGGGATGGCAGTCGGGGGTCAAGACAGGCATCGGGGCGGTGACCGTCCCGCTGTACGGCGCGGAGATCTGCGGCTCGATCGGCTTGGAGGCCGGCTCGACCGTCCTGCACCCGGACAAGGTGATCCGCGATTGCGAGGCGATGCGCCACGCGGCGGCGATGGTCGGTGTCGCGGCGTTCAGGGAGGAGGACCTCGCCCTCGACGTCATCCGCGAGGTCGGGCCGCGCGGCCACTTCATGGGCCAGAAGCACACGCGAACGCACCTGAGGGACCACCGTCTGCCGCTGTGGCTGACCCGCGTCGGACGGGAAGCGGCGGAGGAGGCGCGCCGGGCGGAAGAGGCGCGTGGGGGCGGCGCGGCGGCCGGTCTGGAACCGGCCCGCGCCGCCGCCCTCGCCGAGTTCCGCCGCCTCGCGCGCGAGCATCGGCCCGAACCGCTGGGCAGCGACGTGCAGGCGGAGCTCGACGCGATCGTCGCGGCGGCGGACCGGGAGGCGGAGCGTCTGGCCTGAGGGACGACGCCCGTCAGGCCGCGGGCGTTTCGGTGGCGGGGACGTCGGTCGCGCCGGCTCGCCGGCGCAGCATGAACCCGACCATCGCGGAGGCGACGCCGATCGGCACCAGCAGGATGCCGACCAGGAGGGCCAGCATGAGCCCGGATCCTGCGGCGTACTCCCAGGAGAGCGCGTGCCGGGCCGCGGTGAGCGCGAGCATGCAGACCGCGATCCCGGACAGGGCGACGGCCGGGCCGGAGAGGAGCGCCAGCCGGTGCGGGCCGGCGACGATCATCACGACCCCGAGCGCCACGATGATGGCGGCGACGGCAAGCATGGGCGAGCCCCAGGGCGTGCCCAGCGCGCCGTTGATGTCGTCGGGCTTGGTCAGCGCGTAGCTCACGCGACGGCCGAGGACGCGCTCGTTCGCCCACGGCAGCAGGACGGCGACGGCGACGAGCAGACCGGCGACGACGGTGATGATCCCGTCGCCGGTCCAGTCTCGTGTGGTCAGCCGCATGGTGCGCGTCGTCGCCATCATCCTCCTCGATCCTCGTGACCTTGTACCGTTCGGCGCCGCGCCGTCAAACCCCGGGGGTGTCTCCGGCGCAGGCAACACATCGTCAGGCGCCGATGAGTCTCTTGACCATCGTCGCCCGCCTGGAGGGCCGCCCGGTACGCTCTTCGTAGCTGTCGGCGCTTGCCATCGCCTTCATCGCGGCGTTGACGGCGAGCCAGCGTAGCGGTTCGGGCTCCCAGAGCGGCGAGCGATGGTTCACCCACGGCAGCGCCGTGATCTCGGTCTGGTGTCCGAGAATGAGGTCGCGCAGCGTACGCCCGGCGAGGTTGGTGGTCGAGACGCCGTCGCCGACATAGCCTCCGGCCCAGGCTCTTCCGGACGCCCGGTCGAAGCCGACGGAGCTGTACCAGTCACGCGGGATGGCTATCGGGCCGCCCCACGTGTGGGTGGCCTTGACGTCGCCCATCTGCGGGAACAGCTGGCGGACGACGCCCGTGAGCGCCTCGAAGGCGCGCGGCTCCCGGACGAAGTCGTCGCTCACCCGCGAGCCCCAGTGGTAGGGTGCGCCGCGGCCGCCGATGGCCAGCCGGTCGTCGTCGGTCCGCATGGCGTAGATGATGAGGAAGCGCTCGTCGTTGAAGGTCTCGTGCTCGCGCCAGCCGATGGCGTCCCAGACCGGGGCGGGCAACGGTTCCGTCGCGATCATCAGCGAGTACAGGGGCAGGAGCGCGCGTTCGAAACCGGGCAGCTCCGCTGTGTAGCCCTCGGTCGCCCTGACGACGACCTCGGCGGTCACGGCGCCGGCCGGCGTGTCGACCCGGCCCGCGGCCAGGCGCAGGGCGGGCGTGCGCTCGTAGATGGGCACGCCCAGCTTCTCGACGACGTCGGCAAGGCCGCGCGCCAGTCGGGCCGGGTCGACGCAGGCGGAGTGCGGCGTGAAGGAGGCGCCGAGGCTGCCCGTCGCGGCGATGCGCGACCGGGCCTCCTCGGCGCCCAGCAGCCGGTAGTCCTCCTCGCCGAAGCCCCAGGAGCGCTCGTACTCGATCTCCTCCTGAGCGCGCAGCAGCTGCGGCGCGGTGGAGGCCTGCACGAACGCGCCGCCCTTGTGGAAGCGCGCGTCGATACCTTCGGCATCGACGGCGCCCCCCACCTCGTCGACCGTGTCGAACATCGCGCGCTGCATGGCGATCGCGGCGGCCCGCCCGTGCCACTTCGCAGTGCGCTCGCGAGAGCCGGCGAAGAACGACGAGCACCACCCGCCGTTGCGGCCCGACGCACCGAACCCGGCGATCTCGCGTTCGAGCACCGCGATGCGCAGGTGCGGGTCGGCCTTCTTGAGGTAGTAGGCGGTCCAGAGCCCCGTGAGGCCGGCGCCGACGACGGCGACGTCGACGTCCACCGGGCCGGGGAGGCCCGGGCGCGGCGCGAGATCACCCGGCACGCCGTCGAGCCAGAGGCTTCGGGAACGGTAGTCGGTCACGGTGCCCTCCTCGGTGGCGCTTCGGGATGCCCGAGCGCATCCTACATCCCTCGCCCGATCGAGGGCCGGCGACACTGTGGAGTCGAGGGGTGCGGCGGATGGCGCAGACCCGGCGGGCGAGGCACACTAGGCACCATGTGGTACGAGCCCATCCTCGACAGAGGCGTCGTCCCCGACGGGCTGCTCAGACGCGCGGTGCGGGCCCGGCTCGCGCGGCTGCTGGACCGGCTGGAGGCCGAGGCGGGCGGCGATTCGGCGGCACAGGTCCGGCGCGCCGCCGCCCGCCTCCGCCTCCAGCCCATCGCCCTGCACACCGACCGTGCGAACGAGCAGCACTACGAGCTTCCGACACGCTTCTTCGCCACCTTTCTCGGGCCGCGCCTCAAGTACTCCGCGTGTCTCTGGCCCGACGGTGTCGCGGACATCGGCGCCGCCGAGGAGGCCATGCTCGCCCTCACGTGCGCGCGCGCCGGCATCGCCGACGGCATGGACGTGCTCGACCTCGGGTGCGGCTGGGGCTCGCTCGCACTCTACGTCGCCGAGCACTTCCCGGCTTGCCGCGTGCTGGCCGTGTCGAACTCGCGCACCCAGGGCGAGCACGTGACCGCCGCCGCGGCGGCCAGCGGGCTCGCCGGCGTCGTCCACCAGGTCGGCGACGTCAACGACTTCGACCCCGGGCGACGCTTCGACCGCGTGGTCTCCGTCGAGATGCTCGAGCACGTCCGCAACTACGGCGAGGCGTTCCGGCGCGTGCGCGACTGGCTCGCCCCGGACGGTCGCGCGTTCGTGCACGTCTTCAGCAACCGCCGCTTCGCCTACGAGTTCAGCGGCGACGACTCCGACTGGATGGGGCGCACGTTCTTCAGTGGCGGAACCATGCCTGGGCACGACCTCTTCCTCGAGTTCCAGGACGACCTCGAGGTGGCGGAACGCTGGCTCGTGGACGGCACGCACTACGCACGCACCCTCGAGGCCTGGCTCACGCGCTTCGATGCGCAGAGGGCAGAGGTACGGCCCATCCTCGCAGCCACCTACGGGGAGCACCGGGCACAACGCTGGTGGGCCGCCTGGCGCCTCTTCTTCATCGCCTGCGCGGAGACGTTCGCCTTCGACAGCGGGGCGCAGTGGGGCGTGTCGCACTACCTCTTCGCGCCGCGAGGGGCGTGACCTCAGGGCACGAGGACGATCTTTCCCGCCGCCGGTCCTGTGATGACCTCGCGGTGGGCGCGCGCGGCCTCCGCGAGCGGGAGCTCGCGGCCGACGACGGGCCGCAGGCGGCCTTCGGCCAGCCCGACGCCGATCGCCGCATGGGCGGCCGCCAGGTCGGCCGGCGAGGCGTTCGGCAGGCGCATGCCTCTGATCTCGGCCTCCCTGTTCATGAGGTCGCGCGGGTCGACGGCGACCGTCCCCCGGCTGCCGACGACGACGACACGACCCCCCATGGCGAGCGCCGGCAGGTCGGCGCCGAGATTGGCGTTCGCGAGTAGCTCGACGACCAGGTCGATCCCGCGTCCCTCGGTGATGTCGGTCGCCACGGCGAGATGCCCGGCGGCGCGGTGGTCGAGGACGTGGACATCGCCCTGGGCGGCGACCAGTGCCCGTCCTTCGGCGCTCCCCGCGGTGCCGATGACCGTGAGCCCGGCGGCGAGGGCCCACTGGACGGCGGCGATGCCGACGCCGCCGCTGGCGCCGTGGACGAGCACGGTCTCGCCGGCGACGGCCCGGCCGCGCTGGAACAGCGCGCGGTGGGCCGTCGCGTACGGCGTGCCGAGCGCGGCGCCTTGGGCGGCGCTCACGCCGTAGGGCAGAGGATGCACCTGGTCCTCGGCACAGACGACGAGCTCGGCGTAGGTCCCGGTGCGCGAACCCGCCGTGTAGACGCGCCGTCCTTCCTCGAGCCCTTGGGTGACGCCCGGCCCGACAAGCTCGACGACGCCCGCGGCGTCGGCGCCCGGCGTGTACGGGAGCGCGGGCGCTTCGCTGTAGGAACCGGCCCTGATGTACGTGTCGACCGGGTTCACGCCGGCCGCTTCGACGCGGACGAGCACTTCGTCCGCTCCCGGCACGGGGACGGGGACGTCCACGGGCACGAGGACGTCGGGCGGACCGAAGGCGCTGACGCGGATCGCCCGCATCACGTCAGGTAGGTCATGTCGGGCCTCAGGGCACTGTGAAGGTCAGGCCGCCGGCGAGGTGGCCGACCAGCTTGTACCCCCGTCCCCCGTTCAGCTGCTCGTAGGTGTAGTCGCCCGGCTCCGTGCCTGTCGCCATCGGCTGGCCAGAGAACGGGTTCCTCGGCCATGGGGACACCAGCTCACCGACCGCCCCGTCCTGCGCGACGTCCACCGGGGCGGGGAACATGTCGCCGTGGGCCATCGACCAGTTGAGCACTCCCACCTGGATCGCGACGATCCCGTCCACGACCTGCTGGTCGGACTGTGTCGTGTCGCTGGCGGTGGGCGAGGGGAGGGGCACCGGAGACCCAGACGGAGACGCCGACGGGCTTGCCGTGGGCATGGTCGTCACGGCTGGAGCCGGCGCGGGAGGCGGCGTCTCAGCCCGAAGGGCGTCGACGCGCATGTACTCCTGCGACGCCCCCTGGGTGCCGGCCCAGGTCAGACGCATGACGAGGACGTCGCGCTCGTCGACGTGGGTCAGGCGGGCCTTCATCAGGCCGCGGCCGCTCTGCGTGTCGGTGAAGCGGAAGGTGAGATCGTCGCCGTCGCGAACGGCCGGGTACGTACCCGAGGGCTCCAGGTCGGTGTCGAACACGGCCACGGTGAAGTCGCCGTCGCGCAGGCTGACGACGAGCCCGCCGCCGTCTCCGTCGGCGGGCGCCCACGTGCCCACGAACTGCTCGCCGGTATCGCGCAGAACGTACGCCCACACCAGCACGATGGCGAGCGCGGCGGCGAGCGCGAGAACGACGATCAGCCAGACCGTGACACCCCGGTCGCCTCCGCCCGAAGGGTCGACGGCCTGGGGGACCGGCGCGAACGGCGGTGCCGCTCCACCCGCGACGTGCGTGGCGGACTCGTCGGGTCCGGGGTCCACCTGTGTCGGCTGGTCGCTGCCGCTCGTCGTTGGAGCGGCGGAGTCGGCCGGGAGCGTCGCAGTGGCGGCGTCGGCCAGGAGCGCCGTTGTGGCGGCCCGTGCCTCGTCCGCCGGGAGGGGCTGCGTGACGGCGGCGTCGGGAGGCGCGGGCTCGGTGGCGGCGGCCTTGCTCGCGGCCGTCGTCTTCGCCGCGACCTTGCGCGTCGAAGATACAGGGACAGACGACGTCCCGGCGGCGGGCTTCTTCGCGGCGGTCCTGCCCGCCGCCGGCTTCTTCGCTCCCGGCTTGCCCCCGGCGTTCGCCGGTCTGCGCGGTCGCTTCGAGGAGCCGGCCGGCTGCTTCTTGGGCGGCTTCGCCTCGTCAGTCATGCCTTCCCTCCCTCAACCGTGTCAGCGCCTCAGCGTACCCCGCCGGGGAGTCCGGCGCCACAGCCCGCCTGCCGTCGCGCCGGCGTCCACCTGCGGACGTGCCACGGTCAGGGCTCCGCCTCGATCTGCTCCCAGAGTGTGAAGAAGCCCGGGCAGGTCTTGCGGACGCACCCGGGATCCTCGATGACGACCCCGGGCGTGCGCAGTCCGAGCACGCTGAAGCTCATCGCGATGCGGTGGTCGCCGTGCGGGTCGATGACACCCCCGTGCGTCGCGCCGGGGAACACGCGCAGATGGTCGGGACCCGAGGCACAGCGCACGCCGACACGGCGCAGGCCTTCCTCGACGGCGGCGATGCGGTCCGACTCCTTGAGGCGGACGTTACCGATGCCGGTGACGGTGACCGGCCCGGCGGCGAACGGCGCGATCGCCGCCAGTGTCATGAACGTGTCCGGGATGTCGGCCATGTCGACCGTGAGCCCCGCGAGCGAGGTCGCGGGACCCTCGACGGTGATGCCCCCGGCGCCGTCGGTGATGCGACAGCCCATGGCTTCGAGGACGTCGAGGAAGCCGACGTCGCCCTGGAGGCCGCCGCGGCGGCGGAGGCCGGGCACGGTCACGCGACCCGGCCCGACCGCCGCGGCGCCGAAGAAGTACGAGGCGGTGGAGGCGTCGGGTTCGACGACGTATCGCTGCGCGACGTACCCGGACGGTACGACGCGGAAGGACGAGTACCCGTCCCGCTCCGGCGCCACGCCGAACTGGCGCATCATCGCCAGCGTCATGTCGACGTACGGCCGGCTGACCAGGCCCTGCACGGCGAGGGTGAGCGGGACGCGCGCCAGCGGCGCGGCGAGGAGCAACGCCGAGACGAACTGGCTCGAGACACTGCCCGGCAGCTCCAGGCGGCCGCCCGCAAGGCCGTCCGCGACGACGGTGAAGGGGAGCGCGCGCGCGGCGGCCGGCTCGAAGGCCGCTCCTTGCGCGCGGAGCGCGTCGAGGAGCGGCCCCATCGGCCGCCGGCGCAGCTGCGCCGAGGCGTCGAACGCGTAGCGGCCGCGCCCGGCCGCGCAGGCCGCGACCAGGAACCGCGCGGCCGTGCCGGCGTCTGCGCACCAGACTGCGGCCTCGCGGGCGGGGATGCGACCGGCGGCGCCGTCCACGTCGAGCCGCCTCGCCCCGCCGTCTTCCTTTGGTGCGTCGTCGAGAAGCGTACCCGCCGCCTGGAACCCGAGGCAGCGCAGCGCGCCGGCGAACGCGCGCGTGTCGTCGGCGTCGAGGACCCCCTCGAGGCTCGAGCGCCCACCCGCGAGGGCGGCCAGCAGGAGCGCCCTGTTCGTGATGCTCTTCGAGCCCGGGATCCGAACCACGGCGTCAAGGTCGAGTCTCACCGGCCGGATCGAGCGTGGGGCGAGCTTCGTCATGTGTGGGACCGTCCGCTCTGCGTGTCGGAGGCGGATCGCGCCTTACAGCTCCGTGGCGACGTACGCCGCGAGCGCGTCGATCTCCGCGTCGGTCAGCTCTCCCGCGAACGAGGGCATGGCTCCGTCGCCCGTGCGGATCTGCCCCGCGATGCCCGGGACGTCGTCCTCGCCGCGCAGATCGGGTCCGCTGCCCCCGCTGCCGTCGGCATCGTGGCACCCGGCGCAGTTCGCCGCGAAGAGGGCGGCCGCGTCGAAGCCGGCTTGCGCGGGCGACGATGCCGGCGGCGTGGTGGGGGAGGCCATCACCGTCGTCGAGGGGGCCGCCGGCGTCGTCGGCGCCGCCTCGTCGGCACTGCCGCACGCCGCCAGTCCAACGGCGGCTGTCGCGCAGAGCGCGAGAAGCACAAGGGTCGTGCGCATGGTGCCTCCGTCCGGTCGTCACCGTCGCTGCATGGCGACCCGCCGGTCGCCGGCCCCACTCTACAACCTCGCCCCGGGGACGGCGGTGCCCAAGATAGCGAGGGTGTCTACGTGGTCCCGCCGCTCGTCTTCACGAACTCGGTGTCCGGCATGGCGGCCTCGCTGCCGCCGGACTTCACCTTGCCGGCCACGCTCATCACGAGATGCCCGTCGGCCTCGCGTACGCGGAGCGTCATCTTGAAGTCCTCGACGGTCGCCTCGAAGAGCGCACGCACGAGGTCGATCGCCGCCTCGTCGGTCTCGTCTCCTCCGGCGGCCTCGAGCTTCACCTCGAGCTCGTCGCCGTCGAGCTCGGTCTTGAGGGGTCCGACGCGCTCCTGGTCGGTGCCGATCATGCTCACCTCGAGGCCGTCGTCGCCACGCACGATGACGAGACCCCCCTGGCCGTTCTGGACGGCGTTCCACGTGCCGAGAAACTGGTCGCCGCCGCCGGCGCCGCGAAGGACGAAGAACCACACGGCGACGATGGCGATGACGGCCACGCCGGCGAAGACCAGGGCGTACTTGACGGCCGGGGAGAGGCCGCCGGACGAGGCGGGCGCGGCCTGGGGCATGGGTGTGCCGTACGGCGTCAAGCCCTCGGGCGCGCTGCCGTACGAAGTCGTCGTGCTCCCGTAGGCGCCCGTGCCCGCTGCGACCTGGCCTGCGTACGGGTTGTACCCCTCGGCGCCGTAGGCGCTGTCCTCGCCGCCGCCGGCGTCGCCCGATGCCGATCGCGCGACGGGCGCGCCGCAGAACCCGCACGTCCAGATGTCGTCGCGGATCTCCTTGCCGCACGTGGCGCAGATCGCCATGCTATCGCCTCCCGGTGTGGCTCTGGGCTCCCGGAGCCGGTGCCGCCCCACCTGCGGGGCGTCTCAGGCTCAGGTATCGGCCGGAACGGCCGTGCCTGTAGCGCGTACGTTCGCGACGCACGGCCCGGCCACCTGCGGCGCCGGTTCGTCAGGACCGGAAGCTGAGCGCCTCCAGGCGCGCGAAGATGACAGCGCGCCCCGCCTTGTACTGGTCTGGGTCCATGGCGGCGTCGACCTCCTCCGGGCGTATCACAGCCATCGCCTCGGCGTTGGCTTTGATGAGCTCGCCGAAGTCGACGCCCTCGCGCCAAGCCTGCATCGCCGAGTCCTGCACTACGCGGTAGGCGTCCTCGCGCAGCATGCCTTTGTCGACGAGCGCGAGGAGGACGGCCCCGCTGAAGACGAGGCGCTGCGACTGGCCGAGGTTGGCCAGCATGCGCGCCTCGTCGACGACCAGGCCGCCGATGAGCTTCGTCGTCTTCTGCAGCATGTAGTCGAGCAGGATGCAGCTGTCGGGGAAGACGATGCGCTCGGCCGAGCTGTGGCTGATGTCGCGCTCGTGCCAGAGGGCGACGTTCTCCATGCCGACAAGGGCGTTGCCGCGCAGCACGCGGGCGCAGCCTGCCATGCGCTCGCTCAGGATCGGGTTGCGCTTGTGGGGCATGGCCGAGGAGCCCTTCTGGCCCTTGCCGAAGGCCTCCTCCGCCTCGCGCACCTCGGTGCGCTGCAGGTGCCGCACCTCGAGGGCGAACTTCTCGAGGCTCGCGCCGACGATGGCGAGGCAGCTCAGGAAGGCGGCGTGCCGGTCGCGCTGCACGACCTGGTTGGAGATCGGCTCGTAGCCGATGCCGAGCTCCTCGCAGACGAGCTCCTCGACGCGCGGGTCGATGTTGTTGTAGGCGCCGACCGCGCCGCTCAGCTTGCCGACGGCGGCGAGCGCCGTCACGCGCCGCACGCGCTCGAGGTGCCGCTGCACCTCGAAGGCCCACATGCCGAGCTTCATCCCGAACGTGATCGGCTCGGCGTGGATGCCGTGGGTCCGGCCCACCTGGACGGTGTCGCGGAACTCCAACGCGCGCCGCTTGAGCACGGTCCCGAGGTCGCCCAGGTCCTTCTCGAGAAGCGTCCCGGCGCGCTTGATCTGCAGGGCGAGGCCGGTGTCGAGCATGTCGCTCGAGGTCATGCCGTAGTGGACGTACTTGCTGGCCTCGCCGACGTACTCGGCGACGTTGGTGAGAAAGGCGATGACGTCGTGGTTGGTCGTCGCCTCGATCTCGACGACGCGCGCGACGTCGAAGGCAGCCTTGGCCTCGATCTCGGCGACCGCCTCGTCGGGCACCTTGCCGAGCTTGTTCCACGCCTTGACGGCGGCGATCTCGACGTCGAGCCAGGCCTGCATCTTGGCCTGCTCGGTCCAGACGGCGCCCATCTCGGGCAGGGTGTAGCGCTCGATCATGGTGCCCTCCGTGGTTCGCGAGCGGCCGCGACGGCGGCCGCAGGTGGGCGGTGACGCGGCGATTGTCTCACACCGCCGCGCCGCGGCCGCCGCGCGGGCGTTGACGACGCTCTCGGTCCGCCGCGTCAGCCGCGAACGGCGATGGCCTCGATCTCGACCTTGACGTTCTTGGGCAGACGCGTGACTTCGACCGTGGAACGCGCCGGGTACGGCGGCGTGAAGAACTGCGCGTAGACGTCGTTGACGGCGGCGAAGTCGTCCATGTTGGTGAGGAAGATCGTCGTCTTGACGACGGCGTCCATGCCGAGGCCCGCCTCGGCCAGTTGGGCTGTCATGTTCTCGAGCGACACGCGCGCCTGGTCGGGCGCCACGATCGCACCGATCTTGCCTTCATGGTCGAGGGGCACCTGGCCCGAGACGAACACGAAGTCGCCGACGGCGAGGGCCGGCGAGTACGGGCCGATGGCCGGTGTGGCCTTGGGCGAGGCGATCGTCTGCATGTCCATTGCGGCTCCCTTCGCGGGCGCGGCCGGGGTCACCGGCGGCGCCCGTCAGCTCAACGCGGCGCGAATGGCGACGTACAGAAGCAGCACGCCGATGACGGCGACGGCGAGATAGAGCAGCCGCGCCATCGATCTTGGGTCCACGTCGTTCCTCCTTGATCGTCAGACGTCGAGGATCTTCGCGGCGAGGATCGCCGCGTTGCGCCCGCCGTTGATGGCGACGCACGCCACGGGCACGCCGGGCGGCATCTGCACGATGCTCAGCAGGGAGTCGAGGCCGCCGAGGTCGCTCGTCTTGATCGGCACGCCGATGACGGGCAGGTTGGTGTAGGCGGCGAGGACGCCGGGCAGCGCCGCCGCCTTCCCGGCCCCGCCGACGATGACCTTGAGGCCGCGCGCCTGAGCCGTCTTCGCGTACTCCGCGACCTTGTCCGGTGTGCGGTGGGCGGAGAGCACGTTGACCTCGTAGCGGATGCGGCGCTCGTCGAGCTCGTCGCAGGCCTTCTGCATGACCTCGCGGTCGCTCTCGCTGCCCATCACGACCCCGACGAGCGGCGGGCTCATGTCGATGCTCTGCAACAGGGCCTCGACCTCGGTGCTGGTCTTCTCCACCGTGTGCTCCTCTCGGACGGGCGGTCTACGAGGCGGGGAACAGACTGGCCTCGCCTGCTTCGGCGCGAACGGCGCGCTCGGCGATGTCGGGGCGGGACTGCATGCCGTCGAAGCGGATGCGAGCGACGGCTTCGTACGCGCGCTGGCGGGCGGCCGCGAAGCCGTCGCCCAGCGCGCTCACGGCGAGGACGCGGCCGCCGGCTGTGACGACGTCGCGGCGGGCGGTACCCGCGCCTGCGGCAGCGCCGCCTGCCGAAGTGCCGCCGGCGAACGCGGTCCCCGCGTGGTACACGGTCACGCCGTCCGTGGTCGCCACGCTGTCGAGCCCCTCGATCACGTCGCCCTTGTGGCTCGACGCCGGGTACCCGGCGGAGGCCAGGACGACGGCGACGCACGCCTGCGGCGTCCAGACCGGCGTCGCGCCGGCGAGCTCGCCCTTGGCGGCGGCCAGGCACAGCTCCAGCAGGTCGCTCTGCAGGCGCGGCAGGACGGCTTGCGTCTCGGGGTCGCCGAACCGGCAGTTGAACTCGAGGACCTTCGTGCCGTCGGTGGTGACGATGAGCCCGGCGTAGAGGACCCCGCGGTACGCGATGCCGCGCCGCTTCAGCGTGGCGAGCACGGGCTCGACGACCTGGTCCATGGCCGCGTCGACCGCCTTCCGCTCGAAACCCGGGACTGGGCAGTAACTGCCCATGCCGCCGGTGTTCGGGCCCTGGTCGCCGGCGAAGATGCGCTTGTAGTCCTGGGCCGGCGCCAGCGGCACGGCCGTCTCACCGTCGCACAGGACGAGCAGTGAGACCTCGCTGCCGACCAGGTGCTCCTCGACCAGCACAACGTCGCCGGCGGTGCCGAACGACTTCGCCACGAGCATGTCGTCGACGGAGGCGCGCGCCTCGGCGGCGGTCCTGGCGATGATCACGCCCTTGCCGGCGGCGAGGCCGTCGGCCTTGATCACGACGGGATAGCTCTCCAGGCGGGCGAGCGCGGCGTGCGCCGACTCGGCGGTCGCGTGGCGAGTGTAGGCGCCGGTCGGCGCGCCGGCCTCGCCGATGACTTCCTTCGCGAAGAGCTTGCTGCCTTCCATGCGCGCGGCGTGGGCGTCGGGGCCGAACACGAGAAGGTCGCGCTCGCGGAAGAGGTCGGTGATGCCGGCGACGAGTGGCGCTTCGGGACCCACTACAGTGAGGTCAGGTCGTTCCCTGGCGGCGAAGTCGAGAAGCGCGGGGACGTCCTCGGCGCCGATCGGCACGCAGTCGGCCTCGGCGGCGATGCCGGCGTTGCCCGGCGCGCAGAACACCTGCGGCGTGAGGCTCGACCGGACGAACGAATGGACGAGGGCGTGCTCCCTGCCGCCGCCGCCGACCACGAGCACCCGCATGCGTCCTCCTTCGTCACCTGCCCGCGCGCACGGCACCGCCGGCGGCGCGCGAAGCGATCGGATGCGCCGGTCGGTCGCGTCCCGAGGACCTGCCGGCGACCTTGTGAGTCTATCGGCGGCGGGACGTCGCGTAAACGACGGGACGGGTGGCGCTCAGCGGCCGCCGGTCAGCACCGCGTACACGGGCCGCGCCCATCGGCGCAGGGCCCAGCCGGCGCAGAGGCACAAGGCGATCGTGGCGACAGGCGCGACGAAGTACGCGGCGAGGACGACTGCGTCGCTCGCCGCCGGCCCGCCGCCGGCGTGCAGCAGCAGGCGCTTGAAGATCATGAGCGGCGGCTCGTGAGCGGCGAAGACGAAGAAGGTGAAGGCTGCGGTCGCGGTGACCCACCGCCGCCGCGCCAGGCCGGAGAGGTAGGCGTCGTAGCCGAACCAGAGCGCCGCGACGGCGAGACACATGAGCAGCTTGTGCACCAGGCCGACGGCCCAGCTCTCGTCGCCGCGGAGCGTCGCCGTGAAGACCACGCACGCGACGACGAACAGCGGCAAGAGCCATCGCCCGAGGGCGGCCGACGTGGCGGGGCCGTCCGCGCCCGTCGCCGGGACGGCCTTACCTTGCCGCAGGTGCGTCGCGATGGCCGCTCCCAGCGTGAAGAACAGCAGCGCCTTGAACTGGACGTAGTCCCCGAGGCCGACGTCCACGTCCATGAGCCACGGCACCGCGAACGGCACGAGCGCCGCCCAGGAGACGACCCGAACGAGCCAGGCGATGAGGGGCGCGAGCACCAGACACACGACGAGCGCCTGAAGGAACCACAACGGATACGCGACAGGGTGGAGGAGGAGCCGGTCGACGACTGTGGCGGCGTCCATGGCGTCGATCGCTCCGTGGCTCACGTACCGGCTCGATCCCGGCAGCACGTGGAGGAGCAGGTAGACGAGCAAACCCCACACGCTCCATAGCAGGTAGGGAAGGACGAGCGTCCGTCCGCGGCGGCGCCACTTCTCGAGGTACTGCGCGATGCCGGGCGTCAAGTTGCGGAAGAACAGGAAGCCGGAGATGGCGAAGAACAGTGCCGCCGGCCAGCGCGTCAGCGTCTGGGAGACGAGGTACTCGACGAAGCCGACGGCACCGGCCGCGCCGGGAACGTCTCCAGCGTTCTCGCCGGCGAGCACGCGGCTGCCGAGGTTGTAGGCGTGAACGAACACGACCGCGACGACCGCGAGCCACATGAGCGCGCGCAACTTCGCACTCAGGAACGGCGATATCGGGACGTCGCGTGCGGTGGGGGTGGCAGAATCCTGCGGCGCGGCGGCGATCACGCGGGCGAGCGTACTGCACCGGGGCCGCCCGCGTCAGCCCGGGCGCGTCGGGCTCAACCCACGCGCAAGCAGCGCATCGACACACTGCCGTGCTGGATGCTCGCGTGGAGTGTCGTCACGGGCTCGTCTTCCTGCTGGGCGCCGAGGACGGAGAGCAGCGGCAGGTAGTGGTCGGGCGTCGGCGCGGCCATGCGGCCGAGCGGATGCCGAAGGCAGTCGACGAGGTCCTGGTGCCTCCGCTCGGCTGCCGCCTCAAAGACGAACGCGTCGAACGCGAGCGCCCAGTCGAACGGCGCCGCGAGCTCGTCCCAGTCGACGGCGCCCAGATTGTGCACCACGTTGCCGCTGCCCATGAGCAGCACTCCCTCGTCGCGCAGGGGAGCGAGGGCACGTCCGAGCGCGTAGTGGTCAGTCGGCGGAGCGGCGAGGTCGAGGCTCAGCTCGAGCACCGGGACGTCGGCCTCCGGCCAAATGCGGATCAGCGGCGCCCAGGCGGCGTGATCGAGACCGCGTGACGCGGCCCGCACCGCGCCGCCCGTCAGCTCGACGACGCGCTGCGCGACGTCGGGCGCGCCCGGGGCGGGATACCGCTTCTCGTAGAGCTCCTCGGGGAACCCGGAGAAGTCGTAGGTCGTGAGATTCGTCTCATCCTTGCCGACGAAGGTGCCGCGCGTCAGCCAGTGCGCCGACACGACGAGGACCGCGCGCGGCTTCGCCAGCGCGGTCCCGAGTGCCTCGAGGTCTCGTGTGTAGGCGTTGTCGGCGACGATGTTCATGGGCGAGCCGTGGCCGATGAAGATCGCCGGCTGCCGCCGGCCGCCCGCAGTTGGGCTCGCATCCATGCGCGGTGCTTGCCCGCGCACTGGGGCCGGCAAACGGTCGGCCCGCTTCGCTCAGTGCGGAGCGAGGCGGGCCCATGCCAGGCGCACAGCCTGACCGAGGAGGCGGGCGCGGATCGCCGGGCAG
>DDYF01000047.1 GCA_002347645.1 Thermoleophilia bacterium UBA2241 | reverse complement strand
CGGATCTCTGACTCAGGACACTAGGCATCGACCCGTGCGGCCCGCCGCCGGCGTCAGAGGAGGGGCCATGACTGCGAAGGATGGCGCACAGGCGACTCCCCGCGATGGCCTCGTCCTGGTGACCGGGGCGACGGGCTACGTCGGCGGCCGGCTCGTGCCGCACCTGCTCGCGCGTGGACACCGGGTCCGCTGCCTGGTACGCGATGCCGCGCGGCTCGCGGGGCGCGAGTGGTCGGCGGCGGTCGAGACGACGACGGGTGACGTCCTGCGACCCGAGACGCTCCCGGCGGCGCTGGACGGCGTCGAGGCAGCCTACTATCTGGTTCACAGTATGGCGCGCGGCGAGGGGTTCCATGAGCGCGACATGGCGGCGGCGCGGGCCTTTGGCCGAGCCGCCGCTGCGGCGGGAGTGAAGCGCATCGTCTACCTCGGCGGCCTGGGTGACCCGGCGAGCGATCTCTCGCATCACCTGCGCTCGCGGCAGGAGACGGGCGCGGCGCTCCGCGAGGCCGGCGTACCGGTCACCGAGTTCAGGGCGGCCGTGGTGGTCGGATCCGGCAGCATCTCGTTCGAGATGATCCGCCATCTCACCGAGCGCCTGCCCGCCATGGTCTGCCCGCAGTGGGTGTACACGCGGGTGCAGCCGATCGCCGTCGACGATCTGCTGCGCTACCTGGTCGCGGCGCTCGAGGTGCCCGCGAGCGCGGGTCGCATCGTCGAGATCGGCGGGGCGGACGTGCAGACGTACGGGGGCATGATGCTGGGGTATGCCGAGGCGCGCGGGCTGCGGCGCTGGCTCGTCCCGGTCCCTGCGCTGACGCCTCGGCTGTCGTCGTACTGGGTCCATCTCGTCACGCCGATCCCGTCCGTCATCGCGCGGCCGCTCATCGAGGGCCTGCGCAGCGAGACCGTGGTGCGCGAGCCGGATGCCCGCGAGCTCTTTCCCGACATCGTGCCGGTGGACTACCGTTCCGCCGTGAGGGCCGCCCTCGGCACCCTTGCTTCGGGCGCGGTGGAGACGGCCTGGTCGGACGCCCTCGTCACGACCTGCGGCGACGCGCCTCCGGCCGCGCTTGCGGGCCGCGAGGCGATGTTGAGCGAGCGGCGCGAAGCGCTCGTGCCGGCCGACGCGAGCGCGGTGTTCGCGACCGTGTGCAGCCTGGGCGGTGCGCGAGGCTACCTGGTGTACGACTGGGCGTGGGAGGCCCGGGGCGTGCTCGACCGGCTTGTGGGTGGGGTCGGGCTGCGGCGCGGCCGCCGGGACCCGGACGAGCTTCGTCCCGGCGATGCGCTGGACTTCTGGCGCGTCGAGGCGGTCGACCCCGGGCGGCTGCTGCGCCTGCGCGCCGAGATGAAGGTCCCGGGCGAGGCGTGGCTCGAGTTCGAGCTGCAGCCGGCGGGGGACGAGCAGACGAGACTCGTGCAGACGGCCTACTTCGCTCCAAAGGGTCTCGGTGGCCTCTTGTACTGGCACGCCCTCACTCCTGTCCACGCGCGCATCTTCTCGGGTATGATTTGCGCGCTGGCCCGCGAGGCCGGCGCCGGGGGGCGTGCGCGAGCGCGACGCTGAGGCGCCGGCGGGCCTCCCGTCGATCGCGCGACGCCGGGGCGGCGCGCATCATCCCGCCTGAGGAGGAGAGCGTTGCCACACCGGACCTTGCTCGCGGCGAACGACAACCCGTTCCAGTCGGTGAGCGACTTCTTCACGTCGTCGACCTGGGACTTCATGCTGCGGATGGCCATCGTGGTCGCGGTGGCGCTGTGGCTGGCGTGCGCGTACTGGGTGTTCAAGGACGCGCGGCGCCGCATCGACGACAAGGTGCTGCTCACGGTGGCCGCGCTGACCGGCTTGGTCTTCGGGCCGCTGGGTCTCATCGTCTACGCGATCGTGAGGCCGCCCGAGTATCTGGACGACGTCAGGGAACGGGACCTCGAGGTGCGCATGATGGAGCAGCGCCTCGCCGACGAACAGCGCTGCTCGTTCTGCAAGACGCCGGTGCGCGACGATTACCTCGTGTGCCCCACGTGCGGGCGGCGGCTGCGCACGGTGTGCCGCTCGTGCCGGCGCCCGGTCGAGCCTCAGTGGCGCGTCTGCCCCTATTGCGAGGCAGAGGTCCACGGTGCGCCCGTGGCGTCCGAGCCCGCGAGACGCTGAGGCCTCTCACCCCGGCAGGACTGCGACGCGCGGCCAGGGCTTGGCGCCGCGCACGGCGACAAGGAGAGTGAGCGTGGAACGCACCTTCATCATGGTCAAACCCAACGGCGTCGCACGCGGCCTGGTCGGCGAGGTCATCTCGCGCTTCGAGCGGCGCGGTTTCTCGCTGGTCGCGCTGAAGGCGCTGCGCATCGACCGCGCCCTCGCCGAGCGGCACTACGCCGAGCACGCCGGCAAGCCGTTCTTCGAGCCACTGGTGGCCTTCATCACGTCCGGCACCGTGGTGGCCATGGTGTGGGAGGGCAGGGAGGCGATCCGCGTCGCGCGCGCGATGATGGGCGTGACGGATTCCGCCGATGCGGCATCCGGGACGATCCGCGGCGACTTCTCGCTCTCGAAGGAGGAGAACGTCGTTCACGGCTCCGACGGGCCGCAGAGCGCGGCGCGCGAGATCGCCCTGTTCTTCGCCGACGACGAACTCGTCTGACGCCGCCGGCGTCCGCGCTTCAGGCATGGACCCTTCGACACGCTCCGAGGGCTCGGCCGCGCACGCGCGACTCGTCCTCGCGTCACGCTCGCCGCAACGCACGATGATCCTCGACCTGCTGCGCATCCCGCACCGCGTGGTCGTGAGCGAGCACGACGAGGATCTGAGCGACGCCGACCCCGTACGGACGGCCGAGGAGAACGCGCGCGGCAAGGCTCGCGAGGTCGCCGCGCGTGCGCCGCTTGACGACGGCGAGTTGGTGCTCGGCGTCGACACCGTGGTCGTGCTCGGGACGAAGGTCCTGGGCAAGGCCCACGACGAGTCCGCGGCCAGGTCATATCTGGGCGCCCTGGCAGGCCGTCGCCACGAGGTCGTGAGCGGGCTTCATCTGCTCGGCCGGTCGGGCTCGTTCACCGGTCACGCCGTCACCGGCGTGACCTTTCGACCGCTCGCCGCGCCCGACATCGAGCGCTACCTCGCCGGCGGCGAGTGGCGCGAGCGCGCCGGCGCCTACGCCATCCAGGGCGTGGGCTCCGGCCTGGTCGCCACGGTCGACGGCGACTACTTCAACGTCGTGGGCCTGCCCGTCCCCCTGTTGCTGGCTGCCTTGGCGAGCTTCGGCGTCCCTCCCTTCGGCTGGCTGCACGCCGGCTCCTGAGCCCGCGGCGGCGGTGGTGGCCACGCTCAGCGTCAGCGAGTACAATCTGCGTTCGGCATCTGTCGAAAGGAGCACGCGATCGGCGTCTTCGACTTCCTGACCGGCTTCGGCGCGCGCGACATGGCCGTCGATCTGGGTACGGCCAACACGCTCGTCTACCTGCGCGGCCGCGGCATCGTGTTGTCCGAGCCGTCGGTCGTGGCGATCGACCATCGCAGCGGCGAGGTGCACGCGGTCGGGTCGGAGGCAAAGCGCATGCTGGGTCGCACGCCGGCGACGATCAGCGCCGTGCGCCCGCTCAAGGACGGCGTCATCGCCGACTTCGACGTCACCGAGCAGATGCTGCGCCACTTCATCCGCAGGGCCATGGGCAACAAGTGGGCCCACCCGCGCGTGGTGATCTGCGTGCCGTCCGGTGTCACCGGCGTCGAGAAGCGCGCCGTCGAAGAGGCCACGTACTCGGCCGGCGCCCGCTGGGCCACACTCATCGAAGAACCCATGGCGGCGGCCATCGGCGCCGGGCTGCCGGTCGCCGAGCCGACGGGCAGCATGATCGTCGACATCGGCGGCGGCACCAGCGAGGTCGCCGTCATCTCGCTCGGCGGCATCGTCGTGTCGCAGTCGATCCGCGTGGGTGGCGACGAGCTCGACGAGGCCGTGATCAGCTACGTGAAGAAGGAGTACAAGCTCCTCATCGGCAGCCAGACCGCCGAGGAGATCAAGCTCGAGATCGGCTCGGCCTACCCGCTCCCGCAGGAAGAACAGGCCGAGATCCGTGGCCGTGACCTGGTGACCGGCCTCCCCAAGACCATCGTCCTCTCGTCGGAAGAGGTGCGCACGGCACTCGAGGAGCCCACGGTGGCCATCATCGACGCCATCAAGGCGACCCTCGACAAGACGCCGCCCGAGCTGGCCAGCGACATCATGGACCGCGGCATCATGCTCGCCGGCGGAGGCTCCCTCCTCCTCGGTCTTGCGGAGCGTCTCCGCGAAGAGACGCAGATGCCCGTCCACGTGGCCGAATCGCCGCTCACCTGCGTGGCCGTGGGCTCCGGCAAGTACCTGGAGGAGTTCGATGTCCTCGTCAAGAGCAAGCGGAATTCCCGGCCGCGCGGCCGCTAGCACGACGCCGGCCGTCTTTCCCCCGTCCAGGTGAATCGCCGGCGCGTGCTGCAACGGCGCCTCGTCGCCGTCGTCCTCGTCCTGCTGTCCGTCGGTCTGCTGACCCTGTACTTTCGTGAGGCCGACAACGGGTTCGTGCACCGCGTGCAGGACGGCGCCATGCGCGTCGTCGCTCCGTTGCAGGAGGGCAGCGCCCGTGCGATCCAGCCGTTGCGCGACGGCTGGAATTGGGTCGCCGACCTCTTCAGCGCGAAGAGCGAGAACGAGCGGCTCAAGGAGGAGGTCGAGGCCCTGCGCGCGGCCGTCGCCGACGAACTCACGACGCAGGCCGAGAACGACGAGCTGCGCGCGCTGCTCGAGATGCGGCGCGCGCGCATCTACCCCGACGACGTCGAGTTCGTCATGGCGAGGGTCATCGCCCGGTCGACGACGGCTTGGTACTCGACGGTGACCATCGACGTGGGCAGCAATGACGGCGTCCGGCCGTTCGACGCCGTGGTCAACGGCCAGGGGCTCGTCGGTCGGGTGGAGAGCGTGAAGGCGACCGCTTCCCAGGTACAGTTGCTCACCGATCAGCAGAGCTACGTCGACGCCATGGTCGTCCCGAACCAGGCGGAGGGCCTCGCGGCCGGGAGCGTCACGGGCAGCCTCTCGCTCCAGTACGTCGACAAGAGCGAGGAGGTGGCCAAAGGACAGTTCGTGGTCACCTCGGGCAGGCAGGGGTCGATCTTTGTGCGCGGCATCCCGATCGGACAGGTCGAGGGCGTGGGTGCCCAGGAGGTCGAGCTCTACCAGAGCATCACCCTGCGGCCTGCGGTCGACTTCCGCAAGCTCGACCTGGTCATGGTGGTGCGGCGATGATGCGGAGTCACGAGGTCGAGCAGCCCGCCATCGTGAAGCTTCCGCCGGCCGGCGAGCTCGCTCGGCTGGGCGTCCTCCTGCTCGCCGCGCTCCTGCTGCAGACACTCGTGGCCCCGAACATCCGCATCCTCGGCGCCAGTCCCGACTTCGCGCTCATCATCGTGGTCGCCGTCGCGATGCTGCGCGGCTGCCAGGTCGGCGCCGCCTTCGGCTTCCTGACGGGTGTCCTCGTTGGCGTCGCGTTGCTCGAGCCGCTCGGGATGAGCGCGCTCGTGTTCGTCGTCGTGGGTTACTTCGCCGGCCGCTACGCCGAGACCGCCGACGTCTCGGCGCCGGTGGCGCCGCTGGTCGGCGTCTTCGCGGCCACCTGCGTCGCCTGCGTCATGCTCGCGATGATGCAGTACCTGCTCGAGCGCCAGGTGCCGATCGGCTTCTGGGCCGCCCGCGTCCTCGTGCCGTCACTGGTCCTCAACACGCTGCTGTCGGCCGTCTTCTACCTGCTCGCCCGCCGGGTGCTGCGCGGAAGGGGGGTGCTCCGTGCCGATGAGACCGCCTGACGAGCTCGTGCGTCGCGAGCGGCCAATCCGCACGGGCCGCCCGGACAAGCCGATCCTGCGCGTTCCTTCGGTGGCGCTGCGCGTCGCGCTGCTCGTCGGCCTCGCGGTGGCGCTGGTGGCGGTGATCCTCTTCCGCCTGTGGTTCCTGCAGGTGCTCAGCGGCCAGCAGTTCGAGCAGCAGGCCAACGACCAGCGTCTCCGCCCGGTCAAGGTGGTGGCGGCGCGGGGCGCGATCCTCGACCGCGACGGACGCGTGCTGGTCGAGAACCGGCCCGGCCTCTCCGTCGGCATCAGGCCGATGGACGTCCCGGAGGGCGCCCTCGACACGGTCATCTCCCGCCTCGCCCGCGTGCTCAAGGTGTCCGAGCGTCGCATCAAGGAGAAGGTGCGCAAGACGACCGGTCTCACGATCGCGCAGCTCGACGTCCACGAGGCGTCGGGGGGGTACGACCTCGTGATCGTCGACGAGGGTGTGAGCAAGCGCGCCAGGTCGACGATCCTCGAGCGGAACGCTCTCTTCCCGGGCATCGAGCTTCGCGATGACTACCAGAGGGACTATCCGGAGGGCGAGCTCGCCGCCCACGTCCTGGGTCACCTCGGCGAGATCGACCGGGACCAGCTAAAGCAGCAGCGCTACAAGGGGTACGCCGCCGGCGACGTCATCGGCCAGGGCGGCGTCGAGGCCACGTACGACCGCTGGCTGCGTGGCCGCGACGGCCTCACGAAGATCGAGGTCGACGCCATGGGGCGTCCCAAGTCGGGCGAACCGGTCGCCGGCGGCCGTCTGCCGGAGTCGGGCGACAACCTGGTGCTGACCATCGACACCGTAGTGCAGAAGAAGGCCGAGGAGGCGCTGCGCTACGGCATCGAGCTCGCGCACCGTGACCAGCAGTGGCGAGCGAACGGTGCCGCCGCCGTGGTCATGGACGCGCGCAACGGCGAGCTCCTCGCCCTAGCCAGCTACCCGACGTTCGACCCCACGATCTGGTCGGGCGGCCTGAGCGACAAGCAGTGGAAGAAGGCGTGGAAGCGGCTAAGCGACCCGAAGGCGAACCAGCCGCTCGTGAGCAAGGCGTATCAGGGGGTGTACGCGGCCGGTTCCACGTTCAAGGCGATCGACGCCGTCGCGGCGCTCGAAGAGGGCGTGATCGTGCCGTCCACCAGGTACTACTGCAACGGCCGCTACCCGCCGACCGGCGAGATCGGCGAGGCGCACTGGAGCTGCTGGACGCCCTACGGCCACGGCAGCCCCGACCTCGACGCGGCCCTCGCGCAGTCGTGCGACGTGTACTTCTACAACATCGGCTACGCCTTCTATAACCGGCCGGGGACCGAGCTCGCCGACTGGGCGAAGCGCCTGGGACTCGGCAAGACGACCGGCCTCGACATCCCCGGCGAGGTCGCCGGGAGAGTGCCGACGCCGGAGTGGCGCCAGGAGTACTTCGAGGACGAGATCGACAAGATCTGGAAGCCGGGCAACTCCATCCTGCTCGCGATCGGTCAAGGGGACCTGGAGGTGACGCCGGTCCAGATGGCGGTCGCGTACGCCGCCATCGCCAACGGCGGCACCGTGGTCCAGCCCCATCTCGGCCTCAAGATCGTCACCTCCGAGGGCAAGCTCGTGCGCAAGATCGACGCCAAGTCGAAGAAGCTGGAGATGTCCCCGATCACCCTCGACGCCGTACGCGGCGGGCTGCGCCTGGCGGCGACCCAGGGGACGTCGGCGGCGGTGTTCAACTCGTATCCCGTCGCCGTCGCCGGCAAGACCGGGACGGCGGAGGTCTACGGCAAGGGCGACTACGCCTGGTACGCGAGCTACGCGCCTGCCGACGACCCGCAGTACGTGGTGGTCGTGCTCGTCGAGCAGGGCGGCCACGGGGGGACGGCGGCCGCGCCGGCGACGCGCATGATCTACGACGCGCTCTTCGGTATCGACACCGGCAGGGTCACGGGCTCGACGAGCACCGATTGACGATGGACATCCGCTCGTATCTGCGTCACGTCGACTACGCGCTGCTGGCCGCCACGGTCGCCCTGATCGCCTACGGCGTGGCGACGATCTACTTTGCGACGCGCAACGACGTCGAGGGCGAACCGTTCTACTACGTGCGCTCGCAGCTGATCAACGTCGGCCTTGGCCTGGCCGCCCTCGTCCTCGTGTCGCTGGTCGACTACGAGCTCCTCCGCCGCTGGCAGTGGGCGATCTACGCAGTGACCGTGCTCTCGATCGCGGCCGTCTACGTGGTCGGCACGGTCACCCGGGGCTCGCGGCGCTGGATCGAGCTGCCGTTCTTCAACCTGCAGCCATCGCAGCTCGGTCTGGTCCTCATCACGATCGCCCTGGGCGCCTTCCTCGTCGACCGCATGGAGCTGCTGGGTACGCGCAGGGTGACGCTGGCCGCGCTCGTGTACGTCGCGGTCCCGGCCGCCCTCGTGTTCTTCCAGCCCGACTTCGGGACGAGCATGGTCTACGTGGCGCTCGTGCTGGCGATGCTCTACTTCTACGGGACGCCCTGGACCCACTTCGTCGCCCTGGGGGTGAGCGGGGCCGCGGGCTTCGCCGCGCTGGTGTGGCTGCTCCCCCTGGTCGGCGTCGAGCTCATCAAGCCCTACCAGATGGACCGTCTCCTGGTGTTTCTCGACCCGGGGCGGGACCCGGGGGGCACGGGCTACAACATCCTGCAGTCGATGATCGCCGTCGGCTCGGGGGCGCTCACCGGACGCGGCGAGCAGGCGACACAGACCACGCTCGACTTCCTGCCCGAGCACCACACCGACTTCATCTTCTCGGTGATCGGCGAGCGCTTCGGCTTCGTCGGGGCGGCCGTGCTCCTCGCGCTCTACGGTGTGCTGCTCTGGCGCGGGCTGCGCATCGCGACCCTGGCGCGCGACATGTACGGCAGCATCATGGCCGGGGGGGTCACCGTGATGCTGCTCTTCCAGGTGTTCGTCAACATAGGCATGACAATTGGTATCATGCCGGTGACGGGTATCCCGCTCCCGTTCGTCAGCTACGGGGGCGCGGCGATGGTCTCGTTCCTGCTTCTCATCGGCCTGCTGCAGAGCATCCACCTGCGGGCCATGACCGTTTCGACCCCGGGGGTGGGCCGTGGCCGGGCTTAGCATCACGAAGATCCTCAAGGTCATCAGCGAGGTGCGCGCCGGCGCAGGCACGGCGCCACGTCTCTGCGTGGCGGGCGTCGGAGGCCCGCTGCGCGACGTGGTCGTCGCGATGTCCAGCGGCGCGCCGGACGCCGTCGACGGCGTCAGCGGTGCGTTCGACGCCTTGGCGCCGGCCGATGTCCCGGGCGACGCCGTGCTGGTGCGGCGCTGGGGCGCCGTGGTCCTGGTCGCCGCGGGCTGCGACCCCGCCGAAGCGGCGCGCGTCGCGGCCGCGGCCAGGGGCGCCGGCGTCCCGGTCGTCGCCCTCGTTCCCGACCGTGACGCCGCGGCCGGGGCGGCGTGGCTGCGCGCCGCGCAGGTGCGACGCGACGAGACCGCGGCGTCGTTGGGGCGACCGGGCGAGCCCAAGCCGACGTTGCAGGGCCGTATGGCGGCGGCCCTTGGCGACGACGGCATCGCGCTCGCCCAGAGCCTCCCGTGGCTCCGCCGTGCGGTCGCCGAGCGGCTCGTGCTGGCCGGCGCCCAGCAGAACGCGGTGATAGGTGCCGTCATCTTCATCCCGGGTGCCGACATGCCGGCCATGACCGCGAACCAGATCCGCATGGTCCTGCGTATCGCCTCCGCCTACGGCGAGGAACTCGGTCTCGAGCGCGCGCTCGAGATCCTCTCCGTGGTCGGCACCGGGCTCGTCCTCCGTACCCTCGCGCGTCAGGCGCTCGACTTCGTCCCCGGCTTCGGCTGGGCGGTGAAGGGAGCGGTCGGGTTCTCCGGCACCGTCGCGCTCGGCAGCGCCGCCATCGAGTACTTCGAGGCGGGCGCGCCCCTCACACCGACGAGGTTCAGAAAGCTTGCAGGTACAGTCGACCGCTTCAGGAAGGCGTTGCCCTTCCGGGGAGTGGCCGCGGGATGAGCTAGAAGACCTCCTCGCCCGCGTCACTCGCCCCGGCCGCTACGTCGGCGGGGAGTTCAATCTCCGGCACAAGCCGGGCGCGCGACCGCGCGTCGTCCTGTCGTACCCGGACGCGTACGAGGTGGGCATGGCGAATCAGGCCCTGCAGATCCTCTATGCGGGCATCAACGACGAGAGTGCCGGCAGCGCGGAGCGCGCCTTCTGCCCGTGGCCCGACATGGCCGACCTCATGCGCGCACGCGGCGTCGCGTTGTGGAGCCTCGAGTCGCAGTCGCCGGTCGCGACGTGCGACCTCTGGGGCATCACGCTGCCGCACGAGCTCACGTTCACCAACGTCCTCGAGATGCTCGACCTCGCGGGCGTGACCCTCCATGCCGCTGCGCGCCGCGACGACGAGCCCATCGTGCTCGGCGGCGGTCCGGCTGTGGCGAACCCGTGGCCGCTGGCGCCGTTCTTCGACGCCTTCTTCATCGGCGAAGCGGAGGGGCGGTTGGGCGAGCTGGTCGAGGCGCTCGGCGCCGCGTCGCGCGCCGAGCGCCTCGAGGCCCTCGGCCGCGTGGCCGGCGTGTGGTTGCCGCCCCGCGACGACGCCGGCCGCGCCGGCCCGCCGGCGCGCCGACAGGTGTTCGCGGCCTTCTCAAGCACCATGCCGGTGACGCGCCCCGTGGTACCGGTGTTCGAGGCGGTGCACGACCGGGCCGTCGTCGAGCTCATGCGCGGGTGCACCGCCGGGTGCCGGTTCTGCCAGGCCGGGATGTGGTACCGGCCGGTCCGCGAACGCCCCGCCGACATGGTCGTCGACGCCGCGCGGCAGACGCTGGCCGCGACGGGATGCGACGAAGTCTCGCTCGTGTCGCTCAGCTCGTGCGACTACTCGGCGATCGCCGAGGTCGTCGAGCGAGTCCGTGCGCTGCGGCCGGGTTTGCGTGTCTCGCTTCCTTCGCTGCGCATCGACTCGGCGGCGGTCCAGCTCGCGCGCTTCGGCGCCGGGCAGCGCGGCTCGGTGACCTTGGCTCCCGAGGCGGGGACGCAGGCGCTGCGCGACCGCGTCAACAAGGGCATCGACGAGCGCCAGGTGCTCGAGTCGGTCGAGGCGGTCTTCAGCGGGGGGTTCACGGGCCTTAAGCTGTACTTCATGCTCGGCCTGCCGGGCGAGAGCGATGACGACGCGGCGGCCATCGCCCAGATGGCGGCGCGGGCGGCCGACCTCGCGAAGCGCATCGGCCGCGGCCGCGCCCGGTTGTCCGTCGCGGTCTCCTCCTACGTGCCCAAGCCGCACACGGCGTTCGAACACGAGCCCTTCGCGGGCGAGGCCGTGCTGCGCAGGCGCCAGGGTCTTCTGCGCGACGCTCTTCCGCACTCCGTCAAGGTCGCGTTCCACGACGTCGCGGCGTCACTGGTCGAGGCCAGCCTGGCGCGCGCCGGGCGCGGCAGCGATGCCCTCGTCGAGGGCGCCTGGCGGGCTGGGGCGCGCTTCGACGGTTGGAGCGAGCACTTCGACGTCCGCGCGTGGGACGCCGCCGCCGGATCGTGCGGTGTCGTCCTTGGCGAGACGGCGTTCTCGGCGCTCGGTGCGGCGCCGTGGCGCGAGGCCGTCGACTCTGGTATCGAGGAGGACTTCCTCAAGGAGGAACGCCGCCGCGCCGCCGCGGGTCTGCTCACGGAGGACTGTCGCGGCGGCCGTTGCGTCTCCTGTGGCGTCTGCGGGGACGGCGTCGAGATGGACGTGGTCGCGTGACCGGGCATTCGGCGTCGCCGAGGCGTGCGGGTGAGACGACTGTCGCCGACCGTCACTGGCTGGTGTGGTTCGCACGCTGCGGGCCGGCGAGCTATCTGTCGCACCTCGACACCGCGCGCGCCCTGCAGCGGACCTTCGCGCGTGCCGGGATCGACCTGGCGCTCTCCCAGGGCTTCCGGCCCAAGGTACGGTTCTCGCTCCCGTTGCCCCTTCCGGTTGGGGCCGCAGGGTTCGACGAGCTCGCGGTCGCCGAGGTGACGGCGGGAGCGCCGCCACCGTCGGATGCGGTGCGCGCGTTGCGCGCGGCGGCGCCGGAGGGCCTCACGCCGACGCGGGTGCGGGAGTGCTCCGCGCGCGTGCGGCCGCGTCCCAGAGCGGCGCGCTACGCGGCGGAGGTCCGCGGCGACGCCGTGATCCTGGCTGCCGAAGCGGCGCGCTTCGCGGCTGAAGACGAAGTCCTGGTCGAGCGGACCTCCCCCAAGGGGCGGCGCACGCTCGACCTCAAAAGGTATATCGGCGACCTGATCGTGGAAGCCGTCCCCGGCGGCGCGCGCATCTGTTTCAGCGTGCGACACCGGTCGGACGGCGCCGCGCGGCCGCAGGAGGTCGTCGACCTCCTTGCCGGCCGCGCGGGCTGCCCAACGGTCGTTCATCGGCTCACGCGACTCGGCGTGAGCTTCGAAGGAGTGCCCCGCGACGAGATGTCCGGGCGAGAGGAGTGACCTGAAGTGGCAGAGCGCAAGCAGCGGGAGACCGCAGACGGAGGCGAGGTCAAGGGAGTGGAGACAGACGTGGCGGCGGAAGGCGCCGCAGCCGCGTCAGCGCAGGGCGGCCCATCGCCGGCGGGCGACGCGCCGCGGCGACGGCCGCGACGCAGGAGCAAGGCGCCGCGCGTCGCCGAGGTGCTGCCCGCCGAGGCGGCCGTCGCGCCCGCGGAGAACGCTACGGTGTCGTCCGCGCGGGCACCGCGCGGCACGGCCGGCGGCAAGCCCGACCTGGCCGTCGACGCAGCGGACGCCGACGCCGAGCAGGGAGAGGTCTCGGACGACGAGGCGCCACAGAAGAGACGCCGTCGCGGGGCCCGCGGCGGCCGGCGCGTGCGCGCACGCGAGGCGCGCCGCGCCGCGGCCCTGGCCGCCGGCGCGCCGGAAGGCGCTGCGGGCGAGACGCCCGACGGTGTGTCCGACGAGCGTCCCCGGCCGGCCGTCACGGCAGCGGCGTCCGAGGCGCCCGCGGAACCTGTGGTCCCGCCGTCGCAGGACGGTGCCGAGAAGGCATCGCCCACGACGAAGCGGCGCGGCCGGCGGGGCGGGCGGCGCAAGGCGGGGAGCACCGAGGCGCACGCTGCGGCGCCGGACGCGGCACCGGCGGGGACGCAGCCGGGGTCCGCGGCTGGCGACGAGCAGCCGCCGGCCGAGACCACCGGGGAGCGGCCGCCGGTTGGCACCGGCGAGGCGATGCCGGCGGGAGATGTGGCCGGCGCGGCGGCGCAGGAGAAGGACGCGGCACCCGGCCCAAAGCGGCGCCGCAGGGCGAAGCAGAAGCGCGTCGCCGGGCAGGGTGAGACCGAGGCCGCGACAGAGCCGCTCGTGGCGCCGGACGAGGCAGCCCCGGCACCCGACGCCTCTGTGGCGGAGGAGAAGTACGCGACGGCGTCTGCGGACGAGGGCAAGGGCGCAAGAAAGGGTCGCAAGCGCGACCGGCGTCGCCCGAAGGCCATCGTCCGCTCGGAGAACCTGATGGGTGCGGATGCCGGCGCGATCGAAGGGCCCGCGCTCAGCACTGGCCGGCGGCCCGACGTCAGTGTCGAGCTGCCGAAGCGCAAGCTCATCCTCGCCACGCAGGATCCGAACGAGTTGCGCGTCGCGCTCGTGGAGGACGGACGCCTTGCCGAGATCTACTTCGAGCGCCCCGAGAAGCGCTCGTATCTGGGCGATATCTACCGCGGCAAGGTCGAGAACGTGCTCGGCGGCATCGACGCCGCCTTCATCGACTTCGGGCTCGACAAGAACGGCTTCCTGTACGTCGACGAGGTCCGCACCGGCGAGGGCGACCGTCGCGGGCGCCGGATCGGCGACGTCCTCAAGCCGGGGCAAGACGTCGTCGTCCAGGTCATGAAGGACCCTATGGGGCACAAGGGCGCGCGCCTGACCATGCACATCTCGCTCGCGGGACGGTACGTGGTCTACGTGCCCGGCGGCAGCGGGGTCGGCGTGTCGCGACGGCTCGGCCAAGCCGAGCGCGAGCGTCTGCGCGAGCTCTGCCGGCAGCTCCGGGTCAAGAACGCGGGGCTCATCGTGCGGACCGCGGCAGAAGGGGAGGGTCTCGAGGCGATCCGCCGCGACGTGCGCTTCCTCTCGCGGCTCTGGTCGCGTCTCAAGAAGAAGGCCGAGACGGCGCCGATCCCCGGGCTCATCCACCAGGAGGTCGACATCGCGCTCGAGGTGACGCGCGACCTCTTCAACGAGTCCGTCGAGAGCCTAATCGTCGACGACGAGAAGCGGCACAAGGCGATCGTGCAGTTCCTCGACAAGGTCGCCCCCGAGCTCGTTCCTCGCGTGCGCATCCATACGGGCGCGGAGCCGCTGTTCGAGGCCTACGGCATCGAACAGCAGATCTCCCGAGCCCTCGAGCGGCGCGTGCCGCTGCCCAGCGGCGGCAACATCGTCATCGATCACGCCGAGGCGCTGACCGTCATCGATGTGAACAGCGGGCGCTACACGAGCGGCCGTGGCCTTGAGGACACGATCCTCAAGACAAACCTCGAGGCCGCTCGCGAGGTCGTCCGCCAGCTTCGCCTGCGCGACATCGGCGGCATCATCATCATCGACTTCATCGACATGGCGCGCGTCAAGAACCGCGAGACCGTGCTGGCGACCCTCGAGGCGGAGCTCGACACCGATCGCACCAAGACCTACGTCGTGGAGCTGTCGCCGCTCGGCCTCGTCGAGATGACGCGCCAGAACACGACCGACGGGGCGCGTGGGATCCTGACGCGCACCTGCCAGACGTGCCAGGGCAAGGCACGCACGCTGTCGGAGGAGACGGTCGCCCTGGGCGTCGAACGCCGGCTGCGCATCCACGCCCGGCGCTCGGGTGCAAAGGCGTTCCTGGTGGAGGTGAACGCCGGCGTCGCCGAGCGCCTCAGCGCATCCGGACGTCTCAAGGCGCTGGAGAAGGAGACGGGGCGGCGCATCTTCGTCGAGGGGTCGTCGACCGTCCCGGTGGACGCCTTCCGCATGCTTGCCGAAGGGTCGCTCGACAACGTCCAGAGTCAGCGCATCCCGGTACGCGAGGGGCAGGAGATCGAGCTCGAGCTGGAGTTCGCCCTTACCTATAGCCCTCGCGACGCCGTCGGCTACGTCGACGGCTACATGGTGATCGTCGAAGGCGGCCGCGGCTTTCTTGGCCAGCGGCGCAAAGTGCTCATCAACGCCGCCGCGCGGACGGGCGCGAGCGCCGTCCTCACGGGCGGCAAGGGGGTGTGATGGGG
The DNA here is from genome assembly GCA_002347645.1 of Thermoleophilia bacterium UBA2241. GTDB lineage: Bacteria > Actinomycetota > Thermoleophilia > UBA2241 > UBA2241 > UBA2241. Next base: position 111,585 of record DDYF01000047.1, on the reverse strand, counting down.
GTGATCATTGGAGGCCCTGCGGCAGTCGGGGCCCGAATTGACACCCCTTCGGCGGTCGGCTACCATCGACGGCCGTTGTCTGCACGGGAGATGGCATGAAGGACACCGACGTCGTCTATGCGGTCGTGCGCGTGGGCGGTCAGCAGTTCAAGGTGAGCGAGGGCGAGACGATCGTCGTCGACCGCGTGGCCACCGACGAAGGCAAGACGGTCACCCTCGACGCGCTGGCCGTGCGTACCGGCCACGGCGCGTTCGAGGCCGGTGCGAAGGCCACCGTCAAGGCGAAGGTCGTCGCGCACGTGCTGGGCGAGAAGGTGCGCGTCGGCACCTACAAGCCCAAGAGCACGTTCAAGAAGACGCGCGGGTACCGCAGCCGTCTCTCGCAGCTCACCATCGAGTCGATCACCCTCAAGGCTGAGAAGGAGAGCAAGGGTGGCGCATAAGAAGGGCGCCGGCACCAGCCGCAACGGCCGCGACTCCGAGGCGCAGCGCCTTGGCGTCAAGGTCTTCGCGGGCCAGGTCGTGCCGGCCGGATCGATCATCGTGCGCCAGCGCGGCACCAGGTTCCGTGCCGGCGAGGGCGCCGGTATCGGCGTCGACCACACCATCTTCGCCAAGGTCAGCGGGCGCGTCGGCTTCGCCTCGAGCGCGGCTGGCCGCTTCGTCACGGTCAGTCCCGAGTCCTGACGGCTGCCCGGCCGTCCGTCGGGCCGCCGCCTCGCCCCATGCTGGCCGACCGGGCCAAGATCTGCGTACGCGGCGGACGCGGTGGCGACGGCTGCGTCAGCTTCCGGCGTGAGAAGTACGTCCCCCGCGGGGGCCCGAACGGCGGCGACGGGGCGCGCGGCGGCGACGTCGTGCTTGTCGCGACCCGCCAAGTCCGCGACCTCACCACGCTTGCTCACCGGCCACACGTGCGGGCTGCGGCCGGCGGCCACGGCCAGGGCGCGCAGCGTCACGGGGCACAGGGAGAGGACCTGCTCGTCGACGTGCCCGTGGGCACTGAGGTCCGCGACACGGACGGGGCGCTGCTGGGCGACCTGACGGTCGAGGGGCAGCGCCTGGTCGTCGCGCGCGGCGGCGAGGGCGGGCGGGGCAACACGTGCTTCAAGAGTTCCACGCGCCAGGCGCCGCACTTCGCAGAGCACGGCCTCCCGGGCGAGGAGCGCTGGCTCGAGTTGCGACTCAAGCTCCTCGCCGACGTGGGCCTCGTGGGCCTGCCGAACGCGGGCAAGTCCTCGCTGCTGGCGGCGCTCACCCGGGCGCGGCCGAAGATCGCCCCGTACCCCTTCACGACCATCGAGCCCAACCTCGGCGTCCTCGAACTCGACGGCCGCCCCGTCGTGGTGGCCGACATCCCGGGCCTGATCGAAGGCGCCAGCGAGGGGGCGGGTCTCGGCGACCGGTTCCTCGCGCACATCGAGCGGACGGCGGCCCTGATCTACGTGGTGGACGTGACCGCCGGCGCGGCGGCAGTCGTCGAGGGGCTCGCCACCGTGCGGCGCGAACTCGAAGCGTTCAGGCGCGCCCTCATGGGGCGACCGGCGGCGGTCGCGCTGACGAAGGTCGACCTCGCGACCCCCGCCCTTGTCGAGGAGGCCGTCGCCGCAGTCGCCAGGCTCGGGTGGCCGCAGGCGGTCGCGAACGTGTCGGCCGTGAGCGGTGAGGGCCTCGACGTCCTCGCCGCGGCGGTCCGCCAGCTCGTCGGGGGCGTGCGTGCCGCCGAAGAGGCTGCGGCGCGGGCCGCGACCGACGCCGAGGCGCCGGTCGTCCTGCGCCCCGGGCAGGACCGCCTCGAAGCGTTCACGGTGTCGCGCGAGGGCGACGCGTTCCGGCTCACCGGCGCGGCCTTGGAGCGCCTGGTCGCGAAGGCCGACCTCGAGAACGAGGAGGCGGTGATGTACCTCCAGGAGGTGATCGCGCGCGCGCGGGTGGACCAGGCCCTGCGCCGGGCGGGCGCGGTGCCGGGCGACACCGTGCTCGTCGGCGAGATCCCCCTGGAGTTCGCGTGAGCGCCTCACGGCGGGGCCGTCGTGCCCGTCGCGGGTGCGTGGTACCCTTGCCGACACGGCGCCGGACTCGCCCGGCGCGGGGCAGCGAGGAGGCGGTGTGAGCGTTGAGGCGGTCTGTCGCGCGGCGCAGGCTGCGGCGCGCGAGCTGGCGACCCTGCCGCGCGAGCGCAAGGACGAGGCTCTCGCCGCGGTGGCCGACGCGCTCGAGCGGCGCACCGCCGAGATCCTGCGCGAGAACGAAGAAGACGTCCGGCTGGCACGCGCCGGCCGGCTCGCCGACGCACTCATCGACCGGCTCATGCTCGACGACGACCGCATCCGCGACATCGTCGCCGGCGTGCGCACGGTGGCGGCGCTGCCCGATCCCGTCGGCCAGGTCGTCGCCGGCTGGAGGCTCCCGAACGGCGTCGACCTGCGTCGCGTGCGGGTGCCGTTCGGCGTCGTCGCGGTCGTCTATGAGGCACGCCCCGGCGTGACGGTCGACGCGGCAGCCCTTTGTCTCAAGACGGGGAACGCCCTCGTGCTCAGGGGGGGCTGCGCCGCCAAGCACTCCAGCCGTATCCTCGCCGAGGCGGTGCAGGGCGCCGTCATCGAGGCGGGTCTACCCAGGGACGCGATCGCCTCGCTCGACCCCGAACGGGCCGAGCTCGAGCAGCTTGTCACCCAGCGAGCCACCGTCGACCTTCTCATCCCGCGGGGCGGGGACGAGCTCAAGGTCTTCGTCCGCGATCACAGCACCATCCCCGTCGTCTACGCCGCGGGCGGGAACTGTCACGTGTACGTCGATGCGGCGGCAGACCTCGACAAGGCGTTGCGCATCACGGTGAACGCCAAGGTACAGCGACCCGGCGTGTGCAACGCCGCCGAGACGCTGCTCGTGCACCGCGAGGTGGCGGCCGCGTTCCTGCCGACGGTCGCGACGGAGCTGCGCAAGAAGGGCGTCGAGCTCTACGCCGACAAGACCGCGGCTCAGGCCTTGGGCGACATCCCCTCCAAGCGTGCGAGCCGCACGCACTACGAGACCGAGTTCCTCGACCTGCGCATGGCCGTGCGCGTCGTCGACTCCCTGGAGGAGGCGCTCGACCACATCGCCACGTTCGGCACGGGGCACTCCGAGGCCATCGTCACCGAAGACACGACCGCGGCGCGCAGGTTCACGCGCGCGGTCGACGCCGCGTGTGTGTACGTCAACGCGTCGACACGGTTCACCGACGGCGGGCAGTTCGGCCTCGGCGCCGAGCTCGGCATCTCGACGCAGAAGCTGCACGCGCGGGGGCCGATCGCCCTCGAGGAGCTCACCACGGTGAAGTACGAGCTCTGGGGTGACGGGCACATCAGGAGCTGAGACCGTGGGCGCCGGGCAGCCCCGTCTCGGGATCCTCGGCGGGAGCTTCAACCCGCCGCACCTCGGGCACCTGCTGATCGCCTCGGACGTCTGCGCGTACCTCGGGCTCGAGAAGGTGCTCTTCGTGCCCGCGGCGCGGCCGCCCCACAAGACGATCGACGACGACACGTCGGCCGAGATGCGGCTCGAGATGACGAGGCTGGCGGTGGCCGGCGACCCGCGCTTCGAGGTCTCGGCGGTCGAGATCGAGCAGGGCCTCGTCTACACGCTCGACACCGTCGCCGCCGTGCGCCAGACGTTCGGCGGCCACCGGCTCTCCTTCATCATGGGGTCTGACTCGCTCCTGCAGTTCCGGACCTGGCACCAGCCTGAGGCGATCCTCGCTCTCTGCAGGCTGGCGGTCGCCCTGCGCCCGGGTGACGACGAGCGCGAGGTCGAAGAGGTCGCGCGCGGTCTGGGTCGCGGCCGGGCGGTCGTCCTCAAGACGGCGATGATCGACGTCTCGTCGCACGACATCCGCAACAGGGTGCGCCGCGGCGACCCCATCACGTATCTCGTCCCGCCTGCGGTGGAGGAGTTCGTCGCCGCGCGTCGTCTTTACAGGTAACGTGACTGACGCGATCAGGACCATAGGGCCAGCCGAGGCGCGAGCGCGCGCAGGGGGCCGTCTGGGCCGACGCCGGCTCGAGCACTGCGGGCGCGTCGCCGACCTCGCGGCGCACTACGCCGCGCTGCACGGCGCCTCGCCTGACGATGCGCGCGTCGTGGGCTGGCTGCACGACCTGTGCCGCGATCTCTCCGACGACCAGGCGCTCGCCGCGGCCGCGCGGTGGGGCGTCCCCGTGGGGCCGCTCGAGCGCAGCCACCCTGTCGGCTTGCTGCACGCCCCGGTCGCGGCGGCCGAGCTGCGCGCTGCCGGCCTCGACGAGCGCCTCGCACGCGCGGTCGAGGTCCACACCGTCGGCGCCGCCGGCATGGACACGCTTGCGAAGTGCGTGTACCTCGCCGACTTCTGCGAGCCCGAACGCGACTTCGACGGCTTGGGCAAGGTGCGGCGCCTCGCCGACGCGTCGCTCGACGAGGCGGTGGCGGCTGCGGCCCGCCTGACGCTTCTCGACGTCATCGGCCGGGAGCGCGGCGTTCATCCCGGTGCCCTGGCCCTGTACAACGAGTACTATGGCGCGCGCTGACGGGTACAGGGTCGCGCGCCTGCGGCGCCGCCGCGACCGCAAGGTGCAGCTCTGGCAGGTGGTCTTTCTGGTAGCGCTGGCCACGGCCGTCGCGTTCGGCGCCGTCGTCGGGGCGGTGCGTCTCGCGGGATGGATCTTGGGCGACGACGAACCGGCGAGGCGCGGCGGGTACCTGGCACTGATCACCTTCGGCGAGGGAGAGAAGGACGGTGCCCCGAGCGCCGTGCTCGCCGTCCGCGATGCGGAGAAGGGAGTCAGCCTGTACACCGTGCCACGCGCCCTCCTGCTGGAGGGCCCGGGCGGGGAGTACGTCTTCGCCGGCGACATGCTGGTGGCCGGCGAGCTCAAGGGCGATCTCGAGCGGCTGCTCGCAGCCGACATCGAGCTCACGTACCGCCTGTCGTACGCCGACCTCGAGGCGCTCGTGGAGGACGATGAGGTGTGGGTCGAGCTCGACAGGCCGGTACAGCTCTGGGTGGGCGGGGTCGAGCGCGGGTACGAGGGCCGCGTCGCGGTGCCGGCGGCCGAGATCGGCGCGCTGCTCGGCGCCGAGGGCGAGAACGGCGCCGACGAGTCCGCCATGCACGAGGCGCTGCTTCGCGGCGTCCTGGGCTCGGTGGCGCTGCGCCCCGAGGCGGAGCGGCGCGCGGCGATCGGGGACGTCGTCGCCGGCGCCCGGGGCAGCGAGCGCGTCTACCTGCGCGAGATCCTGGAGGCGGCGACCGGCCGCGAGGCGGACGTGAACCGGCTGCCGTCGTTCGGCAAGACCGCCCTGGGCCAGTTCGTGTACCGTCCCGACAGGGAGAGGATCATGGCCGAGATCACGCGCCGCACGCCCGGGTTCTCGGCCGACGTCACGGTGCTCGTACGGAACGGCAGTGGAGAGCTCGGCGTCGGCGACGCCGTCGTCGACCGTCTCGCGTCGCTGCCCGTGGAGCTGCCCGCCCCGGGCAACGCCGATTCCTTCGACTACGAGAAGACGCAGATCCTGGCGGGCTCAGACGCCCTCGCGGTGGCCGAGGACGTGCGTGCTATACTCGGCCGCGGTGTCGTCCTCGACGGCAGCGAGCTGGGGCCGGCGACGGTGGTGGTGATCGTCGGCAAGGATCTGACGGCAAAGGACCTGCAGTAGCCACAGACGCCGATGCACGCGCGCTGCGCGATCTGGCGCTGGAGATCGCCGATCACGCAGCGGGGAAGAAGGCCCAGGACATCGTCGTCCTCGAGATGGCCGGCGCCGTCACCTACACCGACTACTTCGTCATCGCCACTGGAGCCAGCGCGCGACACGCCAGGGCGATTGCCGACGACATCCAGACCCGGCTGCGCCAGTGTCGCCGACCCGCGCGGGTCGAGGGCGAGCGCGAGGCCGACTGGATTCTGCTCGACTACCTCGACGTCGTCGTCCACGTCTTCACGCCGCAAGCGCGCGCGTTCTATCGCCTCGAGAACCTGTGGGGCGACGTGCCGCGCGTGCCGTTCGACGCCGGCGACTGACGGCGAGCTCCGCGCAGCGATCGCCCGGCTGCCCTGGCGACCGCCGGGCAGGCATCGCCTCGCCAACCTTCCCGGCCGCGCGGGAGGAGCCCCCGGAGCTCGTTGACCGCCATCACCGGGCCCGGTAGAATACGAACGTATGTTCGTATCAAACCGGGCCATCCTCCACGTCGACATGGACGCCTTCTTCGCCTCGGTGGAACAGGCGCGGCGTCCCGGGTTGCGCGGCCTGCCGGTCATCGTCGGCGGGCCGTGCGGCGGCCGCGGTGTCGTGGCGACCTGTTCGTACGAGGCGCGCGCCTGTGGCGTGCGCACGGCCATGCCCATCGGCCAGGCCGAGCGGCTCTGCCCGCAAGGGGTGTTCCTGCCGCCCGACTTCAAGGCCTATACCGCCGTGCACGAGCGCCTCGTCGAGCTGCTGGGCGGCTTCACCGATCAGGTCGAGGTGGCATCGATCGACGAGGCCTACCTCGACGTCACCGGCAGTCGTCGCCTCTTCGGCCCGCCGCGCGCCATCGCCCGCCGCGTCCAGGAGCAGGTGTACGCCGAGCACGGCCTCACCTGCTCCATCGGCATCGGGCCCACCAAGCTGCTCGCCAAGGTCGCCGCCGGGTTGAACAAGCCCGCCGGCATCGGCGAGCTCCAGAAGGCCGACGTCGGCGGTCGCCTGCGCGACTTGCCGGTCGGCGACCTGCACGGCATCGGCCCGGTCACCGAAGAACGCCTCGCGGCGCTCGGGCTCACCACCGTGGGCATGCTCCAGGACGTGCCGTTCGCCGTCTTGGCGGCGGCGTTCGGGCGCGACGCGCACGGCCTGCGCCAGCTCGCGCTGGGGCGCAGCCTCGCGCCCGTCAGCCGCCGCCGCCCGCTGCCCAAGTCGGTCGGTCGCGAGATGACGTTCGCCGACGACACCAACGACCTCGAACTGCTGCGCGGCACCCTCCTCGGTCTCGCCGACCGGGCCGTGGCCGACCTTCGCCGGCACGGCCTGGCGGCACGCACCGTCGCCCTCAAGGTCCGCTACAACACGTTCCACACGGTCGGGCGGCACCGCACGCTGCCGCGACCCGCGGCGGCCGTCCCGGCCGTATACCGCACCCTGGTCGAGCTGCTCGACGACCTCGACGTGGGCGTGCGCTGGGTCCGGCTCGTGGGCGTGCACCTCGGCAGCCTCACCCACGACGCCTTTCAGCTCACGCTCGACGAGGGCTGGCGCGAGCTCGCCCTAGGGGCCGCCGTCGACGAGGTCCGCGCGAAGTACGGCTTCTCGTCCCTCAGCCTCGCGGGCGCACGCGGCAGGTGAGGCCCAGTCCGGTCGGCCCCGCCAAACCCGTGTCCGCCCGGCACCGCCGCACCCGTGCCCAAACGCGGCCAGCACGCGGGCGAGGCGCCGCACGTACGACGCTGGCGTCCGACCCGCTGTGCTAGACTTCACCCTTCCGAACGGACGCGAGCGACCGCCCGCGCCTGCCTTGGCGCGTCCGGCGGCGGAGACGAATCGAGGAGAGCCCGGATGAACGACCCAGGCAAGGTCAGGAACGTCGCCCTCGTTGGGCATCGCGGCACCGGCAAGACGTCGCTCTTCGAGGCGCTGCTGTACGAGGCCGGTGTCGTCACGCGCCTGGGCAGCGTGGCCGACGGCACGACCGTCTCAGACTGGGACGACGAGGAGAAGAAGCGCGAGATGAGCCTCTCCGCGGGCCTCGCGCATGTCGACCGCTCGGGCCTCACGTTCAACCTCATCGACACACCCGGTGACTCGAGCTTCCTGGCCGACGCTTTCGCGTCGCTGCAAGTCGTCGAGACGGCACTCATGGTCATCAACGCCGTCCTCGGCGTCGAGGTCCAGACGGAGCGCCTCTGGAACCGCGCCGTCGAGCGCGGGCTGGCCCGTGTGCTGTTCTGCAACATGCTCGACCGCGAGCGCGCCGAGTTCACCGGCGCCGTGCACGCCCTGAAGGAGGCCTTTGGGGCGCAGGTCGTCGCCGTGCACCTGCCGGTGGGCGCCGAACACGACCTCAAGGGGGTCGTCGACCTGCTGAGCATGAAGGCCTACCTGTACGACGGCGGCAAGGCCAAGGCCGGCGAGATCCCGGCCGACCTCGCCGACGAGACGGCGGCGGCACGCGACAAGCTCGTCGACGCCGTGGCCAGCACCGACGACGCCCTGGCTGAGAAGTACCTCATGGAAGAGGAGATCACCGCCGACGAGCTGGGTCGCGCCTTCGCCGCCGCCGTCGCCGCGGGCCAACTCTTCCCGGTCGCCTGTGGGTCGGCGACGCACCAGGTCGGGGTCGACCGCCTGTTCGAGCTGCTCGCGCTCGCGCCATCGCCGGCCGACGCGCCGGTCCCGGGGGCGACGGGTGCCGACGGCGCCGCCGTCGAGCTCGCCTGCGACCCGGCAAAGCCCGTCACCGCGTTCGTCTTCAAGACGCTCGCCGACCCGTTCAGCGGGCACGTGAACGTCTTCCGCGTCTTCCAGGGCACGCTCGCAAGCGACAGCCAGCTCGCCGTGGGCCGCGACGGTCACAAGGAGCGCTTCGGACAGCTGCTCAAGCCGATGGGCAAGGAGACGAAGCCCGTCGACGAGGTGGCGGCCGGCGACATCGGCGCCATCGCCAAGCTCAAGGACGTGGTGACCGGCGACACGCTGTGCGCCGAGGGCAACCTCGTCGCGTTCCCGCCCATCAGCTTCCCGGCGCCGCTGATGAGCTTCGCCGTGACCGCCAAGAGCAAGGGCGAGGAAGACAAGGTCCTCACGGCGCTCAAGCGCCTCACCGAAGAGGACCCGATGCTTGACATCCACCGCGACCCCCAGACCGGCGAGATGATCATCGGCGGCATGAGCCAGGTCCACGTGGAGGTCACGGTCGAGCGCATGAAGCGCCGTTTCGGTACCGAGGTCGAGCTCAAGCCACCGCGCGTGCCGTACCGCGAGACCGTCAAGGGCACGGCAAGGGCCGAGGGCAAGCACAAGAAGCAGACCGGCGGCCGCGGCCAGTTCGCCGACACCTGGATGGAGGTGTCGCCGAAGCCGCGCGGCGAGGGCTTCGAGTTCGTCGACAAGATCGTCGGCGGTGCGATCCCGCGCAACTTCATCCCCGCCGTCGAGAAGGGCATCCGGGCTGCGATGTCCGACGGCTTTCTCGCCGGCTACCCGGTGGTCGACGTGCAGGCAAAGCTGTACGACGGCAAGTACCACCCCGTCGACTCGAGCGACATGGCGTTCCAGATCGCCGGCTCGATCGGCTTCAAGGCGGCGGTCGAGAAGGCTCAGCCGGTGCTCCTCGAGCCCATCATGAGCGTCGAGATCACCGTGCCCGAAGAGAACGTCGGCGACATCATCGGCGACCTCAACTCGCGCCGCGGACGCGTGCTCGGCACGACGCCGCGCGGCCACGCCAACGTGATCGGCGCCGAAGTGCCGATGGCCGAGATGCTCACGTACGCGCCCGACCTCACGTCCATGACCGGAGGTCGCGGCGACTATCACATGGAGTTCCTGCGCTACGAAGAAGTCCCCGCGCATCTCACCCAGAAGATCGTCGAGCAGGCCAAGAAGGAACGCGAAGAGGCCCAGAAGAGCTGATGCGCGGCGCGTGTCCGCCGCCAGTACGTAACCGCTAGAGAAGGGGGTCCGCGTGTCCGGGCACTCCAAGTGGGCGACCATCAAGCACAAGAAGGGCAAGACCGACGCGAAGCGCGGCAAGCTGTTCAGCAAGCTGTCGCGGGCGATCACGGTCGCGGCGCGCGAGGGCGGCACCGACCCCGCGATGAACATCGCGCTCGCGAACGCCATCGAGAAGGCGAAGGCCGAGTCGATGCCCAAGGACAACATCGAGCGCGCCATCCAGCGCGGCGGCGGCGGCGCCGAGGGCGAGCAGTACGAGAGCATCGTGTACGAGGGCTACGGACCCTCGGGCGTCGCGATCATCGTCGAGGTGCTCACCGACAACCGGAACCGCTCGGCGGCCGAGGTGCGCAACATCTTCAGCAAGCACGGCGGCCAGCTTGCGCAGCCTGGCGCCGTGGCGTGGGGGTTCGAGCGCCGCGGCTCCATCGTCGTCGACGGCGCGAAGTACGACGAGGACACGGTCATGACGGCGGCCATCGAGGCCGGCGCCGACGACGTCGTGCAGGACGGCGACGCGTTCGAGGTCCTTACCCAGCCCGCCGACTTCGCCGCCGTGCGCGACGCGCTCGCGGCGGCCGGCGTTCAGTTCGAGCAGGCCGAGCTCACGATGGTCCCCAAGAACAGCGTCAAGCTCGACGAGACAGACGCCCGCAAGACGATGAAGATCATGGACGCTCTCGAGGACTCGGACGACGTCCAGGAGGTCTACGCGAACTTCGACATCCCCGAGGACATCCTCGAGGCGCTGGCCGGCTGACGCGGTCGACGGCGACGAGCGGGACGGAGAACGCGATGATCGTGCTGGGGATCGACCCGGGCACGGCGAGCACCGGATGGGGCGTCGTCGAGCTCGAGGGCAATCGTCTGAGCACGCGGGGGCACGGCTGCATCGTCACCTCGGCCAAGGACCCGAGCCACGTCCGCCTGCGCCGCATCTACGACGAGGCGCGCCTGCTCCTGCGCCGCTTCAACCCCGATGTCGTGGCCATCGAGGAGCTGTTCGTCAACGTCAACGTCAAGACGGCGCTGGCCGTCGGGCAGGCGCGCGGCGTCCTCATCCTGGCGGCCGCCGATCTTGCGACGCCGCCGTTCGAGTATTCGCCCCTGCAGATCAAGATGTCTGTCACGGGATACGGGCGCGCGAGCAAGCTGCAGGTGCAGGAGATGACGAAGGTGCTGCTTGGCCTCGAGCGCATCCCGCAGCCCGACCACGCGGCCGACGCGCTGGCCGTGGCGATCTGCCACGCGCACAACCACACCAGCGCGCTCGCGGCCGTGCGCACCGGGACGCGCCGATGATCGCCTCGGTCCGCGGCCCGGTGCTCTCCGCCGACGCCGAGCGTGCGGTGATCGGCGCGGGCGGCCTCGGCCTCGAGGTCCTCGCCGCGGGGCCGACGCTCTCCGCGCTGTCGCGCCAGGTCGGCGCCGAGGTCGTCCTCCACACGTATCTCCACGTGCGCGAAGACACCCTGCAGCTCTTCGGCTTTCGCTCGGCGCGCGAGCGCAGCTTCTTCCTTGCCCTCATCGGTGTGAGCGGCGTCGGGCCCAAGGTCGCCTTGGCCGTGCTCTCCGGATATCCCGTGGGCGAACTCGAGACGGCCGTGGCGCTCGACGACGTGAAGAAGTTCGAGTCGATCCCCGGCATCGGCAAGCGGCTGGCCCAGCGCCTGGTGATCGAGCTCAAGGACAAGGTCGGCGCGCTGCCCGGCCTTCCGCCGGACCAGGCGCTCGCCGGCGGTGCCGGTGGCGGCGCCGACATCCTCCTCCAGGCACGTTCGGCGCTCCAGAACCTCGGCCTCACTCTTCGTGAAGCCGAAGAGGCGCTCAGGGGCGCCCCGGAGGGTGCGGACCTCGAGGAGCTCCTGAAGCACGCGCTGGCACAGAAGGGTTCCGGATGAGCGAACCGCGCGATCGCATCGGCGACCCGCAGGAGCGACCCGAAGAGCTCGACGCCGAACTCTCGCTGCGGCCGAAGCGCTTCGCCGACTTCGTCGGCCAGCGAGCGGCCAAGGAGCAGCTCGAGATCTTCGTCCAGGCGGCGAGGAACCGCGGCGACACCCTCGATCACGTGCTCCTCGCGGGCCCACCCGGCCTCGGCAAGACGACGCTGGCAGGCATCATCTCCGTCGAGCTCGGGGTCAGCGTGCACACGACCTCGGGCCCTGCGCTCGAGCGCAAGGTCGACGTCGCCGGCCTGCTCACGAACCTGCAACGCGGCGACGTGCTCTTCGTCGACGAGATCCATCGCCTCAACGCCGCGGTCGAAGAGGTGCTGTACCCGGCGATGGAGGACTTCGAGATCGACATCATGATCGGCGAGGGCCCGGCGGCACGCAGCATCCGCATGTCGGTGCCGCCGTTCACGCTCATCGGCGCCACGACACGCACCGGCCTGCTCACGACGCCGCTGCGCGACCGCTTCGGCGTGTGGCAGCGGCTCGAGTACTACGACGTCGAAGAGCTCGCCGCCATCGTGCGCCGCTCGGCGGGTATCCTCGGCGTGAGCGCCGACGATGCCTCCGCGCTCGAGATCGCCGGCCGCTCGCGCGGCACGCCGCGCGTCGCCAACCGTCTTCTGCGCCGCGTGCGCGACTTCGCCGAGGTGCGTCACGAGGGGCGCGTCGAGCACGACATCTGCCTGGCGGCGCTGGACCTGTTCCAGGTCGACGACGAGGGGCTCGACAAGCTCGACCGCGACATCCTCTGTGCAATCGCGCAGAAGTTCGACGGCGGCCCGGTGGGGCTCGACACCCTCGCCGTCGCCCTGGGCGAGGAGGCCGACACCCTGCAGGACGTCTACGAGCCTTACCTCATCATGCAGGGCTTCCTCAAGCGCACCCCGCGCGGCCGCGTGCTGACGCGTACCGGCTTCGCGCACTGCAACCTCACGCCGCCCACGTCGACGGGGACGCTGTTCGACGAGGGCTGACCGGCGGCTCGTGGCCGCGGGTCGCGTGACGGGCAGCGGCTATACTCCAAGACATGGACGACCTCTTCCTGCACGCCTGCTGCGGCCCCTGCGCTACCGTGTCCGTGCCGGCGTGGCGCGCCGCGGGCGTGGAGCCGCGGCTGTGGTTCCGGAACCCGAATCTGCAGCCCGCCGTCGAGCACGAGCGGCGGCGGGCGAGCCTCGTGCGCTATGCGGACGCGGCCGCCGTCACGCTCGTGCCTGCGCCCCAGGCGGCGCCCGGGGCGCCGTGGCGCACCTGGGCGGCGTCGCTGGGCGCCTCGTCGCCGGAGACGCGCTGTGCCACCTGCCTGCGGCTGCGGCTCGACGAGGCGGCGGCCGCCGCACGGGCCGCCGGCGCGGAGCGCTTCTCGACGACGCTCAGCGTCAGCCCTTGGCAGCGCCACGACCTGATTCGCGCGGCCGGGTCGGAGGCGTCCGCGCGGCACGGCGTCGACTTCGTCTACCTCGACCTGCGGGAGCGGTATCGCGAGAGCTACGCGGCATCGCGCCAGCTCGGGTTGTACCGGCAGAAGTACTGCGGGTGCGCGGCGAGCAAGTGGGAGGCATGGGCCGAGCGCCGCGCGCGACGCACCGCGAGATGACGGTGGCACCGGCAGTGCCGACGCGAGGGCTCTCGCTCGCCGAGCTCGAGTACGAGCTCCCTCGCGAGCTGATCGCTCAGCAGCCGCTGGAGCCGCGCGACGCCTCGCGACTGCTCGTCGTGCGGCGCACCGGTGCGCTCCGGGACGGCGCGTTCCGCGAGCTTACCGCCGAGCTGCGCCTCGGCGACGTCCTGGTGCGCAACGACACGCGGGTCTTCCCGGCGAGGGCGTTCTTCCGCCGCGCGACGGGCGGCCGTGTCGAGGCGCTCTTCCTGCAGCCGCGTGCGCCGGGCGGCGGGGAAGAGCGCTGGGAGGTCCTGCTCCGCGGCCGGCCGCGGGCGGGCGAGCGCCTGACGTCCGACGAGACCGAAGAATGGCGGGTGCGCTGCGACGAGGCGCTCGGAGAGGGTCGCTGGGTGCTCGTCAGCGAGAGTGAACGGCCGGTGCTCGAGCTGCTCGAGGCGGTCGGGAAGACCCCGCTGCCGCCCTACATCCACGCACGCCTCGAAGACGGCGGGCGTTACCAGACGCTCTACGCGCGCGCCGTCGGGTCGGCGGCGGCCCCGACGGCGGGCCTGCACTTCACACCGGCGGTCGACGCCGCCCTCGCTGCCGCGGGTGTGACCGTCGAGACCGTGACGCTGCACGTGGGGCTCGGCACCTTCAGACCGCTCACGCGAGAGCGTCTGGACGAGGACCGCCTGCACGCCGAACGCTTCGCCGTCGACGCCGCCGCCTGGGGGCGCATCTGCGCCGCGCGAGCCGCCGGCGGACGCGTCATCGCCGTCGGCACCACCACGGTGCGCGTGCTCGAGCACCTCGCCGGGCTCCCGCGGGTGGCCGAGGGCGACTGCGCGGTCGTTCGCGGCGAGACCGAGCTCTTCATCCGTCCGGGGTTCTCCTTCCGCGTGGTCGACGGTCTGCTGACCAACTTCCACCTGCCGCGATCGAGCCTCCTCGCGCTGGTCATGGCCTTCTGTGGCGTGGACGCGACGCGTGCGGCCTACCGGCACGCGGTCGCGCAACGCTACCGGTTCTACAGCTTCGGCGACGCGATGCTGGCATTGTGATGGGGGCATGAGCGCGTCCGCCCCGCTCCACGCTCGAGGCTTCAGCTTCACCGTCGAGGCGCGCGACGGCCGGGCGCGCGCCGGGCGGCTCGTCACCCCGCACGGCGAGGTCGAGACACCGTGCTTCATGCCCGTCGGCACCAAGGGGACGGTCAAGGCGGTCTTGCCGCGCGACCTCGCGGAGCTTGGGGCGCGCATCGTGCTCGCGAACACCTACCATCTGTACTTCCGCCCCGGCGTCGACGCGGTGGCCGCGCACGGCGGCCTGCATCGCTTCATGGGCTGGGACGGCCCCATCCTGACCGACTCCGGGGGGTTCCAGGTCTTCAGCCTCGCCGGGACGCGCGTCGTGCGCGACGACGGCGTGGAGTTCGCGTCGGTGTACGACGGGTCGCGGCACGTGTTCACGCCGGAGCTCGCGATGCGGGCGCAGGAGCTTCTCGGGGCGGACGTCGTGATGTGCTTCGACGAGTGCGCGTCGGCGACCGCCACCAGGGACGAGTTGGCCGCCGCCGTCGCGCGGACCACGCGCTGGGCGGCGGCGTGCAAGGCGGCGCACACGCGCCCCGACCAACTGCTGATCGGCATCGCGCAGGGCGGCGTGGACGAAGGCCTGCGCCGGCGGTCGGTCGCCGAGCTGCTCGACATCGGCTTCGACGCGTATGCCGTCGGCGGCCTCTCGGTCGGCGAGAAGGGTGCGACCATGCGCGCGACCGTCGAGCTCGTGGACGAGCTCCTGCCGGCCGACCGCCTGCGCTACTTCATGGGCATCGGCGACCCTCGCGGCATCCTCGACGTCGTGGCACGTGGTGTGGACGTGTTCGACTGTGTCCTGCCGACGCGGATGGCGCGCACCGGGACGGCGCTCACCCGCTCCGGTCGCCTGAACCTGCGCAACGCGCAGTTCGCCGACGACCTCCGTCCCTTGGACGAGACCTGCGACTGCATCACGTGCCGCACGTTCACGCGCGCCTACCTCCGTCACCTGGTGATGCAGAAGGAGATCCTAGGCCCGCAGCTGTTGAGTCTGCACAACCTGCGGCTTCTGGTAGGATTGCTGTCCGAGGCACGGGCGGCGATCGTCGCCGGGCGCTTCGCGGATTTCGCCGCCGACAACGCAACGCTGGCCCCAACAGGAGTGTGGACGTGACTGGCACAGGGATGCTCATCATCTGGATCCTCGTCTTCTTCGGCATCTTCTACTTTCTCGCGGTGCGCCCGCAGCGAAAGCAGCGCCAGGCGCACCAGGAGATGGTCGCCATGCTCAAGAAGGGCGACGAGATCGTCACGATCGGCGGCATGTTCGGCATGGTCCGCCGGATCGGCGACGACTGGGTCGAGCTCGACATCAGCAAGGGCGTCCGTGTGCGCTTCCTCAAGCGCGCGATCTCGCAGATCGTGAGTGAGGAGGAGGAAGAAGAGGAGTACGAGGCGATCGACGAAGAGGAGTACGAGGCGATCGACGAAGCCGCCGAGGACGAGCTCGAGGCCGACGAGTCGGACGTCGCGCTCGAGGAGGCCGATGCCGAGGCCGAGGCGGTCGTCGACGAGGCCGGAGCCGAGACGGCAGAGACCGTTGCCGAGGCCGGCGAGGAGAAGCCGGCCTGAGCGGCCGACCGAGCCGGCCAGACGATGTGCACGCGGAGGGCCCTGCAGGTTCTGCAGGGCCCTCCGCGTGCAGGGATTCCAGCCTGCGCCACGAACAGCGTCCCAACGTGGTGTCGAACGAGGAGCGAGTCCCCATGGCGCATGTCTTAGCCTTCGCCAACCAGAAGGGTGGAGTGGCGAAGACGACCTCGACGGTGAACCTGGGTGCCGCCCTGCGCGAACGCGGCCTCACCGTGCTCGCCGTCGACATGGACCCCCAGGGCAACCTCACGATGAGCCAGGGCATCGACACCGAGGGCCTCGAAAAGAGCATGTACGACGTCCTCGTGCACCGCATGCCGATCACCGAGGTGATCTACGAGCGTGAGCTGGACGTCGCCGCGGCGACCATCGACCTGGCCGGGGCGGAGATGGCGCTGTCGTCGATGATCGGCCGGGAGCGCGCCCTGCAGCGGGCGCTCGACGCCGTGCGCAAGGAGTACGACTACATCCTCATCGACACGCCGCCCTCGCTCGGTCTGCTGACGATCAACGCCCTCACGGCGGCCGAAGGGGTCATCGTCCCGGTACAGTGCGAGTACCTGTCGCTGCGGGGCCTGCTGCAGTTGGAGCGTACGCTCGACATGATCCGTGAGAACCTGAACCCGAAGGTGAAGATCAAGGGGATCCTCCCGACGCTCTTCGATGCCCGCACGAAGCACGGCCAGGAGTCCGTGGAGGTCCTGCGCGAGAACTTCGGTAAGCTGGTCTTCGACACCGTCGTGCGCAAGACCATCAAGTTCGCCGAGGCCCCGGTCATCGGCAGCTCGGTGTTGAAGTACGACCCCAAGGGGAGGGGAGCGGAGGCGTACCGTGCACTCGCGCGGGAGGTGCTGAATGGTCGATCGTCCTAGCATGAAGGATGGGTTGAGCGAGCTCTTCCGGCGCACGGACGGCATGGCGCCGACCGGTGAGCCGGGGGGGCTCGAACCACCGGTCAAGGGTCGCCCCTACGTCACGACCATCAAGGTCGTGGGCGTGGGCGGCGCCGGCACGAACGCCGTGAACCGGATGGTGGACTCGGGCGTCAAGGGTGTCGAGTTCATCGCCGTCAACACCGACGTGCAGCAGCTCGACGTCTGCGACGCCGACGTGAAGATCCACATCGGGCAGGAGATCACGCACGGCCTCGGCGGGGGAGCCGACCCGGAGGTCGGACGCGCGGCCATGGAGGCCTCGCGCGACCAGCTCAAGGCGGCGCTCCGCGGCGCCGACCTGGTGTTCGTGACCGCGGGCGAAGGCGGCGGCACGGGTACCGGCGGCGCGCCGGTCATCGCCGCCGTGGCGCGCGAGCTCGGCGCGGTGACGATCGCCATCGTGACCAAGCCCTTCCACTTCGAGGGGAGCCGGCGCCTGCGCCAGGCCGAAGAAGGGATCGGCCGGCTCCGGGGCGTCGCCGACACCGTGATCGCCATCCCGAACGACCGCCTCATCGAGGTCGTCGAGCGCACGACCAGCGTCGTCGAGGCCTTCCGCCACGCCGACGACATCCTGCGACAGGGCGTGCAGGGCATCTCGGACCTCATCACGGTGCCGGGACTCATCAACCTGGACTTCGCCGACGTGCGCACCATCGTCAAGGACGCCGGGACGGCGCTCCTCGGCATCGGCGTCGGCAGCGGGGAGAACCGGGCGCAGACGGCGGCGGAGATGGCGATCCTGTCGCCACTGCTCGAGACCTCGATCGAGGGTGCCAAGGGCATCCTGCTCAACATCACCGGCGGGGCCGACCTGACCCTCTTCGAGGTCAACGAGACCGCCGGGATGATCGCGGCCGCGGCACACGACGACGCGAACATCATCTTCGGGGCGGTCGTCGACGAGCGCCTCGAAGGCAAGATCGCGGTGACGGTCGTCGCGACGGGCTTCGGCGACGAGGCGGGGCGTGCGGCACGCGGGTCCGCGCCCGCACCGCAGGGGGCCGCGCGCGCGCCGCGTGAGCCGGCCAAGCCGTCCGGCGGGTCGCCGCCCGGCGAGTTCGAGATCCCCTCCTTCGTCCATCAGCCCGAGGAGTAAGGCGCGTCATGCGGCACCCCGAAGCGACGGCGATGCGCCAGGACGCCACCGCCGTCGCTTCTCCCGCCGTGGAGCTCGACCTCGATCTCGACGTCTTTGACGGCCCGTTCGATCTGCTCGTCACGCTCATTCTGCGCGACGAGATCGACATCTGGGAGGTGCGCGTCTCGCGCATCATCGCCGAGTACGTCGTGCGTCTCGCCGACAGCGGCGAGTTCGACCTCGACGCCACGTCCCAGTTCGTCGTCCTGGTGGCGGCGCTGCTCGAGATGAAGTCGCGCCTGCTGCTCGAAGACGACGCCGAGCTCGAGGTCGAGGACCTCGACCCGGACGAGGCGGCGCGCCAGCTGCTCGAGCGTCTGGTCTGGTACGGCCAGTTCCGCAACGCCGCCAGCATGCTCCAGGAACGATGGACGGACCACGCCGGGCGCCTGTACCGGGGCGTCGCCGTGCCCGCCGGCCTGCTGCGACGCCCGGCGCCCAAGGGTCTGCTCGCGCCATCAGCGCTGGCCGCCGCGCTGACCCCGCTCTTGCGCGACCCGCCGGCGCCGGACACGAGCCACCTCGCTGATCTCGCCGTCTCGCTCGTGCGGGAGCTGCGGCGGCTGCGACGCGTGCTCGGAGACAGCGGCCGCTTCACCTTCAGCGCGGTCGCACCGCGGGGGCGACTGGAGCGTGCCGTCACGTTCTTCGCTCTCCTCGAGCTGCACGCCAGTGGAGAGGCGCGCCTGCATCAGACGCGTCACTTCGGAGAGATCGAGGTGACGAAGGTGCTGCGACCGGTCGTCGCGGGGTGAGGCGGCTCCCATGCCGGATGACCGGCCGAGCCGCGCTGAGGTAGCATGCTTGACGACGCCCCCTTCACCGTGATCATGGACGGACTCTCACGACATCTCGAGGCCCTGCTGTTCGTCGCCCCGCGCCCCGTGCCGGCGACCGATCTCGCCGCGGCCTGCGGCGCGAGCGACGACGAGGTCGCGACGGCGCTCGCGCAGCTGGCTGACGAGTACGCCGACGGCCGGCACGGTATCGTGCTGCACGAGGTCGCGGGGGGCAGCACGTTCTCGGTGGCCGAGGACTGCGCGGAGACCGTGCGCCGTCACACCGGGCAGGAGCGGCCCGAGGACCTGAGCCCGGCGCTGCTCGAGACGCTGAGCGTCGTGGCCTACCTCGAGCCGGTCACGCGCTCGGATGTGGCCGAGGTCCGCGGTGTGTCGTCGGAGTGGGCGCTCGCGGGGCTCGAGGAACGGGGCCTCATCGAGGAGCGCGGGCGCGCCGCGACGCCGGGCGCCCCCATCCTGTACGGCACCACCGACCGGTTCCTCAAGCTGTTCGGGCTGCGGGCGCGCGACGAGCTGCCGCCGCTGGAGGAGTTCGCCCTCGAGGCGGGCGAGGTCGAGGAGATCCGCGCGCGCCTGCTGGCGAACGCCGCACGGAGACGCGCGTGAGCGCCGCGCCGATGAACCTCGTCGTCTTTCTGGCGCGCGCCGGTGCCGGATCGCGCCGCTCGTGCGACGAGCTGGTGCGGAGCGGCGCGGTGACCGTGAACGGCGAGACGGTCACCTTCCCTCGCCAGAAGGTCGGGGAAGGCGACGTCGTCGCCGTGAACGATGTCCCGGTCGTCCTCCGCGCGCTGCGCTACGTCCTCGTGAACAAGCCGCGGGGCGTCGCGAGCACGCGCAGCGACCCGCACGCCGAGCGGGTGATCGTCGACCTGGTGCCCGACGGCCGCGCTCTCTTCCCGGTCGGCAGACTGGACGTCGACACGACGGGTCTCATAGTGCTCACGAACGACGGCGTGCTCGCCAATCGCCTCATGCATCCCCGGTACGGGGTGCCCAAGACGTACTCCGTGCGCGTGCGCGGCAAGGTAACGCGGCGGGCGCTGGCCAGCCTTCGACAAGGGGTCGTCCTGGAGGACGGTGTGACGGCGCCGGCAGTGGTGGACTTGCGCAAGCAGAGCGCCAAGACGGCGCTGCTCGACGTGACGGTCCACGAGGGCCGAAAACGCCAGGTACGCCGTATGTTCCAGGCGCTCGAGCTGCCGGTCGAGGAGTTGCACCGGCGGCGGTATGGCCCGCTCTCCGACAAGGGCCTGTCGCCGGGCGGGTTCCGCGAGCTCAGCGCGGACGAGGTCGACGGCCTGCGGCGCGCCGGCGAAGACGTCGACACGGCGGTGGCCGCCGAGGTGGAGGGTGACCCCGTGCCGCTGGCCGCGGTGGAGCCGCCGGCGGCCGACGAGAGAGACTGAGCGCGGCCGCCGGGCTCCCGGTCGGGCCGGGACCCCGGTGTATACTCTCTGCTCCCACGACGAGGCAGGGACGATGACTCCACACGCGACTCCTTCGCGGCTGCGCGCGCTGCGCGGGGCGACGACCGTCGAGACCGACACGAGTGCGGCGATCCGCGAGCGGACGGCCGAGCTCATCGAGACGCTGCGCGAGCGCAACGCGCTCGTCGTCGACGACATCGTCAGCGTGCTGTTCTCCGCGACCCCCGACCTGACGGCCGACTTTCCGGCCGCCGCGGCGCGCGGCGTCGGCCTCGCGCAGACGCCGCTGCTGTGCTGTCAGGAGATCCCCGTGGCCGGCGCGGTCGAGCGCTGCGTGCGCGTGCTCGTCCACTGCTATCTCGACGACGAACGGGCGCCGCGGCACGTCTACCTGCACGGCGCGCGGCAGCTCCGGCTCGACCTTCCCCAGTGACGCGCGACGGGTGCTCGAGCTCTGCCGGAGTGAGCCGATGAGACTGATCCCCCAACTCGACGACATGGTCGCCTACGAGCCCGGTCAGCCCCTCGAGCTCGTGATGCGCCGCTTCGGCCTGAGCGAGGTCGTCAAGCTCGCGTCCAACGAGTTCCCCGTGCCTCCGTTCGACGAGGTGCGCGCCGCGATCGTCGCCGCCATCGAAGATCTGAACCGGTACCCGGACGGGCACTGCACCGACCTGCGTGCGGCGCTCGCGGCCCACTACGGGCGCGTGGGAGAAGAGATCGCCGTGGGTAACGGCTCGTGCGAGTTGCTGATGCTCATCGGCGACGCGCTCCTCGAGCCCGGCGACGAGTGCGTGTTCGCCGACCCGTCGTTCGTGGTCTACGAGGACCTGTGCCGAAGGCACGGCGCGAAGGCCGTGAAGGTCCCCACGCTGCAGTTCGCGCACGACCTCGAGGCGATGGCGCGCGCCGTCACCCCGCGCACGAAGCTCGTCGTGGTGTGCAACCCGAACAACCCGACGGGCACGTATGTCCCGGTGGCCGCCGTTGCGGAGTTGGCTCAACGTGTGCCGGACGACGTGCTCGTGATCGTGGACGAGGCGTACAACGAGTTCGTCAGCGCGCCCGACGCGCAGGACGCCCTCGCGCTGCAGGCCGCGCACTCCAACGTCGTGGTGTTGCGCACGTTCTCGAAGATCTACGGCCTCTGCGGCCTGCGCGTGGGCTACGGGCTGTGCGCGCCCGAGCTCAAGCTGGCCATCGACAAGCTGCGCCAGCCGTTCAACGTGAACCGGCTGGCGCAGGCGGCGGCGATCGAGGCGCTGAAGCACCAGGATCAGGTCAAGGCGCGCGCGCGCGAGAACGCCGCCCTCCGCGCCTACATGGTGGAACGGCTCGCCGACCGGTGCCGCGCGACCGTCCCGAGCGAGGCCAACTTCATGCTGGTCGACGTACGGGGCCTGCGCGTGCCCCCCGAAGGTGCCTTCGAGGCGCTGCTCAGGCAGGGCGCTATCGTGCGCGACGGTCACTCGCTCGGCTGCCCCGGGTGGGCCCGGGTCAGCGTGGGGACGCGCCCCGAGATCGACTTCTTCCTGGAGAGGCTCGCCCTGCTCGAGCCGGGTTCCACGGAAGCACCGGAAAGGAGGACGAGCTGAGCATGATGGTCATCATGCACGAGGGGGCGACGGCCGAAGAGGTCGCCCGCGTCGTGGCGCGCGTCGAGGAGGTGGGCGCCGCGGCGCACGTCTCGAGCGGCGACCGGGTCACCGTCATCGGCGTCATCGGCGACCGCGAGGAGTTGACGGGATTGCCCATCGAGGCGATGCCGGGCGTCGAGCGCGTGGTGGCGATCCTCAAGCCGTACAAGCTCGTCAGCCGGGAGTTCCATGCGGCCGACACCGTCATCGATATCCGCGGCGCGAAGATCGGCGGCGGCCATTTCGCCATCATCGCGGGTCCCTGTTCGGTCGAGACCGCGGACCAGGTGATGGAGTCGGCCCGCGCGGTCAAGGCCGCCGGAGGGCACATGCTGCGCGGCGGGGCCTTCAAGCCGCGGACGTCGCCGTACGCCTTTCAGGGTCTCGGCGAAGAAGGGCTCAAGATGCTCGCCGCCGCCCGCGACGAGACCGGGCTGGCGATCGTCACCGAGCTCATGGACCCCCGCGACCTGGACGTCGTGTGCCAGTACGCCGACGTGGTGCAGATCGGCGCCCGCAACATGCAGAACTTCCTCCTGCTCGCAGAGGTGGGCCGCCTCGACAAGCCGGTACTCCTCAAGCGAGGTCTCTCGGCGACCGTCGAGGAGTGGCTCATGGCGGCGGAGTACGTCGTCAAGGGCGGGAACCGCGAGGTGATCCTGTGTGAGCGCGGCATCCGCACCTTCGAGACGGCGACGCGCAACACGCTCGACCTAGGGGCCGTCGCCGCCGCCAAGCTCGCCTGCCACCTGCCCGTCGTGGTCGATCCGAGCCACGCCACGGGCCGTCGCGACCTCGTCCTGCCCCTCTCGCTGGCCGGCGTCGCCGCCGGCGCCGACGGGATCATCGTTGAGACACACCCGTATCCCGAGCACGCCCTGTGCGACGGGCCGCAGTCCATCCCGACGGCGACGTTCGGCGAATACGCCGACCGCGTCCTCGAGTTGGCCCGCTGGGCGGGCAAGGACGTCGCCTAGTGGCCGTGGCCGGCGGGAGCCTCGAAGATCTGACGCTGGCGGTCGTGGGCGTCGGCCTCATGGGTGGGTCGTTCGGCCTGGCGGCGCGCCGCGCGGGAGCGCGCGAGGTCATCGGCGTGAGCCGGAGCCCCGAGACGCTTCAGCTCGCGCTCGAGCACGGCGCCGTCACCATGACGTGCGACAGCACGGCTGAGGCAGCCGCGGCGGCCGACCTGGTCGTCGTCGCGACGCCCGTCCGCCTCGTGATCGAGCACGTCAAGGCTGCTCTGCGCGGCGCGCGGCCCGGCACCATCGTCACCGACGTGGGGAGCACCAAGGGGCCGCTGATGCGCGCGCTCGCGCCGGACGAGCAAGCGCGTTGCATCGGCGGGCACCCCATGTGCGGCTCGGAGGCCGCTGGGGTCGCGAACGCCCGCGCCTCGCTCTACGACGGCGCGACGTACTTCCTCACCCCGGGGGCGCACGTCGACGCCGACGCCTACCGCAGGCTCTCCGCCTGTGTGGCCGAGATCGGCGCGCGCCCCGTGGCCATCGACCCGGGCGAGCACGACCGGCTGATGGCGGTCATGAGTCATCTGCCTCACGTGCTCGCCAACCTGCTCATGACGCAGGCCGGGCAGCATGCGGGGTCGCGCGACGCCTTGCTCTCGGCCGGCCCGAGCTTTCGGGACTTGACCCGGGTCGCGGGCAGCAATCGCCGCGTCTGGACCGACATCTTCCTCGACAACCGCGCCGCGCTCCTGGCCGCGTTGGCGACGTTCCAGGACGGCCTGCAGGAGGTGCTCGAGGCCCTCGCGGCCGGGGACACGGAGCTCCTCGGCGGCACCATCGCGCGCGCCGCCGCGCACCGCGAACGCATGCTGGTCGAGGGCAGCCTGGAGCCGAGCGAGCTGCACAAGGTGCTCGTCACGATCCCCGACCGGCCCGGCGTCCTCAAGGAGATCATGGTCGCCCTCGGCGATGCGAACATCAACGTCGAGGACCTGGCCCTGCACCACATGAGCGCCGAGCTCGGCGGCACGCTCACGATCTACGTCCTCGGCGAGGACGCCTGCCGGCGCGCCGGCCACCTGACCGCCGGTCTCGGGTACGAGACGATGACGGGACCGGCGGTCGAGTGACCGGTGCGGCGCACGGCTCGCCGCGTGTCGCGGTCGTGGCCATCGACGGGCCGAGCGGGTCCGGCAAGAGCAGCGTTGCCCGCGCCGTCGCCGGCCGGCTCGGGTTTCTGTATCTGGACACGGGGGCGATGTATCGCGCCGTGGGCCTGCTGGCGCACGAGGCCGGCGTGTCGGCAGACGACGAAGAGGCCGTCCTCGCCCTCGCGCTGCAGGCGCGCTTGCGGTTCGACGAGGCCGGACGGTTGTTCGCCGGGCCGCGCGACGTGAGCGCCGACATCCGCACGCTGGCGGCCGGCGAGCTCGCGTCGCGCGTGTCGGCGCTCCCCCGCGTGCGCCGGCTCCTCGTCGACTGGCAGAGGGAGCTCGCTCGTGAGCGGGGCGTCGTCATGGAGGGCCGCGACATCGGCACGAACGTGTTTCCCGACGCGGCGGTCAAGGTCTACCTGACGGCGAGCCCCGAGGTGCGTGCCGGCCGCCGGTTGCGCGAGCTGCGCGCGGCGGGTGCTGCGGTGAGCTTTGACGACGTGCTCGCGAGCGTGATCGAGCGGGACCGCCGGGACACGGCGCGCGAGGTCGCACCGCTGCGACGGGCGGGCGACGCCGTGCTCGTCGACACGACCGCGATGACGCTGGAGGAGGTCATCGACGCCGTCGAGGCGGTCGCCCGACGGGTGTTCGAGCAGTGAGCCACACACGGGTCGTGCGGAAGGTCATGGGGTGCACCACGGTGTCGCCGCGATGTTCCCCTGGCCTGGGTGGCGTAGAGTCGTCCACATGCGTCGGATGAAGTGCGGGCAAAGCCGATGAGGCTCTGGGGACTGCCGCTCCGCGGGAACGGCGACACCGCGTTGTACACCGTCGTGCGCTGGATCGTCGTGCTCATCTTCGGTGGCCTCTACCGGTGCCGCGCGCGGGGGGCGGAGCACCTGCCCGCGAGCGGCCCGGCAGTCATCGTCGTCAACCACCAGGCCAACCTCGACCCGCTCGTGCTGGGCATGGTCTTCGACCGGCCCCTGCGCTTCATGGCCAAGAAGGAGCTGTTCAAGTTCGGACCCCTGGCGAAGGTCGTCACGGCTCTCGGCGCCTTTCCGATCGACCGGGGTGCCGGCGACCGCGCGGCCCTGGAGCAGTCGCTCGCGGTGCTCAAGGCGGGGGGCGTCCTCATGATGTTCCCCGAGGGACACCGCTATCGCGACGGCCGCGTCCACGAGTTCATGCCGGGGGTCGGCATGCTGGCGGTGCGCGGCAGGGCGGTCGTCGTCCCTGCGGTCTCGTGGGGTACCCCTCTCATGTGGAAGGACGGCCGCCCCGGGTTCCCCGCCTTGCGCGTGCAGGTCGGCCCGCCGGTGGACCTCTCGGACCTCGAAGGCCGCGGCAGCAAGGTCTACGCCGAAGCTGCGGCGAGGATGCACGCGGCGGTGAGCGAGCTCTATGAGCGAGTCTGACCTCGAGGACGCCCAGCATCCGCGCGTGTCCGAGCCGGGCGGGGGCTCACACGGCGGGGGTGCAGGTGGGCAGGTACCCGGCGCGGCCTCGGGGTGCGAGATCGTCGTCGCCCGGCACGCCGGCTACTGCTACGGCGTCGAACGGGCGCTCGGGCTTGCAGACGACGCACTGGCGAGTGGAGAGCGGCCGGTCGCGACGCTCGGCCCCATCATCCACAACCCGCGCGTCGTGGAGGCGCTGTCCCGTCGCGGCATCGGTGTCGTCGGCGACGTGGACGAGTTCGAGAGGGGCACGCTGGTCGTGCGCACGCACGGTGTAGCGCCCGAGGTGGTGGCGGCGGCGCGCGCGCGCGGCTTGGCAGTCGTCGACGCGACGTGCCCGTTCGTCGCCGTGGCGCAGCGCAAGGCGCGGGCCCTGCACGAGGCGGGCTACACCGTCGTGATCCTCGGGGAGCACGATCACCCTGAGGTCGCCGGCCTGCAGGGCTTCGCGGGCGGCGAGGCGATCGTCGTCGCCGAGCCCGACGACGTGCCGGTGCAGCGGTTGCGGGGGCGGAGGGTCGGCGTGGTGGTGCAGACCACGCAGGCGCGCGAGGCGCTCGCCCGGCTTGCCGCCGCGCTCGCGCCCCTGGCGCGCGAACTGCTCGTGTACAACACGGTCTGCGACGCCACGGAGAAGCGCCAGGCTGCCGCCTGCGAGCTGGCGGCTCGCGTCGACGTCGTCATCGTGGTGGGCGGGAGGAACAGCGCCAACACGAAGCGCCTGGCACAGCTCTGCGGCGAGATCCAGGTGCGGACCCATCACGTGGAGAGCGCGGCGGAGGTGCGTGCCGAGTGGGTCGCGGGCGCGCGGCGGGTCGGCGTGGCGGCCGGAGCGTCCACGCCCGACGAGGAGATCGCGGCTACCATCGCCCGCCTGCGCGAGCTGTGCGGTGCCCATGGCGGACGCTGAGCCTGCACGCCGCGGCCTCGCCGTGAGCGAGGCCGAAGGTCCGGCGCGCCGCGCGGGCGTCCGCAGGGGCGACTGCATCGTCGCGATCGACGGGCGGCCGGCTCTGGACGTCCTGGACGTGGAGACGGCGGCCGCCGATGGGGTCATGTGGCTGCGCGTGCTGCGTGACGGGAGCCCGCTCGATCTCGCCGTGAGCATCGAGCCGGCGGAATGGCACGGCCTCACGCTCGCGCACGGGCTCGGCGTCGCCCCCCGCACGTGCCGGAACGACTGCCGGTTCTGCTTTGTCGACCAGCTGCCGGCCGGCCTGCGGCCGTCCCTCTACGTCAAGGACGACGACTACCGCCTGTCGTTTCTGCAGGGCACGTTCATCACCCTCACGAACCTCACGGCGGACGAGGTGGCGCGCATCGTCGACCTGCGTCTCTCGCCGCTGTACGTGTCGCTGCACGCCTGGGGAGACGAGGCGCGCGTCGCCCTCATGGGACGGCACGCGCGCCCGTCGGCGCGCGTGCTCGAGCGTCTCGCAGCCGCCGGCATCGAGCTGCACGTCCAGGTCGTGGTCTGTCCCGGATGGAACGACGGCGCCGTGCTCGACGAGACGGTCGAGGCCCTGGCCGGCCTGCGCGCCGTCGCCGACGTCGGGCTCGTGCCGGTGTCGCTCGCCGCGGAGGGCGATCTGCGGCGGGTCGGGCGCCGCGATGCCGAAGCCGTGCTGGGCCCGGTCGCCGCGTGGCAGGCGCGCTTCAAGCGCGAGTTGGGGCGCTCGCTCGTCCACGCCGCCGACGAGTTCTACCTGCAGTGCGGGCGCCTGCCGCCACCGAGCGACGCACCGCTTCAGTACGAGAACGGCATCGGGATGGGGGCGTCGATGCTCGCCGAGGCCGCCGAGGTCGCAGCGGCCGGTCCGCCCGCCTCCGGGACGCCCGCGCTGCGCCTGCTCGGCGGCGACCTCGCCACGAGGGTCCTGGACGAGGCGTGCCGGAGTCTGGTCTCCGCGGGGTGGCAGTGCCGCCCGTTCGTCGTCGCCAACAGGCTGTTCGGCGCGCACGTGACGGTCACAGGTCTGCTCGGCGGTCGCGAGGTCGTGGAAGCCCTGGCGGCTCGACCGCTCCGTCGGGACGAGTGGCTCGCCGCTCCCGAGGACTTCCTGCCGGCGGAGCTCGCGTGCACGCTGGACGATGTGGCCGAGGCGGAGCTGCGGTCGGCCTGCGAGGGCAGGCTTATCGTGGCCGACGGTCTCCGCGAGGCGTTTGCTAGACTGTCACGGTGACCCCCGACCTCCCCAGCGTCGTCGTCGTCGGCTCCCCGAACGCCGGCAAGTCGACCCTCGTGAACCGCCTGAGCGGCTCGCGCACCGCCGTCGTGCACGAGACCCCCGGCGTGACGCGCGACCGCAAGGACGTCGAGATCGAATGGGGCGGCCGGCGGCTGCTGCTCGTCGACACCGGCGGCTACGACAGCGGCGGGGCGTCGCCCTTCGCCGGCGCGATCCGCGCCCAGATCGAGGTCGCGCTCGAGAACGCCGACCTCGTGCTGTTCGTCGTCGACGGACGTGCGGGCGCCCTGGCCGACGACCACGAGATCGCGCAGGCCGTACGTCGCGCCGCGGTGCCGGCCCTCCTCGTGGCGAACAAGCTCGACGACCCGACAGCCGCGCCCGCGCCCGACCTGTACAAGCTCGGCATGGGCGAACCTCTGGCGGTCTCGGCCCTCCATGGCCTCGGCGTCGGGGACCTGCTCGACACCGTGCTCGAGGTCCTCGGCGCCCGCGCGGGAGGCGGCACGGCAGACGACGCCGTCGCGGACGGTGGTGCCGACGCGGCGAGCTCCGGCTCGACGCGCGAGGTGGAGCATCCGGTCCCCGTCGCCGTCGTCGGCCGACCCAACGCCGGCAAATCGTCGCTGTTCAACGCCGTCGTCGGCGAGCCGCGGGTCATCGTCAGCGAGGTCGCGGGTACGACGCGTGACGCGATCGACACCGTCGTCGAGACCGCGCACGGGCGCTTTCGCTTCATCGATACGGCGGGCATGCGCAAGGCCGCCAAGGTGAGCGGGGTGGAGTACTACTCCTACCTTCGCAGCCTGCAGAGCCTCGACCGCGCGCACGTCGCCGTGGTGGTCCTCGACGCGACGGTGGGCATGGGGGAGGTCGACGTGCAGATCGCGGTCGAGGCCGCGCGCCACCGGTGCGCGACGCTGCTCGCCGTCAACAAGTGCGATCTCCAGCAGCCCGACCTCGTGGAGATCGCCGGTCTCGCCGGCCGGAAGCTTCGTCAGAAACCCCCTGCGGTCGCCGTCTCGGCGCAGACGCACGCGGGCGTCGACGATCTGCTGGAGCTCGTCGCGGGGCTCGGCCGGCGCTACGCCGCCCACATCCCGACGGCCGAGCTCAACCGGGCTCTGGCCGCGCTTGGGGGGGAGCGCCCGCTCCCGGCTAAGCGCGGCCGCCGCCTCAAGATGTACTACGCGGCGCAGTTCGGCACGGAGCCGCCAAGGATCGCCATCGAGGTGAACGACCGCACCTTGGTGACGCGCGACTTCGGGTACTTCGTAGAGAACCGCCTGCGTCGTCGCTTCGCTCTCGAGGGCATCCCGCTGATCATCGACTTCAAGGGCAAGTGAACGCGCTCGGGTTCATCCTGTTCGTCACCATGCTGGTCGCCGCGTACCTCGCCGGCGCGGTGCCTTTCGGGCTCGTGATCGGCAAGGCGTTCTTCGACGTGGACATCCGCCGGCACGGGTCTGGGAACGTCGGCACCACGAACGCCTTCCGGGTGCTCGGCAAGAAGGCCGGCATCGCGGTCCTGGCGTGCGACATGCTGAAGGGCTACGTCCCGGCGCTGCTCGCGAGCTGGGCCTTCGACCCCTGGCCGACGATCTTCATCGCCGCCGCTCCAGTCGCGGGGCACATGTACTCGGTGTTCCTGAAGGGCTCGGGCGGTAAGGGCATCGCCACCGGCAGCGCCGTGGCGCTGGCCCTGGTCCCCCAGATCTACGCCGTCGTCATCGGGATCTGGGTCGCGGTCCTGCTCCTGACCCGCTACGTCAGCGTCGCGTCACTGGCCGCCACGGTGTCGCTGGCCCTGTTCGTGACGATCACCGGTCAGCCCCTGCCGTACATCCTGGCCACGTTCATCGTGCTGGTGCTGATAGTCTTCGCGCACAGGTCGAACATCGACCGGATCGTGCATCACCGGGAGCCGCGGATCAGGCTCCCCTGGGACCGGGAAGGTCCGGCGGCGCACGACGAAGGGGAGAGGCGAGAGGACTGACCGTGGACGTCGTCGTCATCGGTTCGGGGAGCTGGGGCAGTGCCTTCGCACGGCATCTCGTGCACCGTGGTCATCATGTGGAGGTCCTCACCCTGACGGGGGCCGAGGCGACGGGGCTGGCGGCGACGCGGGAGAACCCCGCCTTCCTACCGGGCGTCCGGCTGCCCGACGAACTGACCTTTCGTGCCATGGACGAGGCCGAGATCGGCACCGCGGACCTCATCGTCTACGCCGTGCCCACGCAGGCGATCCGCGACGTGGCCACCTGGGTCGCGTCCCGCCGCTCCGCGCCGAGTCTCCAGCTCTCCCTCGCCAAGGGATACGAGCTCGGCAGCCTCAAGCGGCCGACCCAGGTCATCCGCGAGCTGACGGGCTCGCCCGCGGCTGCACTCTCGGGGCCGAACCATGCCGAGGAGATCGGCCGCGACATGCCCGCGGCGACGGTCATCGCCAGCGTCGACATGGCCGTCGCCGAGCGGCTCCAGGCGGCGGTCGCGGGCGACACGCTGCGGGTGTACACGAACGACGATGTCCTGGGCGTGGAGTCGTGCGGCGCGATGAAGAACCCGATCGCCGTCGCCGTCGGTATGTCCGACGGCCTCGGCTTCGGCGACAACTCACGCGCCGCGCTCATGACGCGCGGGCTCGCCGAGGTGGCGCGCCTGGGCCTTGCCCAGGGCGCCCGCTTCGAGACGTTCAGCGGCCTCGCCGGCGTCGGCGACCTGATCGCGACGTGCACGTCGCGCCACAGCCGCAACCGGCGGGCCGGAGAACTGCTCGCGGGCGGCGCGACGCCCGCCGAGGCGGCGGCGCAGGTCGGCCAGGTCGTCGAGGGCTTCCCGACGGCGTACGCCCTCCACGACCTGGCCGCGCGGTACGCCGTCGAGATCCCCGTCACGGAGAACGTGTACGAGGTCCTCGAGGGCCGCCGGACGCCCTCCGAGTGCGTCGCCGACCTGATGGGCCGCGTTCCGAAGCGGGAGTAGCTCACCGCGACGATCGTCGCGGCGACCTCCGCGGGGCGCAGGCGTTGAAGGGCGTCCGCGCCGTCTGGTACACTCCCGCGGGCCGCGCCACGACGCGCGGACCGTCCCATTGTCCTGGTCCCCCGGCGTCGCGCGACGCCTCGACACAACGCCATCCCGGACGTGCCGGCCTCACCGGCCGGACGCTCCCCGCGAGGAGGTACGGTGGACGCCAACAGCTACCTGTTCACCTCGGAGTCCGTCACCGAGGGACACCCCGACAAGCTCGCCGACCAGATCTCGGACGCGATCCTCGACGGCATCATCGCCGAAGACCCGTACGCGCGTGTGGCCTGCGAGACGCTGGTGAACACCGGCTTCGCCCTCGTCGCCGGCGAGATCACGACGCAGACGTACGCCGACATCCCCAAGATCGTCCGCGACACGGTCAAGGAGGTCGGGTACACGGAGGCGCGCTTCGGGTTCGACTGGGAGACATGCGGCGTCATGGTGGCCATCGACGAGCAGTCGCCGGACATCGGCCAGGGCGTGTCCAGGTCGGCGGAGGTGCGCACCGACGCCAACGACGACGACGCCCTCGACCTGCAGGGCGCGGGCGATCAGGGCATGATGTTCGGCTACGCGTGCAACGAGACGCGCGAACTCATGCCGCTGCCCATCGCACTCGCTCACCAGTTGGCCAAGCGGCTCGCCGATGTGCGCAAGGCCGAGATCCTGCCCTACCTGCGCCCCGACGGGAAGTCGCAGGTCACCGTGCGCTACGAGAACGGGCAGCCCGCGGAGATCACCAAGGTGGTCCTCGCCGCGCAGCACTCCGACAAGGCCGATCTCGAGAGCATCATCCGCCCCGACCTCATCGAGCACGTGGTCGAGCCGATCCTGCCCAAGCACCTCTACGACGCGCGCCGTATCGACGAGTTGGTCGTCGTCAATGCCACCGGCAGGTTCGTGATCGGCGGGCCGATGGGCGACGCCGGCGTGACCGGGCGCAAGATCATCGTCGACACGTACGGCGGAGCCGCGCGCCACGGCGGCGGGTGCTTCTCCGGCAAGGACCCGAGCAAGGTCGACCGCTCCGGCGCGTACGCGGCCCGCTACGTGGCAAAGAACGTCGTCGCCGCTGGTCTCGCCGACCGGTGCGAGCTGCAGGTCGCCTACGCCATCGGCGTGGCGCACCCGGTCTCGCTGATGGTCGACTGCCAGGGCACCGAGAAGGTCGAGTCGGCGCTCATCGAGCGCCTGATCCGCGAGCACTTCGACCTGCGTCCGGCGGCCATCATCCGCGACCTCGATCTGCGGCGGCCGATCTTCCGCAAGACGGCCGCGTACGGCCATTTCGGGCGCCACGACCACGATTTCACGTGGGAGCGCACCGACAAGGCGGAGGCGCTGCGCGCCGCCGCCGGCCTGCCGAAGGCCTGAGCCGGCGGCCCTCAGCGAGATCCGAGGCCGCGTGAGCGTCGCGGCCGTCTTTCCGCTGGTCCGCACGCGGGCCTTCTCCGCGCCGTTCGACTACGCCCTGCCGGCGGAGTCCGGCGACGAGGTGGCCAGAGGCGATCTCGTCGCCGTCCCACTGGGCTCCAGGACCGTCGTCGGGGTCGTCGTCGACCTGCGCATGCAGAGCACGCACGACGGTGCGCTACGCCCCGTGCTCGACGTGCTCGACGTACCCCGCATCGACTCGGGACTCCTCGACCTGGCCGAGCGGGTCCGCAGCTACTATCTGACGTCTGCCGGGGCCGCCCTGAGCCTCGTCGCGCCGCCGACCGGAGCCTTGACGGTGGTGCGCCGGTACGAGCTCACCGACGCCGGCCGCGCGGCGCTCGAGGCGGGGGAGGACGGTCTGGAGACCGTCGACGGGCTGACGCTGCCGGGCGGCAGCGCAAAACGCACTGCAGAGAAGTACCGGCGTCGTGGCTGGGTGCGGCTCGCGCACCGCGTCCGCATCGTCGGCAGGCGCGGCGACGACCGGGTCGTCTCGCCGGGTGAGGGAGCTGCCCGGCGCGTCGGGGCTCGCCAGCGCGCCGCTCTTGAGGCCGTGTCGCGCGTCGGCCAGATCGAGGCCCGAGCCCTGCGCGCGGCCACAGGCCTGTCTTCGGCGGGACTCGAGAGCCTGCTGGCCTGTGGCTCCCTGCGAGAAGTCGCGGCGACTCCGGTGGACGGCGACAGGCCCGTGAGCGGCCGGCCTGGAGGCGGGGTGCCGCGGGAGCCGTTCACCGCCGCTGCGGCCGCCACTGCAGGGAGGCGGGCGGGGTGCGCGCGCCTCGGCGACGCGCCCGACCTGCTGCCCGACCAGGCGGCTGCGCTGCACGCGATCCTGTGCGAGACGCGGCCGGGAGACGAGGTGCTGCTCCACGGCGTGACGGGGAGCGGCAAGACGGAAGTTTACTTGCGCGCCGCGCAGGCGGTGGTCGAAGGCGGCCGGTCCGTCCTCTTCCTGGTCCCCGAGATCGGTCTCACCGGCCAGACGGTGGCACGCATCAGGGAGCGTTTCGCCGGGGAGCCCGTTGCGGTCCTGCACTCGGCCCTCTCGGCCGGCGAGCGTCTGTCCGCGTACCGTGAGTTGGCGATGGGCCGTGTGCGTCTGGCGGTCGGCGCGCGCTCGGCGGTCTTCGCCCCGGTGCGCGACCTGGGGCTCGTCGTCGTCGACGAGGAGCACGACACCTCGTACAAGCAGGACAACGAGCCCCACTACGATGCTCGCACCGTGGCGCGCTGGCGTGCCGAAGCCTGCGGCGCCATCGTCGTGTGCGGATCGGCGACGCCGAGCCTCGAGACGTATGCCCGCGGGTCGCTGCACGCGGACCTGGTCACGCGGGTCGACGGCGCGTCACCGCCACGCCTCGAGATCGTCGACATGCGGGACGTCCACGGGGTGTTCTCGCCGGTCCTGGCGGCAGCGCTCACGGCGGCCGTCGACGCCGGCGAGAAGGCGATCCTCTTCCACAACCGCCGCGGCTACGCCGGGCACCTTGCCTGCGGGCACTGCGGGCACAGCTGGGAGTGCCCGCGCTGCGACGTCGGCCTCACGCTTTTCGGGGCAGCGCCCGGCGCGTTGCGCTGCCGCCTCTGCGGCCACGGCGAGCCGGCGCCGTCGCACTGCCCGGATTGCGGCAGCACCGACGTCGCCCGTCACGGGTTCGGGACCGAGCGCGTCGAGCGCGAGGTCCGCGCGTTGCTCCCCGGCGTCGCTCTCCTGCGCCTCGACTCGGACGTGGCGGCGTCGTACCGTCGCCTGAGGGCGGTCCTGGAGGCGTTCGCCGAGACGGGCCCGAAGGTCCTCGTCGGCACCCAGATGATCGCCAAGGGACATCACTTCCCCGAGGTCACGCTCGTCGGCGTCGTGGATGCCGACGTGAGCCTGCGCTTCCCCGACTTCCGTGCCGAGGAGCGTACGTTCGCGATGCTCGTGCAGGTCGGGGGGCGCAGCGGCCGCGGGCCGCGCCCCGGCCGCGTCCTCGTCCAGACGCTGAGCCCGGAGGCGCGCCCGATCGCGCTCGCGGCGGCGGGCGAGCAGGAACGCTTCTACGCCGACGAGCTGGCCGCGCGCGCGGCACTCGGGTACCCACCGGCCGGTTCGCTCATCGCGCTGGAACTCTCGTCGGCCGCACGGGACAAGGCGGAGAAGGGCGCTGCGTTCGTCGCCGAGCGGTTGTCCGCGTTGCTCACCAGCGATGAGCAGGTGCTCGGGCCCGGCCCCGTCTTCCGGGAACGCGGTCGCCACATGAGCCGCGTGCTGGTAAAAACTGCCGAGATAGGGAAAACACTGGACGTTGTGCGGCCGTGGCTCGAGCGCTACCGGCCGCGGTTCGCGGCACGCGGCGCGCGGCTGGTCGCCGACGTCGACCCGCAGTAGTCGCGAGGTCAGGCAACCGCTACGATGAGGCCATGAGCCAAACGGCGAGCACGACGATGGGAGAAGGCAGAGAGGAGAGGGCACGCCTCGAGGCGCGTCGCGAGATCAGGGTCATCGGCGACCCGGTGCTTCGCGAGCGGGCGAAGGACGTACAGACCTTCGACCGTGCCTTGCGCAAGTTGGCGAAGCGCATGATCCGCATCATGCACGACGCCCCGGGGGTGGGGCTCGCGGCGCCGCAGGTCGGGGTCGTCGAGCGCCTCCTCGTCTACGATGTCGACGACGATCCGCGGGTCCTCGTCAACCCGGTCCTTACCGAGCTCACCGACGAGCGCGAGGCGGGCGACGAAGGTTGCCTGAGCGTCCCGGGGGTGACGATGCCCGTGCAGCGTGCGGTGCGTGTCCGCGTCCGGGCGATGGACGTCACCGGCGGCGAGGTCGACTACGAGGCCGAGGGCCTCGAGGCGCGGGTCATCCAGCACGAGGTCGACCACCTCGACGGGGTCCTCATCGTCGACCGCACGACGCGCGAGGCCCGGGCCGCGGCACTGCGCGCTCTGCGCGAAGGCACGTCGCCGGCGAGGCCCACCGGCGTCGAGGCGTGATGCGGCTCGCTTTTGCGGGCACGGCGCGGTTCGCCGAGAGCGTCTTCTCGCTCGTGGCCGACGGGCGCCACACGCCGGTCGTCGTGGTCACCAACCCGGACAGCCCGCGTGGCAGACACGGGACGCCGCAGCCGCCGGGCATCAAGGTCGCGGCGCTCGCCGCCGGCCTGCCCGTGATGCAGCCCGCACGCCTTGCCGACGCCGGCGTGCTCGACGAGTTGCTCGGGCATAGACCCGATGTGTTCGTGGCCTGTGCTTACGGCAAGATCGTCCCGGAGGTCGTCATCCAGGCGCTCCCTTGTCTCGTCGTGCACCCGTCGCCGGTGCCACGGTGGCGGGGTGCCGCGCCCGTCGAACGGGCCCTCATGGCGGGAGAGACAGAGTTGGGGGTCGCGACGCTGCGCATGGTGGCGGGCGTCGACGAGGGCCCCGTGGCCGACGAGCGCGGCGTTCACGTCCCGCCGGACGCGGACGCCGGACAAGCGTACGGTCTGCTGGCGCCCGTCGCCGCGGCGAGCCTGCTGGCGACGCTCGACGCGATGGAAGACGGCTCGGTCCGCTGGCGCGAACAGCACGGCGCGGCGAGCTACGCGGAGAAGATCGGCCCGGCCGATCGCGACATCGACTGGTCGGGGCCCGCGACCGCGATCGCCGACCAGGTGAGGGCACTCTCGCCCCATATCGGTGCGGTGACGACGTTGCTGGGCAAGCGCACCACGGTCTGGCGTGCGAGGCCCGGCAGCGGGGCGCTGCCGGCGGGTCGCGGCGACCGGTTGGTCATGCCCGCGGGCGACGGCTGGGTCGAGATCCTCGAGCTCCAGCAGGAGGGACGCCGGCGCATGGGCGCCGCGGCGTTCCTGCGCGGCGCGGGCCGCGCGCTGGCAAAGCCGTGAGCGGCCCCGCGCCCGCCCGGCTCGCCGCGTGGCGCGCCCTCGTGCGGGTGAGCGCCGGCGCCGTCAGACTGGACGACAGTCACGCGGCGCTGCCCGAGCTCGAAGGGCTCGCCGACAACGACCGTCGCCTCGCGACGGAGCTCGTCACCGGCACCGTCAAGCGGCGCCTGAGCATCGACGCGGTCCTGTCGTCGTTCGCGGCGTCGCCGCTGGCCCGCGTCAGGGCGGACGTGCTCGAGGCACTGCGGCTGAGCGCGTACCAGCTCTTGTTCCTCGACCGCGTTCCGGCGCACGCGGCGGTCGATGACGGGGTGGAGCTCGTCGCCCGACGGGGCAAGAGGACGCGAGGGTTCGTCAACGCCGTGCTCCGCGGCGTGGCGCGCGAGGGTCGCGGGCGCTTCGAGACGCTGGCCGGCCGGGACGATGTCGACGGGAGAGCGGTCCGGTGGTCGTGTCCGCCCTGGCTCGTCGAACTGCTCGAGCGCGACCTTGGGGGCGCCGCCGCGGCGCAGCTGCTCGCGGCGGCCAACGACCCTCCCGAGCGCTGCCTGCGCGTCAACACACTCCGCGGCGATGTGGCGACGGCTGCCGTGTCGCTGGAGGCGGCCGGCTTCAGCGTCGCCGGCGTCCCCGCGTTGCCCGAGGCATTGCGCTACGAAGGGCCGCCGCTGGAGGCGTCGCGACCGTTCCGCGACGGGCTGGTGACCGCTCAGTCGCGCGGCTCGCAGCTCGCCGGGCTCGTGGCGGCGCGCGGCGTGACCGAGCCGCGCGCGATCCTCGACCTCTGCGCCGCCCCGGGGACGAAGACCTCGCAGCTCGCGGCGGCGTATCCGGGTGTCCGGCTGGTGGCATGCGATGCCGACGCTCAGCGCCTCGACGTGCTGCGCGCCAACCTCCGGCGTCTCGACGTGCGGGGGGTCGACGTGGTGCATGCGGATGCGACCAGCCTGCCAGACACGTTCACCGGCGTCTTCGACCTGGTGCTTGTAGATGCGCCCTGTTCGGGCTTCGGCACCCTCGGGACCCGTCCCGATGCCCGCTGGCGACGTCGTCCTGCGGACATCGAGAGACTGGCGGCGGCGCAGCACCGCCTTCTCGCCGGGGCGGCGCGCTGCGTGCGCGCCGGCGGCGCGCTGACGTACGCGGTCTGCACGGTGACGGCGGCCGAGACGCTCGGCGTGGTGGATGAGCTCGTCAGGAGTGGGCCATGGGAACTGGACGACCTCGGCACCCTCGTCCCCGACGCCGCGCACCCGGCGAACGGCGCGTTCCTCCGCACTCTGCCGCCGGCCTGGGGGAGCACGGCGTTCTTCGTCGCGCGGCTGCGCCGCCCCGTCGGCTAGAATGGCTCCACGACCACAGCGCGTCGCCCGCTCCGGAGGTGAGGTATGTCCCGCACGCTGCACGAGGTGCACGTCGCCCCGTCGATCCTCTCGGCCGATTTCTCCCGTCTGGGCGAAGAGGTGCAGGTCGTCCTGAGCGCCGGCGCGCGGGTCGTCCACGTCGACGTGATGGACGGGCACTTCGTGCCCAACATCACCATCGGTCCGGCGGTCGCCCGCGCGATCGCCCCTCTGGCGCACGACGCCGGAGCGCTCGTCGACGTGCACCTCATGATCGAGCGGCCAGAGCGCTACGTCGAGGAGTTCGTCGCCGCGGGTGCCGACGTCCTCACCGTCCACCAGGAGGCGAGCCCGCACCTGCATCGCACGCTGGCGCGTATCCGCGAGGCCGGCGCGGCCGCCGGCGTCTCGCTCAACCCCGCAACGCCCGTCGAGACGCTCACCGAGGCGCGTCACCACTGCGACCTGGTGCTCGTCATGTCGGTGAACCCGGGGTTCGGGGGGCAGGCCTTCATCGCCACGTCACTCGACAAGGTGCGTCGCGCGCGCGCCTTGTTGCCCGACACCGTCGCGGTGGAGGTGGACGGGGGGGTGACGACCGAGAACGCGGCCGCCCTCGTCGCCGCGGGGGCGAACCTGCTGGTCGCGGGATCGAGCGTGTTCGACGGCCGGGACGCGGCGGCGCGCTTCCGCGAGCTCGCCGCCGCGGCGGGCGAAGCTTGAGGACGCGGGGGCTACACCGTATACTCGTAGGGCCAACGATAGAGTGGCTTCAGGGCGGGGTGGAAGTCCCCACCGGCGGTGAGAGCCCGCGAGCCTCGTGAGAGGTTGACCAGGTGGAACTCCTGGGCCGACGGTCAGAGTCCGGATGAGAGAAGACCACGGCGACGCCTCCGCGTCGCGCCGCCCCGGAGCCGCGTGCCCGGGGCGTCGTGCGTTAAGGAGGGCGCCGGCAAGTGGACGAGGACCGTCGCGACGACGAGCGGTACATGGACGAGGCGTTCGCGCTCGCCGAACGCGGCCGCGGCATGACGCACCCCAACCCTCTGGTGGGCGCCGTCCTCGTCAGGGACGGCGCCGTGGTGGGTCGCGGCTGGCATGCCGGCCCGGGCAAGTCGCACGCAGAGGCGGTCGCCCTGCGCGAGGCCGGACCGGCGGCGCGGGGCGCGACGCTGTACTGCACCCTCGAGCCGTGCGCGCACCACGGAAGGACGCCGCCGTGCGCGGACGCGCTCGTCGCGGCCGGAGTGGAGCGCGCCGTGGTCGCCATGGGCGACCCCAACCCGCTCGTCGACGGCCGCGGCTTCGACCGCCTGCGCGGTGCCGGGATCGCCGTCGACACCGGCGAAGGCCGGTGGGCGGCGCAGGCGCGCGGCCAGAACGCCGCATTCGTCAAGGCGATGTCCTGCGGACTTCCGCTGGTGACGTGCAAGAGCGCGGTGAGCCTGGACGGCAAGGTCGCCGCGGCGGGCGGGGACGCGCGCTGGATCTCGGGTCTCGAGAGCCGGCGCCTCGCCCACGGCCTGCGGGCGGCCGCCGACGCCGTCATGGTCGGCGCCGGCACCGTGCGCCGCGACGACCCCGCCCTGACGGTGCGACACGTCGAGGGTCGCGACCCGGCGCGCGTCGTCGTGTCGCGCCGCGGCGAGATCCCGGTCAGCTGTCGCCTCGTCGCGTCGGCGCGCCAGACGCGCACGATCGTCCTCGCGGAACGGTTCGCGCCGCCGGCACGCGCGGCACTCGACGCCGCCGGGGTCGAGACGCTGGAGATGGGCGACGAGGGTCTCGCCGGCGGCCTTCGCCTCCTGGCCGCGGGAGGCCTGTTCGACGTCCTGTGCGAAGGTGGGCCGCAGCTCACGGGTGCCTTGCTGGCAGAGGGCTTGGCCGACCGCATCGTCCTGTTCGTGGCGCCGCTGCTGGTCGGGCGCGGGGCGCCCGACCTTCTGGCGGCGCCCGCCGTCACCACCATCGCCGCGGCGACGCGGCTGACGGGTGTCACGTGGGAGCGCGCGGGCGACGACATCGTCCTGCGCGCCGACATGCCGGCGGCGGTGCGCTCCCGGGACCTGCGACCTCAGGGGGACGTCGTCGACCGCACTGAAGCCGTCACCCGATCGGAGGCGGGGTTCTGATGTTCACGGGACTTGTCGAAGAGGTCGGCACCCTGCGCGCCCTGCGCATCGGCGCCCAGAGCGCGGCGCTCGACATCGCGGCACGCACGGTCACCGAGACGCTCGCCGTCGGGGACTCGGTGCTGACCGACGGCGTCTGCCTGACGGTGACGGCGGTCGGTCGCGACGGGTTCACGGCCGACGTCATGCCAGAGACCGCACGCCGGACGACGCTCGCCGAGCGCCGGACCGGCGACAGGGTCAACCTGGAACGCGCGCTCACGCTGCAGAGCCGGCTCGGCGGGCATCTGGTGAGCGGGCACATCGACGGCGTCGGCATCGTGACGGCGGTGCGGCCCGAAGACAACGCCCTCGTGGTCGACCTCGAGGCGCCGCCGGCGGTGGCCGCCGTGACGGTGGCCCAGGGCTCCGTGGCCATGGACGGCGTCAGTCTCACTGTCGTGAGCGTGGACGTCTCCGCCCTGCGCGTCTCGCTGATCCCTCATACGGCTGCGGCCACGACGCTGGCGCGCCTCGACCGCGGGCGGCGAGTCAACCTCGAGGCGGACATCATCGCGAAATACGTGCAGGCCTTCGTGGAGCGGCGCCGGCCGCCGGAGGGCCTCACGTGGGACAAACTGGCGGAAGCGGGGTTCTGATGCGGCGTGACAACGACGAACGGGGGCGGCGCGGCGACGTGGCGGACGGTGGCGGAGGCCGCTCGGTGGCGGACGACCCGTTCGCCGCGATCGACGAGGCCATCGCCGATCTGCGCGAGGGCCGTTTCGTCATCGTGTGCGACGACGAGGACCGCGAGAACGAGGGCGACCTGACGCTCGCGGCGCAGTTCACGACGCCGGAGAAGATCAACTTCATGGCGCGCGAGGCACGCGGCCTCATCTGCCTCGCGCTCACGCCCCAGCGCTGCGCCGAGCTCAACCTGCCGCCCATGGTGAGCGAGAACCGCGCGAAGCTGCAGACGGCGTTCACGGTGTCGATCGAGGCGCGCGACGGAGTGACGACCGGCATCTCGGTCGCCGACCGGGCGCGCACCATCCAGGTCGCCATCGATCCTGAGACGACCCCCGACGAACTCGTGCAGCCCGGGCACGTCTTTCCCCTGATGGCTCGTCCGGGCGGCGTGCTTGAGCGCACCGGGCAGACCGAGGCCGGCGTCGACCTCGCGCGCCTCGCCGGCCTCACGCCCGCCGCGGTGATCTGCGAGATCATGAACGACGACGGCACGATGGCCCGCGTGCCCGACTTGATCCCTTACGCCGCGCGCCACGGGCTCAAGATCGTGACGGTGGCGGACCTCATCAAGTACAGGCGGCGCAACGAGAAGCTCATCCGCCGGGCGGCGACGGTGGCCATGCCGACCAGGTACGGCGACTTCAAGGCGATCGGCTATGAGTCGGTGATCGACGGCGCACACCACATCGCTCTCGTCAAGGGCGACGTGGCGGGGAGGAGCGACGTGCTCGTGCGCGTGCACTCCGAGTGCCTCACCGGTGACGTCTTCGGCTCCCTGCGCTGCGACTGCGGCGAGCAGTTCGCCGAGGCGCTGCGGCGCATCGAGGCCGAGGGCCGGGGCGTGCTCCTGTACATGCGCCAGGAGGGTCGCGGCATCGGGCTCATCAACAAGCTGAAGGCCTACGCGCTGCAGGAGAAGGGCCGCGACACCGTCGAGGCCAACCTCGAGTTGGGCTTCGCCGCCGACCTGCGCGACTACGGCATCGGCGCCCAGATCCTCGCCGACCTCGGCCTCACGTCGATGCGCCTCATGACCAACAACCCCAAGAAGATCGTGGCGCTCGAGGGCTACGGCCTGCGCGTCAGCGGGCGCGTGCACCTCGAGGTGCCGCCGCGCGAGGACAACGTGTGCTACCTGCGCACCAAGCGCGACAAGCTGGGTCACCTCCTGGAGCACGAGGACCTCTTCGTGCAGGACGAGGGCCTGGAAGGATGACGCGCGCCCGAGGCCCTGGAGGTCTGGCGCGCGGACGGGAGACTGACGGCGACGGCGGAAGGAGCCGGCGATGACGACGTTCGAAGGGAAGCTCGGCGGCAAGGGCATGAAGTTCGGCCTCGTGGTGGGCCGTTTCAACGAGATGATCTCGAACCGCCTCTACGAGGGCGCCCTCGACTGCCTGCGGCGGCATGACGTCGCCGACGGCGACGTGGATGCCGCCTGGGTCCCGGGCGCCTTCGAGATGCCGCTGGTCGCCAAACGCCTCGCCGAGAGCAACGCGTACGACGCCGTGATCTGCCTCGGCGCCGTCATCCGCGGGGGCACGCCGCACTTCGACTACATCGCTGCCGAGGCGGCGAAGGGCATCGCCAAGGTGAGCCTCGATACCGGGGTGCCGGTGGTCTTCGGCGTGCTCACCACCGACACCATCGAGCAGGCCGTCGAACGGGCCGGCACGAAGGCGGGCAACAAGGGCTGGACGGCCGCTGCGACGGCCCTCGAGATGGCCAACCTGCGCCGCGAGTTGCCCTGACGGGATACGGGAGCGGCGCCGGGGCCTTGCGCGTTTGACGTTTGACAGTACCATGGTGGCCAGAGCTGGCGAACGCCGGCCGCCGAAAGGAGCTGCCATGAGACCCCTGGTCGTCGTCCTGCTCACCCTCGTGCTGCTGGCGCTCTGCGCCGGACTGGCTGCGCCCGCCGGCGCGGCCGTCATCACCCCGGACCTTGAGAAGGTCTTCGCGCGCGTCCTGCCGAGTGACGCCACCGGCGTGGCCACGACGCCCGGCGGGGGCGCGGCCTACGTGTGTGGGACGCGCATCTTCCTCAACCACGGGACGGA
Organism: Thermoleophilia bacterium UBA2241; assembly: GCA_002347645.1. Classification (GTDB taxonomy): domain Bacteria; phylum Actinomycetota; class Thermoleophilia; order UBA2241; family UBA2241; genus UBA2241. The sequence goes on along the minus strand of DDYF01000047.1, from coordinate 69,336 downwards.
CGTCACGGTCGACCGGGTGGGCTCCAGTGCGTGGAGCAAGTATTGGAACGGGCCGGCCTCCAAGAACGACAAAGCCAACGACGTCGCCGTTTCCGCGAAGGGACAGGTGTACGTGGTCGGGAGCTCGCAGAAGGCCGACGGCGACAACCGGTTGCTGGTGCTCAAGTACTCGGCCACCGGCAAGCGGCTGTGGATGCGCGCGTGGAGCGGCCCGACCGGCTCGTCGCCGTCGGGCTATCGCGTGGTCATCGACACGAAGGGGCGCGCGGTCGTCGTCGGGCAGTGCAAGGTCAAGGCCGCGACCCACGTCTTCGTCGCCCAGTACAGTTCCGCGGGCAAGCGTCTCTGGGTGCGGATCTCCAGCGCCGGCTACATGGGCTTCATGCGTGACGTCTACGTCGACGCATCCAACAACGTCTACATCGCCGGCCAGTGCCAGGCGACCGAGGGGTCGACGTACAACGACGCCCTGCTGCTGAAGTACTCGGCCACGGGCGTGCTGCGCTGGCGTAAGACGTACAACTCGCCTTATCGGCAGAGTGACTCTTACCTCGCCGTGTGCCGGCGCCCCGGCGGCGGCGTCTACGTCGCCGGGGGGTCGTCGCAGTCAGGGTCCGACTCCGACGGCATCGTCATGCGCTACACAGCCGCCGGGACGCGCACCGTCGTGGCGCGTATCGGCGAGAATGACGGCGCCTACACTACCCTGTACGACGCCGCCGTCACGAGCGACGGCCGGCTGGTCGCGGGCGGCACCACTTCGGTGGGATCGGGCGACGGCGACTTCGTCATCTACTCCCTGTCGGCGGCAGGAGACACGGTGTGGTCGCACACGTACGACTCAGGCTACATCCTCCGCCGCGGCGAGCGGTGCGAGTTCCTGGCGGCCTACGGCGACGGCGGGGTCGCGGCGAGCGGCTACTGGGCGCGGCACGCGTCGGGCGACGGCTACGCCCAGGTGGTCAAGACGCATTTCTTCGACGCCGCCGGGGACGTCGTCGACACGAGCACGTGGGAGGGACCCGCGGTCGGCGAGATGGAAGTGCACGACATGGTGGCCAAGCGAACCTACGTGTGGGTCGCCGGCCAGTGCTTCAGCGACGCGCCGCACTCCGCAGACGGCTTCGCCCTGCGCTTCGACCGCTGACGGACGCGGAAGGGTCGCGATGGGGCGCTCGGGCGGCGCCCCAGGCGACGGAGAGTCGAGACGCACGACGGCCGCGCCGCGGAAGCGGCGCGGCCGTCGTGCGTCTCAGAGTGAGCCTTAGAGTGCCTTCTGCACGCGCCCGGACTTGAGACAGCGGGCGCACACGTACGCATTCTGGGGGGTGCCGTCGACCAGGATCCGCACGCGCTGAAGGTTCGGGTCGAAGCGGCGCTTGGTGGCGCGGTTCGAGTGGCTGCGGTTGTTCCCGACCACCGGGGCCTTGCCGCAGCTCGCACAGACTTTGGACATGGGGTATCCCTCAGCTTGATTCGGTGACGGGGCGACATTATGCTCCAGCCGGCCGGGCAACGCAAACGCCGGGCTGACCGCCCTGTCCGCGCACGACGCTCCCACGAGGCCGATGGTCGCGTTCACCAAAGAGATGTCCATCCTCGAGGCGCTCGGTTCTCACCCGCGGGCGCGGGCCGTGTTCGAGGCGCACGGCATGACGTGCTGCGTGTGCCTGTGCGCCTCGTCCGAATCCATCGAGGCGGGGGCGATCATGCACCAGGCCGACCCGGCCGCGGTGGTCGGCGATCTCAACCGCCTCGTTGAGAGGAGCGACTGAGCCATGGCGGGCGCTGAACTCAGGATGCCGCTGCAGGCCGAGGGGGTGAGCGGCGAGCTCGTCGTCGCCCCCGTGGTCGTGGCCAAGCTCGCCGGCTCGGAGGCGCACGCCACCTACGGCGTGGTCGCGATGCAGGCGTCGCCGATGAAGCGCCTGGCGCGGCTCGGCAAGAGCGGCATCACGGACGGGGTCGTGGTCGAGGTCGACGAAGGCAGGTTGCACATCAGCCTGCACGTCATCATGGAGCGCGGCGTCAACCTCGCCCAGGTCACGGCCAACCTGCAGGAGCAGGTGCGCTACAGGGTGGAGGAGAGAGCGGGCCTGCCCGTCTCCGACATCACGGTCCGGGTCGAGGACCTGCAGGATTGAGCGTCCGGGCCCAGGCAATCACGGTCATCGAGGCCGCGCTCGCCGCCGTCGAGGCAGAGCGCGGCGTCATCAACGACCTGAACGTCTACCCGGTCCCCGACGGCGACACTGGGACCAACCTGGCTCTCACCGTGCGCGCGATCGTCGACGAGCTTCGGCTTGGCGACGAGGATGGAGTCGCGGCCGTCGCGGCGGCAGTCACCAAGGGCTCGCTCATGGGCGCCCGTGGCAACTCCGGCGTCATCCTTTCTCAGATCGTTCGAGGACTGTGCGACGTGTGGGGCGCCTCGACGTCCCTCGGCGCTCGCGAGTTCAAGTCGGCGCTCGCCGAGGGCGCCAACGCCGCGTACCGCGCCGTCAAGGAGCCCGTCGAAGGCACCATGCTGACCGTCATCCGCGAGATGGCCGTCTCGGCCCAGAACGTGCCCGACAGCTTCGCCCTCGACAAGATGCTCGTGGTCGTCGAAGAGGCCGGGCGCGTCGCGGTCGAGAACACCACCAGCCAGCTGGCGGCCCTGCAGAAGGCCGGCGTCGTCGACGCCGGTGGGTACGGCCTGCTCGTGCTCTTCCGCGGCATCGCGGAGGGGATCGCCGGCCTCGCCGCCGGCGCCGAGGCGGTGCACGGCGCCGCGGTGGCGTTGCGCGCCGCGGCGGCGCCGGCGGTGTCCGCGGCGCCGGCCGAGCTCTCGCGCTACCGTTACTGCACCAGCCTGCTCATCAAGGGCGAGGGCATCGACAGGGACCGCTTCGAGGCCTTCCTGACCCCGATCGGCGACAGTGCCCTCGTGGTCGGCGACGACCGGCTCGTCAAGATCCACGTCCACACCGACGACCCGGGTGTCGTCCTCAGCGAGGCGCTGAAGCACGGGGCCATCGGCGAGGTCGAGATCAACGACATGCACGAGCAGACCAAGGCGCGCGACGAACGCTTGCGCGCCGCGGCGGTCACGGCGGCGACCATGGTCGTCGCGGTGGTCGCCGGGGACGGCAACAAGCGCCTCTTCCGCGAATTGGGCTGCCACGCCATCGTGGACGACGGCCAGTCAATGAACCCCAGTGCGGCGCAGTTGCTCGATGCTGTCGAGGCGCTGGGTGTGGACGAGATCGTGATGCTGCCCAACAACGGCAACGTCGTGCTGACGGCCGAGCAGGCCGCCGGCATGAGCAGCCGGCGGATCGCCGTCGTCCCGTCGACCTCCATCCCGGCAGGACTGGTCGCCATGGTGGCCTTCGATCCCGAACAGGACGCCGTCGGCAACGCCCGCCTCATGGAGGAGGCGCTCGAGGGTCTGCAGAGCGCCGAGATCACGCACGCCGTGCGCGACTGCGAGGTCGACGGGGTGGACGTCCTGAAGGGACAGGTGATCGGTATCGTCGACGGCCGCCTGGTGGCCGCCGACGACGACCTCGAACAGGTCTACGCCAAGGTCCTCGAGGCGTTCGCCTTCGCTGACGCTGAGATCGTCACCGTGCTGACCGCGCTCAACGGATCGAAGACCTCGGTCGAGCGCCTCGCCGAGATCGCCTCGACCGCCGCCCCCGGGATCGAGCTGCACGTCCACGAAGGCGGCCAGCCCCTGTATCCGATCCTCGCCGCTGCCGAGTGAGGGAGGTCCCGTGACTGAGTTGACGCTCGAGAACACCGCCATTGTGCTGGACTCGACCTGCGACCCGCCGCCCGGGTTCTTCGACCGACCGGGTCTCTACCTCGTCCCGCTCACGGTGCACTTCGGCGACGAGTCGTTCCGCGACGCCGTGGACCTGAGCAGCGAGCAGTTCTTCGCCAAGCTGGAGGCGTCGGACGTCCTGCCGACCACTTCGCAGCCCACGGTCGCGGACTTCACGGCGGTCTACGAAGAGGCGAGGGCGGCGTACGAGCACGTCTTCTCGTTCCATCTCTCGCGCAAGATGAGCGGGACGTGCGGCGCGGCCATGAAGGCGGCCGAGGCCTTCGAGCACGTGCACGTGTACGACACGCAGACCGTGACGGGAGCGATGGCACTGCTCACGGAGCGGTTGCGAGGCATGCTTGCACGCGGCTGCTCGCTGGAGGAGGCTCAGGCGTACGTCATCCACTTCTGCACGGACTCGCATCTGCTCATCCACGCAGCGACGCTCGAGTACCTGCGCAAGGGCGGGCGCATCGGGCGCGCCGCCTCGGTCGTCGGCGACGTCTTCGACGTCAAGCCACTCATCCACAACGTGGAAGGGGAGATGGCCGCGTTCGTCAAGGTGCGCGGCCAGAAGAAGGCGCTCGCCGCCGTGGCGAAGTTCCTCGACGAGTACTCGAAGCCCGACGACCACATCGCCTTCGCCATCATCGACGCGCTCAACGACGAGGAGCCGCCGCTCATCCGAGAGGTCATCGAGCGGCAGCGGCCGCACGCCGAGTTCGTCCTCAAGACGCGGGTCGGCGCGGTCGTCGGTACGCACATCGGTCCCGGGGCCGCTGCCTTCGCGATGATCGTGGAGTGATGCGCGGGCGCCGGCCGGCGGACTATCCGACCGGAACCCAGTGCCGGGGACTCGTCACGACACCGGTCCAGCGCACCTTCCAGGTGGCACCGCGGCGGACCCTGAGGCGCACGACGTAGGAGCCGTCGCCGCGCGTCATTGTCTGAGCGGCGACGATCCACGGGCTCCCGGGCCGGCGGGCGAGCACCGTGAGGCCCTTGCCGGCCAGTGGGCCCATGCGCACGCTGGTCAGCACTCCCCGCAAAACGAGGGTTGCCCCGGCACGGGCGACACGACCGGGGTCGGCGAGCGTCAGCGAGTTCCCGCCGGCGAAGGCGTAATAGGCGCGTTTGGGCCGGCCGCCGAGGGTGACGAGCCCGGAGTAGTTCCCCCACGGGTTGGCATACGTTCCGGTGTTCGACGAGTCGTGCAGGGGGAACCAGACGAGCATGGCGACACCATCGTGCGCCGTGGCGACCCGGAACGCCGCTCTGAGATATGAGGCCTGGCGAGCCGGGCTCACCCAGAATCCGTGCGCGGCGTTCGGCCTGGTGGGATAGCCGAGTTCGGTGATGTAGAGCGGTCTGTCCGCGAAGACCTTCACCAGCGTGTCCAGATTCCCCAGATTGACCGTGTGCTCCGGGTCGCGCGGCTGCGCATTGGGCGCCACGCCGTTGCGGCTCGCGATCGCATACGGGTGGTGTGAGTACGCGTCGAACCAGGCGCTCGCCCCTTGTCGCGCGAGGAGTCTGGCAAAGCGTTGCGGGCTCGTGCGCAGGACCGAGTTCTCGCCGAACGGCGCGGTCTCCCCGGCGATGACGTGCGCGTTCGCATCGCCGCCACGGACGCCCTGTGAGAACGCGGCGAGCATCTTGGCGTAGCGTCGCGCGGCGAAGGCGGCGTTCGACGACGTGCGCTGCGGATAGAGGTACGTCCAGAGGTTCGGTTCGTTCCAGCACACGTACCCGAGGACCTCGCCCTGCAGGTCCGCGGAGAGTCGTTCCATGAGGGCGCGCAACTGCTCGAGGTGGTCGAGCGCGGGCGGGTAGTAGCGGTGATAGACACCGGCGCGGTCGCCGGGTGCCGCCGTCACCCAGAGCGCGCGGTCTGACGCCCAACGCGGCGTCCCCCACACCCCGACGATCACCTGCATACCGCGGGCGCGGATCTCGCGGACCGCGCTGGTGACGCGCCCGAGGTACTGGTCGTCGTACGTTCCCGGGCTGGGAGCCGCCTCGTACCAGCGGACGTTGACGCGGACGACGTCGGCGCCGAGGCGCTCCGCGAACTGTCGCACAACGGCTGGACCGTCGGTCGACCAGTGCCCGATCAGGCCGGGCGCGCAGATGCCGCGCAGGACCGTGCCGGCGCGCGTCGGAGTCGGCGCCGCGAGGCAGACGAGAAAGGCGAGTGCCGTCACCGAAGCGACGGACGCAAGCTTGACCGCCAGACTGTGGCGGAGCTGAGGCATGACGGGCTCCCTGACGCGTGAGGGGCCCAGTGTATCCGACGCATGGCCGCAGGAGCGTCGGCCGAGCGCACCGTGGTGGCAGAACCGTATACTGCATAGACAGATGCACGGCGGACCACCCGACACCGACGCCCCCGGTATCTCACCGTCGCCCGGCGGGCACCTGAGAGGCCCCCAAGCACCGGTGCGCTTCGGTGGCGAGCCGTACGAGACGCCCCCGCCGGCCACTCCCTTGGCGGCCGACAGCACGGCGCTCGCACGGCCGCTCTCGGGACTACCCGGCATCGGTAAGGTCACCGCTCGTCGCTTGGCGACGTTCGGGCTCGAGACCGTCGGCGACCTCATCGACCACTTCCCCCGCCGCTACGAGGACTTCCGCGACCGCAAGGACGTGCGCGACCTCAAGCTGGGCGAGGAGGCGACTGTGCGCGGGGTCGTCGAACGCGTCAGCACCGAGCGGACGGCGCGCAAGCGGGTCACCGTGGTGCGCGCCGTCGTCGGCGACGGGACGGGTTCCGTGGAGGCGATGTGGTTCAACCAAGGGTACCTCACCCGAGTCCTCGAGCCTGGGACCCGTGTCAGCGTGCGAGGGACGTACCGCCCGCAGGGGCGTCGCCCGACCTTTCTCGTACGCAGCCACGAGATCCTCGGCGACGAGGAGGGGGAGACCCTCCACACCGAGGGCCTCGTGCCGGTGTACCCGGCGAGCGAGCAGGTCTCGGCGCGGCTGCTGCGTCAGGTCATGCAGGGCGTGCGCGGCGACATGAGGCGCCTTGCGGACCCGCTCCCCGCCCTCTTGCGGGTCCGCGAACGACTGCCGACTCGCGCCGATGCGACCCTCGCCGTGCACCAACCGCGGACCCCAAGCCAAGCGCGCCGCGCGCGCGAACGTCTCGTGCTCGAGGAGCTCATTCTCATGCAGGTCGGGCTGCTCCTCCACAAGCGGCGCCAGCAGGAACGGGTGCGGGCGACGCCGTTCGGACCACCCGGGCGGCTGACCGACGCCTTCGTCGCCGGCCTTCCCTTCGACCTCACGGAGCACCAGGGGAGCGCGCTCGACGAGATCGAGGCGGACCTCGTGGGGCCGCGGCCCATGCGACGGCTGCTCCAGGGCGACGTCGGGTCCGGCAAGACGGTCGTCGCCCTCGCCGCGCTGCTGCGCGCGGTCGAATCGGGGCTGCAGGGAGCGCTGATGGCACCGACCGAGACGCTCGCCGGGCAGCACGGCGAGACTGCCGCACGCTTTCTGGGCGGTCTGGCGACGGCCGTCGTGCTCACCGCGGCGCTCGGCGCGCGCGAGCGCCGTGAGGCGCTCGCGCGCATCGCCGAGGGAGAGGCGGACATCGTCATCGGGACGCACGCTCTGCTCCAGGAGGACGTCGTGTTCCGGCACCTCGGCTTGCTGGTCGTCGACGAACAGCATCGCTTCGGCGTGCAGCAGCGCGACGAGCTGGTGCGGCGCGCGGAGCGTGCCGGACGCGCACCGCACGTGCTCCACATGACGGCGACGCCGATCCCCCGGACGCTGGCGCTCACCGTGTACGGCGACCTCGACGTGACCACGGTGGCGGGAGCGCCGGCGGGGCGCCAGCCGGTCGTGACTCGCGTGGTCGACGAGGCGCGGCGGAGCGAGGGGTATGAGTTCGTCCGCCGCCAATTGCGCAAGGGGCGGCAGGCCTTCGTGGTGTGTCCGGCGATCGACGAGTCGGAGTCGATCTCGGCGGCGACGGCGGTCGCCGAGAGCGAGCGCCTGCGCGCCGGGGAGTTCCGCGCGTTCTCGGTGGCCGTGGTCCACGGGCAGTTGAAGCCGGCTGAGCGCGACGCCGTGATGGCGGCGTTCACGTCGGGTGAGGTGGATGTGCTGGTCGCGACAAGCCTCGTCGAGGTCGGCATCGACGTGCCTAACGCCACCGTCATGCTCGTCGAGGGGGCCGAGCGCTTCGGGCTCGCGCAGCTGCACCAGCTCCGCGGCCGCGTGGGGCGCGGCACCGCCAAGTCCTTCTGCCTTCTGTTCTCGGAGGCGCAGACCGGCACGTCGCGGGCCCGTCTCGAGGCGCTGCTCGAGACGAACGACGGGTTCGCGCTCGCCGACCGCGACCTGGAGATCCGCGGCGAGGGCCAGCTCATGGGCGCGCGGCAGGCCGGCGTCCCCGACCTCAAGCTCGCGCGCCTGGCGCGTGACCGCGACACCCTCCTGCGCGCCCGTGAGATCGCCGCCCGGGTCCTCGACGAGGACGCGGAGCTGCAGAGTGCCGTTCATGCGCCGCTGCGCGTCGCCGTCGAAGCGGCGTTCGGCGACGAGCTGGCCTGGCTCCTGCGCGCCTGAGCGCGCCGGCTCGCCCCGGGGCGAGCCGGCGTCGCCCGCGCCCCTGCTCTGGGCGCGTGCGGCCGCTCCCGTATACTGCCGGTATGAAGGTCCGCGAACTGATCGCCGCGCACACGAACACCGACTTCGACGCCTTCGCCGCGATGGTGGCGGCCCACAAGCTCTACCCGGGGGCGGCGATCAGTCTGGGCGGGGCGGTGAACCGCAACGTCAGGGAGTTCCAGGCGCTGTACGCCGACCTCGTTCCCGTGGTCGATCCCGCGGATGTCGACCTGGACGGCGTGCGCCGCCTCGTCCTCGTCGACACCGTGCACGCCAATCGCCTGGGCGAGCTGGCGCCTCTCTGCGAACGCGACGACGTGCAGGTCGTCGCCTTCGACCATCACGAGCACGACGCACCGCCGGCCTTCATCCGCCCCGAGAACCTGGTGACGGGCGCGACGGGTTCGCTCGTCACACTGATGCTTCGCATCATCACCGAGCGCGCGATCCCCGTGACGCCGTTCGAGGCGACCGTCTTCGCTCTCGGCATCCATGAGGACACAGGCTCGCTGACGTTCTCGACGACGACGCCGGACGACGCCGAGGCGCTCGCGTTCTGCATGCGCCATGGCGCCGACGCGGCGCTCCTCGAGAAGTGGCTCACGAACGCCCTGACAGTGCCGCAGCGACGCACGCTGGCCGCAGCGCTCGACGTGTGCGAAGACATCGGCCTGGCGGGGGTGAGCGTGCTCGTGGCCGCCCTCCGTGAGGAGCTGTACGTCGAGGGCGTGAGCGTGGTCGCGCACCGCATCATGGACCTCACCGGCTGCGATGCCTTCTTCCTGCTGGTCGCCATGGAGAACCGGGTGTTCGTGACGGCGCGGAGCCGGGGCGGCCGGGTCGACGTCGCCGAGGCGCTGGCGGCAGTCGGCGGCGGCGGGCACACGGCCGCCGCATCCGCTGTCGTCAAGGACAGGTCGCTCGACGCCGTCCGGCGCGACCTGCAGGCGGCGATCGGAGCGGCCGTGGCGCCGGTCACGACCGTCGGCGACGCCATGGTCGCCGGTCTCCATGCGGTCGGCATCGACGAGACGGTGGACTCCGCGGCCATCGCCTGCCGGCGGCTCGAGGTCGACGGTCTCGCGGTTATCGACGGTGACCGGGTAGCCGGCACGGTCTCGCTCGCCGACCTCGACCGCGCGGCGGGTCACGGTCTGGGCCATGCCCCGGTGAAGGCGGTCATGATGTCGCGCGTCGTGAGTCTCGACGTCGACGACACGCTCGAGCACGCGGCGCGCGTTGTCGCCGAGACCCCGCTGGGATGGGCGCCCGTGCTGCGCCGTGGCGCGCGGCCCGGCAAGAGCGCGCCGCGGCGCAGTGATGTCGCCGGCATGCTCACGCGCGCCGCGGCGGCGGGGGGGCGTCCCGCGGGCATGGAGACCCCCCGGGAGGCCGCCGGCAACCTGGCAGGCCGCCTCGCGGAACTGGGTCTCGACGAGGTCCTCGAGCAGATCCAGGCCGTGGCCGCGGAGGCGCGCGGGGTCTTCCTGGTGGGCGGCGCCGTGCGCGACCTCCTTTTGGGCGAGCGCCAAGTCGACCTGGACATCGCCGTCGAGGGCGACGGCATCGCCGTCGCTCGCTCGCTCGCGGCGCGACTCAAGGGCCACGTCAGGCCGCACGAGAAGTTCGGCACCGCCGTCGTGGTCGTGCCTGGGGATGACGGCGTGCCCCTGCGCGTCGACATCGCGTCGACGCGTTCGGAGTCCTACGATTACCCTGCGGCGCTGCCCAAGGTCGAGCACGCGACGATCCGCAGCGACCTCGCCCGCCGCGACTTCACCATCAACGCCATGGCCGTCTCGCTCAAGCCGGAGACGTACGGCGCACTTCTTGACTACTTCGGCGGGCGTGCCGACCTCGAGGCCCGACGGATCGTCGTGCTGCACAACCTGAGCTTCATCGAGGACCCCACGCGCATCTTGCGCGCGATCCGCTACGAGAACCGCTACGGCCTGCGCATGGACGCTCACACGCACAACCTGGCCCGTGCCTGCAGTTCCATGGACCTGGTGGGCGACCTCTCGTCGGCGCGGCTGCGCGACGAGCTGGTCCTGCTGCTCGACGAGGAGAAGGTCGACTTCTCGTTGCGGCGTCTCGAGGAGCTCGGTCTGACGACGTCGATCCACGGTCGCCTCCTGGCGGGGCCCGGCGAGCGCGCGCTGGTGAAGCGCGCCGACGCTCTTCGCCGGCGGCACGGCCTCGCCGTCGAGGTGCCGGCGTGGCGCCTGCGTCTCGCCGTCCTGCTCCGCGACCTCGAGCCGGAGGAGGTCGGCTCGTGGACCCGTCGGATGCGGATCCGGCGACGCGACGCCGACGTGCTCGAGAGGGTCCACGTCGTTGCCGAACGCCTGGCCGAGCGCATCGCGCGTGGGCCCACGGAGGCGGAGGTGTTCGACCTTGCCGACGGACAGCCGGTCGAGGCGCTGCTCGTCGCCATGGCGAAGGACGAGACCGGGATCGTGGCCGACCGTCTGGGGCGCTTCCTCGATGTGAGCCGTCACGTGCGCCTCGAGATCGACGGCGACGACCTCCTGGCCATGGGCATGGGCGCCTCGCCGCGCCTCGGCAAGGTGTTGCGCAACGTGCTCCACCTCAAGCTCAACGGCGTCGTCTCCGGGCGCGAGGACGAGCTCGCGGCGGCGCGTCTGCAGCGGAGCGGGGCGTGAGCAGCGACCTCCTGCTCGCGTTCGTCATCGTCCTTCCCCTGCTGCTGGTGAGCCTGGTGGTGCACGAGCTCGCCCACGGCTGGGCCGCGCTGCGCCTCGGCGACCCGACGGCTCGCGAGCAGGGGCGCCTATCGCTGAACCCGTTGCGCCAACTCGACCCTTGGGGCACGGTCGTCCTCGTGGTGTCGTTCCTCGGCTCGGGCGGCTCCTTCTTCTTCGGCTGGGCCCGCCCGGTCCCGATCTCGCCCTGGCGCTTCAAGGACCCTCAACGCGGGATGATGCTCGTGGGCGCGGCCGGGCCGGCGGCGAACCTCGCCCTCGCGGCGTTCGCCGCCGCCGGCGTCTGGCTGACCTACGGGCCGGCGCCGTTCGTGGCCGAGATCCTCGCCCTCGCCTTCGTGCTCAACGTGGTGCTGGCGCTCCTGAACCTCGTGCCCGTGCCGCCGCTGGACGGCTCGCGCGTCGTCGGGGGCCTCCTTCCGCGGGAGATGTGGTTGCGCTGGATGGCCCTCGACCGCTACGGCAACGTCGTGTTCGTCGTCCTGCTCGTCCTGCTCGTCGCCGTCCCCGAAGTCTTCTCGCGGACCATCGGAGCCATCCTCGAACGCGCCTTCGACCTCCTGCCGTGACACGTCGCACCCGGCGCGCCGGTTGACTCTGCCGTTGAGTCGGGTAGCGTGGCCGTGGCGCAGATGGGGTCTGGCGGACCAGACAGGAGGTCTGAGGTGCCGGTGAAGACGTACGAGGCCGACGCGGAGCACGTGCGGCAGCGCTTCGCCGAGGTCAGGGAGCGGGTCGAGGCGGCGGCGCGTGTCGCCGGGCGCCCTGTCGACGAGGTCGAGATCCTCGTGGCGACGAAGTACGTCGACGTCGACGGCCTCGGCGCCCTGCGCGAGGCGGGCGTGCGCCTCGTCGGTGAAAGCCGCGCCCAGGACCTCGTGGCCAAGCACGCCCGCTACGGCGACGCCTTCACGTGGGACTTCATCGGGCACCTCCAGAGCCGCAAGACGAAGCTGGTGCTGCCCCTCGTCCGCCTCGTGCACTCCGTGGGCAGCCTCAGCGTCGTGGACGAGATCGAGCGCCGCGCCACGGAGCCGCGCGACGTGCTGCTCGAGGTGAACATCGGCGGGGAGGAGTCGAAGTCCGGCGTCGACCCCGCCGAGGTCGACCGGTTCCTCGAGACGGCGAGCGCGGCGGAGAAGGTGCGCTTCTGCGGATTGATGTGCATGCCGCCGCTGTTCGCGGATGGGGAGGGGACGCGGCCATACTTCGCGCGCACGCGCGAGCTGGCGGCGCGTCTTTCGGAGCAGTGGGCCGGCAAGTATACTTTTCGGCGACTGTCAATGGGAACGAGCGCTGACTACGAGGTCGCCGTCCAGGAGGGCGCTACCATCGTGCGCGTGGGAAGCGTCCTGTTCTGACGGGTGTGCAGGAGGGACGATGGGGCTCGGCGACACGTGGCACAAGGTAGCGGTGTACTTCGGCATCGCCGATGACGAAGACGAGGTCTACGACGAGGACGAGACACTCGCTCCGCACGAGGAGCTCGAGCGCTCGTACCAGGAGCGGCCCAACGTCCGCAAGCTGAGCGGGGCGCGGTCGCGCAGCGACTACGACGAGATCTTCTCGGACGAGCCGGTGCGGCGCGGTCCAGGGCGCGTGGTGCGGCCGCTCGAGGCGGCGCGCCCGAGCAAGGTCGAGGTGCACCTCGTCGTGCCCAAGAACTTCAACGACGCGCAGCAGATCGCCGACAAGTTCAAGGTCGACGTGCCCGTCATCCTCAACCTTCAGGGATCGGACACCGAGCTGGCGAAGCGGCTCATCGACTTCTGCAGCGGCCTCACGTATGCGCTCGAGGGCGGCATGCAGCGCGTCGCCGACAAGATCTTCCTGCTCACGCCGCGCAACGTCGAGGTCTCGGCCGAGGAGAAGGCACGGCTCATCGAGAAGGGGTTCTTCAACCAGTTCTAAGTCGCGGCGCGCCGCGGGAGGCGTGCCGCGCGCCGCTCGCGCGGCCCACGGGCATCTTGTGTAGAAAGCGTCCGGGCGTCCACCGCGGCGCCCCAGGAGGGGATCCGGGATGAAGCTGACGCCGCTCGACATCCGGCACAAGGACTTCAAGCGCGGCATGCGTGGCTACGCCGATGTCGAGGTCGACGAGTTCCTCGACGAGGTCGCCGACGAGTACGAGCGCCTCTTCAAGGAGAACATCGACCTGAACGAGCGCGTCGAGGCGCTCGACGAGAAGCTGGCGGGGTACCGGCGCATCGAGGAGACCCTGCAGAAGACGCTGGTCTCGGCCCAGCAGTCGGCCGAGGAGTTGAAGGCGAACGCCACCAAGGAGTCGCAGCTCATCTTGCGGGACGCCGAGCTCAAGGCGCGGCAGATGGTGAGCGACCTGTACAGCGACCGGCAGAACCTCGAGAAGCAGATCGCCGGACTGCGCGGCGTCGAACAGGACGTACGCTTCAGGTTGCGCACGATGCTCGAGAACTTCCTCAAGCAGCTCGAAGAGACGCCCACCGTCGCCGCGGAGCCTGCGGCCACGGGCGCGGCGGACGACTTCGCGCATCGCGCGCAGGCGATCAAGGACGCCATCGCGCGCGAGGACGCCGTGGTGGCCCCGCCGCCCGCGCCGGTGCCGTCGAGCGCCGACGACGACACCCTCACGTCCGGCGAACTGAGCGCCCCCGCTGGCCCAGACGTCGCACGCGAGGGCCGCCCCGAGGACGGTCTCGCGTCCCCGGAAGCGCCGGTCGCAGGTTCCGTCCCGGAGTCGCCGGCCGAAGAGCAGCCGGACGGGACGACCGAAGATGCGGCGCCTCCCACGGCGGAGCGCGTCGTCGTGGGCGACGACGACCTTCTCGCCGACGTCGACACCGGGGTGAACGAAAACGAGTTCAAGTGGTGAGACACCGCTGTCGGTGAGAGCCGACGGCGTGGCGCTTGCGGTCTGGGCGACCCCCGGAGCCTCGCGGAGTGAGGTCACGGGGGTCGCCGACGCTCGGCTTCGAGTGCGCCTCGCGGCGCCGGCCAACGAGGGCAAGGCGAACGCCGAGCTCGTTCGCTTCCTCGCCGGCGCCTTGGGTGTGCGCCGCGCCGACGTCAGTGTCGCGCGCGGCGCACACGCCCGGCGAAAGACGGTCCACGTGCGCGGCGTCGATGTGACGGTGGTGCGCACGAGGCTTGGTCTGTAGGGAAGAGCGTGTCTGACCGTCTTCGCCACGCGCAAGGTCCGCGAGACGGCGTGCCCGCCGGCGCTTACCGCTCAGGACGCGGGGCTCGCACGACGGCTACGGCCTTCGGCCTCGCCGGCTTCATCGTGGCCGTGGACCAGGTCACGAAGTGGCTGGTCCGCTCCGAGGATGCTTCCCTTCCTCTGGAACTGGGCTGGGGTTTCGGCCTGCGCCTGGCCACGAACGCGGGGATCTCGTTCGGCCGGTTCACGGATGCGCGCGACGTCGTGCTCGTCGCCGTGGCTCTGCTGTGCGCCGTGCTCGTTCTGGCGGTCGCGTTGGCGCCCTCACGCTACCGTGTCGGCCTGGGCGTGCTGCTCGGCGGCGCGGCCGGCAACTTGGTGGACCGGCTGCGCTTCGGCGCCGTGATCGACTTCATCGACGTCCCCTGGTGGCCGACGTTCAACATCGCCGACGCGGCCATTGTGGCGGGCGTCGCGCTCGTGATGTGGGCGGTCCTGCGTGACGAGCTCACCTGACGAGCGCAGCTTTCGAGTCGCCGCGGCGGATGCGGGCCGCCGCCTCGACGTCGTTCTGGCGGCCCACGCGCGGCTTCCCCGCACCGTCGCCGCCCGGCTCATCGACGGCGGCGCCGTGAACGTCGACGGAGGCCCGGCGCGCCGGAGCCACGTCGTGCGCGCCGGCCAGACCGTCGCCTGGCGCCCGCCGCCTCACGAGGCGCCCGTCCTGAAGGCGGAGGACGTCCCCCTGCGGATCGTGTACGAGGATGACTGGCTGCTCGTCGTCGACAAGCCGGCCGGCGTGGTCGTCCATCCGGCGCCCGGGCACGAGCACGGCACGCTGGTGCAGGGGCTCGTCGACCGCGGCGCCCGCGGCGGCCACGGTCGCCGGCCGGGGGTCGTCCACCGGCTCGACAAGGAGACGTCGGGCCTCCTGGTCGTCGCGCGTAGCGACGAGGCCTACAGGCGTCTCGCCGCCGCGTTGGCCCGGCGCGACGTGGGCCGCGTGTACCTCGCGCTGCTCGTGGGCGACCTCCCTCAAGACGCGGGGACCGTCGACGCGGCGGTCGGCCGTCACGTGCGCGACCGCACGCGCATGTCCGTGCACACGGCCCATCCCCGTCCGGCGGTGACCCACTTCACGGTCCTCGCCCGTGCACCTGGGTACACGCTGGCCGAGGTGCGCCTCGAGACCGGCAGGACGCACCAGATCCGCGTGCACATGGCGGCGCTGGGCTTTCCGGTCGCCGGAGATGCCACCTACGGACGGCGGCGGCGCCCGGCCGGCCTGTCGCGCCACTTCCTGCACGCGGCGCGGCTCTCGTTCCCGCACCCGGAGGACGGGCGCCCGGTCTCGTTCGAGGCGCCGTTGCCGGCCGAGCTCGTCGCCTTCCTCGACACTGTGGACATCGTGGTGCCGGCGGTCTGGTCGACGTCGCCGCCGGCCGAAGAGTAAGCTCGGACGCGTCCGACGTTCCCTGAGAAAGGCTGACCGACATGACAGACGCCCTCTCGGCGCCGCCGGCGCCTCGCAACGAACCCGTCCTCGACTACGCACCCGGCTCGCCGGAGCGCGCCGCCCTGCGCGCGCGGCTGGCGACGATGGCCGGGGAGCGGATCGACACCCCCTGCATCATCGGCGGCCGCGAGGTGCGCACCGGGCGCATGGCGACGGCCGTGACGCCGCACGACCACGCCCACGTGCTGGCCGACGTGCACATGGGCGGCGAGCCTGAGGTGGAGGCGGCGATCGCGGCGGCCGACGAGGCGCGCCGCGACTGGAGCCGCCTCCCGTGGGAGGAGCGCATCGCGGTCTTCCTGCGTGCGGCCGACCTGCTGGCCGGCCCATGGCGACAGACGCTCAACGCGGCGACGATGCTGGGACAGTCGAAGACGGCGTATCAGGCGGAGATCGACGCCGCGTGCGAGCTGATCGACTTCTGGCGCTTCAACCCCTCCTACGCGTCCCAGATCTACGCCGACCAGCCGGTCTCCGGCCCCGGGGTGTGGAATCGCATGGACTATCGCCCGCTCGAAGGCTTCGTGCTGGCGATCACGCCGTTCAACTTCACCTCGATCGCCGGGAACCTCCCCACGGCCCCGGCGATGATGGGGGATACCGTCGTCTGGAAGCCGGCCTCGACGAGCATGCTGAGCGCCTACTACATCATGCGGCTCCTCGAAGAGGCGGGACTGCCTCCGGGCGTGGTCAATCTCGTGTACGGCCAGGGGGGAGACGTTGGCGGTCCCGCGCTGCGCGACCGCCGTCTCGGTGGCGTGCACTTCACGGGCTCGACCGGCGTGTTCCGCGAGATCTGGCGAACGATCGGTGGGGGCATCGAGCGGTATGCCGACTACCCCCGGATCGTTGGTGAGACTGGAGGGAAGGACTTCGTCCTCGCACACCCTTCCGCGGACGTGGAGACCCTGGTCACCGCGGTCGTGCGCGGGGCGTTCGAGTACCAGGGTCAGAAGTGCTCGGCGGCGTCGCGCCTGTTCGTACCGCGCTCGTTGTGGCCCGCGGTGCGCGAACGGATGGTCGCCGACGTTGAGAGTATCAGCATGGGCGACGTGGCTGATTTTCGGAACTACATGGGCGCCGTGATCGACCCTGCGAGCTTCGCCATCCAAGCCCAGGCGATCGCGGAGGCGCGAGCGGACGCGCACACGGAAGTGCTCGTGGGCGGAGAATGCGACGACACCTCCGGCTACTTCGTGCGCCCGACGGTGCTCGTGACGTCCGATCTGTCCTTCCGCACCCTGCGCGAGGAACTCTTCGGCCCCGTCCTCACGACGTACGTGTACGACGACGCGGGCTGGGACGACGTCCTCCGGCTCGTCGATGGGTCGACGCCCTACGGCCTCACGGGCGCGGTCTTTGCCCGTGACCGCGGCGCCATTGCCCAAGCGGGGGCCGCGTTGCGCTATGCGGCCGGCAACTTCTACGTCAACGACAAGCCGACCGGTGCCGTGGTGGGGCAGCAACCCTTCGGCGGTGCCCGCGCATCGGGCACGAACGACAAGGCCGGCTCGAAGTGGAACCTCATTCGCTGGGTCAGCCCACGAGCGACGAAGGAGCTGATGGTGCCGCCGAGGGACTACCGCTATCTGTCCCTGGAACCAGGGGAGTGACGCCCACGCCCTCGGCCGTGGGAGCTCAAACCGGCTTGATCGCTGTCAGGACGCCCTCGACCCTCTCCATCGCGTCCACGAGCACTTCGCGCCCGATCACCAGAGCGGGAGCGAAGCGGATGACGTTCTCGTGCGTCTCCTTGCACAGCAAGCCTTCGCCCATGAGAGCCTCACAGTAGCGGCGTGCGCCGCCGGCCTCCGGCGTGAGTTCGACGCCCACCAGCAGCCCCTTGCCACGCACGTCCGCGATCTCGGGGCAGTCCATCGCCCGAAGGCGCTCGACGAGCCAATCACCAAGCTCCGCGGCGCGCTCGGCCAAGCGTTCCTCCTCGAGCACCCTCAGGGACTCGCGACCCACGGCGGCGGCGAGGGGGTTTCCACCAAACGTCGAGCCGTGCTCGCCTGGAGCGAACAAACTCATCACCTCGGGCGTTCCAACAGCGGCGCTGACGGGGTAGACGCCGCCGCCGAGCGACTTCCCGATAGCGATCAGGTCGGGCTTCACGGCTTCGTGCTGGAAGCAGAAGCGCCGACCGGTCCGAGCCAGCCCCGTCTGGATCTCGTCGCAGATCAGGAGCACGTTGTTGGACCTCGTGATCTCGCGCGCCGCCTTCAAGAACCCTTCCGGCGCGACCCGCACGCCCGCCTCTCCCTGCAGCGGCTCCAGCATGAACGCGGCGGTGTTCGCCGTGATCGCGTCCTCCAGGGCTTCGAGGTCGCCGTAGGGGATGACCCTGAAGCCCGGCGTGAACGGCCCAAAGTCGTGCCGGTAGGCTTCTTCCGTGGAGAGCGAGGTGGCCGTGATGGTGCGGCCGTGGAAGTTGCCTTCACAGACGATGATCTCCGCCTCGTAGCGCGGCACGCCCTTGACCCGGTAGGCCCACTTGCGGGCTGCCTTGAGCACCGTCTCGACCGCCTCGGCTCCGGTGTTCATGGGAAGCGCCACGTCCATGTCGCAGTACTCGCAGAGCTCCTGGAGGAAGGGCCCCATCTTGGCGTTGTGGAAGGCGCGCGAGGTGAGCGTGACCAGATCGAGCTGGCGCTTCATCGCGGCCAGGACACGGGGGTGACGATGGCCGTGGCTCAGGGCCGAGTAGCAGGAGAGGAAGTCGATGTACTTCGTGCCCTCGGTGTCCCAGACGAAGGCGCCCTCGGCACGTTCGATGACGACCGGGAGCGGCGCATAGTTGTGGGCACCGTAGCGGTCGGCGAGCTCGATTGGAGTACTGGTCGGTCGGGCCTCATACGCGGCGGTCGTCATGGCGCCTCCTCGCGCTGGATGCTCTGTCTCGGCGGCTACGATTCAGGCGGATCTGCGCACGCGGTCTGTGCGTCGAAACGCTGCGCAGTTGCGCATTCTACCCGCTGTCGTGCTGACGTCACGTGGACCGGCCGCGACGCACCCACGGGTGATGCGAGCGGCAGGCGCCGGCGCAGTTGACCGACCCCCTCGCGGTTGGTACAGTCCCGTCTGACCTTTAACCGCGTCCCGCGAGACCGAAAGGGGGTGGATGACGCTGCCGTGCCGTAAGAGGGCGCCGGCGGCGTTTTTCTATGCCTGAGTCCAGACCCGCAGGCGAGACTGTCGTCATGACGGCCGCCCAGATGTCGCGCACAGTGATGCGCATCGCCCACGAGATTCTCGAGAAGAACCCTGGCGCCGAGAGGCTTGCCGTCGTGGGCATCCACACGCGCGGCGCCTATCTCGGCGCCCGCGTCCACCGGCTCCTCTGCGAGCTCGGCGGACACGAGTACCCGTCCGGCAACCTCGACATCTCCTTCTACCGCGACGACGTCGCGGCACGCGGGGCGGTGGGCATCATCCCCCGCACACCGCAGCCCGTCGTCAAGGACACCGACCTGCCGTTCGACGTCGAGGGTACGACGGTCGTGCTCGTGGATGACGTCCTCTACACGGGGCGCACGATCCGCGCCGCCATCGAGGCCCTGTTCGATTACGGACGGCCGGCGCGCGTGCAGCTCGCGGTCCTCGTCGACCGCGGGCACCGCGAACTGCCCATCCGGCCCGACTACGTCGGCAAGAACCTGCCGACTGCCCCGCGCGAGCGCATCAACGTGCGCCTTGAGGAATGTGACGACGTCGACGAGGTCGGCCTCGTCCAGGCCGGGGAAGGGGAGTGACGATGCCGAAGCGCGATCTCATCTCCATCGAAGACCTCTCCCGCGAGCAGGTCGAGCTGCTACTCGACACCGCCGAGAGCTTCTTGCCCGTCCTCGAACGCGACATCAAGAAGGTGCCGACGCTGCGCGGACGGACGATCGTCAATCTCTTCTGGGAGGCCTCGACCCGCACCTCGTCGAGCTTCGACCTTGCGGCCAAGCGCCTGTCGGCGGACACCATCGCCCTGAAGGCGAGCGGTTCCGCGGTCGAGAAGGGCGAGACGCTGAAGGACACGGCCATCACGCTCTCGGCGTATGGCCCGGACATCATCGTCATGCGGCACCCGTCGGCCGGGGCGTGTCAGGTGCTGTCGCGCAACACCGAAGCGAGCGTCATCAACGCGGGCGACGGCAAGCATCAGCACCCGACGCAGTGTCTCCTCGACCTCTTCGCCCTGCGCCAGACGTTTGGCCGCGACCTGGACGGCATGAAGGTCTCGATCGTGGGCGACATCCTGCACAGCCGCGTGGCGCGCAGCGACATCATGGGGTTCAAGCTGTTGGGCATGGACGTCACGCTGGTCGGACCCCCGACGCTGATCCCTCGCGGCATCGAGGAGATGGGCGTCAAGATCGAGTACGACCTCGCCAATCTGGGCGACGCCGACGTCATCTACCTGCTCCGTATCCAGAAGGAGCGCATCAAGGAGGGTGCGAACTTCCTGCCCTCGCTGCGCGAGTACAACAGGCTCTACGGCATGAGCCGCGCGCGGTTGCGCCCCGGGCAGCGGGTCATGCACCCCGGCCCCATCAACCGCGGCGTCGAGATCGGTCCCGACATCGCCGACGACGACGAGAACCTCATCGCGCTGCAGGTCTTCAGCGGGCTCGCGGTGCGCATGGCCATCCTGTACCGCACGATCGTCGGCTACACCGACGCCGGCAGCGAGGAGGTGCTCTGATGGAACGCACGTGGCACAAGCCGCTGCCGGTCGTTGATCTGCTGATCCGCGACGGGCGAGTGGCCGACCCGCTCAGCGGGATCGACGCGGTGCACGACGTGCTGGTGAAGCGCGGCAAGGTGGCGGAGGTGGGGAAGGCGCTTGCGGCGCCCAAGGGCGCCCGGGTCTTCGAGGCCGACGGCATGCTCGTGCTGCCGGGCTTCGTCGACCTGCACACGCACCTGCGCACGCCCGGCCGCGAGGACGAGGAGGACATCGCCAGCGGCACTATGGCCGCGGCGGCCGGCGGGTACGTCAAGGTCTTCGCGATGGCGAACACCGACCCGGTGGTCGACACGGCCGCGGCCCTGCGCGGCTTCGCCGACTCGGCGCGGGCCGAGGCCGTCGTGCCGGCGGGCTCGTACGCGGCGGTGACCCGTGGGCTCAAGGGCGAGCAGCTGACGGAGATGGCCGAGCTCGCCGAGGCCGGCGCAGTCGCCTTCAGCGACGACGGCCGGCCGCTCGCGACGGCGTCCCTCGTGCGCCGCGCCCTGCAGTACGCGAAGGTCACCGGCCGCACGATCGCCATCCACGCGCAAGACGACTCGCTCTTCAAGGGCGGCCAGATGCACGAAGGCCCCGCCTCGGCGAGGCTGGGCCTGGGCGGCATCCCGTCACTCTGCGAGAGCCTCGACGTCGCGCGCGCCCTCGACATCGCGGCCTACGAGGGCGCCCCCTTACACGTCCACCACGTCAGCGCGGCGGCCACTCTCGACGTCCTCGGCAAGGCCAAGGCCAGGGGCCTCAAGGTCACGGCGGAGGTCACGCCGCACCACCTTGCGCTGACCGACGAAGCCGTCGCCTCGCTGGACAGCGACCTCAAGATGAATCCGCCGCTGCGCGAGGAGGCAGACCGGCTGGCGCTCGTGAAGGCGCTCAAGTCCGGGCTCCTGGACTGTGTCGCGACTGACCACGCGCCGCACTCCCCCATGAGCAAGGACGTGCCCTTCGAGGAGGCGGCGTTCGGCACGACCGGGCTCGAGACGGCGTTCGCAGTGCTGTACACGTACCTGGTGAAGAAGCGGTCCGTCGACCTCGGCACGCTGGTCACGCGCATGAGCCAGGCGCCGGCCGCCATCGCCGGTGTCGAGCCGCCGGCGATCCGCGCCGGCGCGGTGGCGGACCTCTGCGTCGTCGACCCGCGGGCGACCTGGACGGTCACGCCCGAAGGATTCAGGTCGCGGTCTGTCAACAGTGCCTTCCTCGGTCGCCAGCTGACCGGCCGCATCGTGCTCACGGTCGCCGCCGGGCGCCTGGCGTGGGAGGCCGATGCCTAAGCCCGCGCTGATCGTCCTGGAGGACGGCGCCGCCTTCGCCGGCGAAGCCCTGGTCGGACAGGGCACCGTCGGCGGCGAGTTCGTGTTCAACACGAGCATGCAGGGCTACCAGGAGATCGTGACCGACCCGTCGTACGCGGGGCAGGTGCTCGTGTTCACCTTCCCGATGAACGGCAACTACGGCGCCGACCCCGCGCGCGACGAGTCGGGCCGGGCGCATGCCCGGGCTGTCGTGGCGCGCGAGCTGACCAACTACCGGTACAACCGTGCCTCGAGCGCCACATGGCTCGAGTGGCTCGCCGGGCACGACGTCCTGGCGCTGAGCGGCGTCGACACGCGGGCTCTCACGCGCCACCTACGCGACAAGGGCGCCCTGCGCGGCGTGGTGTGCGCCGAGGGCGGCGACGTGAAGTCGTTGCGTGCCGCCGCTCGCCGCCTGCCGGCGATGGCCGGGCTCGACCTCGCCGGCAAGGTGACGTGCGCAACGCGATCCGAGCTGGTGGCGGTGGGCGAGGAACGCTTCCACGTGGTCGTGATGGACTTCGGTGTCAAGCGGGCCATGCTCGGCTACCTGCGCGGAGCCGGCATGCGCCTGACCGTCGTGCCCGCACGGACCGGGGTCCGCGACGTCCTCAGGCTCAAGCCGGACGGCGTCTTCCTGTCGAACGGTCCCGGCGACCCTGCGGCGGTGAAGTACGGCGTCAGGACCGTACAGCGCCTGCTCGGCAAGGTGCCCGTCTTCGGCATCTGCCTTGGGCACCAGCTGCTCGCCCTCGCCCTCGGCTTCGCCACGTACAAGCTCAAGTTCGGCCACCGGGGCGCCAACCATCCCGTCAAGGACCTGCGAACGGGTGCTCTCGAGATCACGACGCAGAACCACGGTTTCGCGGTGCGTGAAGGCAGCGAGGGGCACCCCGAAGCTGAGGTGACCCACCTCAACCTCAACGACGGCACGGTCGAGGGCCTTGCCTCGCCGGGCCGCTACGCCTTCTCCGTCCAGTACCATCCCGAGTCGTCGCCCGGCCCGCACGATGCCCTGCATCTGTTCGAGCGCTTCGCCGCCGAGATGGCGCGCTTCAAGGAGCGTGTCTGATGCCGCGCCGCGACGACTTGCGCAAGATCCTCATCATCGGCTCGGGGCCGATCGTCATCGGACAGGCTTGCGAGTTCGACTACTCGGGAGCGCAGGCCTGCAAGGTGCTCCTCGAGGAGGGATACGAGGTCGTCCTGGTCAACTCGAACCCTGCGACCATCATGACCGACCCCGACCTGGCGTCGCGCACCTACGTCGAACCGCTCGACCTCGCCACGCTGACGCGCATCATCGAGGTCGAGCGTCCCGATGCCGTGCTGCCGACGCTGGGTGGCCAGACGGCCCTGAACCTGGCGACCGAGTTGCACGAGTCGGGCGTGCTCGACCTCTGGGAGGTCGAGATGATCGGCGCGGACGTCGAAGCCATCCGCCGCGCCGAAGACCGGCACGCCTTCCGTACTGCCATGGAGGAGATCTGCCTGCGCGTGCCCAGGAGCGTGATCGCTCACACGATGGGGGAGGCCGCGGCGGCCGCCGACGAGCTCGGCCTGCCACTCGTCGTCCGCCCCGCATTCACGCTGGGGGGCAGCGGCGGCGGCATCGCCCACGACCTCGAGGGCCTGCGTCACGTCGTTGCGAGCGGCCTGCGCCTCAGCCCGATATCGCAGGTGATGCTCGAGGAGTCGGTCGCCGGCTGGCACGAGTTCGAGCTCGAGGTCATGCGCGACAGCGCCGACAACGTCGTCGTCATCTGCTCCATCGAGAACGTCGACCCCATGGGCGTCCACACCGGCGACAGCGTGACGGTCGCGCCGGCGCTGACGCTCACCGACCCCCAGTACCAGGAACTGCGTGACGCCGCCAAAGCGATCGTGCGGAAGGTCGGTGTCGACACCGGCGGCTCCAACGTCCAGTTCGCCGTTCACCCGGAGACCGGCGAGGTCGTCGTCATCGAGATGAACCCGCGCGTCTCGCGGTCGTCCGCGCTCGCGTCGAAGGCAACGGGCTTTCCGATCGCCAAGATCGCCGCCAAGCTCGCCGTGGGCTATACGCTTGCCGAGATCCCGAACGACATCACCCGAAAGACGCCGGCGAGCTTCGAGCCGACGCTCGACTACGTCGTCGTCAAGATGCCCCGCTGGGCGTTCGAGAAGTTCCCGCTCGCCGACCGCGAGCTGACGACGCACATGAAGAGCGTCGGCGAGGCGATGGCCATCGGGCGGACCTTCAAGGAGGCCTTCCTCAAGGCCTTGCGCTCGCGCGAGCTCGAGACGCCGCGCGACCTCCCGGCGACGCGCGCCGACCTGCTCGCCGCGCTCGCCGTGCCCGGCTGCGAGCGATACGAGCTGATCCTGCAGGCCTTCCGTCTGGGCCTCGGCGTCGAGGAGGTCCACGCCGCGACGGGCGTCTCTCCGTTCTTCGTCGACGAACTGCGCGACGTGGTCGACTTGGAACGCGAGGTGCGCGAGAGCGCTACTCTCGGGCCGGACCTTCTGCGGCGCATGAAGCGCTACGGGTTCTCCGACAGGCGGCTGGGCGAGCTCACGGGACGCGCCGAGAGGGAGGTCCGCGCGCTGCGGCTCGAGCACGGCGTCACCCCCGTCTTCAAGGCGGTGGACACGTGTGCCGCCGAGTTCGAGGCCGAGACGCCGTACTTCTACTCGACGTACGAGGAGGAGAACGAGGCGACGCCGGGTGATCGCGAGCGCGTCGTGATCCTGGGCAGCGGTCCCAACCGCATCGGTCAGGGGATCGAGTTCGATTACTGCTGCGTGCACGCGGCGCTCACGGCACGCGAGCTGGGCTACGAGACGGTGATGGTCAACTGCAACCCGGAGACCGTGTCGACCGACTACGATACGTCCGACCGCCTGTACGTCGAACCGCTGACGTTCGAGGACGTCATGAACGTCGTGGCCAACGAAGACCCCAAGGGCGTGATCGTCCAGTTCGGCGGCCAGACGCCGCTCAAGATCGCCGCCGAGCTCGCCGCGGCGGGCGTGCCCATCCTGGGCACGCCGCACGCGTCCATCGACCTCGCCGAGGATCGGGGGCGCTTCGGCGAGTTGCTTCGCCGTCTCGACATCGCCTGCCCCGAGTATGGGCTGGCGACTACCTCGCACGAGGCGGTGACGGTGGCCGATGAGATCGGCTTCCCGGTGCTCGTGCGCCCGTCGTACGTCCTGGGCGGCCGCGCCATGGAGATCGTCTACGGGAAGGACGAGCTCGTGCGGTACATGGAGAAGGCGGCGCGCGTGAGCCCGGACCACCCCGTGCTCATCGACCGGTTCCTCGAGGATGCGATCGAGGTCGACGTCGACGCGCTGTGCGACGGCGAAAACGTCTACGTCGGCGCCGTCATGCAGCACGTCGAGGAGGCCGGCGTGCACTCGGGCGACTCGGCCTGCGTGATCCCCTCGCTCTCCCTTGGGGAGGGGACGCTCGAGCAGGTGCGGCGGCAGACGCGCCAGCTCGCCCTCGCCCTGGGCGTGCGCGGGCTCATCAACATCCAGTTCGCCTACCAGGACTATCGGCTCTACGTCCTCGAGGTGAACCCTCGCGCCTCGCGCACGGTGCCGTTCGTGAGCAAGGCGACCGGCGTGCAGCTCGCCAAGCTCGCGACGCGCGTCATCCTCGGAGAGCGGCTGGGCGACTTCCACCTTCCCGAACGACTCGTCCCCGAGTACGTGAGCGTCAAAGAGGCGGTCCTGCCGTTCGACCGCTTTCCGGGCACCGACACCCGCCTCGGACCCGAGATGAAGTCGACGGGCGAGGTCATGGGCATCGCCGACGACTTCCCGACGGCGTTCGGCAAGGCGCACGCGGCCGTACGGGCGCCACTGCCGCTCGAGGGCAGCGTCTTCCTCTCGGTATGCGACAGCGACAAGTCCGCGGCGACGATCCTGGCGCAGCGCCTGCACGCCCTCGGCTTCACCATCTACGCGACCCGCGGCACAGCCACCGCGCTCACCAGCCTGGGTATCCCCGTGCGCGTCGTGAACAAGGTGTTCCAGGGTGAGCCGCACGTCGTCAACCTCATCGAGAGCGGCGAGATCGTCCTCGTGATCAATACGCCCTTCGGGCGCAGCGCGCGCAGCGACGGGTACGAGATCCGCACCGTCGCCCTCGAGCGCGGTATCGCGTCGATCACGACGCTCGCCGGCGCCTCCGCGGCGGTGTCGGCGATCGAAGCGGCGCGCCGGCCGCGCGTCTCCGTGCGCTGCCTGCAGGATCTCCACGGCACGACGCGCGACGGAGGCGCCGCATGACGCCCTCGGCGCGGCGACCCGGCGACGGGCACGAGCATCCCGGCCAGTGGGCCGAGACGAGCCGGTGTCGCGTCGCCGGCGCACGCCGCTTCGGCGCGTTCACCGCGCTCGAGGTTCTCGCGCCGGCGATCACGCGTGAGGCCCGGCCCGGGCAGTTCGTCATGGTGACGGTCCCCGGCGGCGGCTTCCTGCTGCGCCGGCCGCTGTCGATCTTCACCGCCCGCGGCGACCGCCTCGGCCTGCTGGTCGAGGCACGCGGGCCGGGGAGCGAACGCCTCGCGGCCGTCGGGGTCGGGGAGGCGCTCGAGGTCGCCGGCCCGCTGGGCAGTGCCTTTCCCGCCGCGGACCTGCGCAGCGCGCTGCTCGTCGGCGGTGGGATCGGATGTGCCCCCCTGCAGTTCCTCGCCGACGCGCTGGGTGCGACGGGCGTCGTCGTCACGGCGGCCTTCGGCTTCCGCGACGCGCGGCAGGCGCGCGCGACGGGGGCGTTCGACATCGCCCGGCTCTGGGTCACGACCGAGGACGGGAGCGTGGGGCGGCGAGGCATGGTGACGGACCTCCTCGCCGCCGTGGACGTCCCGCCGTCGACCACGGTCTTCTGCTGCGGCCCGGCGGCGATGATCGCCGCGGTGCAGCGCTGGACCGCGACCGAGGGCCTGCGCGGCTATGCCTCGCTCGAGGCGCATATGGCGTGCGGCGTCGGCGCCTGTCACGGCTGCGTCGTGGCGACGACCCGCGGCGCCTTGCGCGTCTGCAGCGAAGGGCCCGTGTTCCCTCTCGACGAGGTGGTGACGGGATGACCGGTGTGGACGGCGTCGACCTGCGCGTGGACCTCGGCAGCCTCACCCTCGAGCACCCGCTCGTCGACGCCTCAGGCACCTTCGACCTGCTCGAGAACGCGCGCCGCTTCCGCGGCGACTACTTCGCTGCCTTTCCCTACGCCGCGTACGTGCCCAAGACGGTGACCTCCGGACCGCGAGAGGGTAACCCCCCTCCTCGCGTGACCGAGACCGCCTGCGGCATGATCAACGCCATCGGGCTCGAGAACCCTGGCGTCGAAGCCTTCGTGTCGTCGCTGCCTGCGTTGCGACCTCTGCGGCAACCGGTGATCGTGAGCGTCGGCGGCAACGCTCCGGAGGACTTCGCGGCCGTCGTGCGCCACCTCGAAGAGGCACTGGACAGCAGCCCCGGCCCGCCGCACGTGGCGGGGTACGAGCTCAACGTGTCATGTCCCAACGTTCGCGGCGGCCTGTCGATAGGTGTCGATCCGGGCGCGACGGCCGCGGTCACGACGGCCGTGCGCGCACTGACGTCGAGGCTGGTGCTGGTCAAGCTGACGCCCAACGTGACGGACGTGCGCCCCGTGGCCCGGGCCGCGGTCCAGGCGGGCGCCGATGGGCTCTCGCTGGTCAACACGCTGCGAGGCATGGTGCTCGACCCGGCGACGCTGCGTCCCTTCCTGGGCAACCGGACCGGGGGTCTGTGCGGCCCGGCCATCAAGCCCGTGGCGCTGCGCATGGTGGCGGAGGTCGCGGAGGAGCTGCCGGGCGTGCCGCTCGTGGGCATGGGCGGGGTCACGAGCGGGCGCGACGCCCTCGAGTTCATCGCCTGCGGCGCCACTGCCGTGGCCGTCGGCGCGGCGAACTTCAGCGGCCTGGAGGCGCCGCGCCGGATCCTCGAGGAGTTGCGCCGCGAATGCGCCGCGCGCGGCTTCGCGCGCGTCGGCGATGCGCGCGGCCTCGCGCTCGCAAGGGCCGGCTGAGCCACCACCGGCCGCCTCGGCGTCCCGCGGCTTGCCCCGAGGCAAAAGGCCCGCAAGCGCACGCCTTTGCCCGCGCGGGACGTGTTGCCGGGGTGCCGCGGCTTCACATATACTGGCGCCCGATGTCGTCCTCGGCCAAGCAGTTCAACACCGCCCCCGAGCGGTCGATCGACCAGCGCATGGACGCGCTGTCGAGAGCCAACGAGGTGCGCAGCCGCCGGGCCGCGCTCAAGGGCCAGCTGAAGAAGGGGACGGTCAGCATCCGCCAGGTGCTGGCGACTCCTCCCGACTACCTGCTCACCGCCAAGGTCGTCGACGTGCTCATGGCCGCGCCGAAGTGCGGGCGCGTCAAGTCGGCCAAGATCCTCGAGCAGTGCCGCATCAGTCCCAGCAAGACGGTCGGCGGCCTGTCCGAGCGCCAGCGGTCCGAGCTCCTCGCCTTTTTCGGAGGCTGAGCACATTCCTTGCGTCTTCGTGATCTCGGGGCCGTCGGGCGCCGGGAAGGGGACCGTCATCGGGTTGCTCCGGGCGCGTCTGTCCGGTCTCAGCCTGGCCGTGTCGGCGACCACGCGCGCCCCGCGCCCGGGCGAAGTGGACGGGCGCGCCTACCACTTTCTGAGCAGAGAAGCATTCGAGCGCGACGTCGCGGAGGGCGCGTTCCTCGAGTGGGTAGAATACAGCGGCGACCTCTACGGCACGCTTCGGCGCGAGGTCGTGGACAAGCTGGCCATCGGCCTGGACGTACTCCTCGAGATCGAGTTGCGAGGGGCGCGCGCCGTGCACGAGGCGATGCCCGAGGCGACGCTCGTGTTCATCGCGCCGCCCTCACTCGACGAGCTCGCCCGCCGGCTTCGCGGCCGTGGCACGGAGAGCGACGAGGCCGTGGCGCGGCGGCTGGCGATCGCGGCCGGCGAGATCGCCGCGTCGGGCGAGTTCGACCATGTCGTCGTCAACGACGACGCCGAACGGGCGGCCGCGGAGCTCGCGGAGATCATCAACGCGGAACGAAAGGAACGGTAGTGGACCGACCCCGGATCGACGAGATCCTGCCGCGAGCAGACGGCTCGCGCTATGCTCTGGTGATGATTGCCGCGAAGCGAGCGCGCCAGATCAACAACTACTACCACAGCCTCGGCGAGGGGACGATCGGCATGGAACAGCTCACGCCGCCGCTCGTGTCGACGCGGAGCACCAACCTGCTGACGATCGCCCTCGAGGAGATCGCCGACGGCAAGCTGGAGTTCCAGCGCGCCGAATGAGCCTCGGGCGATGAACCCAGACCCCACTCCCGCCACGGCCCCCGGCGCCGGCGACCGTACCGTCCTCGTCGGGGTCAGCGGCGGCATCGCCATCTACAAGGCGGTCGAGCTCGTCCGCCGGCTCGCCAAGGAGGGGTTCGACCCCCTCGTCGTCGAGACCGAGGCGGCGCGCCGCTTCGTCATGCCCCTGACCTTCGCGGCCGTGGCACAGTCCGCCGTCCTCGACGACGACACCGCCTGGCAGGCGAGCGGGGGGTGGTTCCAGCACATCGAGGCGGCGCGACAGGCGCGCGTCATGGTCGTCGCCCCGGCGACGGCCAACACGCTCGCCAAAATGGCCGCGGGCATCGCCGACAACCTGTTGACGGCCACCTACCTGGCGTTCCGCGGCCCGGTGATCGTGGCACCGACCATGAACTGGGCGATGTACGAGCATCCGGCGACGCAGGCGAACCTCGCACAGCTTGCGGCGCGCGGCGTCGAGGTCCTCGCCACGGAGCGCGGCGACCTGGCGTGTGGGGAGGAGGGCAGCGGGCGCATGGCCGCACCCGAAGCGATCGTGTCGGCCGTGCGGCGCGCCTTCGCGCGCCGCTCGGCAGGGCCGCTCGCCGGACGCCGGGTGGTGGTGACCGCCGGTGGCACCCGCGAGCGCATCGACGCGGTGCGCTTCATCGGGAACCTGTCCAGCGGCAAGATGGGGCGGGCCGTGGCCGACGAGGCCTACCTGCGCGGCGCGAACGTCCTGCTCGTGACGACGAAGGAGCAGGACGCGGTGCCGTACGAGGTGAAGCTCGTCGAGAGCGCCGACGAGATGGCCGCCGCTGTCACGCAGGCGACGGGGTCGGCCGACGTGCTCGTGATGACGGCGGCGGTCGCCGACTTCAAGCCGCGCACCGCCGACCAAGGCAAGATCGAACGCGCGGAGCGTGCGTCGCTCACGCTCGAGCTCGTGCCGACGGTCGACATCCTCAGCGCGGCGGCCCGCCCGGGGCTGGTGCGCGTGGGGTTCGCCGCCGAGGCAGGACCACGTCTGGCGCGCGCGCGGGCAAAGAAGGCCGCGAAGGGCGTCGACCTGCTTGTGTTCAACGACATCCTCGCAGCGGGCGTGGGGATCGGCTCCGACGAGAACGAGATCACGATCATCGCAGATGACGGTGAGACGCATGTGCCGCGCGCGGCCAAACGGGTCTGCGCCGCGGCGATCGCCGACGCCGTCGAACGGGTCCTGGAGGTGCGCGCATGACACTCGCTCGCGCCGACGTGCTGGCAGCCATCGAAGCGCACGTCGAGAACGACCACTTGCGCCGTCACATGGTGGCCTGCGAGGCGATCATGCGCGCGCTCGCCGAACGTCTCGGCGAGGACGCCGAGGTATGGGCGCTCGCAGGCCTCGCGCACGACCTCGACAGCGAACGCACCGAGGACGACTTCTCGCGGCACGGCGCCGAGGCCGCGGCCTTGCTGGCCCAGCTCGGCGCCCCGCCGGAGGTCGTCCACGCCGTGGCCGCGCACAACCCCGCCACGGGAGTGACGGGAGAGAGCCGCATGGACGTGGCGCTCATCGTGGCCGACCAGCTCAGCGGCCTCGTGACGGCGGCGACGCTCATCCGGCCCGACAAGCAACTTGCCGGCGTGCGGCTCAAGTCGTTGCGCAAGCGCTACCGGGAGGGCGCGTTCGCACGGGGTGTCGACCGCGCCTCGATCGCCCGCTGCACCGAGCTCGGCCTCGAGCTCGACGACACGCTCGCGATCGGCCTCGAGGCCATGCAGGCGATCGCACCCGACCTCGGCTTGTAGGGACGCGCCGCTATGGCCGTGGCCAGACGCGCGCCGGCCTTCGACGACCAGAGCGAGGCCTACGTGCTCTTCCGCCGGGCGACCTGGTTCCTCGACCGGCGGCATCCCGGTCAGGCCGCGCACCTGCTCGAACGAGCGCTGGCGCTGGAGCCGGGCAGGAACTCCATCCGTGAGGCCCTCGGCAGAGCGCTGTACGCGATGGGGCAGACCGACCGGGCCGCGGCTCAGTTCAAGGCCATCGTCGACGACGTGCCCGACAACGACTACGCCCAGTTCGCCCTGGGGCGGTGCCTGGTGAGAATGGGCCGCACGGACGAGGGCGTGGGCCGTCTGCGGCTTGCCGCCGCCCTCGCTCCTCACAGCCGCCTCTATCGCGAGGCGCTCGGCGGCACCGGCTGACAGACCGCTCGAGATGCGCGCCGGCGCAGCGGCCTGGTCAGTCCACGGCGGGCGCGTCTTCTTCGGTCGTGACGCGAGCACTCCCTTGGCCGCGCGCCATGCCGAGGAGGAGGTCGATCCGTTGCCCGATCGGCGGATGCGTGTCGAAGACCCCCGCCCGGTCCCTGGTCTTGCGCAAGGGGTTCACGATGTAGAGGTGGGCGGTCGCCCGGTTGCCGGCGCGCAGCCGGGACGGGTCGTCGGCGATCTTCTGCAGCGCGCCCGCCAGCCCGAGCGGGTTGCGCGTCAGCTGCACGGCCGTGCCGTCGGCGAGCAGTTCCCGCCGTCGCGAGATGGCGAACTGAACGACGCGTGCCGCCAGCGGCGCGACGATCGCGAAGACGAGAGCGACGACGAGGAAGAGCACGCCGGCGCCGCTGTTCCCGTCACCACTGCGGCGGCCGCCGAGCCCGAACCAGCGGGCGCGCAGGAAGAGGTCGGCGACGAGGGCGATCAGGCCGACCAAGACGCCGATGAGGGTCGCGAAGCGGATGTCGTAGTTGCGTACGTGCGCCATCTCGTGGGCGACGACGCCTTGGAGCTCGTCGCGGTTGAGCTTGTCGAGCAGGCCTCGGGTCACGGCGATCGAGCTGTGCGCGGGGTCGCGTCCTGTGGCGAAGGCGTTCGGCGCCGGGTCGTTGATGACGTAGACGTCGGGAGGCTTGCCGAGCCCGCCGGCGATGGTCATCTCCTCGACCACGTTCCAGAGGCGCGGCTCTTCGTCGTGCGAGATGCGCCGCGCCCCGCTGACCCCGAGCGCCATCTTGTCGCCGGCGTAGAAGGCGACGAGGCTCCAGGAGATCGCCGCGATACCGAACAGGCCGAGGAACCCGATGCCCCCGCCGTTCGTGCCCGTCCAGGCGAGACCGATGGCGTAGCCCAGCGCGGTCAGAATCGCGACGACGACCACCATGAGCAGCCACGACGCTCGCCGGTTACGGCTGATCTGCTCGAGCATGACGCGCTAGCCTCGCCGCTGCTCGCGGCGGATGGTCACCGCAGGTCGACCTTGGGCACCGCGGTCTCGCCCTCGGGAGCGTCGAAGAACTGCCGGGCGGTGAAGTTGAACATGCCGGCGAGGATGTTGGTGGGGAACATCTGCGTGGCGTTGTTGTAGGTGAGCACGCTGTCGTTGTAGAACTGCCGCGCGAAGGCGATCTTGTTCTCGGTCGCGGTGAGCTCCTCCTGCAGACTCATCACGTTCTGGTTCGCCTTGAGGTCAGGGTAGTTCTCGGCGACGGCGAACAGGCTCTTGAGGGCGCCGGTGAGCATGTTCTCGGCTTGCGCCTGCGCCTCCGGGCCCGCGGCGCCGGCGTTGATCGCCGCGGCGCGCGCTTCGGTGACCTTGGTCAGCGTCTCCTGCTCGTACTGCATGTAGTCCTTGACGGCCTCGACCAGGTTGGGGATGAGGTCGTAGCGCCGTTTGAGCTGGACGTCGATCTGGCTCCAGGCGTTGTCGACCTGATTCCGTCGTCCGACCAGCCGGTTGTAGAGGACGGCGAAGACGATCCCCAACAGGACGAGGACCCCGATGATGACGATGACGGCGATCACGCGCGTCTCCTTTCTGTCCCCCGAGTGTCATCGGGCTGCGGGTATTGTACGGCACTGCCCCGCGAGGCGGGAGCGCCCGCGCGGGGCACGCCACAGCGGTGCAGGCGACGGTGTACAGCCCCGGCACGCTGCGCTATCCTCGGCGGCGAGCATGGCAACCAGCCCGCGCAAGCCCCTCTTCGTCCTGGCGGTCGTCGCCCTGCTCGCCGCGCTGGCGCTCGGCGGCTACGCCGTCGTGCGCGCCAGGGCCGCGGGAGGCGGGGCCGCTCAGACACCGGCGATTGTGCCGACCGCGTCGCCCTCGGCTGCCGCCACTGCGGCTCCACGCTACGAGCGCTGGCTGGTCGGCAAGGCGACCGCACCGGTCGTGGTCCGCACCCGGCCGTCGCCCGATGCCGCGGTCAAGACCCGGCTCAGCGTGCGCAACCAGAACGGCTACCCGTCGCTGGTCCTCGTCGACGACGTCCGTCAAGCCGGTGGCGCGACCTGGTACCTCGTCAAGGTGGCGATGCGCCCCAACGGCAGCCGCGGCTGGGTCCGCGAGGGCACCCTCGCCCTGTACACGACCGCGGCGAGGATCGTGATCGACCTGTCGGAGCGGCGTCTGAGGACGTACCGGCGCAACGAGCTCGTCGGCGAGTACCCCGTGGCCGTCGGGCGTCCCGGCCTCGAGACACCGACCGGCGAGTACTTCATCAATCAGAAGCTGCGCCCGCCGCGCCCCGGCGGCCCCTACGGCGCGCTCGCCATCGGGATCAGCGCCTTCCAGCCGAAGCTCGCCCACTGGGAGCAGGGCGGGCCGGTGGCGATCCACGGGACCAACGAGCCGTGGCTGATCGGCAAGGCGGTGAGTCACGGCTGCGTGCGCATGCGCGACAAGGACGTGCTGGCCGTCGGCAGGACGGTCCCCGCCGGGAGTCCCGTCTTCATCGAGGAGTAGCTGGCCGGTCGCCCCGGCGGTGCGTCACCAGTAGTCGCCCTGCGTGAGCAGCATGTCGTGCGCCTTGCACTTCGGGCACGTGTACGACGCCGCCTTCTCGAGGAAGAAGAGCTCGCTGCCGCACTTCAGGCAGGTGAACTCGTCGACGATGAGGTCCGCCCCGGTGAGGTCGACCTCGACGATCGTCCCGCACTCGACGCAGTACGCCGGCATGAAGCGCTGGCGCGGATCGGTGACGCCCACACCCCAGCGTACGCGCTCGGCACTGTAGCCGCACTGCCGGCACGTGAACGTCGTGTACTCACCCATCGCTGGCCTCTCTCGCCGCGGTTGCTCGTCGCTGCACGTATCGGCAGGAGCGCACCGCGTATTGAGCGGCCGCGCAGCCCGGTGCTATACTCCTTCAGTCACACAACCACACCCGGAGGCGGAGTTATCGCGTGGAGGCCGGTGCGAGACCGGCTTTTCTTTTGGAACGGCAATGTCGGGCGAGAGCAAGGAAGACCTGGTGGCCAGTATCGAGCGTACGCTCGCGAGAGGGTTCCCCGACGTCGAGGTCGTCGACCTTGACGTGAGCCCTGCGGCCGCCCTCACCGTGTACATCGACCGGCCGGGAGGCGTCGATCTCGATGTGTGCGCCGCCGTCAGCGGCGCCCTCGACGAGTTGCGCGAGCGCTACGCGCTCGAGGTGTCCTCGCCGGGCCTGCACCGGCGCCTGCGCACGGCGACGCACTTCGCCGGCGCGCTGGGCCGGCAGGTGGCCGTCAAGCTGGCCTCGCCGCGGGACGGCCGCAGCAACTTCCGCGGCGTGCTGACGGCGGCCGACGCCGAGAGCGTGACGCTCGCCCTCACCAGCGGCGGCGTCACCAGCCTGCCGCTCCGCGAGATCGCGTCCGCCCACGTGGTCTACGACTTCGCGACGAATGGAGGCCGACGTGAGTAGAGAGATCGTCGAGGCGCTGCGCCAGATCGAGAAGGAGAAGGGGATCACCTTCGAGACGCTCGTCGACGCGCTCGAAGACGCTCTCCTGTCCGCCTACAAGAAGACCCCCGACGCGGTCGAACACGCCAAGGTCGAGGTCGACACGGAGACGGGCGACATGCGCGTCTTTCAGTTGATCTTCCCGGAACACATCGACGTCGAGGCCCTGAAGGTCTACGAGGAGAGTACTGAGGCGGCTTCGGGCGAGACGCACGAGAGTTGGCGCCTCGACCTGTCCGGCGTCGACATGAACGAGGTCGAGCGCGTCGAGGTCACCCCGGACAACTTCGGCCGCATCGCCGCGCAGACGGCCAAGCAGGTGATCCTGCAGCGCATCCGCGAGGCCGAGCGAGACCTTATGTTCGAGGAGTACGTCGACCGCGTCGGCGAGCTCGTCACCGGCGTCGTGCAGCAGAGCGACTCCCGGTACACGCTGGTCGAACTCGGCCGGGTCGAGGCCCTCCTGCCGAAGAGCGAACAGATCGAGACCGAGCACTACGACCATGGCGGCCGCATCAAGGCGGTCATCGTCAAGGTACAAGACTCAAGCAAGGGTCCGCAGGTCATCCTTTCGCGACGCAGCGACGAGCTGGTCCGCAAGCTCTTCGAGCTGGAGGTCCCCGAGATCGCCGACGGCCTCGTCGAGATCAAGTACGTCGCCCGTGAGACGGGCGCTCGCGGGCGTGACGGCAAGCCGTCGCCGGGACGCTGCAAGATCGCCGTCATCTCGCACGCCGACGGCGTCGACCCGGTGGGCGCCTGCGTGGGCCCCCGGGGCTCGCGCGTACGCATGGTGGTCAGCGAGCTCCGTGGCGAGCGCATCGACATCATCCCGTACCACGACGACGCCGCGCGGTTCGTCGCCAAGGCGCTCTCGCCGGCGCGCGTGCGCGAGGTGATCGTCGACGACGAAGACAAGTCGGCGACGATCATCGTGCCCGACGACCAGCTGTCGCTGGCCATCGGCAAGGAGGGCCAGAACGCCCGCCTCGCGAGCAAGCTGACGGGCTGGCGCATCGACATCAAGAGCCAGCAGCAGATGGCCGCGGCGGAGTCCGAGATCGACTACGGCGACGATGACCTCGCGGGTCAGTGCATGGCGATCACGCGGAACGGGAAACGCTGCCCCAACATGGCCGAGCCCGGCTCGCGGTACTGCAGCATCCACGTGGACTACGTGCCGAGCGAGGAGGAGCTCGCCGCCCAGACGGCGGCGGAGCAGGCGAAGGCCGAGAGCTCGGCGGCGGCCGAAGCTGCCGGCGAGGGCGCCACGGAGTAGTCCGTGACAGGGCCCGAACGGACCTGCGTCGGCTGCCGGCGACAACGCCCGCAGCCCGACTTGATACGATTGGGCCTCGAGGCCGGCCGGGTGCGTCTGGCGCGTCCCGGCTCGACCGGACGCGGCGCGTACCTGTGCGCCGAGCCGGCATGCCTCGAGGCGGCAGGCAAGCGGCGCGCCTTCGCGCGCGCCTTCCGCGGCCCGGCGGCCGTCGACGACGTGTTCGTCGCGGCGTTCGTGCAGGCCTGCGTCGAACGAAAGGTGGTGAGGTGAATGGCGAAACGGCGGAAAGTCAGCGACATCGCCAGCCAGCGCGGAACCAGCGTCGACGACGTCCTCGCCCACCTCAAGCGGGCCGGCATCGAGGTCGTCGACGGCGAGGTCACCGTCGACGAAGAGGCGATCGAGAAGGCCTACGCGGCGTCCGGCTCGAGTGGGCCGCGGCGGCCGCGGGCGAATCCGGGCGGCCGCCGCCGGCGCGTCATCATCGACGCCGGCGCATCGCGTCGCGGCGGGCCGACCGGCGGGGGCCGCCAGCGCCGTGGCCGTCGCGGCCGGGGCGACCGCGGCGACGAACCGGCGCCGCAGCCCGTCGTGCCGACGGGGGTCGTCAAGGTCCCGTCCGGCGCGACCGTCAAGGACGTCTCGCAGCTGCTCGGCGTCCCGACGCCCGACATCATCAAGGCCCTCATGGGCTACGGCGAGATGGTGACCATCACCCAGACGCTCAGCGACGAGGCGATCGAGGTGCTCGCCGGCGACTTCACGCGCCAGGTCGAGATCACGCACGCCGCCGACGAAGAGGCCGCGCTCGAGGCCGAGGCGGTCGACGACCCCAAGGACCTCAAGCCTCGCCCGTCGGTCATCACTGTGATGGGCCACGTCGACCACGGCAAGACCAGCCTCCTCGACGCCATCCGCGACACTGCGGTGGCAGCGGGAGAGGCCGGCGGCATCACGCAGCACATCGGCGCCTACCAGGTGAAGCACGGCGGCAAGCTGGTGACGTTCATCGACACGCCCGGGCACGCGGCCTTCACGGCGATGCGCGCCCGGGGCGCGAAGGTCACCGACATCGCCGCGATCGTGGTGGCCGCCGACGACGGCGTCATGCCGCAGACCGTCGAAGCGATCGACCACGCCAAGGCGGCGGGCGTCCCCATGGTCATCGTCGTGAACAAGATCGACAAGCCCGAGGCCAACATCGACCGCATCAAGCAACAGCTGACCGAGTTCGGCATCGTGCCCGAGGAATGGGGCGGCGACACCGTGTTCGTTGAAGCGAGCGCCAAGAAGCGGATCGGCCTCGACAACTTCCTCGACATGCTGCTCCTGGTCGGTGAGATGGCCGACCTCAAGGCCAACCCCGACGCGCCCGCGAGCGGGTTCATCATCGAGTCGCGGGTCGACCCCGGTCGTGGCGTCGTGGCGACGATGCTCGTCAGCCGCGGCACCTTGCGCGTCAGCGACGCCGTGGTCGCCGGCGAGGCGAGCGGCCGCGTGCGCGCGATGCGCGACTTCCGCGGCGAGCCGCTCAAGGCGGGCGGACCCTCGACGCCGGTCGAGATCGTCGGCTTCGACGACCTGCCGGTCGCCGGCGAGTTCTGCCGCGTCGTCAAAGACGAGCGCACGGCGCGCTCGCTCGGCCAGAAGCGTTCCAACCGCATCAAGACCGAGGCCCTCGCCAGACAGCGCGCGCTGACCCTCGACGAGGTGTTCGCACGCATCGCCGAAGGCAAGGTGCTCGACCTCAACCTCATCGTGAAGGCCGACGTCCAGGGCAGTCTCGAGGCCCTGACTGACGCGCTCTTGAAGATCCAGCACCCCGAAGTCAAGGTCCGCGTGCTGCACTCCGGGGTCGGCGGCGTGAACGAGTCCGACATCATGCTCGCCGCGGCCTCGTCGGCGATCATCATCGGCTTCAATGTGCGACCGAGCGGCGCCGCCCAGACGTTGGCCGAGAGCGAAGGCGTCGACGTGCGCACGTATCGGGTCATCTACAAGGTCACGGAAGACATCACCGCGGCCCTCGTCGGCATGCTGAAACCGGAGTACGAAGAAGTTGTGCTGGGGCAGGCCGAGGTGCGCCAGCTCTTCCGGGCGTCCAAGCTCGGCACCATCGGCGGGTGCATGGTGACCCGCGGCGTCATTCAGCGCAACGCGGGTCTTCGTGTGCTGCGCAACGACGTCGTCGTGCACGACGGCAAGATCGCATCGCTCAAGCGCTTCCAGGAGGATACGCGCGAGGTCCAGGAAGGCTTCGAGTGCGGCATCCTGCTCGACGGCTTCAACGACATCAAGGAAGGCGATGTGTTGGAGGCCTACGAGACCCGAGAAGTCGCGCGTGAGGTCTGAAGCCTGCATCGGCGTCCTTCTCGCGGAGCTGCACTTCCCCGGTAACCGGTCGCTCAAGGAGAAGCGTGCTCCTCTCGCTTCGCTGCGCGACGTGGTGCAGCGGCGGTTCAAGGCCGCGTTCGCCGAGTCGGGGGGGCAAGACTCGTGGCAGCGCGCCGAGGTACTCATCGTCGCCGCGGCGTCCTCACTCGCGCAGGCGCGCGACAGGCTCGACGAGATCGAGCGCTATCTCCACACCCGCGAGTTCGAGGTCGCGCGCACGACGCTCAAGGCTGCGGAACCCGTGAGGTCGCTGTGGGACATCGACTTCGCCGGGTGAACGAGAGCCTCAAGGAGGTCATCTGCGGCGCCATCGCCGACGGCCTCAAAGACCCGAGGGTCGGCTTCGTGACCGTGACCGGCGTCGAGGCAAGCCCCGACGTGCGTCACGCCAAGGTGTTCGTGAGCGTGCTCGGCGGGGCGCGCGAGCGCGCCGCGACCCTCGAGGGACTGAAGGCCTCCCACGGCTACCTCCAGTCCCGCATCAACGCGGCGCTTCACCTTAGGCACACGCCGCAGCTCGAGTTCGTGTACGACGACACCACCGATCGGGCGATGCGCATCGAGGCCCTGCTGCGACGCGAGGCGGAGGAACTCGGCGACGAGCCGCCCGCGGAGCCCGGCGAGAGCGCCGACCCGAGCGACGGGGGAGAGGCGTGAAGGCGCTCGCCGCCGACCTGGACGCCGTCTGCCAGCACATGCGCGGTGCTCGCCGCGTGGCCCTGGCCGTCCACGAGAAGCCCGACCTCGACGCGGTGGGCGCCGCCGCCGGCATGCTCGATCTCTTCGCACAGTTGGGAACGGCGGCCGCGGTCTGCGTCGCCCCGGGCGAACTGCTCCCGCTGGAGGAGGTCCTGCTGCCCGGCGGGTCGGTCGAGCGACGGGCGCCGGTCGCCGGCGAGGCCCTGTACGCGCTCGACAGCGGCTCCCTGGCGCGCCTGGCGCTCGACCTGGGCGACTGGGACGGACCCGTCGTCAACGTCGACCACCATCACGACAACGCCCGCTTTGGCGACCTCGTCCTCCTGCGCCCGGCCGCGAGCAGCACGAGCGAGATCGTCTGCGACATCGCGCGGGCGCTCGAGCTCGTGCCGAGCCGCGCCGCGGCGACCGCGCTGTACGCCGGCATCTCGTTCGACTCGGGCCACTTCCGCCACTCCAGCACCGGGGCATCGACCTTTGCCACGGCGGCCTGGCTCGTCGAGCTCGGGATCGACGTGACCGAGGTCTACCGCCTGCTGTACGAACGCCGCTCGGCCGGCGCGACGCGCCTCGAGGGGCGTGCGCTCGCCGGCATGCGGCCCGCGGCCGGCGGCCGCGCCCTCATCGCAGTGCTCACGCGCGCCGACTACGCAGAGTTCGACGCGGCCGACCACGAGACCGAGGGCATCGTCGACCGGATGCGGGCGGTCGAGGGCGTGGAGGTGGCGGCACTCGTCAAGGAGCAGCGGGGCCGGCCGCGCGTTCGCGTGAGCCTGAGGTCTACCGGCGCTGACGTCAGCGCCGTCGCGGCCGAACGGGGCGGCGGCGGCCATGTCCAGGCGGCCGGCTTCTCGAGCGACGACACCTGCGAGGGGGTGACGGCATGGCTCAGTTCCGCACTCGCAAAGCTCCTCTCGACGGCGTCCTCCTGATCGACAAGCCCGCCGGCCTGACCTCGCACGATGTGGTCGCCCACGTGCGGCGCGTGCTGCGGCCGGCCGTCAAGAAGGTCGGTCATGCCGGCACGCTGGACCCGTTCGCCACCGGGTTGCTCGTCGTGCTCGTCGGACGAGCGACGAAGCTGGCACGTTTCTTCGTCGACTTGCCGAAGGAGTACGAGTGCACGGTCCAGTTCGGCACCCGCTCGGACAGCGGCGACGGCACGGGCACCCTGGTCGACAGCGGCGCGACGGTGACCCGCGATCAGGTGGAGGCGGCGCTGCCGCGCTTCCTCGGCACCATCATGCAGCGCGTGCCCATGACGTCGGCGGTGAAGGTCGACGGCGAGCGACTCTACCGGAAGGCACATCGCGGAGAAGTGGTCGAGACCCCGCTGAAGGAGGTCGAGATCGCCGCCATCGAGGTGCTCGACTTCGACGCCGCCGCCCAGCGCATGCGCTGCCGCATCGGCTGCTCGAAGGGCACGTACGTACGTCAGCTCGCGATCGACCTCGGCGAGGCGGTCGGCGCGGGCGCATATCTGTCCCAATTGACGCGGACGGCCACCGGCGAGCTGCGCCTCGACGACGGCCAGACGCTCCTTGCGTTCGAAGGGGCCGTGCAGAGTCGCGCCGACGGCGACGAGCGCATCCCCGGCCTCCTCGCTCCTGCGAACGCGCTCAGCTTCCTTCCCTCGCTCGAGCTCGCCGCGTCCCAGGTGCTCCCGGTGCGCAACGGCGCCCGGCTGCCCGCCGGCCCTCAGGAGCCGGTGAGGGTGATGCACCGGGGCGAGTTGATCGCGGTCTACGGCCCCGCCGAGGAGGGCCGCGCTCTCAGGCTCCTCGTCAGGCTGTGATGCGCGTCCTCACCGGGCTGCGAGACGTGGAGCGCCGGCCGCGCGCCGTCGCCATAGGGACCTTCGACGGCGTGCATGCGGGACACCGGGCGGTTATCGGCGAAGCGGTCGCCAGAGGCCGCGAGCACGGCCTCACGACCGCCGTGCTCACCTTCGATCGCCATCCCCTGGCGCTGCTCGACCGCGCGCGCCAGCCCCGCCTGCTCACCACGGCCGACGAGAAGCGGCGTCTCATCGCCGAGTTGGGCCCGGACGAGCTGATCCTGCTGGCGTTCGACACGACGCTCGCCGCCCTCGGGCCCGACGACTTCTGCACGGACATCCTCCACGACGCTCTCAGTGCCCGCCTCGTGGTGGTCGGCGCGAACTTCACGTTCGGCGCCGGCGGTGCAGGCGACGCCGGCGCCCTACGCCGGTGTGGCGAGAGGCTCGGGTTCGAGGCCGTCGCCCTGCGCCTGGTCACCGAGGACGGGCGCCCGATCAGCTCGACCCGCATCCGCCTGCTGCTGCACGAGGGGCGCCTCGAAGACGTCCGCGCGATCCTCGGGCGCCCGCCGTCGGCCGCCGGGCGCGTCGTCCCGGGCGACCGCCGCGGGCGCACGCTCGGCATGCCGACGGCCAACGTCGATGTCGAGGCCGGCACCCTGTTTCCCGGCAAGGGTGTCTACGTCGCCAGGGTACGGGTGGCCGGCCGCTGGTTCCGGGCCGCGGTGAACGTCGGCCACAACCCCACGTTCCACGACCGTGACGAGCCGACGACCCACGTCACCGTCGAGGCTCATCTCCTCGGCTTCGAGGGCGACATCTACGCGCGCGACATCCGCGTCGACTTCCTTCACAAGCTGCGCGACGAGCGCCGCTTCGAGTCCGTCGACGCGCTCGTCGCGCAGATGCGGGCCGATGTCTCCGCCGCAGCCGCGCTCGACGACCCGGCGCTCGACGAGGTGGGCCTCGGCGGCGCCTGACCTCGGCCCTGGCGCACGCACGAGCGCGCCCGCGCCCGGCGGCGCCACGGTTTGCCGGGCACATGGCCTGTGCTACCCTAGCCGCTCGACCGTCTCTCGGTCACGGGCCGCCGACCCGCGACTGGGTCTCAGGAGTACCCCGGCGCGGACGCGCCGGGAGGGAGGTGAGTCCCCTGGCATTCCTCAAGGAAGACAAGCTCGAGATCATCGCCAAGCACGCCAAGCACGACGGCGACACCGGATCCCCCGAGGTACAGATCGCGCTCCTCACGGCGCGCATCGACGCCCTCACCGAGCACCTCAAGACGCACAAGAAGGACCACCATTCGCGGCGCGGTCTGTTGAAGATGGTCGGCCACCGCCGGCGTCTCCTCGACTACCTGCAGTCACGCGATGTCGAGCGCTACCGCGCGCTCGTCAAGGAGCTCGAGCTCCGCAAGTAGGCGGAGGCTCGAGCCCGACAATCCACCCACGTCCAGATCCCACGCGGACGGACGCCTCGTGCACTCCGGCACGGGGGACGGAAGGAAGACGAAGGAAGAGATGAAGAGACTAGACGTTGAGATCGCCGGCAAGACGATCTCCCTCGAGACCGGCAGGCTCGCCAAGCAGGCGAGCGGCGCCGTGCTCGTCCGCTGTGGGGACACCGTGGTATTGGTCGCGGCGACCGTCCGCGACGAGACCCGTGAGGGGCAGGACTTCTTCCCGCTCACGGTCGACGTGGAAGAGCGCCACTACGCGGCCGGCAAGATCCCCGGTGGGTTCATCAAGCGCGAGTCGCGGCCCAGCGAGAAGGCGATCCTGGCGGCCCGCCAGATCGACCGCCCCATCCGGCCGTTGTTCCCCAAGGGCTTCATGAACGAGGTGCACATCGTCGCGACGACGTTCTCCGTCGACCTCGAGAACGCTCATGACGTCCTCGCCACTCTGGGCGCCTCCGCGGCGTTGACGATCTCGGAGATCCCGTTCGGCGGCCCCGTCGGTTCGGTCCGCATGGGCTACATCGACGGGCAGTATGTCGTCAACCCGACGCTGACCCAGA
The DNA here is from genome assembly GCA_002347645.1 of Thermoleophilia bacterium UBA2241. Classification (GTDB taxonomy): domain Bacteria; phylum Actinomycetota; class Thermoleophilia; order UBA2241; family UBA2241; genus UBA2241. Next base: position 26,295 of record DDYF01000047.1, on the reverse strand, counting down.
TCCAGGACGAGTCCACCTTCGATCTCGTCGTCACCGGCACGCGCGACGCGATCGTCATGGTCGAGGCCGGGGCGAAAGAGGCGGACGAGAGCCAGATCGTCGAGGCGCTGAAGATCGCCCACGAGGAGATCAAGAAGCTCGTCGACGTACAGCTCGAGCTCCAGAAGCTGGTCGGCAAGCCAAAGTGGGATGTCCCCGAGTTCAGCGTCGACGCCGGCGTCTTCGCCGAGGTCCAGGCCAAGTACGGCGCCGAGATGGACCGCGTCACACAGCTCGTCGACAAGAAGGAACGGCAGGACGGCACGAGCGCGTTGCGCGCCGAGGGCGTCGAGGCGCTCGCCGGCGGCGACGACGTCGACGCCGAGCGCCTCGTCCAGGTGCGGCGCGCCTTCGCCAAGCTCGAGAAGGACATCATCCGGCGGCGCATCGCCGTCGAGAAGCGCCGCCCCGATGGCCGCGGCACCGAGGACATCCGCGAGATCACCTGCGAGGTGGGCGTCATCCCGCGTACGCACGGCAGCGCCCTGTTCACGCGCGGCCAGACACAGGCCCTCACCATGAGCACGCTCGGTGGCACCGGCGAGTTCCAGCGCATCGACGACCTCAGCCTCACCGAGAAGAAGCGCTACATCCACCACTACAACTTCCCGCCGTACTCGGTGGGCGAGACCGGCTTCATGCGCGGGCCAAAGCGCCGCGACATCGGGCACGGCGCCCTCGCCGAGCGCGCGCTCCTGCCCGTGCTTCCCGACGAGGTCGAGTTCCCGTACACCCTGCGTCTCGTCAGTGAGATCCTCGAGAGCAACGGCTCGTCCTCCATGGCGAGCGTCTGCGGCTCGAGCCTGTCGTTGTTCGACGCCGGCGTGCCTGTCAAGGCTGCCGTCGCCGGCATCGCCATGGGCCTCATCAAGGAAGGCGACGCCTACGTCGTGCTCACCGACATCGCCGGTGTCGAGGACCACCTCGGCGACATGGACTTCAAGGTCGCGGGCACGGCGAACGGCATCACGGCCCTGCAGATGGACATCAAGATCAGCGGCGTGACCTTCGCGATCCTCAGCGAAGCCCTCGCGCAGGCCAAGCGGGCGCGACTGCAGATCCTCGAGAAGATGCGGGCGACGCTCCCCGAGCCGCGCCCCGAGCTCTCGCAGTACGCGCCGCGCATCTTCACCATCCAGATCAACCCCGACCAGATCGGCCTCGTGATCGGCAAGGGCGGCGAGACGATCCGCGGCATGACCGACGAGTTCGGCGTCGACATCGACATCGAAGACGACGGCACTATCTTCATCTGCGCCCCCGATCAGGAGGCGGCCGACGGCGTCATCGGGCGCATCACGGCGATGACCAAGGAGATCGAGGTCGGCGACGTGTTCACGGGCCGTGTCGTCAAGACCACCGACTTCGGCGCCTTCATCGAGCTCAAGAAGGGCACGGACGGCCTCATCCACATCTCGCGTCTTGGCCAGAAGGGCGAGCGCGTGAAGTCGGTCGAGGACGTGGTGAAGCGCGGCGACACCGTCACCGTCGAGGTCGTCGAGATCGACAAGGCGCGCAACCGCATCGGCCTCAAGCCGCTCACGCTGCCCGACAACCAGTGACGATGCCGGGAGGCCCGCGATCGAGGCCTACGAGCTCGTAACGCTCGACAACAGCCTGCGCGTCGCCAGCGAGCGTCTCGAGGGCGTCCGCTCGGTGGCGCTCGGCCTGTGGGTCGCCGCCGGGTCCCGGCTCGAACCGCCGGAACTCGGCGGCGTCTCGCACTTCATCGAGCACCTCATCTTCAAGGGGTCCGAGCGCTTCTCGTCGTGGGACATCGCGCACCTGTTCGACGACATGGGCGCCGAACCCAACGCCGCCACGTCGCGCGAGCACACGATCGTGCACGCGCGCTGTCTCGACGAGGACCTCGAGCGCGCCTTCGAGCTGCTCGCGGAGATGGTGGCGCGTCCGACCTTCGCCGAGCTCGACCAGGAGCGCGAGGTCGTGCTCGAAGAGGTCGCCATGTACGAGGACTCGCCCATCGAGGTCATCCACGACGACCTCGCCGCCGCCGTTTTCGGCGACCATCCACTGGGCCGGCCCATCATCGGACGTACTGAGACACTGGCCCGCATGGACCGCGAGACCGTCGGCGCCTATCACGAGGCGCACTACGTGAATCGCGGCATCGTCGTGGCGGCGGCGGGCCACATCGACCACGCCCTGTTGTGCGATCTGGCGGCGCGGCACTTCCAGCCCGAGCCGGGAGTCGTCGTGCCGCGCGCCGACGGCGCCTTGCCGGCGCCGCGCCACGTCGCCAGCTTCACACGCAAGGACACCGAGCAGTACCACGTGTGCCTCGGGGGTCCTGGCCCGCGGCGCGGCGACGACGACCGGTTCGCCGCCTTCGTCGTCGACACGATCCTCGGCGGCTCGTGGAGCTCGCGGCTCTTTCAGGAGGTGCGCGAGAAGCGCGGCCTCGCCTACTCTGTCTACTCGTACACCACTCTGTACGCCGACACGGGCATGACGGCGGTGTACGTGGGCTCGCGTGCCGAGGCCGTCGACGACGCTCTGCGCATCATCCTCGACGTGCTCGGCGGCCTCGAGGACGACATGACCGAGGCCGCCGTCGAGCGGGCGCGCAACCACCTCAAGGGGCAGACGGTGCTGTCGATGGAGAGCCCCGGCAGCCGCATGCAGGCGCTGGGCCGGTCCGTCCTGACGGGGCAGCCCGTGCTCAGCGTCGACGACATCCTCGCGCGCATCGACGCAGTCACCGTCGACGACGCGCGTGCGGCGGTGCGGCGCTACTGGGACCTGGACACATGGTCGACGGCGTGCATCGGGCCGGACGCGAGTCCGTATCGTGCCGTGACCCAGGGATTCGCGTGGGAGGAACGATGAGCGGCATGGGCCTTCGGCATCCCCCTTGTGCGCGCCACAAGAGAGGAGCGTCATGACCGACGTGCTGGTGGTGGGCGGCAAGGGCAAGATGGGCTCGCTGACGGCCGCGACGGTGGGCGCCCAGGACGACATGAGGCTCGCGGCGATCGTCGACCCGAAGATCGACGGCGCCGAAGGCGTGCCGGCCTACGCGTCGCTCCGCGACGCGCTGGCGGCCGCCACCTACGGCGCGGCCGTCGAGTTCAGCCTGCCGGCCTCCGTCTTTGACAACACCCGGACACTGCTCGAGGCCGGCGTCCCGACCGTGGTCGGAGCGACCGGACTGCGCCCCGAGCAGATCGACGAGCTGCGCGCCGTCGCCGCCGGCGGCGACGTGGGGTGCGTGGTCGCGACGAACTTCGCCCTCGGCGCCGTCCTCATGATGCGCTTCGCGGCGGAGGCGGCGCGCTTCTTCGGCACGGCCGAGATCGTCGAGCTGCACGAAGCGAGCAAGAAGGACGCGCCGTCGGGGACCGCGCTGTACACGGCCCGCCTCATGGCAGCGTCCGGCGGCGCTGGGCTGCACCCCGTCCCCGGAGACGCGCCCTCGCGCGGCCTCGACGCCGATGGCGTGCGAGTCCACAGCGTCCGGATCCCGGGTCTCGTCGCGCACCAAGAAGTGCTTCTCGGCGGCGGCGACGAACTGCTCACGATCCGGCACGACTCGTACTCGCGTTCGTGCTTCATGGGCGGTGTGCTCCTCGCCCTTCGTGCCGTCACCAGCCTCAAGGAAACGGTGGTCGGCTTGGAGAACCTGCTTGACTGAGCGACACAGCACAGCGACGGCGAGGGGGCGAGAATGAGACCTGACTTCGGCACGATCCTCACGGCCATGGTGACGCCCTTCGACGACGACCTGGCCGTCGACTACGGCGGCGCCGACCGCCTTGCTCACTGGCTTCTCGACAACGGCTCCGAGGGCCTCGTCGTCGCGGGGACCACGGGCGAGTCGCCGACGCTGACTGACGACGAGAAGCTGGAACTGTTGCGCGTTGTCCTCGCCGCCGTCGGCGACCGCGCGCCGGTCATCGCTGGCACGGGCACATATGACACGCGCCACAGCATCGAGTTGACGCGCGCTGCCGAGCGCTGCGGCGCCCACGCCGCGCTCGTCGTGACGCCGTACTACAACAAACCGCCGGTGCGCGGCCTCGTCGAGCACTTCCGCGCGATCGCGGCCGCGACCGACCTGCCCATCGTCATCTACAACATCCCCGGGCGCTCCGGGGTGAACCTGCCGGCGGCCGCGCTGGCGACGCTGGCCGAGATCGACTCCATCGTCGCAGTGAAGCAGGCCAACCCGGACCTGGACGAACTCGACCGCGTCTGCGCGATCGACGGGCTCGGCGTCTACGCGGGCAACGACGACATGCTGCTCGACGTGGTGCGCCGCGGCGGTCTCGGCGGTATCAGCGTGGCGAGCCACGTCGCCGGCCCGCGGATGGCCGAGATGGCGAGTCTGGCACGCGAGGGGGAGCTTGCCGCGGCCGAGGCGATCAACGGTGAGTTGCTGCCCTTGTTCAAAGCGCTCTTCGTGACGACGAACCCGATCCCCGTCAAAGAGGCGCTCGACCTCCTCGGCCACAGGGTCGGAGGGCTGCGCCTTCCCCTCGTCACCGCCGACGAGCATGAACGCGCCGTCATCGCCACGGCACTTCGCGAGATTGGAGCCTTGTCGGCATGAACGACGACCGCGTGCGCATCATCCCCATCGGGGGCCTCGGCGAGATAGGGAAGAACATGACCGCCGTGGAGTACCACGGCAAGATCGTCGTCGTCGACTGCGGCCTCGCCTTCCCGCGCGACGACATGTTCGGCATCGACCTCGTGCTGCCCGATATCGCCTACCTGCTCGAGCGCCGCGCCGACGTCCTGGCGTTCCTGATCACGCACGGGCACGAAGACCACTTCGGCGCGCTGCCGTTCATCCTCAAGCAGCTCAACGTTCCCGTGTACGGGAGCAAGCTGGCGCTGGCGTTCGCCAAGTCCAAGCTCGACGAGCATGGGCTCATCAAGAGCGTCAGCGTCAACGAGGTCGCGGAAGGCCGTGAGCTCGAACTCGGGCCATTCGGCGTCTCGTTCGTCGCCGTGAGCCACAGCGTGCCCGACGCGCTGGCGATCGTCATCGAGACGGCGCACGGCCCCATCGTGTTCACCGGCGACTACAAGTTCGACCACACGCCGATCGACGGACGCATCACCGACGTCAACACGTTCGCGCAGCTCGGACAGCGCGGCGTCCTCGCCTTGCTCGCCGACTCGACGAACGCGGAGGTGCCGGGATCGACCGCTTCCGAGAGTGTGGTCGGCCAGGCGTTCCACCAGATCTTCGCCGAGGCGGAGGGACGGGTGATCCTGGCGTCGTTCGCGTCACACATCCATCGCGTGCAGCAGGCCGTGCGCATCGCCCACCTTCACGGGCGCAAGTTCGCCGTGGCCGGCCGCTCCATGCAGAAGAACGTCAACATCGCGCGCAACCTCGGGTACCTCGAGGTCCCCGAAGGCGCGATGGTCAAACTCAGCGAGATCGACGAGCATCGGCCCGACGAATTGCTCATCCTGGCGACCGGCAGCCAGGGCGAGCCGCTCTCGGCCCTGTCGCGGATGGCGTGGGACGATCACCCGCAGGTCGAACTCAACGAGGGGGACACCGTCGTCATCAGCGCGAAACCGATCCCGGGCAACGAGGTCAGCGTCATGGAGACCATCAACCGCCTGCTCAAGGCTGGGGCCAAGGTGATCTACGGGGAGGAGAGCGGCGTCCATGTCTCGGGCCACGCCGCCCAGGACGACATGCGCATGATGCTCAACCTTCTCCGTCCGCAGTACTTCATCCCCGTCCACGGTGAGTATCGCCACCAGCACCTCCACGCCGACCTCGCCCGCGAGGCCGGCATCGGCGACGAGTCGATCTTCATCCTCGAGAACGGCGACGTCCTCGAGCTGGGCCCGGACGACGCCGACGTCGTCGACAAGGTCCACACCGGCATGGTGTTCGTCGACGGCTTCGAGCTGGGCGACGAGGAGGGCCTCGTCCTGCGCGACCGCCAGAAGCTCGCCGAGGACGGCATCCTCATCGCCGTCGTCACCGTCGATGTCCAGACCGGCGAGCCGGTGGCACGCCCCGAGCTCGTGGCGCGCGGCTTCCTCCACGACGACGAGCGCCAGCAGGAGGTGCTCGAGAAGGCTGCGGCCGTCCTCGACGACCTCCTCGAGACCCTCGGTAAGGAGCACGTGACCGGGCACCGCCTCATCAAGGAAGACATCCGCGAGGTGCTCTCCGAGTTCGTCTACCGTGAGACCAGGCAGCGGCCGATGGTCATGCCGATGGTCGTGGAAGTCTGACCGCAGCCCACGGTACGGTGCCTCGGCGCCGCCGTGACGGGACAGCCCCCGCCTAGGGAAAGGGCGGCCGCGCGTCGAACACATCCCTATGGCCAGCCAAGGCACGGCACGACGCGCGACGGCGCGAGAGAATGGGCGCACACGGCGGCCGGCGAAGCCGGCCGCCCGGCGACCGGTGCGACGCGCGGTCGAGCGTGACGCCGCGCCGCGCAAGGACCACCGGCGCGAGCTGGTGGCCATCTGCTGCGCGGCACTGGCTCTCTTCCTCGCCTTCGTACTGTACTTCGGGTGGGACGGCGGGACGTTCGGCACGTGGCTCGCCGGGGCGCTGACCTGGTTCGTCGGTCTGCTGGCGTACGCGGTGCCGCCCGTGCTCGCGTACGCCGCCTACGTTGCGGCCGCCGGGGAGGACCAGCGACCGCGGCGCTCGTTGTCGGTGGGCCTCGCCGTACTGGCGACGGGGTTCGTGCTGGCGGCCACCGCCGACACCTTCGGGATGTTCGCCGGCGCGCGGCCGGAGCGGCTGTTCCGCGACGCCTACATGGAAGCCCACGGCGGCGCCGCCGGCGAGGGGCTTTGGGCCCTGCTCCACCCGTTCATCGGGGGCATCGGCGTCGACGTGCTCGTCGTCGCCCTGTGGGTCGGCGCCGTGGTCCTCGTGACGGGGTCGTCGCTGGGTCTGTGGGCCGCGCGCTCGCGGGCAGGCGTGGCGCAGGCCGGGCGCGCCGCGCGAGCCAAAGCGGCGGATCTGGGCGAGCGCCGTCGCGAGGCGGAGACGCGCGTGGTCGAGGCCTCCGAGGGCCTCACTTCGGTCGTCGGGGCCGACGAGTCCGCCACCCACTACCGCTGGCCTGCCGACTTCGATCTCGCCCCGGCCGCCGTCGCGGCGGGACCGCGCCTCATCGACGGCGTCCACGATGCACCCGAGATCTTCGGCGTCGCGGCGTCGTCGTACGGCGCCGCACCCGTCGCTGCGCCCGTCCCGGAGCCGGTCGCCGTGGTCGACGAGGGCGAGCAGCTGAACCTCGCCGAGGCCGTGAAGGACGGCGACGAGGGCCAGGAGACTGTGCTCGCGTTCGCCGGGACCGAGCGCCGCGTGTGGCAGGCGCCCGACCCGCAACTGCTGCAACGGATGGAGACGGGCAGGGGAGAGGCACCGCAGACCGTCTCCGCCGTCTCGCAGCGCATGGTCGAGACCCTCGGGCACTTCAACATCCCGGCCACCGTCATCGGTACCGTGTCCGGCCCGCGGGTGACACGCTACGAACTGCAGCTCGCGCCCGGGATCAAGGTCAGCCGCGTCGCCGGCCTCAAGGACGACCTCGCCTACGCCCTCGCCGCCACCGACATCCGCGTGCAGGCGCCGATCCCCGGCAAGACGGCGGTCGGCGTCGAGGTGCCCAACGTCGAGGCCAACTACGTCTCGCTCGGCGACGTCTACCAGACCTTCCCGCCACACGCCTCGCCGCTCGCCTTCTGGCTCGGCAAGGACGTCTCCGGCAAGCCCATCGTCGCCGACCTCGTCAAGATGGTGCACCTGCTGATCGCCGGCACGACCGGCTCGGGCAAGAGCGGTTGCATCAACGCGCTCATCAGCTCGATCCTCCTGCGTGCGACGCCCGACCAGGTGCGTATGATCATGATCGACCCGAAGAAGGTCGAGCTCTCGAACTTCGACGGCATCCCTCACCTGCTCGCGCCCGTGGTGACCAACATGAAGCAGGCGAGCTACGTGCTCGACAACATCTGCCGCGAGATGGACCGCCGGTACGAGGTCATGGCGCGCCACGGCAGCGCGCAGAACATCCGCGACCTCAACAAGAAGCTCGAGAAGCTCGGCGAGGAGCCGCTGCCGTACATCATGGTCATCGTGGACGAACTCGCGGACCTCATGATGGTGGCGCCGTCGGAGGTCGAGGACGCCGTGATCCGCCTCGGTCAGTTGGGGCGTGGCGCCGGCGTCCACCTCGTGGTCGCCACACAGCGCCCCTCGGTGGACGTGGTCACCGGGATGATCAAGACCAACATCCCGTCGCGCATCGCGTTCGCCGTCTCGTCGCAGACGGACTCCCGGGTGATCCTCGACCAGGGCGGCGCCGAGAGTCTGCTGGGCTCGGGCGACATGCTCTTCCACCCGCTCGGCAGCACGCGAACGCTGCGCGTGCAGGGGGCGTTCGTGACCGCACGCGAGATGAAGCTCATCACGGAGCATTGGCGCGGCCAGGCGAAGCCGGAGTTCCGCGCAGACCTCCTCGAGAACCCGGCGGGACCCGACGCCGACGCGAGTCAGGCCGCCGGCGAGGACGAGTACCTGCCCGACGCGATCCGCACGGTGGCGTCCATCGGCGCCGCGTCGGTCGCACAACTCCAGCGCCGGCTGCGCGTCGGCTACGCCCGCGCCGGACGCCTCATCGACATCATGGAGCAGATGGGCGTCGTGTCGGGCTTCGAGGGGAGCAAGGCCAGGACCGTCCTCATGGACGACGACGAGATCGCCCGCCTGCTGGCGCAGTTGGCGGGAGGCGAAAGCGCCGACGACCCGGAGACGGAGCCGCCACCACCCGAGTCCGAGGACGGCCGGGAGGAGTGAGGCCGCACGGCTGTCGCCGGCGCCAGACTCGCGACCGAATTGTCTTCGCCGTCGCGGCTCACTAGACTCATGACTCGGGCGTCGGCGCTCCCCCGGGCCGCGCGCCGGCACTGAAGGACAAAGAGAGGCTCACCCGTCGTGTTCGAGATCGGCAGCACCCTGCGCGAAGCCCGCGTGCGCCGCAAGCTCACGCTGCAGCAGGCCGAGGAAGACACCAAGATCCGCGTCAAGTACCTCCAGGCGATGGAGAACGAGGACTTCGACCTCATGCCTGGGCAGGCGTACGTCAAGGGCTTCCTGCAGACGTACGCGACTTACCTCGGCCTCGACCCGTCTATCATCCTCGACGAGTATCGCTCCCGCGGCACCGTCAGGGAGGAGCACCAGCCGTTCGGCGGGTCGTCGGTGATCGGGAAGCCGTTCAGTCACCGGCGGCGCAACACGCTGGCCTTCATCGCCGTCGCCTGCCTCCTGGTCTTGGCCGTCATCTACGTGCTCGGCTTGAACGGTGAGGACACGGCGCCGCAGGGTGGGGCGCCGGTCGACACAGGCGTCCTCTCGCCGTCCCCGTCGGCGACGGCGTCCGCTTCGCTCTCGCCCTCTCCCTCGCCCTCGGCGATCGCGAGCGACGTCGTCCGCGTGAGCGCGAGCCGCGGCGATTGCTGGCTCGAGGTGCGACGCGACGGCTCCGGAGGCGAGCTCCTGTATCGCGACACCCTCACCCGTGGCAAGACCAAGCTGTTCCACGGCGACGACCTGTACATGACCGTCGGCAATCCCCCGGCGATCTCCATCCGCGCCGGCGAGAAGGCGCTGGCCCGCCTCGAGGGCGTCGGCCCCCAGGTGGTCCAGATCGTCGACGGCAAGCTCGTTCAAGGCTCCGCGACCGGGGAGTGACCATGGCCAAGGAAGTGTCCTTCGACGTCGTCTCGCGCGCCGACGTGAACGAGGTGCGCAACGCCGTCAACATGGCGCAGAAGGAGATCGCCACGCGGTACGACTTCAAGAAGAGCGTCAGTCGCGTCTCGCTGGAGGGCGACCATCTCGTTCTCGTGTCCGACGATCGGGTGAAACTCAAGCAGGTGGTCGACCTTCTGGAGGAGAAGCTCGTGCGCCGCAAGGTGTCGCTCAAGGCCCTCCAGTACGGCAAGGTCGAGGACGCCCTCGGCGGCACGGTGCGCCAGCAGGTGGGCGTCGCCCAAGGCATCCCGGAGGACAAGGCGAAAGCGATGAACAAGCTCCTGCGCCAGCGCTTGAAGAGGGTCAAGGTGCAGATCCAGGGCGACACCCTGCGCGTGTTCTCGCCCAGCAAGGACGAGCTTCAGGCCGCCATCCAGGCCCTCAAGGACGAGGACTGGGGCCTCCCACTCCAGTTCGTGAACTACCGCTGAACCCGCTGCGCTTCGTCATCCAGACCCTGGGCTGCCCGAAGAACGAGGCCGACTCGAGCCGCCTCGAGCGCGCCCTCCTGGCTGCCGGCCTGCGGCGTGCGCGCCCCGCCGAAGCCGACCTCGTCGTCGTCAACACGTGCGGCTTCATCGACGCCGCCAAAGAGGAGTCCGTCGACGCGATCCTCGAGGCCGCGGCTGCGGCGCACGCGCGCGGCGGCCGCGTCGCAGCCGTCGGCTGCCTGGTCGAACGCTACGGCGCCGAGCTCCGGCGCGAGCTGCCCGAGGTCGACCTCTGGGCGGGGCTCGATCATGGTGGGCTCATCCAGGCGCTCGCCGGCGAAGCGCGAGACGAGGAGGACGGGGACGGCGGGGCGGCCCGTCGGACCGCCGAAGATCCGGCGCGGCGCGTCCTCGAGCCGCGCCGGGCCCGGTCCGTCCACGCCTACGCCAAGATCTCGGACGGGTGTGACCGCCGCTGCGCGTACTGCGCCATCCCCCTCATCAAGGGCGCCTACGAGGCCGCGCCGCCCGACACCGTGCTTCGCGAGGCGCGCGCGGCCCTCGAGGGAGGCGCCCGGGAGCTCGTGCTGGTGGGCCAGGACACGTCGCGCTGGGCGTGGCCCGAGTGGGGCGGGCTGCCGCGCCTGCTCGCCGAGGTGAAGGCGCTCGGCCCTGCCTGGCTCCGCCTGCTCTACCTTCAGCCCGACGGTATCGATGCCGCGCTTCTCGAGGCGCTGGCGACTTCCGCAGTGCCGTACGTCGACGTGCCGTTGCAGCACGCTTCGCTCAGCGTCCTGCGCCGCATGGGGCGCGCCGGCGACGGCGAGGCCTACCTCCGCCTGCTGGAGCGCATCCGGCGCGCTGTCCCCGGGGCAGCGGTGCGCTCGACGTTCCTGACCGGGTTTCCCGGGGAGACGGAGGACGACGTCGACGAGCTCCTCGACTTCATCGCCGCGGCCGGCCTCGCCGTCGCCGGCGTGTTCGCCTTCGACGCGCAGGAAGGGACCCGGGCGGCGAGCCTCCCCGCCCAGGTGCCCGAGAAGGTCCGTCTGGAGCGGGCGGCGCGCGTCGGTGCGGCGATCGACGCGTCCACGGCGTCCTTCTGGTCGGAGCTCGTCGGCCGCGAGCTCGACGTGCTGGTCGAGCGCGGCACCTCGCGTCCCGAAGGCGAGTCCATCGGCCGCCTGGCCGTCCAGGCGCCCGACGTCGACGGACGCGCGCTCGTCTCGGGCGCCCGCCTGCGCCGCGGTGAGCTGGTGCGTGCCCGCGTCGTCGCCGCGCTCGGCTATGATGTAGCGGCGACCGCGGCCCGCTGACCCGGCCGAGGCGCCGGTGCGAGCCCCGCCGATCAGGAGCGTCCAGTGGATCGCCTGCTGCGCAACATGAACGCCGCCAACATGGTGACCATGGCGCGCATGCTGCTGATCCCCGTCATCGTCGTCTTCCTCGTGGTCGAGATCCCGTACGGCAACATCGTGGCGGTCCTCGTGTTCATTCTCGCCGCGAGCACCGACAAGCTCGACGGATATCTGGCGCGCTCGCGCAACAGCGTGACGACCTTCGGCCAGTTCATGGACCCACTGGCCGACAAGCTCCTCATCGCGGCGCCGTTGATCGCCCTCGTCGGCATGGAACGCCTCCCGGCATGGGTGGCAATGGTGATCATCGCGCGCGAGTTCGCCGTGAGCGCCCTCCGCATCATCGCGCTTGCACAGGGGGTGTCCATTCCCGCCGACCGCTACGGCAAGATCAAGACCGTCTTTCAGATCGCCGCCGTCATCGCGCTCATGCTTCCGCGCGATCTCTTCTCGGGGTGGATGGCGACGGCCGAGCTGGTGATCGAGGTCGCCCTCGTGGCCGTCGCCGTGGTGCTCACCGTCGTGTCCGGCATCAACTACTTCTGGAAGGCCCGTGACGTCCTGCGCCTGCCGGGGACGGCTTCGCGATGATGCCCGGCGACCTGCCCCGCGGCGTGGTCCTCCTGAGCGGCGACGAGCTCCTCGACGGCCGCACGCGCGACACGAACGGCGCCTTTCTCAGCGCCGAGCTGGCACGCGAGGGCGTGCGCGTCGTGCGTCTCATGGTCGTACCCGACGACATGGGGCTGCTCGTGGGGGCTCTCGAGGAGGCGGTCGCGCTCGATCCGGCCGTGATCGTCCTGAGCGGCGGACTGGGGACGACGCACGACGACCTCACCGCTTCGGCGGTCGCCGAGGCGACAGGGCGCGTCCTCGAAGAAGACGCCGAGGCGCTCGAGATGGTCGCACGACGCACCCGCGAGGTTGCCGGCCGCCGTCAGCTCGACTACGACTGGGTCTTCGCGCGGACGCGCCGGCAGGCGCTCCTGCCGCGGGGAGCGCGACCCATCCCGCCAGTCGGGGTCGCGCCCGGCATCGCCCTGCGACACGGCCGTGCCCGCATCTACGCGCTCCCGGGCGTGCCCTCCGAGCTGCATGCCATGTGGTCGTGGGTGCGCGGCGAGTTGGCGGCCGCCGGCGTCCTCACCGGCGTCGTCAGCCGGATCGTGCGGATCTTCGGGGTCGGCGAACTGCAGGTCGGCGAGATCGTCGACGCGGCGCCGCGCGGGCTCGTCGACGTCGCCGTCAACGTCGGCGGGGGAGAGGTGGCCGTGCGCCTTCGCCACGCACGCACCGAGAGCGCCCAGGCCGAGGCCGACGCCCTCGTCGGCGCGCTGGAGGCCGGCGTCCCGGTGTTCTCGTCGGACGGGCGCACGGTCGACGAGCTGCTCGCCGACGTCCTCAGAGCCGGACGTGCGACGGTCGCCGTCGCAGAGTCGTGCACGGGCGGCCTGCTCGGCGGCCGTCTCACGGCACTGCCCGGCTCGTCGGACTACTTCCTCGGCGGCGTCGTCGCCTACGCGAACGAGGTCAAGACCGCCGCACTGGGCGTCGACGCCGCGCTGCTGGCTCGTCACGGCGCCGTCTCGCCCGAGGTCGCCGCAGCCATGGCCGAAGGCGCGCGGCGGGTCGTCGGCGCGACCTTCGGTCTCTCGACCACGGGCGTGGCCGGCCCTGCCGGGGGTAGTGGAGACAAGCCGGTCGGCCTCGTCTTCGTCGGGTGCGCCGGCCCCGGGGGCACGCGCACCGTGCGCGAGCGCTTCCCGGGCGATCGTCAGAGCGTGCGCGAGTGGGCCGTCGCGCGCGCGCTCCACCTCCTGCGCGAGGAGCTCACCACCGGCACGCCCGCCAGTGGCCGCTAGCTCGCCGTCCGAGTCGCGGCGTCTGTTCGTCGCCTGCGACCTCCCGCCGGACACCGCTCGCGACATCGCCGCATGGCAGGAGCGTGTGCTTCGGCCACATCGAGACCTCCGTGTCGCCGCCACCATTCACGTGACCCTCTGCTTCCTCGGCGGCGTCGAGGCGCACTGCGTGCCCGCGGTCGAAGAGGCCCTCGCCGACCTGCGCTTCGGAGCGCTCGACCTGGACGTCGGCGACCTGCTCTTCCTGCCCGCGCACGGGCCGAAGCGCGTGGTCGCCCTAGAGCTCGTCGATCACGGCGGCGCGCTGTCTGCCTTGCAGGCCGGCGTGTCGCACGCTTTGGCCGAACGACGCCTGTACACGCCCGGGAAGCGCCCTTTCCTGCCCCATGTGACAGTCGCCCGTTACCGCCGCCCTGGCCCACCCTTTTCCCTGCAAAACGTCAACGTTCCGAGGTTTGGCGTCAGCCAGATGGTCTTGTATAGTAGCGTCTTGGAGAGGGCCGCCGCCGTACACACTCCCATGGCCGTCTTCATCGCATCCTGAGAGAGGAGCTCCCGCTGTGGACAAAGACAAGGCCCTCGACGCCGCCGTCACCCAGATCGAACGCCAGTACGGCAAGGGCAGCATCATGCGCCTGGGCGAACGTGCGATGGCCGACGTGCAGTGCGTGCCCACCGGCTCGCTCGCCCTCGACATCGCCCTCGGCGTCGGCGGTATCCCTCGGGGGCGCATCGTCGAGATCTACGGGCCGGAGGCGTCGGGCAAGACCACGCTGGTCTATCACCTCATCGCCCAGGCGCAGCGCCTCGGCGGGCAGGCCGCGTTCATCGACGCCGAGCACGCCATGGACCCCAGCTACGCCAAGGCCATCGGCGTCGACGTCGACAGCCTCCTCGTCTCGCAGCCCGACTACGGCGAGCAAGCGCTCGAGATCGCCGAGATGCTCGTCCGCAGCGGCGCCCTCGACATCGTCGCCATCGACTCTGTCGCGGCGCTCACGCCCAAGGCCGAGATCGAGGGCGAGATGGGTGACAGCTTCGTCGGACTGCAGGCGCGCCTCATGAGCCAGGCGCTGCGCAAGCTCGCCGGCACGCTCAACCGGTCGGGCACCATCTGCTGCTTCACCAACCAGCTTCGCGAGAAGATCGGTGTCATGTTCGGCAACCCCGAGACGACCACGGGCGGTAAGGCGCTCAAGTTCTACGCCACGATCCGTCTCGACATCCGCCGTATCGAGACGCTCAAGGACGGCACCGAGGCGGTGGGCAACCGCGTGCGCGTCAAGGTCGTGAAGAACAAGGTCGCGCCGCCCTTCAAGCAGGCCGAGTTCGACATCATGTACGGGCAGGGCATCTCCCGCGAGGGCACGCTCCTCGACCTCGGCGTCCTGCACGAGGTGGTCCAGAAGAGTGGCGCCTTCTTCAGCTACCGCGACGAGCGGCTCGGGCAGGGGCGCAGCAACGCCCGGGCCTTCCTCAAGGAGAACGCCGACCTCGCGGCGGCGATCGAAGACGAGGTGCGCGCCAAGGCCGGCCTACCGGCTCTCGACAGGGCAGCCGAGGCCGCCGCTGCGGCGGCCGCCCCAACGGCCGCCGGCGCCGGCGAGCCGACTGTCGCAGCCACCGACTAGGCGACGCGGTGGGCGTCGTCACGGCGCTCCGCACGACCCGGCGGGGACGCGTCGCCGTCTACGTCGACGACGCCTACGTCTGCAGTGTCAGCGAAGCGCTGCTCGCCAGGCTCAGGCTGTACCAGAGCCTCTGGCTTGACGACGCCGACATCCGGTCGCTCCGCGAGCAGGCCTCTGCCGAGCGCGTGCTCGCCGACGCACACCGGCTGTTAGGGCAGCGCCAGCGAAGCCGTCGTGAGCTCGAGCGGCGCCTGCTGCAGAAGGAGCACACCGAGCAGGCGATCGCGGCGGCGCTCGACCGCCTCGAGGCCGACGGCCTGCTCGACGACACCGCCTTCGCCGCGGCCTTCGTCGCCGACAAGCGACACCTCGCCGGCTGGGGCGTCGAGCGCATCCGCCGCGGACTCGCCGACCTCGGTGTCGCCGCCGAGACGATCGAACGCGCGCTCGCGTCCGGAGACGAGGCGGATGAGCTCGAGCGCGCGCTGGCGTTCCTGCGTCGGAGACAGACGCCGCAGCCCCCGCTCGAGGCAGACCGGCGGCGCGCGTACGCCGCGCTGCACCGTCGCGGGTTCGCCGGCACGGTATGCTACGAGGCGATCCGGCGCTGGGTCGAGGAGCACCTGCAGGAGCCCTAGAACACGCGGCGCGGCTCCATGACTCCCGCAACCTCCCTGCAAATTGACAGGGAATCGGCAATGCCCCTAGAATCGTGGTGCACGCGATGCGCGTGTGCCTGTGCATTGAGACCCTCGCTCGTACCGAGCGATACACGACGGCGAGACATCGCCGTGAGCCTGACGAAGACGACCCAGGGGTCGAACGCGAGAGCTTGGGGAGGTTCGTTCGTACTTAGCTTGTCCTGGCCCCTGGACGTGACGACAGCTCGAAAGGTATCTCTCCGTACGCGCGAGCGGCGCGCAGGCCGGGCATGACGCCCGGCTTTTTCGTGCGCCGGCAACGGTGAGAGGACGACATGAACACCATCATCACGATCTTGGTAGGAGTGCTGGCGCTGGCGGCGGGCGTCGGCCTTGGGTATCTCGTGCGCCGCAACCTGGCGTCCAGCAAGATGGCGGGAGCGGAGCGCGAGGCGGAGAAGCTCGTGCGCGACGCCCATCGCGAAGCCGAGACGCTGCTCAAAGAGGCAAAGCTCGAGGCCAAGGAAGAGGTCCACAAGGTCCGGGGCGAGGTCGAGTTGGAGCTCCGCGAGCGACGCGGCGAGCTTTCCAGCGCCGAGCAGCGCATGCTGCAGCGAGAGGAGCAGCTCGACGCCCGCGCTCTCGAGCAGGATCGGCGCGACCAATCTCTGCGCGACCGCGAGGCGAACACGCAGAAGCTCGCCGACGAGCTCGAGGCGGCTCACCACGACGCCGTCCAGACTCTGGAGCGCATCTCCGGGATGAGCACGGCGCAGGCACGCGAGACGCTCCTCAAGCAGACGGAGGACGACGCCCGTCACGACATGGCCAAGCTCGTGCGCCAAGTCGAGGAGGAGGCGCGGCGCGAGGCCGACCGGCGGGCGCGCAACGTCCTCTCGCTGAGCATCCAGCGCACGGCGGCGAACCACGTCGCCGAGACGACGGTATCGGTCGTCAACCTGCCTTCCGACGACATGAAGGGCCGTATCATCGGCCGCGAGGGACGCAACATCCGCACCCTCGAGAACGTCACCGGCATCGACTTCATCATCGACGACACGCCCGAGGCGGTCGTGCTGTCAGGCTTCGACGGCGTGCGCCGCGAGACCGCGCGCCTCACGCTGACCAAGCTCATCACCGACGGGCGCATCCATCCGGCGCGCATCGAGGAGATGTTCGGTCAGGCTCAGGCCGAGGTCGAGGCGGCGATGGAAGAGGCCGGCGAGCAGGCGTGCTTCGACACCAACGTGCACGGGCTGGCGCCCGAGCTCGTGAGGACGCTCGGGCGCCTCAAGTACCGCACGAGCTACGGTCAGAACGTGCTCAACCACTCCGTCGAGGTCGCTCACCTCGCGGGTATCATGGCCGCCGAGCTCGGCGCCAACGTCAAGATCGCCAAGCGGGCGGGCCTGCTCCACGACATCGGCAAGGCGATCGACCACGAGGTCGACGGCTCGCATGCCGAGATCTCGCAGCAGCTCGCCAAGAAGTACCGCGAGTCGCAGAGTGTCGTGCACGCCATTCAGGCGCACCACCAGGACATCGAGCCGCAGACCGTCGAAGCCGTGCTCGTGCAGGCCGCCGACGCGATCTCGGCGGCCCGGCCCGGCGCCCGCCGCGAGTCGCTCGAGAATTACGTGAAGCGGCTCGAGGCCCTCGAGGAGATCGCCGAGAAGCACAAGGGCGTCGAGAAGTGCTACGCGATGCAGGCGGGCCGCGAGGTGCGCGTCATGGTCAAACCGGCAGAGGTCGACGACGGCGGGACCGCGCTCCTGGCGCGCGAGATCGCCAAGGAGATCGAAGGGCAGCTCGACTACCCCGGGCAGATCAAGGTCACCGTGATCCGCGAGAACCGCGCCGTAGAGATCGCCAAGTAGGTCGCACCGGCCAGTAGCGGCCCGTGGGGGCGAGCAAGATGCGGACGTACTACCTGCGCTCGTTCGGCTGCCAGATGAACGAGCACGACGCCGAGCGCATCAGACACGCGCTCGAGGCGGAGGGACTGACGGCCGTGCCGCACCCTGGCGACGCCGACGTGCTCGTGTACAACACGTGCACCGTCCGGCGCAGCGCCGACGAGCGCCTGGCCGGCCACTTGAGCGAGGCGGCGCGCCTCAAGAGAGACGACCCCCGCCGGATCGTCCTCGTGACCGGCTGTCTGCCGCAGGCCGAGCGGCATGACCTCTTTCGGCGATACCCGTTCGTCGACGGGGCCCTCGGGCCCCAGAGCCTGCACAACCTGTCAGCACTGGTGCAGGCGGCTGCCGACCGCCTGGCCGGTGACGGGGCGCCGTCACCCCGGCCGGCGTACTTCGCCGACGGACCTGCGCTGAGCGGCGAGCTGCCCGGGCGTCGCGCCAGGCCGTTCCAGGCCTGGGTGCAGATCATGTCGGGCTGCACGAACTTCTGCGCCTACTGCATCGTGCCCTACGTGCGCGGCCCGGAGCGCAGTCGACCGGCGGCGGACATCCTCGCGGAGGTGCGCGCTCTCGCCGTTGACGGCGTGCGCGAGGTGACCCTTCTCGGCCAGAATGTGAACGCCTACGGGCTCGACCGTCGCCGCCTGGGGCAGAGGGACGCCGTCGACTTCGCTTCGCTGCTGCGTGCGCTCGACGCGCGGGGCGGCGTGGACCGCCTGCGCTTCATGACCTCGCACCCCAAGGACCTGACCGACGAGGTCGTCGCCGCGGTCGCGGAGCTCCCGTGCGCGTGCGAGCACGTGCACCTCCCTCTGCAGGCGGGGTCAGACCGGATCCTGGCCGCGATGGGGCGGCGCTACACGGCCGAGACGTTCCTGGCCCGCGTCGCCGCCTTGCGTGCCGCCGTTCCCGACGTGAGCGTCACCACGGACCTCATCGCCGGCTTTCCGGGAGAGACCGAGGCCGACTTCGCGGCGACCATGGACGTCGTCCGGGCGGCCCGCTTCGACGGGGCCTTCACGTTCGTGTTCTCGGCGCGCGACGGGACCCGTGCCGCGACGATGCCGGCGCAAGTCCCGGTGGACGTTCGCCGAGCGCGGGTGGAGCGCCTCGTCGAACTGACGCACCAGCTCTCCCTCGATGCCCACGAACGTTGGGTCGGGCGGACGGTCGGGGTGCTCGTCGAGGGCCCGAGCCGGCACGGAGACACGCTTCGGGGCCGCACCCGCCAGAACGTGACGGTCAACTTCGCCGGCACGGCAAGACCCGGTGCTATAGTTGAGGTGAAGATCGAGGACGCGACGTCGACGACGTTGCGAGGGACGGCGTTGCCGAGCTAGCAGGGAGGAGCTGGTCGTGCAGGGCTGCGTGTGTCCACATCCACCGCTCCTCATCCCCGAGATCGGCGGCGAGTCGCTGGCCCGCGTCGATGCCACGGTGCGCGGCATGCGCGCCCTTGCCGCCGACGTGGGCGAGCCCGAGACCACGGTCGTCGTCTCCCCGCACAGTCCCGGTTTCGCCGACGCGCACGTCGTCAAGGTGGCTCCCCGCCTGCGCGGCGACTTCGGTACCTTCGGCTGCCCGCAGGCGGCGTTCGCCTTTGACAACGACGCGGCCATGGTCGACCTGCTCCTCGCGCTCGCCGGCGGGGTCCGCGACGTCCAGTTGGTCCCGGGCGAGGACGACCTCCTCGATCACGGCGTGCTCGTGCCGCTCAGCTTCCTGCCCACGCGGCGTTTGGTCTCCATCTCGATCACGAACGCCTACGGCGAGCATCGTGCGCTCGGACAACTCGTTCGGCGCTGCGCCGAGGAACTCGGGCGGGACGTCCTGTTCGTGGCTTCGGGGGACCTCTCACACAGGTTGATCCCCTCCGCACCGGCCGGCTATGACCCGCGCGGCAAGGCCTTTGACGAGCTCCTGGTCAAGGCCCTCGAGGTCGGCGACTTCGCCGCGTTGTCGAACATCGACCGGCGCATCATCGGCGGCGCCGGGGAGTGCGGCCTTCGCTCGGTGATCGCGCTGGGCGGCTTTCTCGGCGACGACGCCGTCGTCGACCCGCACGTGTACAGCTACGAGGGTCCGTTCGGCGTCGGCTACCTCGTCGCCCGCTTCGGCCGGGCGGAGGCCGGTACCGAGGGCTGAACGAGTGCGAAGGCGCGCGTCAGTGGACGAGGGCGGACATCACCTCATGGGACCCGCGGACTGGGCGCGCGCCTGCGTCGAGGCGTACGTCCGGCGGTCACCTCTCCCGAGGCCCCCGGGCGAGGCTGTGTACGCGCGTCGCAGCGCCTGCTTCGTGTCGCTGAAGAGTGGCGGGGAGCTCCGCGGGTGCATCGGCACCCTGACTCCGGCCGAGCCGGACCTCGGTGCCGAGATCGCCCGGAACGCTCGCGCCGCGGCCTTCAACGACCCGCGCTTCACGCCGGTACGCCCCGACGAGCTGGCGGACCTCAGCGTCTCGGTCGACGTCCTGAGCCCAAGTGAGCCCTGCGAACCATTCGAGCTCGACCCCAGACGTTACGGCGTGATCGTGGCGCACGGCGTGCGGCGCGGCGTTCTGTTGCCCGACCTGCCGGGCGTCGGCAGCGCCGACGTGCAGATCGCGATCGCGCTCCAGAAGGCCGGTATCGCGCCGGACGCGGACTTCGGCATCGAGCGGTTCACCGTCGTCCGCTACCATGAAGGCGAACCGGCGCGGGCGGCGGGCGACGACGACATGCCGCCCGCGACGCACGCGTGACCGTCGCCGACGCCCCCGCGCCCGGCCCGCCGCGCGCTGTGGTCGTCGGTCTCTTCGGCGCGACGGGGCTCGGCAAGACCGACGTCGCCGTCGCTCTCGCCGAACGCCTCGGTGCCGAGATCGTGGTCGCCGACTCCATGCAGGTGTATCGTGGCCTGCCGGTCCTCACCAACCAGCCGTCGGCGGACCACCTGCGAAGGGTGCGCTACCACCTGGTCGGCATCGTCGACCCGGCGAAGGACTGGTCGGTCGCCGAGTACGCCGTCGTCGCACACGCCGCGATCGACGACGCCCTCGGGCGTGGGGTGCCCGTCGTCGTGGAAGGAGGCTCCGGGCTCTACCTGCGCGCCGCGCTCGGCGAGCTCGCCTTTGCCGGCGACCCCGACGCGGCGCTTCGCCGCGAGTTGGAGACGGCGTGGCAACGCGATCCGGGTGCGCTCGTCGGCGAACTGCACGCCCTCGACCCGGCGACCGCGGCGTGGATCGACCCGGCGAACCCCCGTCGTGTGATCCGCGCCCTCGAAGCCGTGCGCACGCTCGGGCGCCCGTTGGGCGCGCGCGAGCGCGGCGGCCTTTGGCGCCCGGCGGAGCGGTACGCCCACACGTTGGCCGCCCTCGAACCCGAGCGCGAAGGGCTACGGGCGCGCCTCGACGCCCGAGTCGACTCCATGCTGGCTCGCGGCGCGCTCGACGAGGTGCGCCGGGCTCGCGATGCCGGACCCTTGTCGCGCACCGTGCGACAGGCCATCGGCGTGCGTGAGTTGCTCGCCGTCCTCGACGGCGCGGCAACCGTGGACGACGCGGCGGCGGCCATGCGCACACGCACGCATGCGCTTGTACGCCGCCAGGTGACGTGGATGCGCAAGCTCCCCGACGCACTGCGCGAGCCCGCCGCCGGCCGCGCGCCGGAGGAGATCGCGACTGCTCTCCTGGAGCGCCTGCGAGCCTAGCCGCCTCCGTCCCCGCGCAGCGGGGACCCCCGGGGCTCTTAGGACCGTCGCGCTTCCGCCCTCCGCGCCGCCGCTTGCGGCACGAGGCCGCCCGTGGCGCCCGGAGGCTGCATGGTACGATTGGCGCTCGAACGCATTCACGGAGGGAGCTCGCGTGACGGTCAAGTGGCAGGGCCTGGGCAAGGTCCAGTTCTCGAAGTGGCAAGGTCTCGGCAACAACTACATCGTGCTGCACCGCGATCAGGTCCCATTCGACCTCACGCCCGCGCGCGTGCGGCTCCTGTGCGACCGGAACGTCGGCATCGGCAGCGACGGCATCCTGCTCGTCGGCCCCCAGACCGATGAGGACCGGTTTCGTCTGCAGATCTTCAACCCCGACGGAAGCGAAGCCGAGATGTGCGGCAACGGGGTCCGCATGGTCGCCCGCAAGCTCCAGATGGAGGGCTCCCTCACCGGCGACGTGGTCACGCTCGAGACCGAGGCCGGTGAGATCAAGCCGACCCTCCTGGGCGGCGACTCCGTCCGCGTCGACATGGGACTGGCACGGTTCGGGGGCGAGAAGCTCGCCGGCTTCGAAGGCGAGGCGGTCAACGCCGCCCTGCACGCCGCCGGCCGGAACTTCACGTTCACCTTCGTCGACGTGGGCAACCCGCACGCCGTCATCCAGTCGCCCTGGCCGCTCGAGCTCGTGCCTCTGCACGAGGTCGGCCCGATGATCGAAGAACACAGGTTCTTCGCGCGCAAGGCCAACGTCGAGTTCGTCAAGGTCGTGTCCCCGCACGAGGCCAAGGTGCGCGTCTGGGAGCGCGGGGTGGGGGAGACCCGGGCCTGCGGGACGGGGGCGACCGCGACCGCCGTCGCGCTCGTCAAGACGGGTCAGTGCTCCAGCCCCGTCACGGTCGAGCTCCCCGGGGGCAGGCTCGACGTGGAGGTGGCCAATGACTGGCGCGTCTTCATGACCGGTCCGGCCGAAGAGATCTACCATGGCGACCTCTCCCTCGAGTTCCTGCGCCACCTTGAGTAGGGGAGAGGCACGGTCCATCCTGCCCGCGCCTATGAAATTCGGAGTCCGATGAAGCCCGCAGCGCGCGTGCGCAGCCTGCCGCCGTACCTGTTCGCCGAGATCGAACGCAAGATCGCGGCCCGCCGTGCGGCCGGCGTCGACATCATCAGCCTCGGCATCGGCGACCCGGACCTGCCGACGCCCGCTCACGTCGTCGAGGCGCTCGTCGCAGGGGCCCACGACCACTCGACGCACCGGTATCCCAGCAATCGCGGGGAGAGACGCTTCAGGCAGGCCGTCGCCGGCCACTACGCGCGTCGCTACGGGGTGACACTCGACCTCGAGACGGAGATGGTGCCGCTGCTCGGCGCCAAGGAGGGCGTCGCCCACATCTGCTCGACGCTGCTGGATCCAGGCGACGTCTGCCTGGCAAGCGATCCGGGGTACCCCGTGTACACCGCGGGCCCGCTGCTCGCGGGCGCCGAGGCCCTCCACCTGCCGCTCGTCCCCGCACTGAGCTTCCAGCCGGATCTCGACGCCGTACCGCCTGCCGTCCTGGCACGGGCGAAGATGGTCTTCGTCTGCTATCCGAACAACCCCACCGGGGCGGTCGTCGAAGACGACTTCTTCGCCCGCCTCGTTGCCTTCGCCAAGGCCCACGATCTTGTGGTCGTCCACGACAACGCCTACGGAGACATCACCTTCGACGGCTACGTCGCGCCGAGCTTCCTCGAGACACCGGGGGCGAAGGAGGTCGGCGTCGAGCTCTTCTCCCTCTCCAAGAGCTACAACATGACGGGATGGCGGGCCGGGGCGATCGTCGGTAACCCCGAGATCGTCGACGCCTACTGGCGCCTTAAGACCAACGTGGACTCGGGGATGTTCGGCGCCGTGCAGCGCGCCGCGGCGGCGGCTCTCGAGGGCCCCCAGGACTGCGTCCGCGAGATGTGCGCGACGTATGCCCGCCGCCGGGATCTCCTGCTCGAGGCCTTGCGCGGCATAGGCCTGCACGCGACACCGCCCAAGGGGACCATCTATGTCTGGGCAGGGGTCCCCGAAGGCCACACCTCGGGCAGTTTCACGGAGCTCCTGCTGAACGAGGCCGACGTGATCGTCTCGCCGGGCGCTGCCTATGGCCCCTCTGGCGAGGGCTATGTGCGCTTCTCGCTGACCATCCCCGACGACCGCCTCGAAGAGGCGGTCCACCGGATCGCCGAGCGCGTGCGCCTGTAGGGGCACGGCGGGGAGCGAGGAGCGAACAGCATGGCCAGCGAGTCGACAGCCGTCGCGCCGCCACGTGCCGTCGTCTTCGCCGTGCTCCCCGGAGGCGCCGCGAACGAGCCCGGCGGGGAGGAGCATCTCGCCGAGATCAAAGAGCTGCTCCGATCTGCCGGGATCGAGTGGGTCGCCGACGTGGTGCAACACCGCGACCGCCCCGACCCGCACTCGTACCTCGGGCGCGGCAAGATGGCGGAGTTGAAGACGACGGTGAAGACCTCCGGCGCCACCGTCGCCGTCTGCGAGGACGACCTCTCGCCGGGCCAGGTGGCCGCGGTCCTCGACGCCGTCGATGCCGACGTCCTCGACCGCACGGAGCTCATCCTCAGCGTCTTCGCCAAGCACGCGCACTCGCTCGAGGGCACGTTGCAGGTGCACCTCGCCCAGCTCGAGTACGAGCTGACGCGCATGCGCGGGAAGGGGCTCGTGCTGTCCCGCCTGGGCGCCGGCGTCGACATGCGCGGCCCGGGCGAGACGAAGCTCGAGGTCGACCGCCGTATCGTGCGCCGACGCATCCAGGTGCTCAAGCAGCGCATCGACCGCATGGCGAAGACCAGGCGCACGCAGCGCGCCCGTCGCCTGCGGCGCGCGGTGCCTCTCATCGCGCTCGCCGGGTACACCAATGCGGGCAAGTCCACGCTGCTCAACGCGCTCACCGACGCTCACGTGTCGGTCGCCGACCGCCTGTTCGAGACGCTCGACCCGACCAGCCGCGCGTTCCGCTACCGCGATCGGGACTACGTCCTCACGGACACGGTAGGGTTCATCCGCAAGCTGCCTCACCAGTTGGTGGATGCCTTCGCCTCCACGCTGGAAGAGACCACACTGGCCGACGTCGTGCTCGTCGTGGCCGACGCGGGACTCGAGGCGGCGGAGATCGCGTCACGAGAGCAGACCGTGGCGGAGGTCCTCGACATGATCGGCTCGCGCGCCCCACGCATCGTGGTCTTCAACAAGATGGACCTCGCCGACGACCAGGGCAAACGAGCGCGCCTCGAGGCCATGTACCCCGACGCGGCCTTCATCTCGGCGGCGAGGGGGGAGGGGCTCGAGGCCCTGCAGGCCCGCCTGGCCGACTTCTTCGACAGGGCTCTGCGTCCGGTCCGCCTCTTCTTCCCGTACAGCGACGGGGCCGCGCGTAACCGCCTGCGCGGCATCGCGAGCGACCTGCGCGAGGAGCACACGCCCGACGGCGTGATCGTCGAGGCCCGGCTCCCGGCCGCGGAGGCGGCGCGCTACGCGCGCTACGCCGCCGCTCCCACCCCTGAGGGCACCGTCACCCTCGACACGCGTCGAAGGGGCGCAGACGAGCCGTCAAGGGGCGCAGACGCGGCCCGCGAGGGGGAGCACTAGAGCAGTGCCGCCCCGGCCACTCACTATCGGCGTGAAGCTCCTCTCGCCGCAGGCGCGCATGCCACGGCGGGCATACGCGGACGACGCGGCGTGGGACCTCTTCGCCGCCGAGGGAGCCGTGATCGCACCGCTCTCCCGAGCCGTGGTGGGCACCGGCATCGCCATCGGCCTGCGCCCGGGCCTCGCCGCGCTCACGCTTCCACGCTCAGGTCTCGCCGCGCGTCACGGTATCTCCGTCGTCAACGCGCCGGGTCTCGTCGACCCCGGGTACCGGGGAGAAGTCAAGGTCATCCTTCTGAACACGGATGAGCACGAGACGTTCGTGGTAGCACGCGGCGACCGCATCGCGCAGCTCCTGCTGGTCTCGCTGCCCGACGTGCACCTTGACCAGGTCGGCGACCTCGACGACACTCACCGAGGTGGCAGAGGGTTCGGCTCGAGCGGCCGACGCGAGAGCCACGAACAGACCGACCGCGCGAAGGGGCCACGACGCCGATGAAGCCTGCGCCGATGATGCCTACGATTCGCGTCGGAGGCTTCTTCGCCGTCGACGAGCGCATCCTCATGGTCGAACAGGGGCGCGGCGACGACCGCTACTGGCTGCTGCCCGGCGGAGGCGTGCGCTTCGGCGAGCCGTTGGCGCACGCCCTCGTGCGCGAGACCCAGGAGGAACTCGGGCTCCGCGTCGCGGTCGGCCCGCTGCTCGCCATCGTCGAGTCGATCTCGCCCGACCCGGACTATGCCAAGCATGTCGTGCATCTCGTCTTCGACGTCTCGGCGGCGCCGGAGGCCGACGTCGCGCCGCAAGAGGCCACCGTGCTCAACGCGCGCTTCCTGGGCGAGACCGAGCTCACGGCCGCTGACGTGCGGCCGCCGATCGCCGAGTTCCTCGTCGCCTGCCTGCGCGAGCGGCCGTCATCGCCGCAGTACCTCGGCCGGCGCTGGTAGGACCCAGGGCCCCGGCTGCGATGCGAGACGACCCGTGCGGCTGTCCAGGGTGCCTGCAGAGAACGCACGATAATCTCCGTTATGTAAAGTCGGGCTCAGCGGCGGTCTCTGCTCCGGCGCCGGTGACCTGCAGGCACTGCCCTCCCCCCCCCGGCGCATCAGTCGCTGAGTCGGCGAGGTCCGGCCTCGTGTCCGGCGATTCTCGGACGGCGACCGCGTCACGGTGGCGATGTCGGCCTGTGTGACTGCCTCCCGGTCGCGCACCGGTACACGCGCTCCTGCGGAGATCGCCGTGCCGACGCTCCCGCAGCTGTCCGTCCCCCGGACCGGTGCTCAGTAGTGTCCCGGGTTGTGT